>DLMI01000204.1 GCA_002478145.1 Acidobacteria bacterium UBA7540
CTCGCCGCCCTGAAAGAAACTTGCGCCTTGTTCCAGCAAATCTCCGCCGACACCAAGGATCTCAAGGATATTCCACGCTATTGGCCGCAGATGAAGGCCCACCGCCTCCCCGCCATCCAGTACACCGCCCGCGAGGTGCGCAGCGGTCTCCAGTTCCTCGCCTACGCCTCCCACCGTTCCGCCCGGGCCAGCGAGCTGTTCGCCCAGCGCGTTCAAATCCACCTGCGGCGCTGCGGCGTCAACTTGAAGGACGTGACTTGGCAGACCGACAATGGCGGGGAGTTCATCGGCGAACTTCAGCCCGACGGCTCCCCTTCGCACTTTCCCGCCGCCGTCACTTACTTCGGATCCCAGCATGAGCGCATTCCGCCCGGCGCCCACACCTATCAGACCGACGTTGAGACCGTCCACCGCCTCATCGAAGACGAGTTCTACGATCTGGAAACCTTTCACACGCGTACCGACTTCCTCGGCAAAGCGTCGCTCTACCAGCTCTACTTCAACCTGGCTCGTCCCAACTCTCACAAGCGAGGCCTCACCCCATGGCAGATCATCCACCAACTCGATCCCCGCCTCCCCCTTAAACTCTGCTTGCTTCCCCCTGCCTTCCTCGATTATCGTCTCGACACAGTGCGTCGCGACGATCGCCCCACCCCACAGGGGGGATACGATCTACCCAGGCTTCCCTAGCGTTCGTCACGTGCTCTGTCACGTGCTCGGAGTACAGGCACAATCCCTTCTTTGACACTTCGGTACCCCTATGCGATAATTTTGCATCTAATGTTGGGAGACTAAGCGGGGCAGAAAGGGACTATGCGTAAACTTAGCAAGAGACTTGGGGTTGGAGTCGGCGTTTTCTTGGCGGGGGCCATGGTTCTTCTTGCGGCCCAGAGTTCCGGCCCATCGGGCGCGGCCAAACCGTCTGGAGAGGCGGGGCCGGCAGTCGCGGACCATGCCCAAGCCTATTACCACTTCATGCTGGCGAGGCGGTACAAGGAACTGGCTGGCGTGTATAACCGCACCGACTATATTGACAAGGCTGTTTCCGAGTACAAACAGGCCATCACGGCCGACCCCGAATCATTATTCTTGCGGGTTGAACTGGCCGAGCTCTACTGGCGGGTTTCCCGCGTCGGTGACGCGATTCATGAAGCGGAAGACGTTTTGAAGTCCGACCCCAACTACCCCGATGCCCACCGGCTACTGGCCCGGGTTTACTGGCACATGCTAGGTGATAGCCAGACCGAAAAGACCAACAAGGAAAACCTCCGCAAAGCCATCGAACACATGGAGGCCCTTACCCAACTGGAACCCAAAGATACGGATTCGTGGCAGGTTCTCGGACGCCTATATAAATTGGACAACCAGGATCACAAGGCCGAGGAGGCCTTCAAGAAGGTCCTGAATGTGGACCCTGACTCGAAAGGCGGCCTGACCAGTCTGGCGCAGCTTTACTTCGAGCAAGGCGACTACGCGGGGGCGGTGGAACTGCTCAAGAAGATCCCCGAGGCTGA
This sequence comes from Acidobacteria bacterium UBA7540, assembly GCA_002478145.1. Next base: position 1,515 of record DLMI01000204.1, read on the forward strand.
TTTGGATCCGTCGCTGCTCGGAATGCTGGGCTACGCCTACAGCCAGATGCACGACTTTGAATCTGCCGTGGCCACCTACGAAAAGGCTTTGGTGAAAGACCCCGAGAATCAGGAACTTCGCCGGGCTTACGCGGACGCCTTGATGGACATGGGAAACACTCCGGCCGCGCGGACGGAGTTTGAGAAGATTCTGAAAGCTGATCCTGATGACGGGTCAACGTATCTGCGGCTGGCACAACTCGATCGACAGGAAGGGCGGTTCGACCAAGCCCGAAAGGAGCTCGAGCGCGCCAGGACGTTGCCGCAGCCGGATGACACGAAGATCCAGTACGACATGAAAATCCAGTACGAGCAGGCGTTGCTTGAGGATGCGGCCGGCAACCAGGACAAAGCCATCGAGCTTTTGCAGGGACTCGTCAAGAGTTCGGAGCAGGCAGAGAACCAATACACTCCTGCCGAGGCGAACAATCGCGCCCTCTTCCTCGAGCGGCTGGGTTTGATTTACCGCGCGCAGCGGAAATACCCCCCCGCCTTGCGAGCTTTCCAGCAGATTGTGGCGCTCGGTAAAGCGCAGGCGCCACGTGGTGAAGAGCTTATCGTGGACACGATGCGCCTGACTCACCAACTGCCGAAGGCCCTGGATGAAGTGAATTCGGCGGTGCAGAAATCTCCGGAGGAGCGGTCGCTGCGCATTCTCCGCGCCTACGTGGTGGGCGAATTGGGGCGGGTTGGCGAAGCCGTAAGCCAGCTTCAGGCGCTCATGAATAATACGCCTGCTGACCGGGAACTTTACCTCTCCATCGCGCAAGTGTACTCTCAGGCAAAGCAGTTCGCCGAGGCGGAACAAGCCGTCAACAAGGCGCTGGGGTACAGCTCAAAGGCCGAGGAGGAAGGGTACTCACGCTTCATGCTCGGGTCCATTTATGAACGTCAGAAGAAATACGACCTGGCCGAAGAGCAATTTAAGAAAGTCCTTGCGGCCGATCCGTTAAATGCTTCGGCGGCGAATTATCTCGGCTACATGCTCGCGGACCGGGGAGTGCGCTTGGAGGAGTCCGTTAAGTACATCCAGAAGGCTTTGGAACTGGAACCGAACAACGGAGCTTATCTGGATAGCCTGGGCTGGGCATACTATAAGATGGATCGCTGCGACCTCGCCGAGCCGCCTCTGGAAAAGGCCGCGCGGTTAATGTCCGACGATCCGACCATCCATGAACATCTTGGTCGCCTTTACCTGCGGATGGGTAAAGAAACCCTGGCCGAACAGGAATGGGAACGCGCCCTCAAGGATTGGCCCCAGGCGGTATCGAGTGACTTCGATGCCGACCAGGCGGCCAAGCTCCAGAGGGAGCTCGAAGAACTGAAGCTCCGCCTCGCGAAGCAACGTTCTGTCCAGAAATAGAAGTGGACCGGCGTGCGCGAACAGGTCTTTCAATAAACTGTTAAATCTGCTCTTCCCGCCTCTGGTCGTCCAGAGACCCAGGGACTCAAGGAACCACAGCGGACCTTGGAGAAGGCTCGCGTGGAGTGATTTGCACTTTGGAAAAGTCCATTCGTCTCCGTGCGTTCGCGAAGATCAACCTGGGGCTTAGGATTTTGGCCGAGCGCCCCGACGCCTATCACGAGATCCGCACCATTTATCAGACTATTGCGCTTCATGACCGGCTGGAGATTTCGCTCCGCAAGGCCGGAGAAAGAATTCGCTTCGAGTGCGATAATCCGGAGATACCCTCAGGCGGGGGAAACCTCGTGTATCGTGCCTGCGATCTCTGGCGGCGTGCGCGCGGCTTTCCAGGGGGAGTGCGCGTGCGGCTGGAGAAGATGATTCCCGCTGGAAGCGGCCTAGGCGGAGCCAGCAGCGATGCGGCGGCGACGCTGGAGGGACTGGAGCGGCTGACCGGTGAGAAGTTGCCGCCGCGCCTTCGATTCTCCCTGGCGGCCCAATTGGGGTCAGACGTCCCGCTCTTTCTGCTGGGCGGCAGGGTTCTCGGGTGCGGGCGCGGGGAGGAGGTTTATCCGCTTCCCGATCTTCCTCCTCGTAAGTGCCTGGTGGTTTTTCCTGGATTTCCCATCTCCACCGCAGAGGCTTACCGGGAAGCGGGTTTGCGGTTGACAAGCAAAGACAAAGTCCGTAGCATTGACAATGTCGGTGCGTGGCCACAATTTCCCTTGATGAATTGGGGACCGGCCGAAAACGACTTCGAGCGTGTCGTTTTCGCAAAGTGGCCTGAGTTGGCGCGGCTGAAGCGGCATCTCATCCGGGCCGGAGCCGAGATTGCCTCCTTGACGGGGAGTGGTTCTGCTGTCTACTCAGTTTTTGAATCTACCCGTCAGATGCTCCACGCATCTAAGCTAATCCCCAAAGGGTGGCTCAAATTCGGGTCACGCACGTTGTCACGAGCTGATTACCGGCGACTTCTGTGCTTCCGGTGAGAGGTGACGAGCAAAACGTCCTCAGGAGTGCTAACTTTTTTGCCTGTCTCGGCTCACGGTTCTTGGGAGGTCGTCCAGTGGTAGGACACATGCCTTTGGAGCATGGAACCCTGGTTCGAATCCAGGCCTCCCAGCCATATTGCGATCTTGCACAACCCTCATGGCAGTGGTGAGGATAGGAGAACGATGGACCCGGTTCAGCACAAATTAAAGGTCTTCACGGGGAATGCTCATCCAGCTCTGGCCAGGGAGATATGCGCACAACTCAAGGTGCCGTTGGGGAAAGCTTACGTGGGACGGTTTCCTGACGGAGAGGTTCGCCTCCAGATCCTCGAGAATGTCCGCGGGGCTGACGTCTTTGTCATCCAGCCCACCTGCAACCCTGTTAACGACAACCTGATGGAACTGCTGGTTATGCTTGATGCCCTGCGACGCGCCTCGGCGGAGCGGATTACCGCTGTAATCCCCTATTACGGCTACGCTCGACAGGATCGCAAGGACCGCCCGCGTGTGCCCATTTCCTCGAAACTGGTTGCCGACTTGTTGACTTCGGCGGGCACGAATCGTGTGTTGGCGCTCGACCTGCACGCCGGCCAGATCCAGGGCTTCTTCAATATTCCCGTGGACCACCTCTACGCTACGCCGGTGACGGTGCGTTATTTCCGGCGGCTGAAGCTGAAGGACCCCGTAGTTGTTTCCCCGGACACGGGAGGAGTGGAAAGAGCGAGAGCCTTTGCAAAACGGCTCAATGCGCCTCTGGCGATCATTGACAAGCGCCGCGAAGATGCCAACGTGGTGGAAATGTTCAACGTGGTCGGCGAGGTTGAAGCCAAAACGTGTTTACTCGTCGATGACATGGTTGATACTGCCGGCACTCTGGCGAAAAGCGCCCAGGCACTGAGCGAGAAGGGCGCCGCCAAGGTCTACGCGTGTTGTTCGCATGGCGTGTTTGCTGAAAACGCCATCGAGAGGATTTGCGCGGCGCCCCTCGAGCAGGTAGTGACGACAAACTCCATTCCGCTCTCGCCGGCGGCGGAGCAGTGCGGAAGAATCAAGGTGCTGAGCGTGGGCAAGTTGCTGGCGGAAGCTATTCGCTCGATTCACGAGGAAACTTCGGTCAGCAAACTCTTTATCTGAAGCGGTGGAGAGCCCGCGCCTGCGGATCGCGGGGCGCATTGGAATTGAGGAGCAGAAAGTCATGAGCCAGGTTCTAGCTGTTGAAGTCGAGGCGCGCGAAGAATTCGGGAAGAACGCTGCACGGCGCATGCGGCGTGCGGGTCGGATCCCAGCCGTGGTTTATGGGGGCGGAGGGCCCGCGATTCCCGTGGCGGTGGATCCCAAAGAGATTTTGCAGATTCTCCACTCAGAGTCCGGCCACAACGCCATCTTCACCCTGGAGATTCGGGGGAAGGCTCCGGCTCGCGTCATGATCCGGGACTGGCAAACCGAGCCCATCCGCGGCGATCTTCTCCACGTTGACCTGGTCCGAATCGCGCGCGATATGAAACTGAAGCTTCAGGTCCCGATTCATGTGAGTGGCGAGCCGGTGGGTGTAAAGGTCCAAGGCGGAATCTTCGAGTTTGTGCTACGCGAAGTGGAAGTGGAATGCCTCCCCGACGATATTCCGGAGCGTTTTGTCGCCGACGTGAGCGGGCTCGAGCTCGGCAAGAACTTTCGCGTTTCAGACCTGCCGGTGGGTCCAAAGGTCAAGATCCTGACGGATCCCACACGCGTGGTCGCTCATGTGGCCGAGTTGAGAGCGGAAGAAGAGGTGAAGCCCGCTGCCGAAGAAGCAGTGGCGGCGCCAGGCGAACCCGAGGTTATCCGCAAGGGCAAGGCAGAGGGAGAAGAAGCCGAAGCGGGAGCGCCGGAAGCCAAGAAGGAAGGCAAGAAGGAAAGCTAGGCGTTTCGAAACTGGAAAATCGAAACTGGAATTCGAAATTCGAAAAGCGAAATTCGAAAATGCCTTCCGATTTTCGGGTTTCGAATTTCGAGTTTCGAATTTCGGTTTTCGAAATGAGACTGATCGCGGGTTTAGGAAACCCTGGCTACGAGTACTACCTGACACCCCACAACCTGGGTTTTATGGCCGTGGACCGCCTCGCCGCCGAATGTGGTTTGAATTTGGCCCATCACGAAGCTCAGGCGTTGACGGCTTCCACGCGGATAGATGGTTTGGATGTTCTGCTGGCTAAGCCCCAGACGTACATGAATTTGAGCGGGATGGCCGTGGCCAGGCTGGCTGAGAAGTACCGGCTGGACGTGAGCGATTTGATTGTGCTGGTGGATGACGCGGATCTTCCTCTGGGCAGCTTGCGCATTCGGCCCCGAGGCAGCGCGGGCGGCCACAAAGGAATGAAGTCCGTTATCGGCGCACTCGATTCGGGCGATTTCGTTCGCGTCCGAATGGGCGTCAGACCCGATCAGCCGATCCAGGATATGGTTTCGTACCTACTCGGCCGATTCCGTGAGGCCGACCTGGAAACCGTAGCTGAAATGCTCGACCAAGCCTGTGAAGCTGTGCATGTTATTCTTAGAGAAGGTTCGCAAAAGGCGATGAACCGCTTTAACCGGCGGGTTCCAAGCCAACCATCGTGAGGTTCCATGCGTAATTACGAGATCATTTTTATCGTCCGGCCTGACGTCACCGAAGAAGACGTTGACAAGCTGATCGCGCAAATGGAAGGCGTGGTTGCGGGCACGGGCGGCAAGCTCGAAAAAGTGGAAAAGCTAGGCCGCCGCCGGCTTGCTTATCGGGTCCAGAAGCAACGTGAGGGATTTTATGTTCTCTTCCGGTTGCAGGGATCTGGTGATACGGTCAAAGAGTTTGAACGCCGCTTGAAGGTTATCGACACGGTGATCAAATATCTGAGCGTGCGGATTGACGAAGACTTGGAGCGCGCCGAGAAGTTCAAAGCTCTCCGGGCAAAACAGGAGTCTAAGAAGCGCCGCTCCAAGCCTGCCGTGGCGCCGCCTCCACAGCCGGCAGCGGAAGTACCCCAAGGATGAAGGAGTAGATCAATATGGCAGTGCCGAGAACCAATTCTGGAGAGTCGGAGCGCCCGCAATCAAGGCGGGAGGGTGGGCCTTCAGGTCCCAAGAAGCAGTTCTTCCGCCGGCGAAAGGTTTGCAAGTTCTGCGAGGAAAAGATTGACGTCATCGATTACAAGGACGCCCGCTTGGTGGGAGGGTTCATTTCCGAGCGGGGCAAGATACTCCCTCGCCGCCTGACCGGAACATGCTCAACCCACCAACGATCTTTGAGCCTGGCGATCAAACGTGCACGGAACATTGCGTTGTTGCCGTTTTCTACCGGCGCCTAGCAACTCGGCGGGGGCTGGGGACTAGGGGCTAGCCCCTGGGCGAAGGGAGTTTAACGATGGAAGTAATTCTGCTTGAGAATATTGAAAAGCTTGGATCAAGAGGGCAAGTGGTGAAAGTGGCTGACGGGTACGGGCGCAACTATCTTCTGCCCAAGAATCTGGCAGTCGCCGCTACGCTTCAGAACCGTAAGCGGATGGAGCAGCAACGCGTCCGGTTTCTGAAGCTGGAGGCGAAAGAAAAGGGCGACGCGGAGGACCTGGCAAAGCTGCTCCAGGGGGTCAGCGTAACCCTGACTCGAAAATCCGGAGAAAAGGGAACACTCTTCGGTTCTGTCACGGCCATCGACATTGCCGAGAAATTGGCGGCCCAAGGGTACAACATCGACCGGCGGAAGATCGCTCTCGATTCACCCCTGAAGATTCTGGGTGAATACGAGGTGCCGATAAAGCTGCACAGGGAAGTAACGGCCTTCATCAAAGTGAGGGTGGAAGGCGAAGCGGAGACAGAGGCCCAGCCTCAGGCCCAGTCCCAACCGCAATCTCCTGCCACGGAGGCAAAGCCGTCGGCCGAGTAACCGCCCTGGCGTGCGAAGCCAGGCGGCTTGGACTCGGCGAGCCGACCTTGTCACCAACCCCCGCGGGCCGAAGAGGGCAGGGCAAAAATCTCCTCTAGACATTCTCCCAATTGGTATAATTCCTTTGGAATAGTTATCTGACATTCCAGAGACACTTTTCATTCCATGCCAAGCACTACGGCCAGTGACCGAGCTGTTCCTCACAATTTGGAAGCCGAGCGAGCCCTGCTCGGTTCCATTCTCCTGGATAATTCGGCCCTTAACATGGCTCTGGAAGTGGTCGGAAGGGATGATTTCTTTTCGGAAGCCCACCGCATTACCTTCGAAAAAATGGTCGGCATCTCGGAGAAGAACCGCACCATCGATCTCGTCACGCTCTCCGAGGAACTCTCCAAGGACGGGCAGACCGAGAAGGCGGGCGGGGCCGCTTACCTCGCTGCCCTCACGGATGGTGTGCCGATTGGAACCTCCGTTGCCGTTTCGGAGTACTCCCGCATCGTCAAAGAGAAGTCGCTTATTCGACGCCTTATCAATGCGTCGAACAACGTTATTTCACGCTGTCTGGAGGGAACGGATGACCCCGACACGCTGATCGATTTGGCTCAAAGCCAGGTCTTCGACATCGCCGAGCAGAAAGTCCAATCCGGATTCACCAACATCCGGGACATTGTGAAGTCGAGTTTCGGGACGATCGACGATCTCCTTGACCGCGGCCAGCGCGTCACGGGCATTGAAACCGGGTTCGTAGACCTCGATAACATGACCTCAGGACTCCAACCCGGAGAACTGGTGGTGGTGGCCTCGCGGCCTTCGCTGGGCAAGACCGCCTTGGCGCTCAACATCGCCGCCCACGCCGCCATCAAGCACCATAAAACGGTTGGGCTCTTCTCTCTCGAAATGAGCAAGGAGTCGTTAGTCATCCGTCTCTTGTGCTCCGAAGCCGAAACCGACAGCCACAAGCTTCGCAGCGGATTCTCAAGGAGCCGCGAAGATTGGAACAAGTTGACCCGCGCTTTGGGCCGACTCGGGGACGCTCCACTCTTGATCGAAGACACTCCTGCCCTGAGCATCATGCAGATTCGCGCCAGAGCGCGGCGCCTGAAGATGGAAAAGGGGTTGGACCTGATGATCGTGGATTACCTTCAGCTCGTCTCCGGTCAGGGGCGCTTTGAGAACCGCACGCAGGAAGTCAGTTACATTTCGCGCGGCTTGAAGAGTATCGCCAAGGAGTTGAAGGTTCCGGTCCTTGCGCTTTCACAATTGAGCCGCGCCCCTGAGCAGCGACAGCGACTTGGCCAGCGACCTCAGCTATCTGATCTGCGTGAATCCGGATCGATCGAACAGGACGCCGACGTGGTTATCTTCATTTTCAGAGAGCGAAAGGCGGCTGAAGAAAGCGAAGCGGAAGGTGAGGTGGACCGGCGCGGGGTCGAGATGAAATTGATTATCGGCAAGCAGCGCAATGGCCCGACCGGCGATATCCCGGTCGTCTTCATGAGACCCTATGCGAAGTTTGAGAATCTGGCTCGCGGTCAGAAATCACCGGAGGAATGAGGCAATCCCGCGGAGGCGTGACGCAAACGGCCAGTGCGCCCGTTTTTCGGACAGGATGCTGAGAAATCCGTCTGGCATGACAACGTTCACAAACGTTTTTCAGCATCCTGCCGAACCCCACGCGCAACAAGCCTGTGAAGCATGTGAATGTTCCAATTAACAAACTACTGCGTCCCACCTGGGTCGAGATCTCTCTTTCAAAACTGCGCCGGAATTATGAGCGAGTCCGGCGACTTGCCGGCCGGCGCAAAATGATGGCCGTCATCAAGGCGGACGCCTACGGTCACGGAGCCGTGGCCGTGGCGAATTGTCTGGCCGGCTGCGGCGCGGATTGGTTCGGAGTGGCGAGCGTCGAAGAAGCCCTCGAATTGAGAGCCGCAGGGATCACGCAGCCCCTACTGCTGCTGGGCGGCCTCTACATGAGCGACCCTGCGGACCTCATCAAGTTTCAGCTCACGCCTTCGCTTTCCTCCACCGCCCGGCTTGACACCTACGCCGAGTGCGTTCGACGCTACCGTCGTCCCATCGAGTTCCATCTCAAAGTGGACACCGGACTGGGGCGTCTGGGGGTGCCGCCGGACCGCCTGGCAGCGTTCCTGGAGCATTACCAGACGCTCAAAGGCGTGCGTTTAACCGGCCTGTTCACACACCTTGCTTCCGCCGAGGATCTGCTGGCTACCCAAACGGATGAGCAGTGTGAGCGGTTCAGGGCTGCACTTGCCCAACTGAGTTCGGCCGGAATTGAACCCGCGTGGACTCATGTCTCGAACAGTGGCGCGTTGCTCGCCCGCCGCGAGTTTCCTGAAAACATGGTTCGCATCGGAGGCTTGCTCTACGGGTGCTGCATTCCGCTCGTTGTCCCACCGGGCAAAGACCTTCCGGACCTCCCGGAGTTCGAACCTGTACTCACCTTCAAATCCTGCGTCGTGTACCTGAAGGACGTTCCCAGCGAGACGCCGCTTGGTTATGGGGAGGCATTCCATACACGGCGTCCCTCCCGCATCGCCACAGTTCCGGTGGGTTACGCGGACGGCCTCAACCGGGCGCTCTCGAATCGGGGTCATGCCATCGTACGCGGCAGACTTGCGCGGCTCGTCGGTAGCATCAGTATGGACCTCTCGCTTCTGGATGTGACGGACATCCCCGGTGTCAACGTTGGAGACGAAGTCATCCTCATGGGCCGGTCGGAGGAGGCCTCGATTACCGCGCTCGACATCGCGCAGATGCTCGACACAGTCCCCTATGAGGTTTTGTGCTTGATTGGCAAACGCGTGCCCCGCTTGTATGTGGAGTGAGGTTGCTGAACAACTCCAGCCGCTCCTGTCTCTGAGTTCGCGATGATGCGCGGTGGACTCGACAAATTGTCTATTGTAGCCATCCCCGCTCGTTGGGGCGGACCTTAACCCCTTGTCTTTTCAACAACATTCCCGCCTCGAAGGGCTAAGTGCCTGTTTTTTCATACACATTCCAGCTTCACCCCCAAGTTTTCCACAGCGGTCCTTTGTTTTCAATAGCATTCCCGTATCGTTCGTTCAAAAAAGAATTCTTTCCGAAGTGCAGCCCACCGTCAAAAGTTGACGGTTGACAGAAGAAGGCTGCCAACAAATCATTTTCCACGACTGCGGGGGATGTTCGTCGCCAGGATGGGCAGAGGCGCTGAGGTGGAGGTAGTTCCTGTGGACGTTCCACATCGTAATCATACGCTAGCACGCTAGCTCACAATCTGGAATTTGTCAAGCATTAATTGTTGAGGGCCAAGCTGCAGGTTTCAGGGGTCAGAGAGCAGGCAGTAAGCAAAGGGCAGCCGGGACCTGATTCTTAAGTCCGGGTTGATTGGAGAACGCCCGGCTCAGGTTGAGCCGCGGGTTAGCCCAGTTGTTGCTGGGACTCTGGCATCGCAGCGATTACGGAACGCAAGAGGGCATTGACAGTCTTCGACGACTTGAACACCGCCGCCACGTCCGGTTCGAGAACCACGGCTACTACACCTTCCGACATCCTCTCGGCAAAGCGATTCGGCTTGGCTCGGCTGTAGTCGAACCGATACTCCTTCCGCATGGTGTTGCGTACGCTCTGACGTTTCTTAGGGGACGTTTTCTTCATCCTCGAAAACTCGAGCGAGTGGGTCACGAAAGACCGTCAGCGCCTCTACAAAATCAACCCCGTGGCTGGCATGATTGGCTTCGGCCTTCTTGCGGTCCCACTCAAACTCCAAACTCATTCCACGTACATGATACCATGACAATTGCGCCGTTCCAGCAATTCCTCGGCATCAGGGGCGGCGCGGAATATCGTCCGGTGCATGGTCTTGTTAGCAAGTCTGGCGCGGACCCGTCTTGTGAGTCCCCCTGAGCTTCTTGCCGGCCCCCAGAGACAAGCCGCAGACCTTGAGAAGCAGGTCTGAGCTACCTCGCTTCTGGCCTGGCGACGTTCGGCCCTGCCCACGGGTGCAGGGCTAGAGAAATTGCCGGCAGGTCGCCCGTCAGCTGACGGGTGGCCGCCGTGTCTACACGATCTGAAAAGCCGCAGACCTAAGAAACAGGTCTGCGCTGGATGGAAGAGGGCGATTGAAGACGACAGACAGGATTATCCCGTACCTTCACGCATCAGCGCCCGGAATCCAGCCTGCTGGAAATGCTCGTCGGCGGTAAGAGCATCGCGGATGCCGCGCTCCTCCATAACGACAAAGGACACGCAGTCCGTAAGGCCCCATTCCTTATCGGGGCGCTCAGAATAGAGCTTCACCGCCTGCTCAAGTAGCGGACCGGCAAGCGGGACAATCTCCACGCTGGCGTCGCTCTGGAGGGAAGAAAGCAGTTGGAGGGCCGCATGGCGAAACTGAACCTGGGAAAGCGCGTTGCCAATTTCCAGCAGCACCGCCCAAGTTGTGACCAATCGGGTACCGCTGGCTTCCAGCTCGTCGGCCAAGGTCAGTGCCTGAGGATGAAATGCGTCAGTCGTAGAAGCAAGCGCGATGGCGTAGGCCGTATCCAGAAACACACTTACCGCTGAGAATCAGCGTTTTCGCCATAAAGGTAAGCTTCGAGGTTGGACGACCAATCGGGCGGGCCAGCTAGGCCCAGAGTACGGGCAGTCCGCAAAAACGACCCCGCCCCTCCAGGCGTTCTCAGGCTTTCAATCGTCAACCACACGCGAGTATTTGGAGGAAGCCCCAGGGGTTCGTCCGGACGGAGCGTCGCGCCATCGAAAACCGCCTCGACACTTTTTGTCATAGCTCCTCCTAGTGTTAGTATAACCGAGACACGAGCGCTTAAAAAGCTGAATACTCTTCGTCTTTTTTCTTACTTTACAAATAGATATCCATGCTTCACTGGACCAGGAAGAGCAAAGAGTCCAAACCTTTCTTGGGTCTGCGCCTTTTGGCCTGGCGACGTTCGGTCTTGCCTACGGGCGGAGAGCTAGAGAAATCGCCGGCCGGTCGCAGTTGCGGCGCCCGTTTGCATACGATCTTGAAAGCCGCAGACCTAAAAAACAGGTCTGCGCTACCGGCTGCTTTTGAACAATTCGGGGAAGACCTTCTGATAAATGGCCATCCCCAGTGCGGCATTCATGCCCATCTCTTCCAGGGCGTTGATTTCCTCATCAGTGGTGATGCCACCTGCGGCAGTGATGGGTAAGTGCGTAACGGAGCGCAAGCTTCTAAACCACGCCAGATTCGTCCCCTGGAGTTTACCTTCCGCGTCAATGTAAGTGCAGAGGAACTCCGAGCAGTAAGGCTCGAGCTGCGCCAGCGCCTGCGCAGAAGTGAGCGGCAAGGTTTCCCGCCAGCCCCGAATGGCCACGCGGTCACCCAGGCAGTCAACCGCCACCATGAGCTTCTCGCGAGGGACGGCGGCAAGGAGAGATCGGAGGAACTCGGAGTTTATACCGCTGGGCGTAAAGGCGCTGCTGCCCACAATTACCTTGTACGCGCCGCCCTGCACCGTCTGGACTGCTTTTTCCACCGTGCGGATTCCTCCCCCGACGCGGCAGGGTTTTCGCTGGCAGAGTTGGCGGATAATATCGCTGTGGTCTCCTCGACCCAACGCTCCATCAAGGTCGATCACCTGGATTTGGGGATAGGCGGCAAATCTCTCGAGCACCGCCAGTGGGTCGGGCAACTCCAGGAACTTCTCCCGCCCCTGGACGAGTTGAACCACCTTGCCACCCATTAAGTCGATGCATGGAATGATCATTGCGTATCCAGCCGAAGGGAAAGTCGAAAGGTTAAAGGCTAAAGATAACGGTTGAAGTCTAATGGGATACCGAAGTACGCTCTGGCCTGTTATTCCCACCGGAGCGAGGAATCTCGTTAACCGTTTGCTTCCAGAGCGAGATTCCTCTCCCGCGACTGCGGGATCGGAATGACAACGTGCGGCCCTTTACCCTTTACCCTTTATCCTTTAGCCTTCTGCCTTTGCGGTTCTTACAGCCGCACCGGCACACCTTGTGACTGCAAGTACTCCTTGAGGCTGCGCATCGTATAGGTTTCGAAATGGAAAATAGAGGCAGCTAAGGCAGCATCGGCATGGCCTTTCAAGAAGACTTCGGCAAAATGTTCGGGCCCCCCGGCGCCGCCCGAAGCGATAACAGGAATATGGAGGGCCTCGGCAATGGTCTTCGTCAGCTCACAATCGAAGCCTGCCTGCGTGCCGTCAGCATCCATGGAAGTCAGAAGGATTTCACCGGCGCCGCGTGATTCCACTTCCCGAGCCCATTCCAGGGCGTCCAGTTCGGTTGGCTTCGTGCCGCCGTAAGTCAATACTCTCCAATGTGGAGCGGCCCTGGCCCCGTCCTGCCGGCCCGCCAGGGCACCCACAAGGGGTGCCCCTACGAATCCGCCCGTCGTCACTCGCCGGCGCGCGTCGATAGCCACAACGAGTGCTTGCCGCCCAAAGTGCTCCGCAATCTGGCTCACCACTTCGGGGGATTCAACCGCCGCCGTGTTCACTGCCACCTTATCGGCCCCGGCGGAGAGCAATCGTTGCGCATCCTCCAGGGTCCTCACGCCCCCGCCCACCGTCAGCGGTATGAAGAGCCTGCGCGCCACCCGGTGTACGGTATCCATGAGCGTAGCGCGTCCCTCGCGGGAAGCCGATATGTCCAGCATGACCAGTTCGTCCGCCCCCTCGCGGTTATACGCCTCGGCCAGTTCACCCGGGTCTCCGGCATCTCTTAGATTCACAAACTTGATGCCTTTGACCACTCGGCCGTTCTTGCAATCCAGGCATGGAATGATGCGTTTTGCAAACATAAGAACTGGGGGCTAGGGACTGGGGGCTGGGGTCACCTGCTCTCCCTTCTGCTCCAGCGATCGAATGAGCGAATGCAACATCCTGCCCACCACCTCTGCCAACCCAGTATGTCCTGCGCTGATTTCTCTGAAAAAAGGTTCAGCCGACGGGAAAGCTCAACTTGCGTTTCCAGCTCTGACTGCGAACCGAGAGCAATCGATAGATGGTTCAAGTATGCCTGCCGGGTGCGCCGACTGTTCCCTTCGGCAATGTTTGAAGGGATGGAAACGGCGGCGCGCCGAATTTGATTCGCCATGCCGTAGGTTTCCCGTGCGGGAAATGCATCCGTCTCCTTGTAGCAGACTTCCGCGAGCTTCATCGCCTGCTGCCAGACATCCAGATCCCGGTAAGATTTTATCGCCATTGCAATCTTTAGGCCCCCAACCTCCAGCACCTAGCCCCCACCCTCCGGTCCCTAGCCCCCGCTCAAGAAATTCCCCAGCACTTTCAGCCCGACTTCTCCCGACTTTTCCGGGTGAAACTGCACCGCCCAGATGTTCTTCATCTCCACGCCCGCTGCGAAAGTCTGCCCATAGTGAGTTACTGCCGAACTTTCTTTGGAAGCTGGCCCGTAGTAAGAGTGGCAGTAATAAACGAAACTGCCGTCCGCAACCCCTCGAAAGAGCCCGCTGCGGCTTCGAATCTCCAGTTGGCTCCAGCCCACATGTGGAACTTTGAAGACTCCTTCGAATCGGGTCACGCGGCCGGGGAGCAATGCGAGTCCGGGAACCTCCGGCGCTTCGTCACTCGCTTCGTAGAGCGCCTGGAGTCCCAAACAGATCCCCAGGAACGGCGTGCCGCCGGCCAGCAAGTCGCGAAGAGGCTTCAGAAGCCGGCGCTCCTCGAGGGCTCTCATCATCGTGCCGAAGTGACCTTGACCGGGGAAAATGATCTTCGCAGCGGAGCGGAGCGACTCCGGCCTGTCTGTCACCTCGGCCGAGTGTCCGAGGTGCTCAACGGCCTTCAGCACCGAGCCAACATTGCCGGCGCCGTAGTTGAGCAACGCGATCACAGCAGTCCTTTGGTGCTGGGGAGTTGGGCCTTGAGGCGAGGGTCGCGCGAACAGGCATAGCGCAAAGCACGCGCCCAGGCTTTGAACAACGCCTCGACGGCATGGTGGCTCGAGCGCCCATAGGCCAGTTTCAGGTGTACGTTGGCCCCCGCGCTGCTCGCAAATCCGTTGAAGAAGTCTTCCAACAGTTCTGTCTGGAGGTCGCCGACGTACTTTGCCTTGATCGGCGCGTTGAGCACCAGGTAGGGCCGCCCACTCAAGTCGACGGCGGCGATAGCCAGGGTTTCATCCATGGGCATCAGGAAGTAACCCGCCCGATTAATGCCTTTCTTGGCCCCCAGTGCTTGCCGGAACACCTGCCCCAAGACAATGCCAATATCCTCGACCGTATGGTGCTGGTCAACATCCAGGTCGCCGCGCGCCTCAACTACCAGATCGAATCCGCCATGACGGGCAAACAGCTCCAGCATGTGATCGAGAAAGCGAATGCCGGTGGAAACCTTGTAGCGACCGCGCCCGTCCAGGTTCAGCCGGATGCGGACGTCGGTCTCTGCGGTCTTGCGGTGGATGCTCGCTCGGCGCGCCCTCATGCAAACCATCCTGTTTGGGAATAGGTGACGAAGTTCCGCCAGGCTTTTGTGCCGTTCCGGGTCTCGATCAAATGCTCCTGCCTCTCGAGTTCTTCGAGCAAGCGGCGCGTCTGAGCATGGGAACCGATGGTGAACCGCAAGTAACCCTCGAGATGCGGATCGTAGCTCCAGTCGCGCACCAGAATCCCCTCCGCGCGGAGGCGCTGGGCGATTTCCGGCGCGCGCTCCCCGACACGAGTCAAAATGAAATTGGCAGAACTCCGCACATAAGGAATCCCCCGAGACCCGAGCCAGCGATAAACGAGGTCGCGGTTAGCGCGAACTTCCGCCACGTATTTCCTTACATGCCTTTCATGCTGGATGGCAATCGACGCTGCCAGCAGGGCTAGCGAGTTCACCTGGAAAGGGCTTTGAGCCCGGTGCATTAGTTCCACAAGTTCAGGGTTGCCGAAGATAAAACCCATTCGTAACGCCGCCAGTCCAAACGCTTTCGAAAACGTCCTGGTCACGAGAAGGTTTTCATACTTTCTGATCCAGGGCAGAACCGTCGCACCGGAAAAGTCGTAATACGCTTCGTCGACTAACACCAGGACGTGCGGCGCAGCCTCCAGGAGAGTGCGCAGATCAGGCTTGGAAATCTGCGTCCCGGTGGGGTTATTGGGGCTGGCCAGAGGTACCCAGCGGGTTTTCTTGTGGATCGCGGTCACGATGCTTTCCACTGGAAGTCGGAAGTGCTCGTCGTAGCGAACCCGCTCGATGTCGCCACCCGCCACGTTGTGAAAGAATTCGTAAACCGGGAAGGTTGGAGCAGGCACCAGGAGCACATCACCGGGATCGACAAAGGCGTCGCAGATCGCCTTGATCGCGTCGTCGGTGCCGTTGGTCAGGAGCATCTCTTCCGGCTTGACTCCGAAATAGCGCGCCAGGGTCTGCCGGCTCTCCCCGTACTCCGGGTATCGCGTGAGCATTTCAGGGGTTAGAGCACTACGCAGGGCGCGCACAACTTCCGGGGCACACCCCACCGTGTTCTCGTTGAAGTCCAGGCGCAGTTTCCCCGCCCGCCCTTCCATGGGGGGGCGGTATTTCTTCAGTCGTTCCACCGCCTTGCGGGGTCGAATCATCGCTTCTTGAACCTCGCTTCCACGGAGTGTGCGTGCGCCTTCAGGCCTTCCGCGCGCGCCAGCGTTACAATCGACGGGCGAAGGCGCGAAAGGCCCTTGCGGGTGATTTGCTGAACCGAGATGCACTTCACAAAATCCGCCGCGCTCAGGCCGCCACGCAAGCGCGCCGCCCCACTGGTGGGCAGAATGTGATTGGTGCCGGAAGCATAATCCCCCGCTGCGACAGGACTGTAACCGCCCAGGAAAATCGAGCCGGCAGACTGGATCCGATCAAGCAAGCCCTCAGCATCCTCGAGCAGAGTGAGATGCTCGGGGGCCATGCGGTTGACGAGCTCGGCAGCCTCCGCCAAACGCCGAGTGACGATAATGCATCCTTGCCCGGCCAACGATTTCTGCGCGACCGGCAGGCGAAGCTGCGCGACGATTTGGGCAGCACAAGCTTGAACACGCAGAGCCAGTTGACGCGAGGACGTGATAAGCATGGCCACCGCGTCCGGATCGTGCTCAGCCTGAGCCACGAGGTCGGCCGCGATCCACTCGGGGTTACCCTCGGCGCCCACCACCACCAGCTCCGATGGACCCGCGACGAAATCAATTCCGCATTCGCCGGCCACCAGTTTCTTGGCAGTGGCCACGTAACGGTTTCCAGGACCAACAATCTTCTCGACGCGCGGGACGCTCTCCGTCCCATAGGCAAATGCCGCGACAGCCTGGGCTCCCCCGAGCCTGTAAATTCCGGACACCCCCAGCATATGAGCGGCTACAAGAACGGCGGGACCAGGCTTGGGCGAGGTGACCAGGACCTCCCGCACTCCCGCAACTTGTGCCGGGATGACGCTCATGAGGACAGTCGAGGGCAAAGGGTAACGCCCGCCCGGAACATAGCACACTACCCGTTCGAGAGGGCGAAGCACCTGGCTCACTTTCACACCCGGAAGGACCTCAAACTGCCAGGCCCGCGGGAGTTGGCGGCGCGCCGTAGCGCGGATGTTTTTCGCCGCCACCCGTAAGGCCTCGACGAAACTCTGTGGGAGGTTTGTGTACGCGCGTTCGACTTCATCGGGCGTAACCGTCATGCCCACTTTCCGCAGGTCGACACCGTCGAACTGCCGTGAATAGCGAACCAGCGCTCGGTCGCCCTGGCGGCGGACATTGGCGAGAATACGCCGGGCAACCGCCTCGGCACTGCTCAGGCTTGTAGCGTGAGCCCTCAGCAGACGGCTGACTGCTTCCTTATCGTCGCCGCGAATAATGTCCAGCATAGAGTAAGACAGCGCTTTAGCGGGATGCTGAAAAGCCTTTGTGAACGTTGTCATTCCGAGCGAAGCGAGGAATCTCGCAAGTCCTTTTTTTGCAGAGCAAGATTCCTCGCTTCGCTCGGAATGACAAGATAGACAGATTTTTCAGCATCCCGTTAGATTACGATCTTGTTCAAGGGATACTCCACAATGCCTTGGGCATGGGCGGCTTTGAGGCGCGGAATGATCTCGCGCACCGTTTTCTCCTCGATGACCGTGTTCACAGCCACCCACTCGGGATCACTGAGTTGTGAAATCGTCGGCCGTTTCAGAGCCGGCAGAACCGCCAGCACCTTTTCGAGGTCCGCTCGCAGGACGTTCAACATCAAGCCCACTTTTCCAGCGGCCTCAATCGCGCCTTTGAGAAGCATAACGAGCGTTTCGATCTTCTGCCGCTTCCAAGAATCATCCCAGGCAACGAGGTTGGCGATGAACTTGGTGTTGGATTCCAACACCGTCTCCAGGATGCGCAGGCCGTTGGCCCGCAGAGAGGAACCGGTCTCAGTGACCTCCACGATGGCATCGGCCAGTACCGGAGGCTTGACCTCGGTGGCGCCCCAGGAGAATTCCACTTTGGCCTTGACCCCGTTTTCGGCAAGGTAACGCCTGGTCACGCCCACGAGTTCCGTGGCAATGACCTTCCCTTCCAGGTCCTTGACACTCTGGAAAGGGGATTTCTCCGGCGCCGCCAGCACCCAGCGGACTGTTCCGAAGGTCTGCTTGGCGTAAATAAGGTCCGCGATTTCCACCACCTTGGCTTCGTTCTCGAGAATCCAATCCCTGCCAGTGAGCCCGGCGTCCAGGATTCCATCCTCCACGTAGCGCGCCATTTCCTGAGCGCGGATCAGCATGCACTCAATCTCATCGTCGTCAATGGCGGGAAAGTAGGACCGCGGATTGACGGTGATTTCGTAGCCCGCGCGACGGAAGAGTTGGAGGGAGGCTTCTTGCAGGCTTCCCTTGGGAAGACCCAATTTCAACTGGTTCATGTTTGGCTCTCCGGGTTTTGGTCGCCATACACTTCGGTCGGATCAAACTCCCGTTGCAGAAAGACTTCCTCGCCGGAGGCGGTCAGTTTGCGGAAGAAACAAGACTTGTAACCCATGTGGCAACATCCCGGACCCTTGAGGTCCGCCTGGACAAGCAAAGCGTCGTGGTCGCAGTCCACCCGGATTTCACGAACCTGTAAGTGGTAACCGGATGTTTCGCCCTTGGTCCAGAGCTTCTGCCGCCTGCGGCTGAAAAAGGTCACGTAACCGGACTTCAGGGTTTTCTCAAAAGCTTCCGTGTTCATGTAGCCCAGCATCAGCACCTTGCCACTATGCCTGTCCTGAATAATCGCCGGAATCAACCCGTCTTGAAAATTCAGATCCATTAAACAGCGCCCCCCGTCAGTCAAAAATAAAAGGCCCGCTGAGCTTCCTAGCCAGCGGGCCATCTTTTCACCAGTTCTTTATAACTTATAGATTCGCCCACTGACACTTCACCTTGCAAGCCGAATGAGGATGAGCGTGTGCCAATGTGCGCAACATGAAGACTCAGGTTACATCCGGCCATGAAATCTGTCAATGTGAATTCAGTGTTTGTAATGTGAAGACCATGGCCGGGCACTGTGCCGCGAGGATGCCCACTTGGCGGCTATAAGAGCCGTAGGCTTTCCGCACCATCTATCCGGCGCACTTCACTGCCGCGCGGCCCAGGAATTCCGCCGCATCGCCCAGTTCTTCTTCGATGCGGAGCAACTGGTTGTACTTGGCAATGCGGTCGCTACGGCTGGCGGACCCGGTCTTGATCTGGCCCGTGCCGAGGCCAACCACGAAATCAGCAATGAAAGCGTCCTCAGTTTCACCCGAGCGGTGCGAGACCACCGAAGTATAGCCGTGGCGCCGGGCCAGCTCAATCGCCCGCATGGTTTCTGTAACCGTGCCGATCTGGTTCAACTTGATCAGGATGGAATTCGCCGCTCCCAGTTCGATGCCGCGCTCGAGCCGCTCAGAGTTGGTGACGAAGATGTCGTCGCCCACAATTTGCACCTTATCACCGAGGGCCTGGGTCAGCGCCTTCCAGCCCTCCCAGTCATCCTGGGCCAGGCCGTCCTCGATGCTGATGATCGGATACTGTCGCACCCAGTCGGCATACAGCTTGATCATTTCATCGGAGGATTTCTTCGACTTGTCGGATTTGAAGAAGACGTACTTGCCGTCCTGGAACATCTCGCTGGAGGCAGGGTCGAGCGCCAGGCAGATGTCCTGGCCGGCCGAATACCCCACCTGTTCGATGGCTTCCAGCAGGAGTTCCACGGCCTCCACATTTGACTTCAGACTGGGTGCGAAGCCGCCTTCGTCGCCCACGGAGGTGTTGTAGCCGCGTTCTTTCAAGACCTTTTTCAAGGTATGGAAGGTCTCAGCGCCCATGCGCAACGCATGCGCGAAGCTCTCGGCGCCCACGGGCATGATCATGAATTCCTGGAAATCCACGGTGTTATCCGCGTGCACCCCGCCGTTCAGCACATTCATCATCGGCACCGGAAGAATGCGGGCCTGGAGTCCGCCGAGATAACGATAGAGCGGCATACGTGCTGATTGAGCCGCTGCCCGGCACACTGCCATCGATACAGCGAGAATAGCGTTCGCACCCAGCTCGCCCTTATTCGGCGTGCCATCAAGGCGGATCATGCGCTCATCAATTCCCACCTGATCGCTGGCGTCGTGTCCTCCCAGCTCCCGCGCCAGTAGCGTATTGACATTCTCGACGGCCCGCAACACGCCTTTGCCCAGGTACCGCCGCTTGTCGCCGTCGCGTAATTCCACAGCCTCGTGCTCACCGGTTGATGCCCCCGAAGGCACCGCCGCTCGCCCAAATGAACCGTCGCGAAGATAGACTTCCGCCTCCACGGTTGGATTGCCGCGCGAATCGAGTATTTCTCTTCCCTGAATCAGATCGATGTTTGCCATAGGATTAGTCCTTAGAAAGATTTTGAAACGTGCGATTGTAACATGCTTCTGCTCACTCCCCACTGCTTACTGCCCGCCTACGGTCTTCGAACATCCGCTCTTCAGGAACGACCACTACAATGCCGCTCTCGCTGACGTGATATTTCTTCCGGTCTTCCTCGAGGTCGAATCCAATTTCCGTGCGCTCCGGAAGATGCACGGCCCGGTCGATGATGGCGCGGCGGATGCGCGAGTAGCGACCGATGGTGACGTGAGAGAAAAGGATGGTGTTATCCACTTCGGTGTAACTGTTGACGCGAACGTCATGGGAAAGAATCGAGTTCGTAACCCGGCCCCCGGAGATGATGCAACCCATCGAGACCATCGAGTCGATGGCGATCCCCATGCGGTGGCCCTCCTGCGCGAACACGAACTTGGCCGGCGGGTACTGTTGCTGGTAAGTACGGATGGGCCAGTCGGAGTCGTACAGGTTGAAGACCGGCGAAACCGAAACCAGGTCCATGTTGGCTTCGTAATAGGCCTCGATGGTCCCGATATCCCGCCAGTACTTCGCTTCCTTCTTGTTTTCGTCGTGGAAGTCGTACGAATAAACCCTCTTCTTTTCGAAAAGCTTTGGAATCACGTCCTTCCCGAAGTCGTGGCTCGAGTCCGGATCACCGGCGTCCGAGACGAGGGCCTCGATCAGAAGGTCGCGGTTAAAGCAATAAATGCCCATCGAGACGTTGGACTTCTCAGGGTTTCTAGGCGAGGGCTTGGGGTCAGCGGGTTTCTCCTCCCAGCCGACGATACGGTTGTTCTTATCCACTTCCACCACCCCGAACTGGGAGGCCGTAGCGCGATCGGATTCGATGGTGCCAATGGTGACGTCCGCCCCGGCCTCGACGTGCTGCTGGAGCATCAACTGGTAATTCATCTTGTAAACGTGGTCGCCGTAAAGGATCAGAACATACTTGCAGGGCTCGCTCCCGAGCGAGTAGAGGTTCTGGTAGGTGGCGTCGGCAGTTCCTTGGTACCAATGTTCTCCCACCCGCCTCATGGGGGGCAGAACCTGTAAGAACTCACCCAGTTCATCCGAGAAGATACCCCAACCCTCGCGCAAGTGCCGATTAAGGGAGAGGGCCTTGTACTGGGTAACCACGAAAATCCTGCGAAGATCGGAGTTGATGCAGTTCGAGAGGGTAATGTCCACAATCCGATACATCCCGCCAAACGGGACGGCGGGCTTGGCGCGATCCCGGGTCAGCGGGTAAAGGCGCTCCCCCGCTCCACCCGCAAGAAGGCACACCAGTGTGTCTGGAACCACGAGTTGCTATCCCTCCCTTCTAAGTGTCGCTGCCTGCAAGCGCTGGCGGGATTTTTCAACCTCCCCGCCCAACTTCTCCTGGGAATGCCATTATACCAAACAAACGACCCATGGCTTCATGCCTGTCAGTGGTCCCGCCAGGGCAGGTCAGCTTTCAGCCTTCAGCTATCAGCTTTCAGCGTTCATCTGATTCAAGTCCGACTGTCCTTACTGCCCACTGAAAGAACGGGGTTAGGCACTGGGGGCTAGGTGCTAGGGACTGGGGGCTGGGGCAATTCTCAATTCTGAATTGCCCGCCTGCTTTTGCCCCCCTGCCTCCGGCTCTTGAAAAGCCGCAGGTCCAGAGGGCGGACCTGCGCTACAGTTGGTGCCAGTTGGTGCGGCGGGCAATGTTCAGCAGCGTAGTGGAGGGGAGTCTAACCTTGAAGAGGACTGGAACCTTTAGCCGGTTGGATACGTAAATTCAAGCGGAGAAGCGCCTGCCGGTTTTGAGGAGGAAACATGCCGAGGAAAATCGTGGGAGGTTTTGTTTTGTTGCTGGCGATATTTGCCATTCCCGTCCGGGCGGAGGAGTGGTCTAAGACGTTCGAGTTGAACGGCAAGGCGGACCTGCGCGTCGAGACGAACGACGCCAGCGTGCAGGTGGAGGCCTGGGAGGGAAAAGAAATCCAGGCGCGTGTCGTTTCGGAGGGCGTGCGGATCGGACTGTGGGGCAGTTCGGACACTCACCAAGTGCGCGTGCGGGACTTTCAATCAGGAAATCGCGTCGAATTGGAGGTCCGTATCCCGAGCACGAATTGGGTGATTGGCGTCAATACGCGGTCCGCAAGAATCGAGTTGAAAGTTCCTCGGGAGGCCAGCCTGGATATCCATTCCGGCGACGGCGATTTATCGGTCCACGGCCTCAAGGGTGAAATCAATCTTTCCACTCAAGATGGCAAAATCGAGGCGGATTCACTCGAGGGGGCGTTGCATGCCACCACCGGCGACGGCAACATGCGCGTCCAGGGGCGCTTCGATTCCCTGAACCTGAGGACGGGCGACGGAAGGATTTACGTCCAGATCAGTCAAGGTTCACAGATGGTCTCAGGCTGGAGCGTGCGCAGCGGCGACGGCAACGTGGAACTAAGCCTCCCCGAGGGCTTTTCCGCGGACCTCGACGTCCACACCGGCGATGGCCGGATAACCTCCGATCTGCCCATCACGGTCTCGGGCTCCCTGGACCACTCGTCACTGCGCGGCAAGCTGAATGGGGGCGGCCCAACCCTTAGCGTCCAAACCGGCGACGGCTCAGTCCACCTGAAGCGCCTGTAGCAGCGGGGTTACCTCGCCCCAGCGGCGTGACCTGCCAGGGAGTTTGGGGAACTCGCCGCCACACAAGAAACCTGAGTTGAATTTGGGATTAGGCCCCGCTCATCCCAGGGATGGTTGGCTAGGAAACGTTCAACGCCTGCGGCACTTTACGTCTCCGAGTCGCCTTCCTGGGTGACGATGTGGACGTCCACGGCGGGGGCGTGGCGAAGGAAGCTGCTAAGCGCTGAAAGGTAGAAGTACTTACGCCAGCCGCGAGCGGCGGAATGTCCAAAAACTACCTGGGTAATCCTCCTTTCCTTTACAAACTTCGCCACCGCTTCACCCACGCTATTTCCATGCAAGCGCTCGACCTTGGCTTCCAGTTCTTCAGCGAAGCGAATATTGACCGCCAGGGAGCGCAGTTTTCCCTCGCTCGCGTCCGCGGACGTTTCAACGTAAACCACGTAGAGTTCCGCGCCGACGGCGCGAGCCAGGCGCGCTCCGCGGGCGATGAGGTATTGTGAGCTGGGATGCGAGCTGATGGAGACAGCGATGCGCTCTCGCACTCCCCAGTTCCGGCTGATCTGTTTCGTGGTGAGGTAGGAGCCAAGCTCATTGTCCACCGTGTCCGCCACTTGGCGGAGCGCCAGCTCGCGCAGGGCGATCAAGTTCCCAGGCCTGAAAAAGTTGCCCAGGGCCCTCTCGATCGTTTCAAGCGGGTAGATGTCACCCCGCCGCATGCGGTTCTGTAGCGCCTCGGGCGTCAGGTCAACCATCACCACTTCGCCCGCACGCTTCAGCACCCAATCCGGTATGGTTTCGCGGACGGGAACTCCGGTGATGGATTGAACCAGCGGCGCCAGGCTGTCCATGTGCTGAATGTTCATGGTGGAGAGCACATCAATATTTGCCGCCAGGAGTTCCATCACGTCTTCGTAACGCTTCCGATGCTTACTCCCCTCGATGTTGGTGTGGGCCAGCTCATCGACGAGCGCGACTCCAGGCCGTCGGGCAAGAATCGCATCCACGTCCATTTCCTCGAACATGATTCCTTTGTAATCGAGCTTGCGCTTGGGAATTTGCTCGAGCCCGGCAGCCAATTCCTCGATGGGCTTGCGGCCGTGTGTTTCCACAATTCCGACAACAACGTCCTGCACGCGACTGCGGCGCCTGTTCGCCTCGCTGAGCATGGTGTAAGTCTTCCCGACACCCGGCGCGTAGCCGAGAAACACTTTAAGCACGCCCTCCTTTTTTTCGTGAGGCGCAGCCTTTTCAAGCCACTGTTCTGGACTCCTGATCATTTACCCATCCGCCGGCCCGCTCTGGAGTGCGGCAGCTTGCTGCCGCTTTTCTCCAGCGAGCTTGCTCGCGCTTCACCGCGCTCCTGCGCAAAGCCAGCAAGCTGGCCTGAACGAGAGCGGCAGCAAGCTGCCGCACTCCAGAGCGATGGCGAAAGTGCGGGCGACATCCGCTATAATACCATTGGTGTTGAAACTCCCCCGATGGCAAATCCTGCGCTTCTCTGCCGCTGCCGGCATGGTCCTGGCCATAGTTCTCATCTTCCGCCACGTGGCGCCGGCCAACTCCACCAGCGTGGCGCTTATCTTTCTGCTGGCGATTCTCTATGTTTCCGCCTTCTGGGGCCTGCGGGTTTCCATTTTCATGTCGCTGCTGGCCACCCTGGCTTTCAATTATTACTTTCTTCCGCCCCTCGGCAGCTTGACCATCGCCGACCCTCAGAACTGGGTCGCGCTCACCGCCTTCCTGATTACGGCAATCACCGCCAGCCGCCTTTCCGAACAAGCGCGCCAGCGGGCCCGTGACGCCAACCGTCGCCGGCAGGAAATTGAACGTCTGTATGCCTTCACGCAACAAATGCTGGTGGCGGGAGGCGTGGTGGAATTGCTCAACGCCATCCCGAGGCACATCGTGGAATCGTTCGAAGTCCAGGACGCGGCTTTGTACCTGGCCAGCAGGGAGGCCATCTACCGCTCGGGAAGGGATTTTCGGGAGTTGGATGGCGAGCAGCTCAAGGCCGTCATGGCGCGCGGGGAACCGGTGGTGGAGGCTGACCGGCAACTTTGTTGTGTGCCCGTGCGAATGGGCGTGCGGCCCGTGGGAAGTCTTGGCATTTCGGGCGCCGTTCTCGCGCGCGAGACGCTCGAAGCCCTCGGAACGCTCATCGCCATTACCGTCGAGCGAGTCAGCGCCATCGAGGCGCTAGGCAAGGCCGAGGCCGCCCGGCAGGAGGAACGCCTCCGCTCCGCCCTTCTGGATTCGGTTACGCACGAACTTCGAACCCCGCTCACGGCGATCAAGGCTTCAGTCACCAGTCTTCTGACGCAATCCGAACTGAGTGACGCCCAGCGGCAGGAGCTCTTCTCCATCATCAACGAGGAGAGTGATCACTTGAATCACCTGATCGAGGAAGCGCTCGAGATGGCCCGCCTCGACGCCGGTGAGATCGAACTCGAGATCGAACCCCACGCCATCCTCGAGGTGATCGATGCGGGGCTGGAGGCTTCGAAAAATGTCCTGGCGAATCATACCGTCGATGTCCGCCTGCCGGAAGGCCTGCCCACGGTCCCGATGGACCCGGCTCGTATCAGGGAAGTTCTGACGCAACTCCTCGATAACGCGGCGAAGTTCTCCCCGCCCGGAGCTCCTATCCTCATCAGCAGCGAAGTGTCCGGCCGATTTCTCGTCACCAGCGTGGCCGATCGCGGACCAGGGATTGACAGCTTCGAGCAGGCTCTTATCTTCGACAAGTTCTACCGAGGCAGGGACCAGCGTTACCGCGTGCAGGGCACCGGCATGGGACTCGCCATCTGCAAGGCGATTGTCGAAGCCCACGGCGGGTCCATAGGAGTCACCAGCCAAGTTGGAAGCGGGTCGGTGTTCCACTTCAATCTGCCGCTGTCTCCGGAAAGGGCCAGAGTCTTATGAGCTCGGGCAGGGTCTTGATCCTCGATGATGAGGCGCAGATCCGCCGCGTGCTGCGGACCACTTTAGTGGCGAGCGGCTTCGTGGTGCGCGAGGCGCGTAGCGGTGAAGATGCCCTCGAGATGATTAGGGAAGAAATGCCAGATCTGTTGATTATTGACATCAACCTGCCGGGCATGAGCGGGTTCGAAGTGTGTCGCGAAATACGCGAATCCTGCGACATCCCGATCATCATGCTATCGGTGCGGAATAACGAACGCGACAAGGTGCGGGCGCTTGACGCCGGCGCCGACGATTATGTGGTCAAACCTTTCGGCATCCAGGAACTCCTCGCCCGGATTCGCGCTAATTTGCGCCGCCGCGTCCCCAGCGCCGATGAGCTGCCACGAACTTTTGAGTCGCAGGGTCTCACCATCGATTTTGCTCAGCGAACGGTGTCGGCGCGTGGCCGTCAGGCGCGACTGACACCCAAGGAGTTTGACCTCCTCCATTACCTCGTTACCCACCGCAACAAGGCCCTGCCACACCGCGAACTGCTGCAAGCCGTCTGGGGTCCCGACTACGGAGAGCAGGTGGAATACCTACGTGTATTCATCAACCAGTTGCGCAAGAAGATCGAGCCCCAGCCTTCCAAGCCCCGTTACCTGCTGACCGAGCCCTGGGTCGGCTACCGCTTCGCGGTGCCCGAAGAAGCCCAACAAACGAGGGATTGATGCGCCGCAACTGGAACAACCACCTAGCGAGTTACGCCATGCGAGTGGAGGAGTCGCAGGGCCGGCGCTATCCCGAGCCTTCGCATCCCTTCCGCAACGATTACGTGCGAGACCGCGACCGCATCATCCATTCTCGGGCCTTCCGGCGTCTTGAGAATAAGACCCAGGTTTTTACTCGGCGTTACTCCGACCATTTTCGCACCCGTCTGACCCACTCGCTGGAAGTGGCGCAGATCAGCCGGACAGTGGCGAAGGCGCTGGGACTGAACAACGATCTTGTGGAAGCTCTGGCGCTGGTGCATGATGTGGGGCACCCGCCCTTCGGCCACGCCGGGGAATCCGAGCTCAACCGGCAAATGGCGCATTTCAAAGACAGTTTTGACCACAACCTGCACGCCTTGCGAATCGTTGAACATTTCGAGCAGAAATACGTGGAGTTTCCCGGCTTGAACCTTACCTTCGAAGTCCGCGAAGGAATCATCAAGCACTCGCGGGACTACGATCCCGCGCTTTACCCCGGACTCGCCGCCTACGGGTTGAGCGCGCGACCACCGCTCGAAGCCCAGTTGATCGACATCACCGATGAAATCGCCTACAACTGCGCCGACCTTGACGATGGCTATGAAGCGAAACTCCTCACCCTTCCCCTGATTCGCCAGGGTCTGCGCTTGTTTGATTCACTCTATCGCACCATTGACCGGAAATACCCTACGGCTCGGGAGAAACTGAAATTCAACGAAGCCCTCAAGGAGACGCTGAACATTCTGGTGACGGACCTCATCGACTCGACGCGCCGGAGCCTTGCCGGGGCCCGCGTCAGGTCGGTGGCGGACGTGCGCGCCCATTCAAGACGCCTGGTGAGTCTAGGTCCCAGGCGAGCCCGCGAAAACAAGGAGCTGAAAGAATTCCTGAATGTGAACCTATACTCTCACCATCAACTTGCGGCGGAGCGGAAAGTAATCGTGCGGTGTGTGAGACGTCTCT
Organism: Acidobacteria bacterium UBA7540; assembly: GCA_002478145.1. The sequence goes on from DLMI01000204.1 coordinate 28,905, forward strand.
TTAATTACTACCTCGAGCATCCTCGCGGCCTCCCTCCCTTCTACGTCGCCCAGAGCCAAGAGGAGCCCCTGCATCGCGTTGTGTGCGACTACATTGCCGGCATGACGGACAACTACCTCCTGCAGCAGTACCGCAAGCACCTCGGAGCGTGATTCCCCGCCGGGCCGTGTGGCCAAGATAGTAGGCAGTAAGCAGAAGGCAGTAGGCAGCAGATGGCAGATGCGGAAAGAATCCCAGCCGTTAGTGTCCTATAGCACTGGTCTGAGACTTCTTCTCTGCTTGCGAAGAATCTCTGCGATCATCGTTTGGCCGAGGATGGCTGGAATTGCCGATTTTCGATTGCCGATTGACAGGAGAGGAAGTTGCCACACGAGTTTTTCAATCGACAATCGGCAATCAGCAATCGGCAGTCACCTCACGCCTCGAGTCTTACAAAATGCTTGAGCCGTGGCAGCAGGTGGCGGTGCATGGCTTCAGGTCCGTAAAACAGGGCGTGGATGTATGTCAACAGGGCGGGCTGGGAAAACCGTTCCGGCGGTTTCCGGAAATTGATATAGCAGAGGCGGCCCGGCACCACTTGGTTCGGATGCTGATACGAAGCTAGCGGCCACATCGTCTTGAAAAAGCGGAAGCCGACCTTGGCCAGGAGTCTGTGCCACCAATCACCTGAAGATGTGGTGACTTCACCGTAAAGCCTCCAATTCGCGCCATGAGGTCCCCTCCTCTCCTGGCGGAGCACCTCGCGCAGAATTCTCACGCCAAGGCCCCGCCCGCGAAGTGCAGCATCGACGAAGAGGTAACTTCCGAATACAACCTGAAACATGGGGAGAACCAGCGTGCAGGCGCCGCCCACCAAGCGCTTGTCCAAGTAAGCGGCAAAGAGGTGCACGGGGTTGACTCTGGCCGGTGATGGCTGGATGACCCAGCGCAGAACCTGCGGGCTGACCCGCTCATCCGGGTTGAAACTGCGGCTGTAAAGGCGCAAGTAGCGGTCAAGCTCGGCTCTACAGGTGTGCTTCAATAGTCGGACTTCCAATTTCCCCATCCACATCTCCATAGCGATTCAATAGGGGCTGGGGACCAGGGACGACTGACCACCTCGGTTTTGGCGAACCCCCCGCCAAATTGCCTTTTGCTTTTCTCTCTGTTCCAGCGTCAGGATCTGATCGATTTGCTGGCGGGCGGACTTACGGATCGCGGTGGCTTTCGTGCGCGCCTCGCCCTGCGGGAGCGAGGAATCCGCTCGCAGATCTTTAAGCTGTTTGTTCCGGATCTGGAGGATGGGTCGGATTCTTGCCACCTGGTCGTCCGTCAGGTTTAGAGTCTGGCTCATCCTTTTAAGCTCGCGCTCCACCTGGTTGAGGTGGGGGCGCGCTCGTTGCGCCGTTGGCGGCGCTCCGCCAGCCTCTTGCCCTGCGAACATGCTCCGTCCAGTTCCAACCAGCCCGCCCAACACACAGGCTGCCATGGTCAGAGTCCACATTCCTCGCATCTTTGACCTCCTCGCAGGCGTTACGGTCTCGAACCGGCCATCTTTTCTTTCCTCATGGTAGGAATTCCAAATGTCCTGTTGACTTCAGTCCATTATATCCTAATGAACACGCTTTCCGGCTGAAAGTTGCGCTTGGGCGAGAGCAGGCCCGGATGAGTCTTGTTTTTCATGACCATGCGAGCCGCGCTGATTGTTTATCAGGATACTGAAAAAGGTATTGGGCCGTCATTCCGAGCGAAGAAGTCAGGAGTCAGGCTGGGGGCTAGGGAAAAACAGAAGGCAGTAAGCAGTAGGCAGCAAGTGGTCGGCACAAGGGAGAGGGCAATCCAAAGTCTAAAATCCAAAATTGCCCTAGCCCCCAGTCCCGTTAGTTTCACTGGTTATCACGCCTCTGGCCTGGACCCCGGAATTGGCCGGTAACGACACGAGTTGCCAGGAACTGTCCTTGGGTTTCTTTTCCGAGGGCAAAGATGCGGTCGCCAACTTTGAGGTCCTTGAGAGCGATGGGTTGCCCATCTTTCATGAATTGCGTCTGCTCATTGACCAGCACGATTCTTTCACCCTGGCGGGGATTACTGACCTTGAGTTGATTCTTGTCGATAGACTCAATGGCGCCGAAAACTCGCTCGCCGGCGTTCTGAAAACGCTGCATTTCATCGGCAGTGGCGCGTCGAACGGCCTCCGCTACGAATTCCTTGTTGGAGTTGGCTTGACCCCGAACAGAGACCTGGTCTCCCGGCTTCAAATCTTCAAGCTGGATATCCTGTTGTCCCTGGCGGTAGCGAGTGTGCTCATCCACCATCACGGTTTGCGTTGAGCCATCCATCTTCTTGATTTCGAAGCGGTCCACGCCCACAGAGGTGATAGTTCCGAAAACCGCTGGCCCGCCAAACTGCCGCTGCGTGTTACCCGCCTGCGTTTTCGTATCATCCTTTTGTGCCGCAAGTGCCTGGCTTGCGAGAGCAATGAGAACCAGCCCGAGGGCCAAAGCGAACTGTTTGCGCATAAAACTCCTCCCCTGGTTTCGACGTCTAAGAAATGTGCCCGGTTACCGTGTAACCGCGAGCCACTCGAATTCGTAATGATGGGAGAGGGTCAGCGCGCGACATGAACTGCGCGGCATAACCATGCGCGGGGCTAGTTCGTTATTGATGGATGAGGGTCAGGGCGCGATATGAGTTCTACTGTTTTTGGAAGCCTTCCATGGAGGCGAGGTCGGAGTAGTTTCTGGTTGGCGCCAATCTTGGCGCTGCTGGCGGGCCTTTCTCCTGCGAAACTGCACGCTCAAGCTGGCAGCACAGGGACACTTACGGGCCACGTGCGCGGGCCTGGCGGGGTTTCTGTCCCCGGCGCCACGGTGGTCCTGACCAATCCCCAGTCAGGTGAAAGAAAAGAGACCTGGACGGACGAAGCCGGGAATTACGTCTTCAACGGACTTACGCCTGGCAACTACAAGCTGGAAGCCTCACTGGTGGGATTTCGCACTGACGTCCGGGAACCCATCCCCGTCACCGAAGGAAAGACTCTAAAGGTGAACATCGCGTTGATGATAAGTACGCCGGAACCGGCGAACGCTTCCAGCGCAACCACCCCGCCATCAGGGGCACGGCTGCCGGGGAACGTCCAAGCCTTGCCGGCACAATTGCAGGCTTCGATGGGAGCTCAGGGGATGGAACCGGCTCTGGTGGCCGGAATGAACGAGAACGGAAACGGAGGCACCGTCCGATTCTCCGATGAGCAATCGGCTGGAGGCACCCCGCAGGCTGAGAATCCTGTAGATGCCGATTCATCCGCAAGTGCCTCGAGCTCATTCCTGCTTTCTGGAGGCGAGGGCATCTCCGCTTCGACTCCCGGAGGTGACGATAATCGGAGGCAAAGGTTCCAGCAAATGCGCAACCTCATGCAGCAAGGACAGGGCGCTCCTGGTTTTGGGGGTGGCGGACCAGGCGGAGGAGGACCCGGGGGTGGCGGAGGTGGATTTGGTGGAGGAGGAGGGTTCGGGGGTGGCGGAGGATTCGGTGGCGGGGGGGGAGGGTTTGGAGGCGGAGGGAATTGGGCGGGAGGCCGGGCGCGAGTGAATCGCCTGCGGGGCAACATCTCTGAGCAGTACACCAATTCGGTCCTGGATGCTCATCCTTACCCGCTGAATGTGGCCGAGTCGCCCCAGATTCCATCCTACTCCGAGCAGTTGGGCGCCACCATTGGTGGCCCTCTCGTGATTCCGAAAATATATAACGGCGGCAATAAGACGAGTTTCTTCGTGAATTACAGCATGACGCGGGGCAAAAGCCCGTTTGACAGTTTTGCAAGCGTGCCCACGCCCGCCGAGCGCACGGGAGATTTCTCTCAGGCTCAAACCACGGCCGGGACTGTCCCGAAAATTTATAATCCATTTTCCTGCTCGGGAACCCCGTTCTGCGACAACCCAGCCCAGTTCTCCTATAACGGCATCCCTAACATCATTCCGCCAGCAAGCATGGACAAGGCTGCCCTAGGCTTGCTGAATTACATCTATGAAGGCAGCCCGGTCCTTCCCTTGCCAAACCTGCCGGGTTCGATTCAGAACTTTCACCTCCAGGAATCTTTGCCCACCGCCAACGACCGGATAATGGGCCGCATAGGGCAGCAGATTTCGGCCAAAGACAGCCTCAACGCCATGTACTACTTCAATTCCGCACGGAGCCAATCGGTATCGACTTTCCCCGCCTTGACTTCGACCAGTTCCGTCAGGGGCCAGAACATGAGCCTTACGGAGATTCACACCCTCGGCCCGCGCACGATCAACACCCTTACCGCAAATTTCAATCGCCAGAGGACTTCCCTTCTTGATCCCTTTGCATACAAGCAAGATGTCGCCGGTGAGTTGGGAATTCAGGGTATTGCGACAGATCCCCTGGACTGGGGCTTGCCAGCCCTTCAGTTTACGAACTTCGGAGCACTGAATTTGGCCATACCCTCCCTCACGCGCAATCAGACCTTCAGGATTATGGATATTTTTCTTCGCAACGTGGGCAAGCACAACATCAGAATGGGAGGCGAGCTGCGGCGGGTCCAACAGAACGCTCTGACGGACCCCAATGCGCGCGGGACTTTCGCCTTCAGCGGCTATTCGACCAGCGATTTCACTTCCAACGGTCTTCCCGTTGCTAACACGGGCTTCGACTTTGCGGATTTTCTGCTTGGTCTCCCGCAGACCACCTCAGTCCGCTTCGGAGACACCAGCAACTACTTCCGGTCATGGGTGTATTCGGGTTTCATTCAGGACGACTGGAGAGCCACTGCGCACCTGACGATCCTCTACGGCCTGCGTTATGAACACTTCGATCCCTTCACGGAGAAGTACGGCCACCTTTCGGACTTGACGTTTGGCCCGGGCTTTTCATCGCCGGCGGTCGTTACAGGTCAAAATCCGGGCAATCTGCCGGGCTCATTGATGCGTGGGGACGATCACAACTTCGCGCCGCGCATCGGCCTGGCCTATCGCCCATGGTCACAACACTCCTTGGTGCTGCGCACCGGTTATGGGCTTTTTTACGACGGCAGCATCTATTCCCGGATCTATACGAACATGGCCAGCCAGCCGCCCTTCGCCCAGGCTTCCACCCTGGTTACGACTCCGAAGGAAGTGTTGACGCTTGAAAACGGCTTCCCGCAACTAGGGCCGAATATTCTGAGCAATAACTACGCCTTGGACCCGAATTTCCGCACCCCTTACGCGCAGACCTGGAACTTCTCGATCGAAGATGAGATCGTCCGGAACGTCATTCTTTCCATCGGATATGTGGGCACAAAAGGGACCAAGCTGGATCTGCTCCAGGCTCCGAACCAGTCCGCGCCCGGAGCGCCGATCTCGACCGGAGCCCCCACTGCACTCCAGAATACCCTGGCCTTCACCTATGAGACTTCGGGCGCGGCCTCCATCTATCATGGCTTGCAAGTGGGGCTTCGCCGCCAGTTCCATGGCGGCTTCTCGATGAGTGGTACTTACACGTTTTCAAGGTCCATTGACGATGCGGCGAGCGTCGGCGGCGCGGGAAGAACCGTCGCCCAGAACTACCTCAACTTGCAAGCCGAGCGAGGACTTTCGAGTTTCGACGTGCGAAATAAGCTGCTCGTCAATCACAACTATCAACTCCCCTTCGGCGAGCAGCGCCGCTGGCTCAATAAGGGTGGAACGATGGGCCGAGTGTTCGGGAACTGGCAGATCAGTGGCATCACGACTATCCAATCCGGCACTCCGTACACGGCCCAGATCCTGGGCAACCTCAGCAACCGGGCGGGGACGGCAGCGATTTCCAACCTGCGCGCGGACGCCACGGGTCTGCCTGTCGAGCTCCCGCGTTCGCAGCGGACCGCAGAAGATTTCTTCAATACCGCAGCGTTTTCGCTCCCGGCGGCGGGCGAATTCGGTGACGCGGGGCGCGACACCATTCCTGGGCCGGGAACGGTGAACTTCAATATGTCGCTCGACAAGTTGGTGACTTTCTCCCGCGAGCGGGGAATTCGCGGCGACTTCCGCATCGCATCGAACAATATCTTTAATACGCCAAAGTTCGCCGGTCTGTCTACGGTAGACAACGGGCAGGGCTTCGGGCGGGTTACAAGCGTGGGCGCAATGCGCAGCGTGATCTTTTCGTTTCGCCTGAGATTCTAAGGGCAGTCGAGGAGTCGAGAGTCGAGGAGTCGAGAGTCAAAGGTCGACATTCGGCCGCGACCTTTGACGATAAGCGCAGTCGAGAGTCAAGATGTAGGGGCGCACGGCCATGCGCCCGCACGCAAATACGATTGCCTTTTCGACTCTCGACTCCTCGACTCGTGGACTCGAAGGACATTAAGATGCAGCGAAGCGTTCGAATCCTTCTAAGTAAGTTCTCAATTGCCGGGCTGGTATTTGGCCTGTCTGTGGCGCCTTTGGCGCTGGAGGGGCAAGGCACAGACGCCGGAGCGCAACAGGCCGGCACACCCCGCCAAGCGTTTCTCTTACGCAGCCAGACCAATGTGGTGCTCGTGGACGTCCGGGTAACGGCGAAGGGAAAACTGGTGACCGACCTGACGGCGAAAGACTTCCGGGTTTTCGAAGACGGGGCGCCGCAAACCATCACGTCCTTCAGCCTGGAGAACGTCGAGAAGCTGGCGCAAGCAAACACCACAAACGGCCCCCCGCCCACCATTGACCTGGATAAACTCCCGCCCAATGTTCCGGCGGCGACCGTCTTGCAGGACCACCGGCTTACGCTGCTGTTCTTCGATGTGTCCTCGATGCAGCCGGACGACCTGATGCGCGCCACCAAAGCAGCCACCACGTTCGTGCAGAAAAGGCTGACCCCGGCGGATCTCGTGGCTGTTGTCACTTACACCTCGAGCTTGCGGGTGGTCCAGAACTTCACCAACAACCGCGATGCTCTTACCAAAGCGCTGAATGGCATCCTGGTGGGAGAGGAATCGTCCAACCTGGCCGCTAACGGAAACGTGGGCGAAGCCGGCACCACCAGCGCGTCGGGTGAAGAAGCGGTCACGCAGGATGTTTCCGACGCCTTCACGCCTGACGAAACCGAGTTCAATATCTTCAACACCGATGAAAAGCTCGCGGCTATCGAATCCCTTGCGGAAATGTTGCGCGGGGTTCCAGGGCGGAAATCGGTCATTCACTTCTCGAGCGGCATCACGGGCACCGGGATCGAAAACCAGGCGCAGTTGCTGGCCACCGTCGCCGCTGCCAACCAGTCGAACGTCTCACTCTACACCATGGATACGCGAGGCTTGATGGCGCTGCCGCCCGGGGGCGATGCAACTTCTGCAAGTCCTTCCGGTACGGCTGTGTATAGTGGTTCGGCGGTGTCTTCCCAGATTTCCGCGATGCACAGCAGCCGGGAAACCCTGGCCTCGCTGGCGCAGGATACCGGGGGCAGGACTTTCTACGACACAAACGATTTTGGCGAGGCTTTCCAGGAAGTCCAATCGGAAAACTCCAGCTATTACTTGCTGGGCTATTCCCCCACCAACACTCGCTCCGACGGCCGGTTCCGGAGAATCCGCGTCGAGGTAATGCGGCCCGGTGTGAAAATTCAAGCTCGGCCCGGCTACTTCGCCCCCAAGAATTTCCGCCAATTCACGCGCGAAGACAAAGAAGCGCAGCTTCAGCAGGCAATAAATCTCGATCAACCGTTTCTCGACTTGCCCTTTGTGGTTGACGCCTCGTACTTCCTCCGTCCTGACAACACCTACTATGTTGTGCTGGCGGCTAAAATCCCGGGCTCATCGGTGCAGTTGCTGAAGAAATCCAATACGCATGAAACGGAATTCGATTTCATCTGGCGGGCCACCGACCCGTCCGGAAAGCCGCTTGGAGTGCTGCGGGACACGCTGCCGGTAAAGGTGAGCGGTGAATCGTACGACATACTGCTGGCCGGCAATTTCCTCTATGAAGGCAGTCTGGTGCTCCCGCCGGGGAAGTACCAACTAAAGGTCCTGGTCAGGGAAAACCAAAGCGGAAAAATGGGGACTTTCGAAGAGCCGCTGGTTTTGCCTCCCGTCTCGTCGGGCGGACTCGCCCTGAGTTCGGTGGTACTTTCCAATGAGGTGAAAGCAAGTGAGACGGGCAAGGGGCGCAGAAGCAAGTCCAAAGCTGAAAGCGACAATCCGCTGAACCTGGGAGATAAATCCGTATTGCCAAGTGTGACGAGTGTATTCCGAACCAATCAGGATCTTTTCGTACTACTCCAATCCTACGCGGGGAAATCAGCCTCCAAAGCGAGTGCGGCGGAAGCCGCGAATGCCGCTGCGGTCCCACCCTCGGTGGCGCTGGCCTTTTTCCGAAGAGGCGTGAAGGTGGCGGACGCCGGGCCCTTTCCTGGAAAGGTGGGAAAATCCTCCGAGGGCAAGGCGAGCTACTTTGTCGAGATTCCGCTCGCAAAGTTTCACCCAGGCCGCTACACTTTGCAGGTGAATGTGCTCGATCCCGCGCATGACCGCGTTGCCTTCGCAAGAGTACCGCTGGCGGTTGTTCCTGCGCCACCGCGGCCTGCTCCGAGTGGAACCGGCGGGTAAGGGTTGACGGAAGACCCTCGCATTTTGAGAAGCCCGACAAATTGGCGCAGATTTTTCTTGACACGATTCGCGCATTTTCGTAGGATGTTTCTGACAATTGAATATTTGATTCAGTAACCCTGAATCTCATCTAGAGTGGCCGAGGGACGGGCCCGATGACGCCACGACAACCGCTCCGATAAAAGATCGGGGGACAGGTGCCAACTCCCGCCCGGATATGGGGAAGATGAGAGGGGCCGAACGGTATGTAACGAGCCTCTTCCCAACCGGAAGGGGCTTTTGAGTTTATAGCCTCTTCGACGACCTTCCCTAGTTTCCGCAGCCACAAACGGGCCAACTCAGATCAGACAGGAGGATACATTGGAAAGAAAACTTGGTTTCGACTCGATCGCTTTGCACGCAGGACAACTTCCCGATCCTACATCCGGGGCGCGCGCCGTCCCTATTTACCAGACCACTTCGTACGTTTTCAAAGACACAACTCACGCCGCTAACCTTTTCGCCTTGAAGGAATTCGGCAACATCTACACCCGCATCATGAATCCCACTTGGGCGGTTCTCGAGGAAAGGGTAGCGGCGCTCGAGGGCGGGGTTGGGGCGCTGGCGACAGCCTCCGGGCAAGCCGCCGAAACCCTCGCCATCCTGAACATTGCCCAGGCCGGAGACCAGATTGTTTCTTCCGCGAGCCTCTACGGTGGTACCTATAACCTGTTCCATCACACCTTGCCCAAGCTGGGCATTGAGGCGGTCTTCGCCGACCCGTCGGACCCGGAGAATTTCCGCAGGTGCATAACTCCGAAAACCAAACTCATCTTCGCGGAAACGCTGGGCAATCCCAAGAACGATATGCTGGACATTCAGGCAGTGGCCAAGGTTGCTCATGCGGCTGGAATTCCGCTCATCATTGACAACACCGTGGCGACGCCTTACCTCTGCCGTCCTTTCGAGTGGGGCGCGGACATCGTCGTTCACTCGCTGACCAAGTTTCTGGGTGGCCATGGCACCTCGATCGGAGGCATCATCGTCGATTCAGGGAATTTTGACTGGACGAACGGGAAGTTCCCATCACTGGTCGAACCGGATCCCAGTTATCACAATCTAAAGTTCGTGGAGACCTTCGGGAATCTTGCCTACATAATTAAGGTGAGGGTTCAACTCCTGCGTGACCTTGGCCCGGCTTTGAGTCCCTTCAACGCCTTCCTCATCTTGCAGGGAGTCGAGACTCTTTCCTTGCGGGTGCAGCGACACTGTGATAATGCGCTGAAGGTGGCGCAGTTCCTCGAGAATCATCCCGCCGTGACGTGGGTGAATTATCCCGGGCTGCCCAGTCACCCCACGCATGCGCTGGCGAAGAAGTACCTGCGGCACGGTTTCGGAGCCATTATGGGCTTTGGCATCAAGGGCGGCTTGCAGGCCGGAATCAAGTTCATCAATGCCGTAAAGTTGCTCTCCCACCTGGCCAACATAGGAGATGCCAAGTCCCTGGTCATCCACCCCGCCAGCACAACGCACCAGCAGTTGACTCCGGCGGAACAGCTAGAGACGGGCGTGACGGAGGACTACGTCCGGCTCTCGATCGGGCTGGAGAATATCGAAGACATCATCGCGGACATTGAGCAGGCACTCCAGGCGTCCGGGCAGTAAGCTAGCGGGACCGTCGGCTGAAGTTTCTGGCCCTCTCCCCCTTGGGGGAGAGGGTGGCCCGCGCCGGCGCTTTCTTCAGCCGGCGCGGGACGGGTGAGGGGGTCGAAGAGAGAATGGCAGAAGAAGGCTCAGTCGGAATCGTCGAAACCAAGTACCTCACGTTTGCCACGCCCCCCAACGAGATAACCCTGGAGTGCGGGCGAACCCTGGGACCCATCACTCTTGCCTACGAGACCTATGGCGAACTGAATGAGGCCAGGGACAATGCCATTCTGGTCGTTCATGCGCTCTCCGGGGACGCCCATGCGGCCGGATATCATCATCCTCGTGACAAGCAACCTGGCTGGTGGGATATCATGATCGGCCCGGGGAGGGCTTTCGACACTCGGAAGTACTTTGTCGTTTGCTCAAACATTGTCGGGGGATGCCAGGGCTCGACCGGACCCAGTTCCATCAACCCTCGAACCGGGCGACCCTACGGGCTCTCCTTCCCCATGGTCACGATTCGCGATTGGGTTGACACCCAGAAAGTGCTTATCGACCACCTGGGGATCAAGCGGTTGCTCGGTGTGGTGGGCGGGTCAACGGGCGGGATGCAAGTCTTGCAGTGGGTGGTCAGTTACCCTGACATGGTGCGCCTCGCTATCCCAATCGCCACCACGAGCAGGCTGTCGGCCCAGGCCATTGCCTTCAACGAGGTCGGTCGTATGGCTATTCAATCCGATCCCAACTGGCGGGAAGGAGACTACTACGGGAAGACGCTCCCCCGCCGGGGTCTGGCCATTGCCAGGATGATCGGCCACATTACCTATCTTTCCGACCGTTCCATGCACCAGAAGTTTGGCCGCAAGCTGCAAGACAAGTCTGCTTATGGTTACAATTTTCTTACCGATTTCCAGGTGGAAAGCTATCTGCGCTACAAGGGAGATCATTTCGTCAATCGCTTCGACGCAAACTCCTACCTCTACATCACCAAGGCGATGGACTACTTCGACTTGAGCCAAGCCTACGGGAGTCTGGAAGAGGCTCTTGCCGGGGTCAAAGCCAAGTTCCTTGTCATCTCATTTTCGTCGGACTGGTTGTTCCCAACCTACATGTCGAAAGAAACTGCCAGCGCTTTGCGCCGCATTCATGCCTATGTGATTTTCACGGAAATTCAGACTGACTACGGGCATGATGCCTTCTTGCTGGAATCTGAACAACTGAGTTCGCTCATCCGCAACTTTCTTAGCCACGGTTGGAAGCAGAAGTGATCGTCTATGAGTGAATTAACTGAAGAGATTCGATTGCCTGAGACCGGGGCTGTCGTACGCCTTACTCCTGAACACAAGCGGATTATCAGCCTCATCGAAGAAGGCGCACGGGTCGTGGACCTGGGCTGCGGCGAGGGTGACCTTCTCCTGGCGCTCAAGCTTTTGAAAGGAGTCCGGGCGGAGGGCATTGAGCTGTCGGAGGCCTGCATCCAGGCCTGTGTCGCCAAGGGCCTGTTCAGCGTTCACCATGGTGATTTGGACGAAGGATTGGCGGATTACCCGGACAAGTCAGTGGACTACGTGATCTCGACCAATACCATCCAAGTCTTGCATCGGCCCATGGTCCTCATCCGGGAGATGGCACGCGTAGGCAAGCGATGTATCGTTAGCTTTCCGAATTTCGCTCACTGGCCGGCGCGCTTGCAGCTTGCCCTTAAAGGTCACATGCCCAAGACCCCAAAGCTGCCCTATGAGTGGTACGAGACGCTCAACATCCACCTGACCACCCTCCATGACTTCCGGGATTTCTGCCGAAAAGCTGGGTTAAAGGTGCTGCGAGAAATCCCGCTTCGAACCTCGGCCCCCGGAAAGTGCACCGAGGTGAGACTTCTCCCCAACCTGCGGGCTGACACAGCAATTTTCGTCCTCGAAGAGGCCCTGCCCCCCGCCAACTAATCCGCATTTCTCAGCGCGGGTCTGGAAGGGCGGGGCTTCAGCCCCGCCGTTACAAGGCCTTCCTGATTATTCCTGTGTCCCGTGCCCCCCGCAGTCCCGCGCCTGCGGGACTGCGGGGGGCACGGGACCAACAGAGGGCGGGAGCCGCGATTCCGGCGGGGCTGAAGCCCCGCCCTTCCGGCAGCCCGCTAAGTGCGTCGGAACGTGGTGAGAAATCCGGGCTAATCCCGGATTCGGAAGTTAGAGTTGTGCCCCTGCTGCGCGGACGCGTCGCACGTCCGAGGCCTTCATATTGTCAGCCACTGGGAACAAACGGATCGCAGAGCGACGCGAGCCCCGAAGGCGCCGGCGTGAAGAACTCCCTTCCTACAAGATCAAGAATTGAACGACAAACAGGGCAGCGAAGATATAGGTAAGAACTGGGCACTCCCGCCAACGTCCGGTCGCCAGCTTGGCGACAGAATAAGAAATGAGACCGAAGGCAATCCCATCCGCGATACTGAAGGTCAGAGGGATTCCCACCACGGTCAGGAATGCCGGCAGGTACTCCGTGGGGTCGTCCCATTCAAATTCCCGAAGCACCTTTAGCATCATTGAGCCCACTACGATGAGCGCGGGCGCGAGGGTGGGATAGCGGATGATGGGATTGTGGCCGGCGTCCACCCCGACGGCGATTCCTCCGCCAATCATGGAGGCAAGCGGGCTGAAAAACATTGAGGCGAAGAGCAGCGCCGCCGTGACCAGGCTCGCCAAGCCGGTGCGAGCACCGTCCGAGACCCCGGCAGCGGATTCGATATAGCAGGTAATCGTTGATGTGCCGAGTCCAGCCCCCACCGTGGTCCCGACTGCGTCTGCAAACAAAGCGCGGTCCACACGGGGAAGCTTTCCCTCGCGCAGCAATCCTGCTTGCTGCCCCACGCCCACTAGCGTCCCCACGGTGTCGAACAAAGCAAGGTAGAAAAGCACGAAGATTGCGGAAGCGAGCTTTGTGGGCTGAAGCGCGAGCAGCCCGCGCAGGTCGAACTTCATAAACGTGGACGCCAGGTGGAGTTCGGATGAGAAGGCCCCCTGGTAATGGACCAGCCGGAAAGCAGCGGCGATTGCCGTGGTCGCAAGGATGCCAATCAAAATCGCCCCACGAGCCCGAAAAGCCAGAAGCACGAGCATGACGAGAAGACCCAGAATGCTCACCAGCGTGGCCGGTTGCCGGAAATCGCCGAGGCGAACCAGCGTTCCCGGAGCGGCGACCACCAAGCCTCCGTACTCGAGTCCAATCAGCGTGATGAACAGGCCGATCCCTGCGGCGATCCCGCATTTCAAAGATTGCGGAATGGAGTTCACGATCTGGGCACGAATGCCAGTCAGCGTAATCGCCACAAAGAAGATCCCCGCCAGCAGCACCGCCGCCAGCGCTTGCTGCCAGGTTAAACCAAACCCCAGGGGCGCCACGCCGCAGAGTGTGTACACGAAGAAGAAATTCTCTCCCATGCCCGGAGCAAGGGCCACTGGATAGTTGGCGATCAAGCCCATAAGCAACGTGGAAAGCGCCCCGGCCAGGCAGGTGGCCGCCAGGACGGCGCGAAAATCCATTCCGGCCTGCGAAAGCACTCCCGGCTGGACGAAGATGATGTAAGACATCGCCAGAAAAGTGGTGATGCCGCCAATCACCTCGCGCTCGAGGGTGGTGCCGTGGGATTCAAGCTGGAAGAACCGAATGAAGACGTCCTTCATGGTCTCCTCCGCACCGAGGTATGAGTGGGTTCATCATCTGTGTGCCCAGCAGCTACGCGCCCTTACCGAAAGGCCGCTGCCGGAAAGAAGGATGGCGCGGGAGCGGGAAAAGCAGGCAGCGAGCCATCGCAACTCAAACGGGGCACACCTGCCTTTCCACTTGCATTGGGAAAAGAGGCGAGGTAGTATTTGCTTGGGCGCGGTTGAGCCTGCACCGAAGAGTCGGGCACGGGGGTGAGAGCCCGGCCACGCTGGATGTGCTTCGGCACATAAGGTGTCGTTCCCTGTTTAGGCCTCCGCGCCCTTTCCCCTTCTCGTGGTGCTGTAGGGGGACGGCTTGCCGTCCCCTGATCGTTGGCCAGTCCGTCGTCGAGGGTAGGGCAAGCCCTACCCCTACAATTTGTAGGGGGACGGCTTGCCGTCACCTGAGGGCAACAAACGATTACGCCTTCCCGAACACTCTCCGGAAAATCTCATCCACGTGTTTCAGGTAGCGCTCCACGTTGAACACGCGCGCGATCTCGTCCGGCTTAAGGTAGCGGCGGATGTCCTCATCGCGCTCCGCCAGGCTGCGGAAATCCTCGCCTGTTTCCCAAACCTGCATGGCGTTGCGCTGCACCCAGCGGTAGGCTTCTTCGCGCGACGCGCCTTTTTCCACAAGATCGAGCAGCAACTGCCCGGAAAAGATCAGGCCCTTCAGCAGGTCGAGATTTTCGCGCATGCGGCCGGGATACACGAACATGTTCTCCACGAGGTTGGTGGTTTTCGCCAGCAAGTAATCAAGCAGGATGGTCGAGTCCGGCAGGATCACACGCTCGACGGAAGAGTGCGAGATATCGCGTTCGTGCCAGAGTGCCACGTTTTCGAGCCCGGCCTGCGCGTTGGCGCGCACCACACGCGCCAATCCGCAGATCTGTTCCGCCGTGACCGGATTGCGCTTGTGGGGCATGGCGGACGACCCCTTCTGCTCCGGCGAAAAGTATTCTTCCACCTCGCGCACTTCCGTGCGCTGCAAGCCGCGAACTTCCAGCGCAATCTTTTCCAGTGAAGCGGCGCCGACGGCCAGCGTGCAGAGGTAGAAGGCGTGCCGGTCGCGTTGAATGACCTGGGAGGAAACAGGGGCAGGACGCAATCCCAGGCGGTCGCAAATCTTCTTCTCAATGGAGGGCGCCAGATGCGTATAGCTGCCCACGGCGCCGGAGATCTTACCCACCCGCATCTGTTCTGCGGCATAGGCCAGGCGCTCCGTGTTGCGCCGGTTTTCCTCGAACCAGATGGCGAGCTTGCACCCGAAGGTGATGGGCTCTGCGTGGATACCGTGCGTGCGTCCGATCATCGGCGTGTGTTTGAATTCCAGGGCGCGCTTCTTCAAGACCTCGCCAAGGCGCCTGTAATCTGCCAGCAGCAACTGCGAAGCCTCGCGCACTTGCAGCGCCTGGGCGGTGTCCACGACGTCGTTCGAGGTGAGGCCGTAGTGCAGGTAGCGGCCCTCTCGCCCAACGTGCTCGGCCACGTTGGTGGTGAAGGCAATCACGTCGTGTTTCACCTGGCGCTCGATCTCGAGGATGCGCTCGACTTCGAAGCCCGCCTTGCGCCGGATGGCCCGCGCCGCGCTCTTCGGGATCAGGCCGGCTTCCGCTTCAACCTCCGCGGTAGCGATTTCCACTTCCAGCCATTTTTGGAATTTGTTCTGATCAGTCCAGATACTACCCATCTCCGGGCGAGTGTATCGAGGAATCACTTTGCGTCTCCCAATTTGGACTAGGAATCCAAGTGGCCAATCGTAGCACAGGAAAGGATTCAGGAGTTAGCATTCGGGAGTGAGAAGGACGTGGAAGGTAGGTGGTAGATGGTAGGTGGGGACAGAAATTCGGCTTTCAGGTGTCAGATGACAGGGGCTGGTAATTGACGGCTTGGTGATTTTGAATTGCTTTCTATCCTCCCCTACTGCCCTCTGTCGACTGTCTACCCCTTTACTGACTCCTGAATCCCGAATCCTGAATCCTCCCCCTAAAACCTGAAGACCAGCGTAGGCGTCGTTTGGCAGGCGAGGTGCAGCTCGGCGCATCCGCCGCGAGTACGCTGGGCAAGAGCTTGCTCGGCGCTGAGGCGCGCAATCTCGGGATGGTTATTTGTTTCGCTCAAGTGGGCGAGCACCAGGACTTGCGCCCTGCCATCGAAATCTTCGGCGAGAAAGGCGGCGGTGGCGTTGTTTGAAAGGTGCCCGTGCCGGCTCATCACGCGTTGCTTCACGTACCACGGATAAGGGCCGACCTTCAGCATATCCAGGTCGTGGTTCGATTCAAAAATCAAACAATGGCACCCCTTCACGCGCTGCTTGACGACTTCCGGAATATATCCGAGATCAGTGACCAGGCTAATTCGGATGCCCTGGGTATCAAACGTGAAGGCAACTGGATCTACCGCATCGTGCGGGATGGGGAAAGGCGTGACCTCAATGTCGCCGATGCTGAACTTTTCACTGGCGACGAAGTGTTCGAAGCTTTGAATCCTGGTGTCCCAGCTCACGGCGTCGCGTGTGGGAGGGGAAATATAAATGGGCAGCTTCCCGTCAAGAGCCAGCACCCGCAAACCGTAGATGTGGTCGGTATGCTCGTGGGAAACGACCACGGCGTCCAGACCATCGACAGGCTCGCCAATCACCGCCAGTCGCGCGTACGTCTCCCTACAGCTCAAGCCTGCGTCAATCAGCAGCCGCGTCTTTTCGGTCGCCAAGAGGGTGCAGTTACCCTTGCTGCCGCTCCCCAAAACGCAGACGCGGACGCTCATCGGTCCTCCCGGCAAGCGGAAGTGACGAGTGACGAGTGGCGAGTGGCAAGCCAGAGCGTCGGTCTTATGACTTCCCTCTTCTCACACGGCATGAGCAAACGACTTGTGCTACGAAGTCCGTCCATTTGAATTAATCGCAATTATAACTCCAAATAAACATCGCATTGCCCGCTAAACAACCCCTCTCCCCCTTGGGGGAGAGGGGCCGGGGGTGAGGGGGTTACGATTGGAGAATGGAACGGTTATTACGTGACGACGCAGAACCTCCTCGTCGTCATGAGCCCACCGGGTTATCGCTCGGCAGTCACCCCTTGCTATTGGCTCTCACCCAACTCCCGAACGCAGATATTCCGGAAACGAACGGGGTAGTTGTGGTCTTGCAACCGCAACTCTAATTGAGTGATTAATCCATTGAATCATTGAAAGGCGGCGCGAGTGGGCTGGCACAATTCTGTATCCTACGCTCAGGCCGCCTTTCCCTGAAAACGGGGCACGAACTCTTCGGCTACGAAGGTCTCTATCGAAGTTGGCGTAGTGTTCTCGGGGGAGCGCCGCTCAAGGGCCACCATGTACCCGGAGTTGAGCGCCTCCGCCATTTCCAGAAGCAGGTCGCCCATATTGGCGGACATGCCCATCTGGGTGAGCGCCGCCTTCAGTTGCTGCGGCGGCAGTTGCACATAGGCAAGGTCGGGTTTCCCGATAGCTTTGCCGATCACTGACGCCGCTTGCTTGTAATCCAAATCGCGCTGGCCGAGCAGCTCGCGAGCTTGCTTCCCGGCAAAGGCTCGCTTCTGCAGGATCTCAGCGCAGGTAGTGCCGATGTCGCGCGCGGCGATCATGGACACGGGCAGGTCCGCGCGGAGAGGTCCGCCCACGATCCCGAAATTCCGGATCACTCCCACCTGAGGCAGCAGATTCTCCATAAAATAGCCCGCCCGCAGGTAGACGGCATTGAGGCTAGCAAGGGCGTTCAGTTTCTGCTCCAGATTGTGAAGCCCTACCACTGGGCCGGTCTTCTCAGCCTTGTCGGCGCCGACGCTGCTCAGAACAACCGCGTGCGCGACGCGAGCCTGCCCGAGGGCCGTGGCCAAAGCATCGCTCACTCTTTCCTGATAACCCCGGAAATCCGCTGAGGCCATGCTGGGCGGCAGCATCGCATAGACGGCGCTGGCCCCGTCGAAGGCCCTCCTCAGCGCGGCTGCGTCTGTGACGTCAGCGGGGAAGGCTTCGGCGCCCTTCCGGACGAACCGCTCTAGCCGAACGGCGTCCCGGCCGATAACGCGAACCTTTTCCCCCTGAGTCAGCAGCTTTTCGGCAATCACACTACCGGTGTTTCCAGTTGCACCTGTAATGACAAACATAAGGTCAACCTCCTTTTCATCCTCTATTGGATGCACCGGGGCACGCCACGGTGACATCAATCGGGTCAGGCGCGGAGCTCGCCCCGTTATAATCCGCAGATTCCGCAGATGACACAGATTACTATCAGGCCGACTTCAAAGCCCGCGGCCTTGAGGTAGTTGAGCAGTTGAGCCTGCTCGACCCCCCGTCAGCCGGCCCAATGCTTTCAGCTCCACCGCCGCCCCGATGACGGCGCAGGTCCTCGCATCGCGTCTTTCTTCACTCATCTGCGTCATCTGCGTAATCTGCGGATTTGTTTTTCCCCGCTTGTTATAATCCGCAGATGACACATAAGAGGTGTTGAGAGGGGACTCGACTCCGCTGATACCGAGATTGGGCGACGGTGGCGTTGGTCGTCATTTGGCACGAACGCGACGGGCGGGCTGACCTCGTCATCCGTATAGGTGAGTTAGCGCGTTGTGCTGATCGAGCTGGTCAAAATGGATGGGTCTGCCGGCGTGCAGCTTGAAACAGCGCCTTAGAATCGCGACAACGATGAAACTTGAGGGCTTGCGGCGCATCGGATAACTGATGCTGTGGCGGTCAAATCCACAACAAAACCAAGATTGCGAGGAGGAAGGTATGGGTTTCGGACAGGCGTTCTTACCGGAGTTTGATCATGAGATGGCGGGGGTAAGGCGGACGCTCGAACGGGTGCCGGAGGAGAAATTCGACTGGCGACCGCACCCGAAGTCGGGAACGATGGGCTGGCTGGCGTCGCACTTGGCGACGCTGCCGTCGTTCGCGGTGCGGACGATTGAGAAGGAATCGTTCGAGATTGCGCCCGGGGGCCAGCCGCCCTCGGGGCCGCCGAAGCTGAAGACGCGGCAGGAAGTGCTCGAGACGTTCGACAGGAACCGGGACGCGGCGCGGGCGGCCATTGCCAACGTTTCGGATGAGCATCTGATGAAGACATGGACCTTGCTTTTCAACGGCAAAACCGTCTTTTCCTTGCCGCGGGCCGGAGTCCTGCGCGGCCCCTTCATGAACCATACCATTCATCATCGCGCCCAGCTTGGTGTTTACTTGCGGATGAACGACGTGCCGGTGCCTGCGCTCTACGGGCCTTCGGCGGATGAGCAATTCTCGTAGAGGAAGAATTCGTAGCGCCGTCTGAAATGCACCGGGAACACTTGCGCGGGGGTGGCTGGACGAGCGGTAGCGCGGAGTCTCGCATCCCAGAGACTCTGCGGCTTTTTATCCGCGGAAGATCAAGAACCGCGGAGTTTGAAATGCACAAACCCTGCGCTACCCAGGTGGCGCGAAGCACAGAAAGGAGTGAGAAAATGAGCGGAGTACGGGTACTGATTGGCACACGCAAGGGCGCGCTCATCCTGACGTCGGACGGAAAGCGCAAACGGTGGCATGTCAGCGGCCCCCACTTTGGGGGCTGGGAGATCTACCATCTGAAGGGCTCGCCCGTCGATCCGAATCGGCTGTATGCGTCGCAATCCAGCGGCTGGTTTGGGCAGATCATCCAGCGCTCCGAAGACGGTGGCAAGAGGTGGGAGGCGGCCGGAGGCGGACTGACGACCGCGCCAAGCGGCATGCCCGTTGTCGAGGGCAACAAATTCGTCTACGACACTTCTCCGGAAACCGGCAAACCTCTCACCACGCATCAGTGGTACGACGGCACGCAGCACCCCTGGGAGTTCAAGCGCGTCTGGCACCTCGAACCATCGCTGACCGATCCGGATACCGTCTATGCCGGGGTGGAAGATGCCGCCTTGTTCCGGTCGACCGACGGCGGGCAGACGTGGCAGGAGCTGGCCGGGTTGCGCGGCCACGGCACAGGGCCCGGCTGGCACCCAGGCGCCGGTGGGATGTGCCTGCACACTATTCTTCTCGATCCGAGCAATCCCGGACGGATTTTTGTCGCCATCTCGGCCGCGGGCGCCTTCCGGACCGACGATGCCGGCAAGACGTGGCGACCGATCAACCGTGGACTGAAGTCCCAATACATCCCCGACCCGAATGCCGAAGTGGGCCATTGCGTTCACCACATCGCGATGCACCGGTCGCGCCCGAGCGTGCTATTCATGCAGAAACACTGGGACGTGATGCGCAGCGACGACGCCGGCGAGTCGTGGCAAGAGGTCAGCGGGAACTTGCCAACCGACTTCGGCTTCGTGATTGACGTTCATGCGCACGAGCCGGACACCATCTACGTCGTCCCGATCAAAAGCGACTCGGAGCACTATCCGCCCAAGGGAAAGCTGCGCGTGTACCGCAGCCGCACGGGCGGAAACGAGTGGGAGGCGCTCACCAAAGGTCTGCCGCAACGGAACTGCTACGTCAACGTGCTGCGCGACGCGATGGCCGTCGACTCGCTCGATTCGTGCGGCGTGTATTTCGGCACCACCGGCGGGCAGGTGTTCGCGTCGGCCGACGCCGGAGACACCTGGGCGCCCATTGTCCGATATCTTCCGGCCGTGCTGTCCGTGGAGGTCCAGACACTGCCATGATCCGAGTGGTGCTTCCGTATCATTTGCGGATGATGGCGCACGTGGGCGGCGAGGTGAAGCTCGACGTCAAGGGTGTGGTCACGCAGCGCTCGGTCCTCGACGCGCTCGAGGCCCGCTATCCGATGCTGCGCGGGACGATCCGCGACCAGGTCACCGAGCAACGCCGGCCGTTCTTGCGGTTCTTCGCCTGCGAGCAGGATCTGTCCCATGAGCCGCCGGACGCCCCACTGCCCGACGCGGTCGCGACCGGGGCTGAGCCTTTTCTGGTCGTTGGGGCCATAGCTGGCGGCTAGGGGCCAATCGTGACCGCTGCCGATATACGTCGCGCAATTGATAGACAGTTCCCCCCAAGAAGACACCCAAATTGCAAGGTCCGCAGCCTTTTCGAGCGATACACCCTAAACATGGGATGCCTGGAACCTGCCACGACCGTCTGGCTGCGAGGTGGATGGTGACCAGGGGATTTCTCCCGGGTGTTTCAAGGGGGTGATCCTTGGTTGTCAGGCGGGAAGGGCCGATACCAACAGCTAAGCTCGCTCGGCTGGGATCACCTCCCAAAACGGGACTGGGGGGGAGTCAGAGGGAGTTACACTTATACGAGTAGGCCAAATTAACCGG
>DLMI01000091.1:0-23379 GCA_002478145.1 Acidobacteria bacterium UBA7540
CCACCTTCATCGGAATCAGCAGGCCCGGCCCAGCGACAGGAATGGCCAAGGCCGCTGGCTCTTGAACGGCGCGAGAGGCGGGGGCCATTGTTGTCATGCTCTGCCTACACCCCCGTATTTTACATCGCCACATCGCAAGAGGCGCGATATATGCGCCAGCCGCCTGTTTTAGCGAGCGCCCCGCGGTTCTGAACTGAGCTGTTCCAAGGGCCCCCTCATTCATTGTTGGAAATGATCCCCTCGGACAAGAGAGGCGACGTTTTCGCACTTACAGGTGAGGGGTAGCTCACTTGAAAAAAGCAACAAGGAGGGACAACTTCCCGGACAACGCAGGCGTGAGGTATCTTCCTCAGTCTATATTATAGGTTATACTTCTGCCTCTTGTGGTCGTACGTCTTCCGACCCCCCTCAAGGTAGTTGATGACTTCATCTTTCATTTTGCGTCTGTTTATCGAGCCGGAATACATGACTCTTCCTCGATCTGCGGTTGCCTCAAGAATCGTGAATTTATCCGTATCCGACGCGACAGCGACCGAAGAGTTATGAGTTGTAAATATAAATTGCCTGTGCTCTTTCGAGCCGCGAAGCTTATTGCAGAGGTCGTCCCAAATTGTTCTCAGATCAAGCGAATCTTCTGGCTGGTCTATAGTAATCGGAAATGTCCCCTCGCTTAATGCAATGATTAAGAGCGCTACAGCCTTTTGACCAACCGAGAGTTCACTCAGATCCTTGTAGACTATATCCACCTTATAACTGATCGCTGGAACGTCCTTGGGAACCGAGGAATACAACAAAGCCATTAGATCTGTGTAATCATGATAGTCGAGGAGATGATCGGCGAGCTTCTGAACGATCTCGGGCTTCATCCCGGTGGCCTCAATGATCGATTTGAGGCAATCCGTTTTCTCGCGAAATGACCATTCATACCGTAAGAGATTAGCAACGAATTCTCGTGGACTGATTTTCTGAGAGATCTTCTCGATATCTTCCTCTCTTAGCCAAGAACCTCTTTTAAGATTGAGCAGGTTCTGTTTAAAGGCCGTCGTATCCTCTCTTTCCCGAATCGTTACTTTCAGGGCGTCCGATGAGCCTGCAGTAAAGAATTCACACCTTTTCTTTCGCTCCTCGAAATAAGCCTTATAGGCAATGTCTAGCTTGTCAAGTATTTCATTGCGCTTTGACGCCAGTGAGCTTGCGAGATTCGCTTTTCCTTGAACTTTGGCGAATGCGGTTTCACTCTTTCCTATCTCCGCCAAGATAAGCTTGCGTTTTTGGTCAAGATTAATTTGAGTTCCCCCACTTGCTTTAACCGCTTCGTCGTACTTTGCTTTTACCGGTGCAAAAAGAGAGTTCCAACTTTGATGTTCCTTTTCGACGTTGGCACTCACTTGTTTAATGAAGGTAATGGCTGAATCTATCGCTTGTTTGATTTGTTGGAGGGCCGCATTGGTTTGATCGGCCGCTCTCATAACAGCCGGGTCCGAATCAGTATCCTTGTCTCCCGTGGAAGGCGCGACAAGGTCTTTGTATTCGTTCTTCGTGCTCGCGAGGGATGCCTTCAGCCCACCGATATAATCATACTGCCCCTGAATTGCCCGGCCTATTCCTTCCTTCTTTGAATATTCGGCAAAAACCGGATTCTCAATCTGGCGCCCAAGCTTTTGCACTTCCTCCCGGTATGTCGATAGCTTCTTCTTAAGTTCCCTACTTTCAAGGTGTGCCTTTAGGGTTTCTGCAAATCGATCATCCACTTCCTTCAGTTCGTTGTTTAACGTTTCGATGTGATCTTGGAACTTATGGAAATCGAAGAACTTATCGATGAACTGTCGCCGACTCGCCCCCCTTTTGTCCTCAGCTATTCGCGTGGCTTCACCTTGGCTTAGGAACAAGACAGGAAAGAGCTGATCTACGGCGAACTCCTTTGACGAGCCATCACCGAGATCCACTATCTGGATCGGGTTGCCTTCCGCTGGAGCATAAGTGCGTGAAATTTGGTACTTCTTTCCAGAGTCGTCGGTAATGACCACTTGAACTGTGCCGTGAAGCTTAAGGCACTTCTCAATTTTAGATTGATGGTCACCAAGCAGTTCATCCCCGGTTGGAGGCTGATCAAGCGCGAATCTTAGGAATTCGATAGCAAGCGATTTGCCGGCGCCCTTGGCGCCCAGGATGCTGTTAAGACCTTCGTGAAAGTGAATTACCTGGTCGGCTAGGAAGCCGCTGTCGACCTTGAGCTCATCTACGTGGGGATACTGTTCCGCCTGAAACTCAAAGGCCTGTCTTATTTTGGTATCGCGATCGATTAGACACTGGCGGATGTCTTCGACCGTTATCGGCTCATCGACTTTGAAGAGAGAATACGAACTACCGATCTCGTCGAGAGAATGTGCATCGGAGCTGCTATAGACCCCTAACTTTCTCTCGTGATAGTTCTCGTCGGTGCCATCCAGAAGATCCACGACCCGTTTGTGTTTTGTCTTCTTCTCCTCACTCTGAAAATCTGATTCGCTCGCTTCTGCTCCGAGAATGCACTTCCGCCGTTTTTCAAAGATTGCACTGCGGGTCTCGCCTTGCATATCCCCAAGAACACCTTTAGATGAGTGACAGTGCGGGAGGATTAGGATGGCTGACGAATCGTATTTTTCCAATTCGTCAGCGACTTGGCCGACTGTTAATTCAGCAGCAATTGTCCTCTCACCGCGTTTTGAATAAATGGCCAACTTATTTAGGAATTGATCGACATGCTTTGAATCCTTGTCGACGTCAAAGAGGATCAAAATGTGGACGCCTTCTTTCCCGCCGGTCACCAATAACTCGACAGCGGGAAACACGACTAGTCCTTTATATTTGGCTGCCTCTTTTACCCCATCAATCCATTCACCTGATTGGTGGTCTGCTATAGCAATGCCAGCAAGGCCCTTCTTTAACGCAGCCTCGACAATGTGCTCCGGCGCAACTCCTTCTTTTCCTGGAAAATCTATTGAGGCGGGAGTGTGGATATGAAGGTCGAATCTTTTGAAGTGTAAGCCTGTGGTTATTGCCGCTTCCTGTAATTTAGTGCTCATTTGTCTTGAATCCTACTCCAGACTACGAAGAAATCAAAGGTCGAAAATCGTCACCGGGCCTTCCGCCCGGCTTTTTGCCATGAAAGAGGAAAAAGATGCCTTCCCGGATGGTACTTAGATCGGGGATGCCTACCCCCACCTAAGAGAGGGGGAACTCAGGAAAGCCGAGGAAACCATAGAGAAATACCTGGAGTTGGCCACCCGCATCTACCAGCCAGTCGAGGGTGGCGCAGACATCTGGTTCTTGATGTCTGCGATCGGCGGCCTGGGTGAGGAGTCGGCTGGCCGTGCCTCCGCGACCGATCGCAGACATGCGGAAAAGATACATGCTGCGCCCTTCGGCGGATTCGTCTTGGCTCAGTCGGAACGGAAGGCTCGTGCTGCCAAGCTTGCCATAACGCAGAGAGCACATGGCCAATCCCGAACGGGAGCGCACAGTCTCGTTTTTCAGAGACTCTGCGGCTCGTGCATGTGCAATGGGGCGTATCATCCCCTTTTATGTCCCGCTTGCGCCGCCTGGGATTGCAAAGGCAGAAGTCAGGAGGCAGAAGTCAGGAGTGAGGGTGAAGAGCAGCTAGTCCGTACTTTCTGCTCTGTGTTTCGTGCTTTGCGCTCTCTGCTCACCGCCTGGGTTTTCCTGCCCGATCAAAAGCCGCTCCTCGCGGGCCAGCGATGTAAGCCGTGGGCCAAACCCACGGGAATGGCGCGCAACAAACGTCTGGGCCTGGGCGGGAGCGAGCGGTTACCTTTCAAACCCTGCCACTGCGTCGTTCTTCAACGTGTCGGCTTATACCGTGCCAGCCCATCCCGTGGATGCCAGCGGTACGGCCGAGCCGATCGGACGCTTCGGCAACTGCGGGGTGGGGACCCTGGAAGGGCCGGAGACGGCGACCTTCTCGATGTCGGCGGGCAAGACGTTCCACTTCAACGAGCGCTTCGGTCTCAGGTACGAGGCGCAGTTCTCCAATTTGTTCAACCTTGCCAATTGGGGCTTGCCGAATATGAACATCACCGGCACATTCGGGCTCATATCCAGCAGCCAGGAAGTGGCGCAGGCTGGACCTCGTACCATCCAGATGTCACTTCGCTTCCAGTTCTAGCGCGTGGTAGGATTGCGTATGGCGCCGGCGGACCTACGTCCGCCAGGCCACTTTCCAGGGATGCGGAGATTCATCGCGGATGGAAAAGCCTAAACTCCTCTTTACGCCCGGTCCGCTCACCACCAGCGAAACCGTCAAGCAGGCCATGATGCGGGACTTGGGCTCACGGGACACGGAATTTCTCCAAGTAGTGCGGAAAATCCGCCACCGTTTGCTGGAGTTAGGGAATGTTGCCGACGGCTCCTACGAGGCCGTTCTGATGCAGGGCTCCGGCACCTTCGCGATCGAGTCCGTTATCTCCTCGGTGCTGCCGCGCGACGGCAAGCTGCTGGTTCTAGTCAACGGCGCCTACGGACACCGCATGGCGAAGATCGCGCGCACGTTGGGCATCGCAACCGAAACCCTTCTCTTCCCCGAGTGGCGTCCGGTCGATCCTGCCGAAGCTCGCCAGGCTCTCGCGCGCGATCGGGCTATCACGCACGTCGGAACCATCCACTGCGAGACCTCCACGGGGATCATGAATCCAGTGCGAGAAATTGGGAGTGTGGTGAAGGAGCAGGGCCGCGCGTTCATCGTGGACGCGATGAGCAGCTTTGCGGGAATGCCTATGGGGGTGGTAAGCTGGGGAATCGACTTCCTCGTTTCCTCGGCGAACAAGTGTGTCCAGGGTGTACCGGGATTCGCTTTTGTGCTGGCTCGTCGGGAGCTGCTGTTGGAAGCCGAAGACCGGGCGCGCAGTGTGAGCCTGGATCTCGTGTCGCAGTGGAAAGGGTTGGAAGGCGACGGACAGTTCCGTTTCACGCCTCCAACGCATGTCCTCCTGGGCTTCTGGCAGGCGCTCGAAGAGTTGGACCGGGAAGGAGGAATCGGCGGACGTGCCGCTCGATATGCTGCGAACCAGAAGGTCTTGGCCGAAGGCATGAAGGAGTTGGGCTTTGACGCCTATCTTGCGCCAGAGCAACAAAGCACCATTATTACCTCATTCCGTTATCCGAAACATCCGAACTTCGATTTCAGCCGGTTCTATCAGCACCTTAGCCAAAAGGGCTTTGTGATTTACCCCGGGAAGGTCAGCGACGCAGACTGTTTCCGCATCGGCACGATCGGCCACCTCTTCCCCGAAGATTTGAAGGCGCTCGTCGCTGCAGTTCGGCAGACGCTCAACGATATGCGGATCGATTCGGCGAAATCGGCGCGTGCAGCGAGCCTGGATCAACATCTGGCGATCGATGCTTTGAGTGCTTCCCCTCAGTGAAGAGCTCCGAGAGGGGCAAATCCCACCCTATGAAAGCCGCTGTCGTGGGTGCGGGAATGACTTTGTGATTCGGCTGGGCTGAACAGGCGATCGCGCCTATGGGAGTACGAAATGAATGACTCCAGTCAGACGCATAAGCGATACAGCGGCAAGCTGCAAGCTGCCATTCTTGACTGGGCCGGCACCACGGTCGACTACGGAAGTTTTTCGCCTATCCGGGCCATGCAGCAGGTGTTTCGACAAAGGGGCATAGCTGTCTCCGACGACGAAGTCCGCCGCGATATGGGCCTGCTGAAAAAGGACCACATCCGCTCACTGCTTCGTAGTCCGCGTGTCGCGGAAGCGTGGCGGCAACATTCCGGCCGGCAGGCAACGGAATCCGACGTCGAGGAGTTATACCGCGACTTTCAGCCGATACAGTTAGCTCGCCTTGACCAGGACTCGGACCTCATTCCCGGAGTTGCGGATGCTGTCGAACGCATGCGCCGGCGCGGCCTGAAGATCGGCAGTACGACAGGCTACACACGGCCAATGTTGGAGATCCTTCTCGAGAAAGCTGCCACGCAAGGTTATGAACCGGATTGTTCTCTCGTCCCCGACGACGTCGGCGGGGGCCGCCCTCTGCCCTGGATGTGTTACGAGATCGCCGTACGGCTGAAGGTTTTTCCACTCGAATCCTTCGTGAAAGTCGGCGACACCGTGGCCGACACCGAAGAAGGCCTCAACGCCGGCATGTGGACAGTGGGAGTTGTTCGAACTGGAAACATGGTTGGCCTGTCACAAGCGGAATTCGATGCGCTTTCGCCGGCAGAACGGGAAGTGCGCCTTCAGACTGGCCGCGAACGTTTGATGGATGCCGGTACTCATTATGTGATCGATAGCCTTTCTGACTTCGATCCGGTCTTCGACGAAATCGAGGCGCGACTTCAGCGCGGTCACCGTCCTTGACAGGATGCTGAAAAACCCGCCTCGCCTGTCATTCCGAGGAGTCCCGATCTGATCGGGACGACGAGGAATCTCGCCCCGATCAGATCGCGGTTTCCAGAGCGAGATTCCTCTCCCGCAGGGCGGGATCGGAATGAGTCGCCTTGGCGACTTCACAAAGGTTTTTCAGCATCCTGTTAAGAGATCAAGGGCCGCCGACGATCATGGGGCAACAGATTACAAACCGGCGATTGCTGCGCCACCAGATTCTGATCGTCATCTTGCTGATGACCGGCTACGCCGGTTTCTACGCTTGTCGCTCGAATTTCTCCGTAACCCTCCCGCTGATTATTGACGATTTAGCGGCACGCGGCGTTCCGGCAGCAGAGGCGCGCATCCGTCTCGGCCAGATTGTTTCCTTGGGTGTGCTGGCGTATGCGCTCGGCAAGATTTTTCTTGGCGGACTCGCGGATTTCTGGGGAGGCAAACGCCAGTTTCTCGCCGCGATGGGCGGGTCGGTTTTATTTACGTTGATTGCCGCCGCGGGCGGGGGTCTGCCCGTGTTCGCGGCGGCCTGGGTTGGCAACCGGCTCGTCCAGTCGGCAGCGTGGGCTGGAATGGTAAAGATTACCTCGCGCTGGTTTTCATTTGCCACCTACGGCACGGCGATGGGTGCTATAAGCCTCAGCTACTTGTTTGGCGACGCCATCGGCCGGCACTTCATGGGCGTCTTGATCGCTCACGGTCTGGGCTGGCGCAGCATATTCGTGGTTGCCGCTTTCAGCCTGTTTGCGCTCTTCTTGGCAAATCTCCTGCTTCTCAAGGAATCAAGCACCGAAATCGGAGAACCAGAACCCGCCGCGAACCCCGACAACCTCTTTGCAAGCCGAGGTGACAAGAAGCGGACGGGCGGTGTTGCTGCCCTGCTCCGACCATTGTTCCGCAGCCCTGCCTTCTGGATCGTCTGTGCTCTATCCGTGGGCTGCACATTCGTTCGGGAGACATTCAATACCTGGACGCCAACCTACTTTTATGAAGTGCTTGGCTTCAGCCAAGGCAAATCCGCCCAGTTCAGTGCCCTCTTCCCGCTGTTCGGAGGATTTTCAGTGCTGCTCTTTGGCTATCTAAGCGACCGATTGGGGCGCGGGGGACGGGCGACGATTACGTTCGCTGGACTTGTTTTTGCCACGCTTGCGCTCTTCTGGCTTGCTTCGCTTCGACCAAGTGCACCTCACAGCTTGCCCGTGGCGCTAGTGGCACTCGTGGGGTTCGTCCTGATCGGTCCTTACTCTTATCTCGCCGGTGCCATGGCGCTAGACTTTGGCGGTAAGCAAGGGGCGGCCACTTCCTCCGGCATCATTGATGGCATTGGCTACCTCGGTGGAGTTTTGTCGGGCGACGCGGTGGCTCGCATTTCGCTCGCTTCCGGTTGGCAAGGCGCATTCATTGTTCTGGGAGCCGTCACCGCTTTCTCCTCTTTGGCCGCTGCCTTCTTCTTTGTGCTTCAACGGCGCCCTGCAACTCCGGCTACCAACTCCTTGGCCGGCTCGTGATCTGCATGTCGGATTCCAATCCCCTGACGGTTTCAGCAAGGTAGCGCAGACGCTCGTTTTTCAGAGACTCTGCGGCTCGTGTCGCCTGACCCCATTTCACATGGGGCTTTCCGGCCAGTGGGCAAAGGAGAGCGGGGCCTTCTCGGGCAGCCGCGATCTTTCGACCGCGCGCTGCGAAGCGTTAAGGAATACTACGAGAAAGTGGAATACATTCATCTCAACCCAGTGAGGGCCGGCCTCGTCAAACGCCTCGAGGAGTGGCCGTGGTCGAGTGTGCACGATCACAGGGGAGGCCTGAGCGCAACGTTCAGGCCGAATCGCACTCTGGCCAGCGATGGTGTACTGCTGGCGGCCGATGAACGGGGAGGAATTTGAAGGAGAAGCTTGCCCCCAAGGATAAGGACATTAGCCCGAGCGTGACAGGGGCCATCCACGCAGGAGAGGTCAGTCTCATGAACCTGCAACTACCCCACATTGCTCACCTCCTTGAGGATTTGCACCGCCGGCGTCCCTACATGCTTTCAACATGACGCGCAAGATTGGCGTCCGGCCACTGGGGACGCACTAAAACACCCCCGAACGAAAAAAAGACTCGTCTCGTCGCAGGTCCCTGCCGGTCATCAGCGGGCAGCGCCGGTGGCTATCTCGCCTCAAACTCGCAGAGACTGATGCTGAGGGGCGGCAGCGCCAGCGTCTTGGGCAACTCCCTCACGGGTGTTTCTACAATCTCCAGCTCGGGCTTTTTTCCTGGCTCGTTGTCGGCGTCCAGGTTCGGAGCGGCGATCCGCCACATCCTTCCCGCGCCCTGAAGCTGTACTCCCACGACGTTGAAATCCATCTCCTGCAGAGTTTCCGTCGGATTGACTATGGCAACGGTCAGCTTCTTGTGGTCGTTCGTCAGGGCCGCCGCAACATCCAGCGGATAGGTGTCGCTTCCGGAGGAAACTCTCGGCTTGTCAACTCCGATGGTACCCTGCACCGGCTTCTGCGGAGAGTTGCCGCTCACCTCGACGGGAACTGTTCCAAAGCGCTGCCGGTAAAGTTTGAAGACCAGGCCAACGCTGCTCAAGACCGCATCGTTGCCGTCAAAGTTGAGGTTGGAAATGAACGCCGTGTAAGCCCCCATCTTGATGAATTGCGAGTACCGGAACATTTCTTGGAGCCCCTCGGCTGCGCAAAGCGCCCGCATGAAGCCCTTGAATCCGCCACCCGTCCATTCGTCGATGGCCAGCTTGAGGTTCTTGCCTTCAAGGTTGGGCATCCGCCTTTGATACTCTTCCCAAGCCTCGACCGTGGCGCGAACCCGGTTCGGCAGCCGCCGGATTTGGTCCTCGATGGGGTCGTTCGTCTTCACAAACTTCTGGGCGTCGACATCGAATGCGCTGTTCAGCACGGGATAGAGATGTTCGGAAAGGTATTCGAAATAATCGGAGGAGTGGGCCAGGAGGTTGCCGGACCAGTCTTGCGGAGAACCATACTCGTAGGGAAGCTTGCTCGGCAGTGGAGGACGATGATGCCTGGCCGTGGTGCTGGTTTCAAAAGGGGTGGCCCCTGACGCGACGAGTTCGATCGCAGGGTCGACTTTGCGCATGGATATGGCAAACATGTTGTGCTTGAGGACGTAGTGATCGATGTACATGTGGCCCAATTGCCATTGCCCATACATTTCGTTGCCGATACCCCACCACTTGACCTTGTAGGGCTCCGGGTGTCCGTTGGCCGCGCGGACTCTCCCCATGGGTGTTTGCGCAGCACCGTTACAGTATTCCACCCATTCGGCAGCAGAGTGGGCGTCGCCAAAACCGGAGTTTACGCAAATGTAGGGATCGATGTCGATTAAGCGGCACAGAGTCATGTACTCGTCCGTGCCCACGTCGTTGCACTCGACAGTTCGCCAAGCATAGTCATAGCGCGGCGGTCTTTTGTCCCGTTCCCCAATCCCGTCGCGCCAGTCGTAACCGGAAGCAAAATTCCCGCCTGGCCATCGGTAGATTCCGGAGTTGAGATCCCTGAGGAGCTTGATCATGTCAGCGCGAAAGCCCCTGATGTTGTCGGCAGGCATGAGTGATACGACGCCTATATGAAATGTCCCCTTGCCGGTCCCCGTGATTTCCAAGCGCCCGTCCGCGCTGTCCCCGCCGGCGGTGAATTTCAACGGGGACTTCACATACCGGGCCGAAAGCGGGCCCATCGGAAGAGTTTGGCGATCGCTTCCCCCTGATCCCCAGACGAGGGTAACCTCGACCTTCACTCCGGGGTCGCCCGAGAGCACCACCGAACCCGTGTAACTCCGCCCTTTGCGGAGCGGCAGCCCCGCCTGACGAATGCCGCGCGGCGTTGTCGCGTCGAGTTTCACGAGAGGCGAGTGCTCGCCGACATACGGGCTCTTCTTGTCCATGACCACGGCCTCGTCCGGCCCCACCGGCCGCCAACGGGTGAAGTTCTGCTTTCTGTTTTCGGGATTCAACTTCTCGCTGGAATCCACCCGATAGAAAAACTTCCGGTCGCTGAGCATTTCAGACCATAGCCCCTTTTCAAACAGGTTGAACAGGAGCTCGGTGAATTGACCATACACATACCGATGGATGGGCTCACCGGTCTTGCTCGCATTGACCGTCATGCTCACTTTCTTTTGCGGGGGAGCGGCGGTTTGAGCCGTCGCGGCAAGTACTGCCCCTACGAACAGCAGAAATACCAGAGAAAGTTTGCAGCGCATGTTTGCCTCCTCGTTTAATTCAGGAGATTCTCCTGCTTTGGGGATCAAGCACCCTTTCCCACTTCATACGGTGCTTTTGTTGAATTCGGCGATTGGTTGGCGCCTCGATCGTCGCTTCAGGATTCTCAGTGCGAACGTACCGGGAGAGCGCTGGGGAGAAAGCGCTTTCACCGGCAGGGAAGAGAATCAAAGCAGAACGAAAAAGTATTTTCACGGCATCCCCCTCAGGAAGGTGAACAACTATACTCGCATGTCAGGCTGGAAAAACGAATATAAAGTGAGACGTCAGCCTTCTGATTTGCTTCATCGAAAGTCGCCGAGGTGTCGAGATAGGGTTGCTCCCCGAAGTTCTTGGTCTCAAAGCGGGGAGAGACGGTGAAGAGATCCAGCCCAATCGGGCCCGAGCGGTTGACGTAAAGCAGGTGGCGCAGCGCGGGCATAGACCGCAACCAAAAGCAGATTCTTCGCAACGCTCCGCTCCCGCCGCGGCGGGACATGTCATCCTGATCCCGCCTTCCGCGAGAAGGGCCTGCTCTTCTTTGCGCCGCGCGATGAAGTTGGCGCCTAGTGCCACAGTGAGCCTGTTACCAGCTTAACTGAACCAATGACACCGCCTGCCGGGGCAAAGAGAACTTGATGGCTGTGGTGCCGGCTTCCGTCCACCCCCAGCTTGGTGAGTTCAGCAGCTCGAGGTTTCCGGCCGCCTCAAGCCGAGCGTACTGTTCGGGGGAGGGATTCTGGGGGGAGCCCATCTCTTTCCAGACTGCGTATGCATTGCTGTGGTGGGAGTCAATCCGGTAGTGACGCACCAGAACTCGCTGGACGCCCCGCATTCCGCTGATCGCGAGGGTGACCGGTGCGTCTGGGCCCGGGAAGTCATCGTCGTGATAGTTCCACACCAGGACAGAGACCTCGCGATCGGAGCGGGTCGCGATCGCATCCACATCGGGCTGGGTGCGCACGCCGGCCTCCAGGATCGCGTCGAGTCCGACAGCGCCGCTGCTCACCACCTTCAGGCGGTCGCCCCGCATCAAGCCTGCCATCCGGAACAGGTTCAGGACCGGCTTGTCCACGCCGTTGGTGGCCAGCGACCGGAAACCATCAAAGTAAGGCTGCCCCTCGAACTCGAACGCCCAGGTCACCATGCCTTCGATGTTAATTCCTTGCCGCTCCGCCAGAGTCAAGACGCTGCTCAGGGCGGCCGCGGCGTAGCAAGGGTAGAGCGCGCCGTTGCGATACGCATTCTGAGGGTAAAGCCTCGCCGAGCAGCCCGCACAGCCTTCGGGATCGGATTCGCTAAGGATAATTGGGAGGCTCCGGAACTGGGGAAAAGACGCGACGATCTCAAATCCCTTCGCCACATCCTGTAGATTGTGCCCAAGGCCCATCTGAACATGACCGTCAACCAGCTTTGGAGCGCCCTTGGCGTGATACGTGATGAAATCGAGGGGCGCACCGGTCTTGCCCGTGGCGTAGTTCGTTCCGTGGTCACAGTGCTCAAGAAACTGTTGGAGAAAGGCCGCCGCCTTGGGATTCGCTGGGCCCGTTGACGCCGGTCCGCCAACACGGGCGGCAGGAAGGACGCGCTTTACGGCCATCGCGGCATAATCGTAGAGCTTGTCGTATTCGTCAGGCGTTCCTCGCCAATAGGAGATGTCAGGTTCGTTCCACACTTCCCAGTACCAGGACTCGACCTCGCTTTTGCCGTAGCGATCAATTGAGTGCCGCACCCACTGCGAGACCAAGTCAGCCCACTTGTGATAATCGTTGGGCGGATAGGACCAGCCAGTTCCATCGTCGGGCGCCGGCCAGTGCCGGGTATAA
Source organism: Acidobacteria bacterium UBA7540 (assembly GCA_002478145.1). The sequence goes on from DLMI01000091.1 coordinate 12,438, forward strand.
GGCTCGGGCTTCAAAGAGAGGGCCTCCGGCATAAAGCCGATCTCCACAAAGGGCTTGGCTCTTGCCTGCTCGTAGGTGTCGAAGATCTTGTTGATGATCGCCCAGTCGTACACCGGCCTTCCGGACGGGTCTTCAGTGTAGGCATTCGTGGAGCCCCACTTCAATGCAGGCGTGCCGTCGCCCGTGCACAAAAGGTGGTGGGTGCGAATCCACACCGTAGTCGAGCTAAGTGCTGAGAGCTCAGAGATGAGCTTCCGTCCGTTCGGGGTGTAGGTGTAATTCGGTTCATCGTAACCAAAATAGGTCCAAATCGGCTTCCACGGTCCTTGCCTGGCGGAGGCGTCCACGCGGATCGCGACCTGACCCTGAGCCGAAACCTGAGCAACAAGCCCCTGACCGCAAGCTAGCATCAGGAGGAGACTGACGGTTCGATTCCAAGCCAAGCGTTGAATCCTCCGTGCGGAATGGTACTACCGCCGAACTGTTCGCGGGAACAACGGCAGCTTCTCAAGCAAGCGGCTTTTCTGGACTAACACCCGAACGACAGAGCCGCTATGCCCGCGTAATCTCGGCGTCGAAGGCGTTTGCCGGTCGGCACAGGAGGACCGCCGTGGAGAGGCTCAGGATCGGGCCCCCCATGCTAAACATCGCTCTCCCCGCAGTTCCGGGCGGGCCACCATAATACGCGTTCATCAACAGAGCCAAGAACGCTGCACTCGCCGATGCCAGCACCCAGGCGCGTGGCAAGCATCGCAGGCGCCAGATACCCAAAGGCAACAGCCATCCGAAGATGTACCAGAAGTTACGGTCCAGAAGTGACCTCATGAAGTTTGCAGCGTAGTTCGATCTCGAGTTCATTGCGGCTGCAAATTCCCAAGGCCAGACCGCGTGCCCTGTCGCTACTGATTGCACTGCGGTCATCGTAACCAGGGCGCTTATCGCCATGGCTGCCACCCACAGCCCTCGGGAGAACCGATTCGAGTTCCGGCGCGCCGAGACCAGCCACCATGTTACTCCGAACGCCATCGAAAGCGGAACGAAGGACTCCTTGGCCAGAGTTCCCAGCACCCCCCAAAGCGGAAGAAGCCACCACCGGTCCGAAAGCAAAGTCCATGCCACGAGCATCAGGATGCATCCCTCGCCCGAATCAACCAAACCGGAGAGCCGAACATTCGCAGTGTCGAAGTTCAGCAGATAAAGAGCCGCGCCCAGCAGCGCGGTCCCGTAGTCGCCCACTTGCCGGTAACCCACGCGGACTAGAAAGTAGGCCGTTGTGGCGATGAGCAAAGCATTGGCCACCAAAAGACCGAAGAAGACCGGCTCCCATGTCCCCAAGCGTCCTTTCGCCACCCAATAAAACGGCTTTGCGAGGTACGGGACCAACAGGCGAATCCGCATTCCTAGTTCGGCCGCACGCGGTCCGCGGGTGACGAGGTCGTAATACCAAGCCGAGTCGGACGTCCCGCCAACCGTTCGCGGGTCGTAGCGGTTGAGGGTTGGGTAGCCCAGGCCGAAACAAATCAGGAACAGAAGGAACCATAGGGTAATCTCCCTTGCAACCTTGATTCCGGCAGGTTCTGAGGAGGGGGCGGCAGCCGTACTTGCTTGTTGCATAAGGCATTCTCCACTAGTCCACGCAAGGTATCCACAGGCGGAGTTGCGCCCGTTTCGATCTGTACGCCCTTGCGCCTCAGCGGGCCTGAGCGGGGCGATTACCCAACGAGTCTCATCTCGGCACCGCACACCCGAAAATGAGGATCAGTCGCAGCAATGATGGCTCCGAATCAATCCTCAGAAAACCTGGTGAGAAACGCGGGTTAGTTGACCCGCAGCACTGCGGCCCCGCGGATGGCGTCATTCTTGAGCGAGTTCAGCACGCGATTGGCGTCGCGCAGCGGGAATACCTCGATCTCGCTATGGATGGGGATTTCGGCGGCGAGGCGGAGGAAATCCTCGCCGTCCTGCCGAGTGTTATTGGCGACGCTGCGCAGAACACGCTCGTAGTAGAGCAAATTGTAATCGAGTGGTGGAATAGGGCTCATGTGGATGCCGCCCAGCGCGAGGGTTCCGCCTTTCTTCAGGGCCCTTAGGGCTGCGGGCACAATCTCGCCCGCCGGCGCAAAGATAATGGCAGCATCAAGTTTTGCAGGCGGCTCCTCCACCGTCCCGCCCGCCCACGCCGCGCCCATCTCGAGCGCCAGCTTCTGGTGACGCGCGTCGCGGGTCATGGCGTAGACGGCGACATTCCAGTGCCGTGCTACCTGGATGGCCAAGTGGGCCGCCGCCCCAAAGCCGTAGAGTCCAAGCTTGCCGCCCGGCTCAACGCCCGAGAGGCGCAGCGAGCGGAAGCCGATAATCCCGGCGCACAGTAGCGGCGCTGCCTGCTCGTCCCCAAGACCCTCGGGAATAGGATAGACGAATTTCTCCGGCGCGAGTGTGTACTCCGCATAGCCACCGTCCACGACGTATCCAGTGAATGTAGGTGCGTCGCAGAGGTTCTCCTTTCCCGCACGGCAATACTCGCAGACCCCGCATGTCCGGTGAAGCCAGGGGATGCCAACCCGGTCGCCGACGCGGAAGCGGCTGACCTCGGGGCCCAGCTTCTCGATGCGGCCAACCACCTGATGCCCCGGGATCACGGGTGACTTGCGCGCTGGCAACTCGCCCTCGACCACATGCAGGTCCGTCCGGCAGACCCCGCAGGCGGCAACCCGCACCAGTACCTGATCTCTTTCCGGCAGCGGGTCCGGCACGTCGGTAAAGTCGAGTGGATTGGTCTCAACCCGCGCGGGCGAATGGAGCAAACACGCCTTCATGACACCCTCCGTCACAATCGTACTCGAAGCGCTTGTTAATCGCAATTCGAGCCCAACCCTTGGTCCAGGCGCCCAACCAGGATATTGCTATCGAACCGTTGCACGAGCTCGCGAGCGCAGCGGGCGGGCCCCTTACTCTGGTCCGTGACTGCACGGTTCATTTTCTGCTGAAGACAACGTGTTGTCAGGAGACTCGCGCCATTATCGCGGCTGACACGTTGAATCATACCCAGCACCTTGAAGGCCTCGGGTTCCAACAACTGAGGCCAGGTGAAGACATCCGCACACCAAATGTCCGCAGGCTCCAGCATGCCGAGCCAGGGGGCCGTTGTCGGGGTTTTCAAGTGGTCGGCTAGAGTTCTTTTTATCTCGTCCTGTTAAGTGGACCAGGTCTTGGAACCAGAATAGTTCAGGAGGGCCGGGGAATTCAGGAGCTCACCGACTATGGTGACTTCTCCAGTGCCAGAAACTCTACATTTCCCCCCTCGTCGCCGTTCCAGGCTGCAAAATACAATTCAACCCTGAGCTGCGGGAAATCCTTTCTCAGCGCCTGTCCCAACTTTCGCAGGTCCTCCTCCTGGCGCTGGCGCGGCTCGGAGGAAGAGTGGAGATGCAGGGGGAGGGTCTTGTACCAGGTGCAGTCTTGGTGCTGGATCAGGATTAACCGGCCGATCTCATGGTTCTCCACGAAGAAGCGGAACCACCTCCAACTTGCCCAGGAGAATTTCGGCAGGTACTCCACTAGCGTCAAACTTTGGGGTCCGCCGGGTATGACCAACAGATCGTAGTTGCCGGCGAGCCCCAGATGCCGGTTCAAGAACTCCTGGAAAGCCGCCTGGAATCGGTGATCGCCGCAATGCACAACGAGGGCGCTGGGCGCCTCGCTCTGAAGCTTGGAGTCGACTGGATAGGAAAGCATGGTCAGTCTCGCGTTGGTGGTCGTGGGTTATCAGTGATCCGTCGTCTTTCGGTTCGCGTCGCCAAGCGCCAGCCGTCCTCGGCCTCACCTGACAACCGATACCGGAAGAGGGCCATTCTTCACTTATACTTGCTTACGCTCTGCCGGCGCCTCCTGCTGGGGCGCCTTGTGTTCGGTCGCCTGCGGTTCCTTGCCCGCGGTGAGTCGGCCGCCGTCGACGCCCAGTTGCGCGAGTACGGCAGGCAGGTCAAGGCCCAACGCTTGCAACTGTTGGAGCAAGCTAAACACCAGCGCCGGTCCGGTTTGGGCGATGCGACCGATGCCTCCCGTCCCGTCACCCGTCGCACTGTTACCTTGTTCGATGACCACCACTCGATCAATGTTACCTAGTGGAGCAGCAACCGCCCCGAAAATACTCGCTGAGGCTTGCAGCACAGCAGGCAACTTTTCGAGTATGGTCTGGAGCTTGGCGGCCTCGTTGAATTCCTTCCACGCTCCCGCCTTCTTCAGGATGGCCTGTGCCTCGGCAACGCCCTGCGCCTCGATGGCACGCGCCTGGGCCAGACCCACTGCTTCCACCTTGGAGGCCTCGGCGCGGCCCTGCGCCTCGACGGCCGCGGCTTGCCCCAGACCTTCCTGCCGGAATTTCTCCTGCGCGGCCTCGGCCATGGCGATCTGGGCGGCCTTGTTGCCCTCTGCTTCCAGAATGGCAGCCTGCTTCTTGGCTTCCGCACGCAAAATGGCCGCCTGCCGCTCCGCTTCGGCGGGCTTGATGACCGTGGCCTCCAGCTCTTTCTGCTTGCGTTGTACCTCCTGTTCCTGGACGGCAATCTGCTCCTGGGTGCGCATCCTCTCCACACGCACCTCTTCCATGACCACTGCCTGCTTGGCCTTGGCCTGCGACAGCGGACCGGCTTGCGCGGCCGTGGCCTTTTGCGTTTCCACTTCGGCCAGGAACTGGGCCTGCTTTACCTGAAAGTCACGCTGCGCCGCTGCGATGTTGGCGTCCGCGTCGAACTTCGCCTTCTCGCCTTCCTGCATGGCCAGGGCGGACTTGATCTTAGCATCCCGCGTGGCCTCAGCCTCACCAATGGTTCCGTCGCGTTTCACCTCCGCCGTTCGCTTCTTGCCGAGGGCGTCCAGGTAGCCTTCTTCGTCGGATATGTCCTGGATGGTGAGTACGTCCACGCCAATGCCCATTCTCTCCAGGTCCACGGTGGCTTCCGAGGTCAGCTTCTGGGCGAAGCTCTGGCGGTCGCTGTTGACCTCTTCCACGGTCAGGGTGCCGAGAATCGATCGCAGGTGGCCTTCCAGCGTCTGAAAGATGACCCGCTGTATCTCTTCGTGCGACATGCCAAGGAAGCGCTCGGCAGCGGCGCTGAGGGACATGTCATCGCTCTTGATCTTGACGTTGGCGACCGCCTTCACCGAAATGGCCACGCCTTTCAAGGTGTAGGCGCGCTTGATTTCCAGCGGAATCGTGAAGACGTTCAAGGAAAGGTAGTCCACCTGTTCCAGGAGTGGGAAGCGGAAGGCTGCCCCGCCCTTGATCATGCGGTAGCCCACGATTTTGCCGTCCGGCGTCCTCCGCTTCCGTCCGCTGAAGACGGCCACGGCGTTGGGTGGCACTTTCAGATAGTTCCGGCTGAAAAGAGCCATGGACACAAGGAGAGCCAAAACGACAAAGACCACAATGATGGGAACGAAGAACTGGGTAATCATGCTCATGACTTCCCTCGGCACTGGAAATTGGAAAATCGAAACTGGAAAATGGAAACTGGAAATTCGAAACTCGAAACTGGAAACTAGAAGTGGGTAGCTAGAAGACCGCAGCAACCCGCGAGACTAACCACTTTCCAATTTCCTGTTTCCATTTTCGAGTTTCGAATTTCGATTTTCGAATTTCGGTTTTGACTTTCCATTTTCGGCTACTCTGCCCGTCGCACCACAACTGTCTCGCCCACGACAGCTTCGATCTTCACCAGAGTATTGATGGGAATCTGTTCGCCGTCTTGCGACCGGGCAATCTTCTCCACCACGCTCTCCCCCATCGTGCACCGGACTTGCCCCACTCCAGCTCTCGGGATGCCCACGCTGACCTGGGCGATACTCCCTGCCAAATCGCTCACCCGGATTTCGCTGGAAGCCTGCTGGCTGAAGAGGAAACTCGCGAAGAGGTAAATGATGGTGCCAAAGACCAAGCCGCCGGCCACCCCTATAACGGTGCTCACCTCCGTGCTATGACCAAGGTGGATACCAATAGCCCCGAAGCCACCAAACGCGGTTATGAAAACACTGAGGATGCGAGTGCTGAAGATGCTGACGCCCGGCCCCCCGTGCACGTCGCCGTGAAAATCCGCATCGTGGCCCGCCAAGTCGCCATGCTCGAACAATTCCCCGGACACGAAACTCACCACCAGGAACAAGAACCCGATGGACGCAATACCTAAGAATACTGCAAACGCTGAGAGCCCGGCAAAGGTCAACATGAGTCAGCCTCGCAGTATCGAGGGAGCTTAGGGCTTTCCAAGCACTCCCAGGACGCATGCTTTGAATCAGTCACGCCTAACTCTAGAACTGACCCACGCCGAAGTCAAGTCATCCAGCTCACTCACCATCCCTGCGCTTTCACGGACTCTTGACATGAGCATTGAAAGGTGGTGGAATCAAGGCCCTCGCAAAAGGACCTGAAGCTCTTTGCTAAAGTGTACACTGTCGTGCCATACGCTGTCTCTTGGGAAAACGCCAAGACTCGCCCAAGGAGGTGGTGTATGACAGATCTGGCAATGCATGAGGGACTTGTAGTCTGTTGCTCTGCACAGGCCATCACGTATCCCAAGGAGCCAACAAAATATGAAGGGTAAACCCAAGGTACTCGAAGTTCTGGCCGGGGCGCTGACTGAAGAATTGGGCGCCGTGGTTCAATACATCCTCCACGCCGAGATGTGTGATAACTGGGGCTACAAATCACTGGGTAGTTTCACGCAAAAGCGCGCCATCGAAGAGATGAAGCATGCCGAGAAGTTAATTGAGCGCATTCTCTTCCTGGAAGGTGCGCCCAACGTGCAGTCGTTGCCGAAAATCGAAGCGGGCAAGGACGTCCAGGACCAGTTCACGATTGATCTGAAGGGTGAGCAGACGGCCATCGTCAGCTATAACCAAGGAATCGCCACCTGCACCAGCGCCGGCGACCGGGGTACCGCTGATCTGCTGCTGGCGAATCTGCATGACGAAGAACGCCACGCCGACTACCTCGAAACCCAACTGGGCCTCATCAAGGAACTCGGCTTGGCAAATTACTTGGCCCAAAAACTGGAGGAGTGAGCCCTGGACCGGGGGTCTCTGCTCATTCTTCTTGCGTGAGTTGGCGGCTTGGATCAACCAACAACCAGGCAATCGCACCCGTCGCACACAAGCACGCCGCAACTCCGAACGAGGCTCCCCAGCCAAAGCGTGAAGCGATCAAGGGTGTGAGCGTGGCAGTAACCGTGCTGCCGATCTGTGCTCCCATGTTCATGACCCCGGATACAGAACCGGCAGACTCGCCCGCGATGTCGGCGGTGACAGACCAGAACGTGCTCTGTGATAAATAAAGCGCTCCGGCTCCGCCTGCCAGAACAATACTTGCCAGCCTTGGACTGCTGACGGCAGACCCAGAGGCAACAAACGCCGCGGCGAGACCTATTCCAACTACCGCAACGCCGCATCTTCCCCAACGCTTGCCGTAGCGGCGCGTAATCCAATCGCTCAGGACTCCTCCCGCCGGCGAACAAATCGCCATGGCGATGAACGGAAGCATTGCGAAGAATGAGCTCTCACGCAAGTTCAGCCCCCTCACGGTCGAGAGGTAGATAAAGAACCACGCGAAGAAAATGTAGGCGACGTAGCCATAACAGAAATAACTGTAGGTAACTAACAGGAAGTCTTTGCTCGCTAGAATTCTTCCCCACGGAAGTATTCCCTTCGCTCTATCGCTGGAGTTGGGCAAACCGGAGCGAATCACTTCCATTTCTCGGGCGCCCATCCAGGGGTGCTCCTCGGGATTGTCTCGCGCCAGCCAGAACCACACCGATCCGACGACTAACCCCAAAAGCGCGCTCACCCAAAAAGAAAGCCGCCAGCCGCCGTGCAGCATAATGAAGGTAATAAGCGGCGGGGTTATCCCTGCTCCTGCACCGACCCCGGCAAATATGAGTCCATTGGCTCTTCCGCGCTCGTTGCTCGGAATCCATTTGGCAACCAAGCGGTTTGAAGCCGGGTACATCACGGCCTCACCGGCGCCTAGCAGAAATCTCACACCAACAAAAACCGCGACTACGCCTGTAATACTTCGTGGGATTGCGGTCGCTAAGGTCGTGAACACCGCCCACCAAACTGTAGCGACCGTGATAACCCATCGCGGCCCATATCGGTCGCTGAGACGCCCGCCGGGAGCTTGAAACAGCGCGTAGCCCAGCACGAAGGCGCTGAAAATGTAACCGAGCTGAATATTGCTGAGATGGTATTCCTTCACAATATAATGGCTTGCAATGGAAATATTGACGCGGTCGAGATATGCGACGGAACTTATAATGAAAATCCAAACGATCAGGATCCAGCGAACGCGTCCTTGCATGCCTGCAATCATTTCTGATCCGTGTAAAGCGCCCGGCGCCGTCTTCGAAGTGTGTCCCGCATCCTTAGGTACACCGAAAGCCTACACTGAGTCGCCAGACCTGGCAACCAGTCTCACGACGGCCAAGCGATGGCCGCCGAAATTCGTTGCAAGCAACGAAGAAGTTTTGACTATTGCCACAGCGCGGCTGTTGGCCGCAACCAAAACGAGACTCCGCGAAGCATCTTCGGCGTTGTATTACACAAGAGAATTTGTAGTATAATGGTCCACATGAAAACGACTGTGCAAGCTCGACTTGACCGCCGCTCGCAAGCGGCCTTAGAACGGCTGGCGCGCCGTACGGGCTGGAGCCCCTCGCGCGTCGTGCGCGAGGGGGTCCACTTGCTCGCCGCGTGTTATGGCTTCCCGTCGGCCAAACGAGTGATCGGCGTGGGGCGATTTGCCTCGGGTCTTCCCGATCTAGCTTCCAACAAAAAGCACTTGAGGGGTTTCGGCCAGTGAAGCCCGTGCTCGTGGACACCAGCGTAATTGTGGCGCTGCTGGACCGAAGCGAGAGGCACCACACTCGTTGCGTAACGGTGATGGAGGGCCTCGAGCGGCCACTGGTCACCTGCGAGGCGGTGATTGCGGAGAGCTGCTACCTCTTGCGCGGGCTTCCCGGAGCGGCTGACACGATCCTTGAGAACGTCGAGCGGGGAGTTTTTCAGATTCCGTTTCAGCTCTCCCGCGTCGCGTCGCCTGTGCGTAGCATCCTGCGCAAGTATCGCGATCTCGCTCCGGACCTCGCCGATGCGTGCCTGGTTCAACTCGCCGAGGAGCTGGATACGGGAGACATTCTCACCCTGGATAGGGATTTCGAGTCGTATCGCTGGCGCAGGAATCGCGCTTTCCATTTACTCGTGCCGCTGGACTGAGGGAGGTAGCAGGCCCGTGCTACGAGGACCGGTGCGCGGCAACCAGGGCTTGGCCCAGGCTGAGGCCGCCGTCGCCGCAAGGCACTTCGGAGTGGGTGAAAACCTTCAGACCTTCGGCTTCGAGCCTGCGCTTCAGGTGTTCGAGCAGAAAAACATTCTGGAAGGAGCCGCCGCTCAGACAGATATTATCAAGACCGGTTTTTGCATGAATAAGTCTTGCTGTCCTTGCCAACACATCCACCAACCCCTCATGGAAGCGGCGGCTGACGATGCCCGCAGGCACTCCGCACCTCAAATCATTCACCAGGGCTGCAAAGAGCGGTTGCGTATCGATAATCCAGCCGCTTCCTTCCGGGCGAATCTCAAACGGGTAGCCGGCGCCGTCACCCTCGCCCGCGATGGCCGCCTCGAATTCGATGGCCGCCTGGGCCTCGTAATTGACCCGTTTCCGAATTCCCGCCAGCGCCGACACTGCGTCAAACAGGCGGCCGCAGCTTGATGTCAGTGGCGAGTTGACGCCGCGCTCCAGCATGCGGACGACCACAGCCACCTGCCGCCGGTCGAGTTCACGCACAAAGGGAATTTCCAGGTCCCAAAGAGTTTCCCCAAAATGCTTGTGCAGGTAGCTCACCGCCATGCGCCAGGGCTCGGTGATGGCTGCCGCGCCGCCCGGCATGGGGACGTAATCGAGATGCGCCACGCGCTGGAAATCAGCATACCTCGCAAGCAGGACTTCCCCGCCCCAGACCGCGCCGTCGGTTCCGTAGCCCGTGCCGTCCAAGGCGATGCCGATCACCTTTCCATTCAGGTGGTTTTCGGCCATGCAACTCGCGATGTGGGCGTGGTGATGTTGCACCCCAATGCGCTTAATGCTGCTTTGGCCCAGCGCCCAGCGCGTCGAGAAGTAATCGGGATGCAGGTCGTAAGCAAGGAGCTGCGGCTCAACCTCAAGGATTCGCTTGAAGCCGGAAATGGTGGTCTCAAAGAAGCTGTAGCTCTCCAGGTTCTCCAGGTCGCCGATGTGCTGGCTTAGAAAAGCGTGGCGGCCTTTCGTCAAACACACGGTGTTTTTGAGCTCTCCGCCGACCGCCAATATTGGCGGCAGGTCCTCGTTCAGAAACACCGGCACGGGCACGTATCCGCGCGAGCGGCGAAGTTGCCGCGGTTGCTCGCCCGTGACGCGGACCACGGAATCATCGCAACGCAAGAGGATGTCGCGGTTATGGACGAGAAAGAAGTCTGCAATTCCGCGCAGCCGCGCCCATGCCTCAGGATTGTCAATGGCGATCGGCTCTTCCGAGATATTCCCACTGGTCATGACCAGGGCCTGAAAACGGCCGGCAGCAAAGAGCAGATGGTGGAGTGGCGTGTAGGGCAGGAAAACACCGTACTCACGGTTGAAAGGTGCGACCAGCTCAGCAATAAGACTCGGAGACTTTTTGCGAAGCAGCACAATGGGCCGCTCAGGACTCTCGAGCAAGGCGCGCGAAGCGTCATCAAGCTCGCAGAGATTCCGAACGGCCTCGAAACTGGGCGCCATAATCGCAAATGGTTTTTCGACGCGTCGCTTCCCTTCCCGCAGACGGCTGACCGCGGCGGGATTCGTTGCGTCAACCGCCAGGTGGAATCCCCCCAAGCCCTTCACGGCCACCACGTAACCCGCTTGCAAACGCGCCGC
>DLMI01000091.1:23530-23889 GCA_002478145.1 Acidobacteria bacterium UBA7540
GGCTGGGCATGAAAGCGGCGGTTGAGCGGGTCGTCGTATTCGCCCTGGCAGTCAGCGCACATGGGGAAAACCGCCATCGAAGTGCGCGCGCGATCATAAGGGATGTCGCGCACGATGGTGTAGCGTGGCCCGCAGTTTGTGCAGTTGATGAAAGGGTAATGAAAGCGGCGGTCGGAAGGGTCGAAGAGCTCGCGCAGGCAATCATCACAAATGGCCACGTCGGGGGAAATCAGGACGCGGCGGTTTTCGCCCGGGCGGCTCGGCAGGATGCGGAACTCGCCCTCAGCACGCGCGGGAATATCACTGGCCGCCCACTGCGTGATGCGCGCCAGCCGAGGCGCTTCCACAGGCAACTGCGA
>DLMI01000091.1:23916-30057 GCA_002478145.1 Acidobacteria bacterium UBA7540
TATTGGTGATGAATCCGGCGAGGTTGCGCTGCGAAGGCCAAACGGTAAACGTAGGGACGGAATCCAACGCCCTGCACGATTCCGGTGACTTCGATGGCTTTGCGAACCCGCGCGCTCATGCTTGGCCCGACGCCAGTACCTTCTCAGCCTTGGCCGATTCGCGGCGCCGCGCCAGCCACTTCATCCAATCGTCAAGGCCCGCGCCGGTTTGGCAGGAAAGTTCGACAATTTCCATTCCGGGATGCACTTGGAGGGCGTACTCGCGCGCTTTCCCGAGGTCGAAAGAAACGTAGGGGAGCAAATCGGTCTTGTTCAGCACCAGCAACTCGGATTTGAAAAAGATGGCAGGGTATTTGAGGGGCTTGTCGTCGCCTTCTGCAACGCTCAGCACCACCACCTTGGCCGCTTCTCCAAGATCATAGCTGGAAGGGCAGACGAGGTTGCCGACGTTTTCAATCAGCAGCGTATCGAGAGACCCCAGTGGCCAGTCCGCGAGCGCCCGCTCAATCATCCGCGCGTCCAGGTGGCAGGTGCCGCCCGTGGTGATTTGCTTCACCGGAAAGCCAAAATGGGCGAGTCTTCTCGCATCGTTATCCGTCTGGATGTCACCCGTCAACAGAGCTACGCGCTCACCCGGGCTGAAGCGTTCGAGCGTGCGTTCAAGCAGGGACGTCTTCCCTGCGCCCGGCGAGCTGATGAAGTTCAAGCAAAATATCTGGCGCTCCTGGAAACGCTCTCGCAACCGGCTGGCGATGCGATCGTTCTCACTAAGAACCTTCTTTTCGAGCGGCAAGCGGCTCATGATTCTTCCACCTCCAGGTAAGCCAACTCCAGTTCATCACCGCCAATGCAATGTGTATCCGCCGAGCCGCAGTCTGGGCAATCCACCTGGTAATCGACCACCGTGAATACGTGCCCGCAATCCGAGCACTCGTGGCGGCGGGAGGTGGATTCGATTTCGAGCGTCAAAGGCTCGAGGTCCGTGTCTTTGACCAAGACCTCAAAACCGAAGCTCAGCGCCTCCGGGTCCACGCCCGCCAAGGCCCCGATTCGCACGCCGACTTTGATGACACGCGCGCCGTTCAGGCGCGCACGCTCGTCGCGCACAGCATCAAGAATCGCGTTGGCAATGCTCAGTTCATGCATGGAAAAGCAGGTGTCAGGTGTCAGGTGCCAGGTGTCAGGGAAAAGGTTTAAAGGGTAAAGGCTAAAGTGTAAGGTCTCGTGGATTTTTTCCGGGGACGACCTGAAACCTGAGACCTGAAACCTTTGCCTTCCCTAACGCCTGACACCTTCAGTCCACCCTTTACACTTTACCGTTTCGCCTGGCACCCGACACCTGAGACCTGACACCCTCAGTCCACCCTTTACACTTTACCCTTTACACTTTCGCCTGACACCTGGCACCTGACACCCGGCACCTAGCAGATGCGCGGCAGTTGGTCGCCCGCGAGCATGTCCACAATGCGTGAAGTACCCAAGTAGGTTCGCATCGTTACGACGCCGGGATGGGCTACGACGACTTTGCCGATGATCCGAGCGTTCACACCCAGCGCATGGCCACGCATTGCCGCTAGGACCTCATCCGCATCCGCAGGAGCGATGATGGCGACAAGCTTCCCTTCGTTCGCCACGTAAAGCGGGTCCAGTCCGAGCAGCTCGCAAGCGCCCTTCACCTCCTCCCGGATGGGAAGGGCAGACTCTTCAATAACCATACCCACGCGGGACTGAGCCGCGATTTCGTTTAAGGTGCTCGAAAGGCCGCCTCGGGTAGGGTCGCGGAGACAGCGAATTGAACGCGTCACCTCGAGCATCGCCGCAACCAGCAAGTGCAACGGGGCAGCATCACTCTGGATGGGAGTTTCGAACTCGAGTCCTTCGCGCTGCGAAAGGATGGCGATGCCATGGTCGCCTAGCGTGCCACTGAGAAGAATACTGTCGCCGGGACGCGCCTGGTCAGCGGACAGTTCCACGCCATTGGGGACGCGCCCGATTCCCGAAGTATTGATAAAGAGGCCGTCGCCCTTTCCCTTCTCCACCACCTTGGTGTCGCCGGTCACAACTTCCACGCCGACCTCTTCCGCCGCCCGTTGGAGCGACAACACAACCCGCCGCAGGGTTTCCACCGGCAAACCCTCTTCGATAATGAAGCCGGCGCTCAAGAAGAGCGGTTCCGCGCCTCCCATGGCAAGATCGTTCACTGTTCCGTAAACCGCCAACGATCCGATGTCGCCACCGGGAAAAAACAACGGGTTGACCACGAACGAATCCGTCGTAAAGGCGAGGCGAACGCCATCAACGTTCACCACCGCTTGGTCATTGAGCTGTGCCAGGACCGGATTGTGAAATGCCGGCAGGAAGACTTCCCGCAAAAGATCCGCACTCAGGCGTCCCCCGCTGCCGTGGCCAAGCAGTATCTTGTCTTTGGCAGGAAGCGGCGCCGGGCAGGCGAGTTCTTCGAGTGGATTGCGGTCGTCTGGCACGCTAAACCTTTCTGGAGTGCGGCAGCTTGCTGCCGCACTCCAGAGCCTACGCCGGCCGGCGATACTGGTAATACGCTGCACAGGCGCCCTCGCCTGAAACCATCGGGGCGCCCAGCGGCGTCTCCGGCGTACAACGCACCGCGAAAGCCGGGCAGTCAACAGGCTTCTTCAGCCCTTGCAGCACTTGGGCGCTGATGCACTCCGCAGGTTCTTCCGCAGTCGTATCCGCAACGCCGAAGACCTTATCCGCGTCATACGCTGCAAATTCCTCGCGGAGACGCAACCCGCTTTGAGGAATTACGCCAATCCCTCGCCATTTGCGGTCACAGACCTCGAACACTTTCTCCATGAGTTCCTGGGCGGCGCGATTGCCCTCGTAACCCACCGAACGGACGTATTGGTTTTCAACCTCCGCCCGGCCCTCCTCGAGCTGGGCCACGAGCATCGAAATCGCCTCGAGCAAATCGACGGGCTCAAAGCCGCCCACCACGATCGGGACGTGATACTTATGGCTCAACTCATCATACTGCCTGTAGCCCATGACGGTGCAAACGTGGCCTGGAGCGATAAAACCCTGGACGCGGTTCTTTGGCGATTCAAGCAACATGCGGATGGCAGGCGGCACAAGGAAATGCGAAGCCAGCATGGAAAAATTCCCCAATCCTCCGCGGGCAGCCTGCCAAACCGCCATCGCATTAGCCGGAGCCGTTGTCTCGAACCCAATTCCCAGGAACACGACTCGGCGGTTGGGATTCGCGCGGGCGACCTTCAGAGCCTCCATCGGAGAGTAAGCGATTCGCACGTCGCCGCCGGCGGCTTTCACATGAAAGAGATCGGAATGTGAGCCCGGCACTCGGAGCATGTCTCCGTATGAAACCAGGGTGACGGCAGGGAGTGAAGCAATATGGATGGCCTTGTTGATGGTTTCGAGGGCCGTCACGCAGACCGGACAGCCGGGGCCGTGCACAAGCTCGATTTGAGAAGGGATCAACTCGTCAATCCCATAGCGCATCAGCGTGTGGGTCTGGCCACCGCAGATTTCCATGAGCACCCAGGGCCGCGTGACACGCCTGGCAAGGTCAGCGATCAAAGCGCGGGCAATGCGCGCGTCACGATATTCGTCAAGGTACTTCATCAATCTTTGTCGCTCTCCGGCAGAGTCGCGCTTTCATCGGCAGCCAGGTCCTCGGCGTCGAGCATTCCGATTTCTTCGAGCAATTGATAAGTGCGCTCGGCTTCCTCCGCATTGACTTTGCTCAGCGCAAAGCCGACGTGGACGATGACGTAGTCGCCCACTCCGGCCTCCGGCACGAAGTCCAGTTGGACAAGCCGCGTGATCCCGCCGAACTGCACTCGGCCTAACCGGCTGCCATTCTCTTCTCTTGTGTCAAGAATCTTCCCGGGAACTGCCAAACACATGCTTAAGCCTCTTTTCGAATGCCGCTAAGCTGGCCGCGTGCGGCGAGCAAAAGCTCTTCCAGGACTAAATGCAGCAATTTCCTGGCCATGACAAATGCGCCAAATAGCCCGATTCATTGTAGCGATTCCCCGGCGCAGACTCAACCGCCGTTTCGATAGACACGTTCTGGCACTGCTTTGCGCGCTTTCTCTCAGTCGGAAAAGAAGGATTCAGGACTCAGGCGGCGCCGGTTCGCAGAGCCTGAATCCTGACTCCTGACTCCTGAATCCTGCCCGGAAAGGAACGATCATTAGGAGAGAAGCTCCGAGTCCCAATAATCTCCGAGGATAGCAGTAGAAACTTGAGATCGGGCATTCGTTCGACGACCAGGGCAATAGCCTGCTCGACCGCAGCCGAACGTGGAGCGCCTTGAGTTACCGTGCCTGCCTCAATCCCCAAGAGAACAAGTCGGGGGAGAGTGCGCCCCAGGGCATTGGCCAACTTCAGAGTTTCGACGAGGCCCCAGCCGTGACCCGATAAGGAGCCCAGCGCTCTCGGCTCCAGCTCCGCAGAAGGGAGGGAATTCAGGTAGAGAGTGCCTGGAACTTCGCCGCTGGTTACTGCGTCCACAAAAAGGATAACATCAGCGAGGGGAAGGAGATCCAGCAGCCCAACGCCTGGACTAGTTTCAGCCCGCAGCTCGCACCCGCAGTCTCCCAAGTCGCTCAGGCGGCGGACAATTTCAATTCCTGCGCTGTCATCGCCAGCCGCGGGGTTGCCACAGCCGACAATCAGCAGGCGGCCGTTCGCACTCACGTCTTCCCTCATTTGCTCAGACCGAACTCGCGGGCTGGAGTTGCGCAGCCACGGCGTACACCCCAAGCATGTCATCCTGAGGAGTCCGCCATTCTTATTGGCGGACGACGAAGGATCTCCGCAGTTCGCAAGGCACATTCGCTCGCGGGCCGTTCAAAGAAACTGCAGAGATTCTTCGTCCGCCAATAAGAATGGCGGACTCAGAATGACACGGGGCTGGCGCTGCAGTTAGCCACGTTCAAGCCGGAGCTTCAAAAAATGGGTCGAGCATGATATACACGGGTCGTAACTACGAATCAGCTTTTCGCAGACCTGGGCAATCTCAGCTTCGGATTGGTCGAGCACCCCGGGCAGGATAGCTTTGAGGTCATCTTCCATGCGACGGTAGTTTTGCGCTGTGGGAGGAATGATTCTAGCGAACTCCACAAGCCCCTGGTCATTGATGCGGTAGCGATGATAAAGCAAGCCGCGGGGCGCCTCAGTGGCTGCACACCCTTCCCCGGCATGAACCTTGAACTCCACCCGGCTGGAAGCCGGCTCACGGTAAGCCTCAATAATCGCGAGCGCCTCTTCGCAGGCGTGGATCAACTCGACGGCGCGAGCCACGATGCCCATGTAGGGATTGCGGCAGGGCCAGGAGACGCCGCAGGCGCGGGCGGCAGCCAGCGCCTGTGGCATCAGCTTGTCGATATTCAAGTTAATCCTGGCCAGCGGGCCGACAAAGTAGCTCGAGCCACTATCAGCACGCACCGAATGGAGAGCCGTCGAGCGTTCTACGTGCTCCTCGAGAAAAACGTGCTCGAAATCCTTCGGATCGATATCGACCCCCATCGAGGAAACGATCCGCCGCTCATTCATGGGGTATTCGTTCGGATGGGAGACCGAAACGAATTCGTATTCGGGCGCGAAGCTCGGAAAGGGAAGCGTGCAGACAAGTGCCAGAGTTTCCTTTGCCGCCTCCAGGGCCCAGAGCAAGTCGGCGGAAATATCCGTCAACTCCTTGCGACGAGGAGCCTTGTAGAAACCGCCCACACATACCGAGACCGGATGAACGGACCGACCGCCCAGGATCTCGAGAAGTCGATTGCCGATCTTCTTCAGGCGCAGAGCTCGCTCAACCTCCTTGGGGTGGTCAGCCGCCATTGAGATGGCGCTCTCGTACCCCAGGAAATCCGGCGCGTTCAAAAGGTAGATGTGCAGGGCGTGGCTCTCAATCCATTCACCACAATAAAGCAGGCGGCGCAAGGCACGAATCTCGGGCGGAGGAGTAACTCCCAGGGCGGATTCGAGCGCGTGCACCGCGCTCATCTGGTAGGCCACCGGGCAGATGCCGCAGATGCGGGCTACAATATCGGGGACTTCCTGAAAGTAGCGACCGCGAAGGAAGGCTTCGAAGAACCGCGGAGGCTCGAAAATGTTTATCTTCACTTCGCGCAGTTCCCC
>DLMI01000091.1:30148-57975 GCA_002478145.1 Acidobacteria bacterium UBA7540
CCCTCCGACCGGACGTAAACCCCGCCCTCGCCTTCAACGCGGGTCAGATATTCAATCTTGACTGTCTTTTCACGGTTCGCGTTTTCGCTCGCCATGGCGCTTAACCTCTTTCGTCAGAGCCTCTCTGTAGTAGCATGCTGAAAGGCCCATCTGGCATGTCATTCCGAGGAGTCCCGATCTGATCGGGACGACGAGGAATCTCGCCCCGATCAGATCGGGGTTTCCAGAGCGAGATTCCTCGCTTCGCTCGGAATGACAGGCTGGCAGGGTTTTTCAGCAACCTGCTACGCTGGCTTATCCCACTTGTCGCCGGCCGACCGGAACGCCTCCGCAAACCCGGTGAACTCTCGAAACAGGCGCACCAGATCGCCGCGCTGCATGCCGTCTTTCAGCAATTGGGCGCTCAACGAATCCGCGTTGGGGGCCTCCAGGGGGCCAAAGCAACCGTAACAGCCGCGATTGTAGGCAGGGCAAATCGCGCCGCAGCCTGTTTGAGTCACCGGGCCCAGGCAGGGCAAACCGCGCGCCACCATCACGCACACTGTCCCTCGCTTCTTGCACTCCATGCACACTGAATACCCGGGCAAATGAGGGGCGCGTCCTACCAGCAGGGCGGTAATCACTTCCAAAATCTGGTTCTTATTGATGGGGCACCCATTCACCTCAAAGTCCACCGCCACGTGGGAAGAGATGGGGGTGGATTGCTCCAGGGTGTGGATGTAAGCGGGCGTGGCATAGACAGCGCGAGTGAATTCCGCCACATCTTTCCAATTTCGCAGGGCCTGGATTCCCCCCGCCGTGGCGCAAGCGCCGATGGTGACCAGAAACTTCGAATCCCGGCGCACCGCCTGAATGCGTTTTTCATCTTCGGCGGTGGTAACCGACCCTTCCACAAGCGCCACATCGTACGGGCCGGGCAAGATTCGCGACCTGGCCTCCAGGAAGTATGCGATCTCCACCTCACCCGCAAGGCTCAGCAACTCGTCTTCAAGATTCAAGAGCGCCAGTTGACAGCCATCGCAGGAGGAGAATTTGAAAACGGCAAGCTTGGGACGAGCGTCTGGAGGCATATTAGAAGTCCTCCTTGCCAAAGAAAGGTTCGATAGCAGCAAAACTCAGCACGGGGCCTTCCTTACAAATGAATGTGGGGCCGAACTGACAATGGCCGCAAAACCCGATGGCGCATTTCATGTTTCGTTCCATGGAGAGGAAGATGGATTCCTTGGGGATCCTTCGTGCCAGCGCTTCATAGATCACGAACCGCATCATGATTTCCGGCCCGCAGGTCATCACCAACGTCTGCTTAGGGTCAACGCGGATGCGATAGAACAACGCGGGAACCACTCCCACTTGGCCACGCCAGTTCTCGTCTGCCAGGTCCACGGTGGTGTGGAGCTCCACGCCGCCGGCCTGCCAGCGTTCGAATTCGTCGGTGTACAGAAGATCGGCAGGGGTGCGAGCGCCGCAGAGCAGCACCACCCTGCCGTAATCCTCGCGGTGGCGCAAAATCGAGAATAGCGCCGGGCGCAGCGGCGCCAACCCGATCCCGCCCGCCACGATGACCAGGCTCTTGCCCAGCGCCTTCCCAAGAGGCCAGGCGCTGCCATAGGGCCCTCGAACCCCCACCACATCACCCACCTTGAGGCGCCCTAGCGCGCGCGTAACGCTGCCCGCATAACGAATGGTGTGGCCCACCACCTGGGGCGCACTGGGGTTGGAACTAATCGAGATGGCAACTTCTCCGAAGCCGGGCAAGTAAATCATGTTGAATTGCCCAGCTTGGAAGCGATAGGTGGAAGCCTGAATGGGGTCCGTGAAGACCAAGGAAAAGGTCGAAATACCGTGGGCCTCGGATTGGATTTCCTCGATAACCGCCGGATGGGGCAGCATCGGGTCCGGCATCATCCGCAGTTGTGCAGGGGCAGGTGCTAAGCTCATCGTTGAACCTTCTCGCGAATAGCTTTAACTTCTTCGGTCAAGTCAATTCCCACAGGACACCAGGTGATGCACCGTCCGCAACCCACGCACCCGGAAGTCCCGAATTGGTCAATCCAGGAAGCCAGTTTGTGTGTCAGCCATTGACGGTATCGCGACCGAATGGTGGGCCGGATATTGCCGCCATGAACGTGCGAAAACTCCCGCACGAAACACGAGTCCCAGACGCGCGTCCGGTCCGCGACCGTCGCTTTCAAGTTGCAGGTGTCTTCCACGGTGACGCAGAAGCAGGTGGGGCAAACTTGCGTGCAGTTGCCACAGCTCAGGCAACGCGCTGCCACGTCATCCCAGCGGGGATGCTCGAGGTTGTCATAGAGTAACTTGGGCAGGTCATCCGTCCTGAGCTGGCGCTCGATTCCGCGTTCGGCATTCTGCACGGTCTGCGCCGCGCGGCCCAAATCGAAAGCCGTGGCGGGCTCCCAGGGAGTGTCACGAAGCATCTCCGAACCCATTTCGGAACCCACTTCCATCACCAAGGCATCAGGCAGTTCGGTCACGGCCAAGTCAAAACCTTCCGTTGCTTTGGGACCGGTCTTCATCGAGCTGCAGAAACAGGTGGAGAAGGCCCGTCCACAGTTAGCCGCCAGGATGAAAATACGCTCACGCCGGCGCGCGTAATGGGGGTCCCTGAATTCGCCACTGAGAAAAACGCGATCCTGGATGCCAATCGCGGCCACCTCACAGGCACGCACACCGATGAACGCGCGCAGCGGTATCGTTTCCTCGGCCGCCTTCATCACCCATTTCCCGTCCGTCTTCTCCACCGAGAACAGCTTGACCTGCGGCAGATGGAGAAACCTTTTCCAACTCTGAGGCCCCACGCCGTAACTGAAGTATTCTTGAGGGCGGGTCTGCTTCAGGCGGTAACGGCCTGGCCCTTGTTCTGCCGTCCAGCCCAGCGGAAGATCTTCAACCCCCGCAATCTCATCGAGCACCACCGCGCCCTCACGCACTGTCGGGCCGATGAGGCTGAAGCCGGAAACACGTAAGTTGTCGAAAACCTTCTGTAAGGAAGGCTTGGGAACAACCACGTTCGCCGAAATTCGGGGAAGGCCTTGTGCCATGAGAATCGAGCCTCCTATTCGACTGAGAAAACGTCTACAAACAGAATATACGACCTTGTGGTGACATGCCCTGTCTTCACGACGGAGAGATAGGTGCCCCCCTCTGGGAAATCGTCCTGGCCAGGTTTGTAGCCGGAAAACCCTGCGATGCATTAAGGTTTGTCCCGCGTGAGGGAAGAAACCTTGCCAGGAAAATCAGGGATGCTTGCTCGGCCATTGGTGGTTTTGCCTCAACCGCACCGCTAACATAGCTTTGCAAGCCGTAGACCAAACGCAACCATCAAAAAAGGGGCTTATGTTGAAATATGCAACAATATCCGTCCAGGTTTTCGGACATATCTGGCATGAAATTGGCCTTTATATGACACCATGCCTTATGGTCTATTTGTCATGGCTTTAATTGCACAGCTAGCCGCGAGTGCGCTGTTTTTTCCCCCTCGGCCCATCCTTTATGAATGGGCGCCTCTGATGGGACGGAACCATCCCTACAAACTGGGTCAACTCGCGCAGGCGTAGGGTGATTCTTCAGCGCGCGAAGAGGGAATCTGGAATAGCGTTCGGTTGCATGTTATTCTCCTGTTCCCCATCCCGTGCCACAGGAGATGGCGACATGATTGTAACAGTCACGTTAAATCCGGCCATTGACAGAAGCCTCACGGTTCCGCGCTTTGAGGTTGGCAAGACCAACCGAGGAGAAGTGAGGCGAACCGACGCTGGCGGCAAAGGAATCAACGTCGCCAAAGCAGTGAAGCAATTTGAAACAAAAGTTTGCGCGCTGGGGTTTGTGGCGGGAAGCAACGGCCACTTCATCCTCGAGACGCTCGCCGCCAACGGCATTCCCGCGGACTTCACGAGCGTCCCGGGTGAGACGCGCGTGAACCTGAAAATCCACGATCCCGTGTACAGGACAGAAACCGAACTCAACGAACCCGGCTTTCAAGTGCTTCCTGAACACCTGGAAGCGATGAAACAAAAGATCAGAGAATATGGCCCCCGTTGTGACGTGATGGTCTTTTCCGGAAGCCTGCCGCCCGGAGCCCCGCCCGAGACATTTGCAGAACTCATCACCATTGCAAGAGCTTTGGGGGCAAAGTGCATGCTAGACACAGCAGGACCCGCTCTGAGGCACGGACTCGAAGCCAAACCCCTTTTGCTCAAGCCTAATCGGGCTGAAGTTGAAGAATTGCTTCAAGTGCGATTGAGGACCCGCCGCGAACTGGCCGAGGCAGCCCGCAAATTGCTTGCAATGGGCGCCGACGAAGCGGTGATTTCCCTGGGGGCTGAGGGTGCGATCGCGGCTACCAAGCAGGATCTGCTATCGGCCCGCCCCCCAGCCGTGGCCCCGCGAAGCAGCGTCGGAGCCGGCGATGCCATGGTGGCAGCCTTGGCTTATGGAGAAGTGAAACACCTTTCATTTCGCGAGTCATTCCACCTCGCCATGGCTGCCAGTGCCGCAGCGGTGACGATGGAAGGGAGCAAGGTGGCCGATCTTGCGCTCATCCAAAGTTTGATTCCCCTGGTTCAGATGGAAGATGTCGGGTGAAGCAGTCAGGAGTCAGGAGTCAGGAGTCAGTTGTCCCGCCACGACGGGTCAGTCGTCAGTTGTCAGTTGAGAGAACGGGGCTAGGGCAATTTTAGATTTTGGATTTTGGATTTTGGATTGCCCCCATCCGCCACCCCCTGCCTCCCGCTTGCTGCACGCCTTCGGTCTTCCTCCTGACTTCTGTCTTCTGGCTCCTGAATTCTGTAGGTGGGGGAAACACTCCGACTGCCCCCTGCCGACTGCATACTGCCCACCTTCTGTCTTCTTCCTTCTTCCTTCTTCCTTCTTCCTTCTTCCTCCTTCCTCCTTGCTTCTTCCTTCTGCCTTCTGATTTCTAATTTCTGCCTCCTGCTTTTCAATGGCCCGATCACCCAATGACCCGATGGCTCAATGCTTTGATTCACCATTCATCATTCGCTTCGTCCCTTCTTGCCGCTTGACTCATGGCCGCGCAAAACCTACACTCAGCGCGAGGGAAAGTTTCATGGGTCTGACGTACATCCAAGCGAGCATTGCCAATCCCGCGAGGCCTCGGCGCAGCGCGCGGCTCAAGTTCCTCGTTGACTCCGGCGCAATGTATTCAGTAGTTCCGGCGCCCGTGCTTCAGCGCTTGGGTATCAAGCCCGGCAAGACCAAGAGTTTTATTCTTGCGGATGGCACTGAAATCAAGCGGTCCCTCGGACAGGCTCTGTTTCGTATGAAGGGGGAGGAGGGTGCCTCTCCGGTCATCTTCGGAGAGAAGGGCGACAGCATTCTGCTGGGCAGTATTTCGTTGGAGGTTTTGGGTTTTATCCTCGATCCCTTCAAGCGCGAACTGAGGCCATTACCCATGATCTTGGCTTCGCATCGGCCCGATTGGAACCAAGCCCTGCTTTCCCCCCAGTCCCTAGCCCCCAGCCCCTAGCCTCCAACACCTAGCCCCTGCCCTGCTGACTCCTGACTTCTGATTTCTGATTTCTGACTTCTGTTTTTCAATGGCCCGATCACCCGATGACCCGATGGCTCAATGCTTTAATTCACCATTCATAATTCGTCATTCATAATTGCCGTTCTTTCCCCCTTGCCTTGCCCTCCGATTAGCTGTATACCGGAATGGTAACGTGGCGGTTATACACCCGGACTACGCGTCGCCATTGCCCGGTTGTCCGCGAGCGCCATGTTGTGAGAGCGAGGCTTGTTCCACACGTTGCGTGCGTGACTGTTTACATGCCAGCCGTGGCTGATTAACGGTAGGGGCCGATGTCCAACGACATACTGAACTCTCAAAATCTGCAGACACTCGTGACAAAAGTTGAGGAGGCAGCTCGCTCAAGCGAAGAAGGGGTGAAACACTTCATCGAGCCGGCGCGGGGCACGCTGCGTAGGGCTGTCAATAGACGACATCACATTGTCTTTGGGCGACGTGGTTCAGGAAAATCTAGCTTGCTTAGGAAGGGCGGGGCAGACCTGACAACGGGTCGCCGCCCGATCGCGTATGTGAACCTGGAAGCCTTCAAGGGGCACAGTTATCCTGACGTCCTCCTAAGCGTCCTGATTTCCACTTTTCAGGAGTTCAAGCAGTGGATCGAAACAGCCGCCGTGAATCCAGCACACAAAACATCCTTCTGGGATAAGCTGTTTGGGACGAAACCGGCACGCCCTGCCTTCAACCGCAGGGCAAGCGCTCTGCTCGCCGTTAAGCTTAAAACCCAGATCGAAGAGTTGCAAACACAGTTGCATGCAGTTGAGGACGCACACCTGAAGATTATCAGGTCAGTGCAAGAGCAGGACAGCAGCGGACTTAAGGCCGGCGCCGGAATGAAGGCTGAGTGGGTTTCCGCGTCCTTCGAAGCCTCGACCAGCTCGGCCAAGGCCCGGCGAGAGGAGGCGGAGGAACAGTACAGACGGAGCAAGATAGACTTCCTGCACCGCCATATTATGGATTATCAGCAATTGTTTCGTGACATGTCTGTCCTTTCGTCAGGAGATTCCTACCTGTTCCTAGACGACTTGTACCACATCAGGCGGGCCGACCAGCCTCAGGTCATCGACTACTTCCATAGGATCGCGAAAGACCATGGTCTGTGGCTCAAGATCGGGACAATTCGCCATCGAACCGACTGGTACTATCACGGGAACCCTCCGATTGGGGTCAAGCTAGGTGATGATGCGGACCAGATCGATCTCGACATTACCTTGGAGAAGTACTCCGTTGCCAAAGAATTCTTACTCAGGATTCTCAGTAATTTTGCGAAGGAGTGCGCTCTCAGCGTTAGCGATCTAATGACAGACGGCGCAGTAGATCGACTGGTCTTAGCAAGCGGCGGCGTGGCCAGGGATTTCTTATCGGTTTTCCGAATGTCGGTCGAGGTCGCACGAGAGCGCACTGGGTCGAGCGCCCAAGGCGGAGACAAAATTAACGCCGAGGACGTCAACGTCGCCGCAGGCGAATATGATGGTCCCAAGCGGGAGGAGTTCAAGAAAGACACTCCGGAGGACGACCAGAGCCTCGATGAGGAGTTCCAGACCATTCGGAATTTCTGCCTGGAAGAAGCCAACTCGAACTGTTTCCTCTTGGGGAAGGACGCCAAAGGGAGCGAGGTCGCTCTGATTCACGAGCTGGTCGACCTCAAGTTACTTCACCTGGTTCGGTCACGTGTCACGGTCAGCGGTAGGCCCGGAAAAATCTTCGAGGCGTACATGCTTGACCTGAGCCAATACGCCGGTGCTCGGAAGCGGCGGGGCTTGGAAATGATCGAATTCTGGAAGCCAGGGGGCCAAGAAAGCCTAAGAAAGGCGTCCTTAATCTACAATATCACATCCAAGCAGGCCTACGGCTCGCAATAGGCGACAGCCAGGAAGAAAGCAGGGGGCAATCGCAACCGCAATCGGGTAGCCACGGTCAGTGCGGTTTTGACCGTGGGTTCTTCCCTCGGTGGCGAAGGCATAGCCTGTTGGAACGGCTTCACGTGAGTCCCATGCTGTAAGGGGTGGTGAAGATGCTGGAAGATCGCTGGTGGTAGAGTTCCAACAATTTTCCTTTGGAAAATGTAACAGTTGCGGCGCGCCCCATCCACATTGACTACGTGCGGTTAAAGTTGGGGCATAGGGCATGACAAAAGCCCACGGTCAGGACTGGATTGTCCGTGCCTGCCCGCTGGCGTTGAGGGTGGGGGAAGTGCTTTAATGCAAACATCCCAAGAAGTGGGATGTCCAACGCGCGAACCGCCTATCGGGGCAGAATGTTGGTTGAAACCGTGCATCCGGACAAAAATCTACGAGACCTCGATCTGAATGGTCTCTTTCAACGCCTGACGGTCGCCTATTCGGACCTGTCTTCCCCGCCTAAAACGGCGCTGGAGCACCTCAACTCTGAACTTGAACGCGCTCGTCGAAAAGAGGACACACTTATATACATCGCAGCAATTAGTGCGGCGGTTAGCGTCTTCGCGATCTTTCCGGTGTTGTTGGTGGGAGGATTTCGGCTTGTAAGATCTGTTGAGCCAGCGGTCGAGCACCTACTCCGCCAGAGGAACTACTTAGTTTCACACCCTGAGATGGGTTTCGCCGCTGCCGCAGCCAGCTTTTCAGCCAGCTTCTACACATTGGTGCTGCACCAGCGCTTAGCGCGGCATTTGGCGGGGCGGTTTCCTCGTTTAGGACTTTGGACGCCGCGAGACATTGATCGGACAGGGTTGCCCTTTATTTTTCTTGCTGTGCTCCTCAACTACGCCGCCCTGGGTGTAGGTCTGTTGTTCCTGTGTAGTTACTCAGCCCCTGGAACCCCATGGACTACCTGGGCCGTGACCGCCTGGATGTGCGTCCCTCTTCCTGTGACTAGTTTGGTGCCGTCCTACCTCCTGATGTTCGTTTTTACCTATCCCCACATCAGATATGAGCTGTACGATGACGCGCCGCAGGCGACGCTTTTGCGAGAATTGCTCCTACTCCTCGATTATCTACAAGATATCGCAGACTCGGGTAGTGTATCGAGCGAGCGTAGGCGAACTATAATGCGGCGCATCGGCAGGATAGCTGACATGCTTCGACGCCTGTGCAGTACCAAGGGCACCCGACACACATCGGTGGTGGGTGTCTATCGGCGAATTGGTCAGGCGGCTGACCACTTCTTGGCTCTATCGAGCTGCGTTGCCTTTCCAAGGGAAGATACTCTGCCGGAACTGAAACGCAACGTCGTCACCTATGCAAACATCGTCGCTGGGGGAACCTATGACGCGCTTCCGACGAGCGAGGCTGGCGAATCTGAGGGATTAACAAAGGGCTCGCATCGGATGGCTATGTGGCGCCGAGCCGGCGGCTTACTGGGACTTTTCCTAGTTGTAGCGTTGCCGCTCGCGGTCTACGCAGAACTCGTGACACATTTCCGTGTCGAGATCCCAGCAAACCTCGACCCGACCGCTGGGGTGGTTTACTCAGGCTGGGTCGCGTTATGCCTCCTTGCTTACATCGATAAGCTGGCACCTGATGCAAAGGCCGCCCTGATAGACGTGATCAAGCTCGTCTTCAGGCGTTGAGCGGGTAGCCACGGTCAGCGCAGTACTGACCGCAGGCTGGCGCAGACCTTTCAGTTTAGGTCTGTGCACTGAAAGTGCAATGAACGCGAACGTCGCATACGCCAAGGGTCCGCGCCAGCGCCGTGCGCCAAGGAGGACCGTCTGTGACCGAAGAGAAAAAAGGGCCTTCGGAGCCGACATTGACGCAGCGGGTAGCCACGGCAGGGACTGTGTACCGCGGGCTTTTCCTTTAAGGGAATCGCGGTTAGTTTAAGGCGCGAGCTGACCGTCGTTACAAAAAAAGGGGGCGGTCTTCGAGGCGCAGCATCCCGTGTGCAGGCAACGTGTCCTGATGAAGGAGGCGAAATGCAGGAAGCAAGAGCCGGGCAGCGTCGAAGGATAGATCTCCCGCAGTACCCAAAGGCCTTTGTTGCAGCAGCCAGGCTTGCAAAGGAACGGGACCGGGTATTCGTAGCAATGCCATTTGAGGACGAACACCCGCGTATTTTGTGGAGAGTCATTCAGGGTGTCTGCAATATCCGTGGCTTGAACCTGCGCAGGGCTGACAGTTCCTCGTACCCAGATCTGATCGTCGCCGACATTCTGGAAGAGATCGAACGAGCCGAAATTGTCGTTGCGGATTTAACGGGTCTGAATCCCAATGTGCTTTACGAGCTGGGCATAGCCCATGTGCGCTGCGATTCTGTGATTTTACTCTGTCAGAAGGGGCAGAGGCTTCCATTTGACCTAGCTTCCTTTCGAGTCATTTTCTTCGACTTTTCATCCATTGATGGACAGGTCGCCTTTGCGGACCGGCTAGGCAGAACGTTGGATGAGATAAGGGTCATCGGGCCGCCTACTACCATTCAGTCAGTCCTCGAAAGGACGAGGCTTGTTATCAGCGACCTGCAAACCCTCGCAAGCCGACCTGATGATGAACTATCTAGGGAGGTCGTTTGGTATAGCGGCTTTCTGTCTTCTTTTGCGATCAGCGCCGAAGAGCCCTTTCCTCCGGAAGAAGAGGAATACCAAAAAGCGCTCATGCAAGAGAAGGATTCTCTTCTGGCGTTAGCTCGCCGGGGCTGTGTTATTCGATGCATAATCACGCCCCCAAGCCCAGACGCCCTGCTGCGTGGTAAATTGGATATCGCTTATTGCCGAGTGAAGGCCCTACTGCAGTTCCTCATGAGCCACGATGAGACGTTGAAGAATATTGAGTGGGCAGTCTCCCCCTTCCGGCAGAAGAGCCTTTACCTGATAGGCCACGTCTCACTGTACGAAGGATATAAGAGAGGGTTTCAGCGCGGATTCGGCCTCACTTTGCGCCAGACCGGGCTTGATGCCATCAATGCTTGCATTTCTTTATACGAAGTCTTGTTTGAATATCAGTCTACGTATACTCTCGCAAACTTTGGTGTGGGCGAATTGGACGACCGACGGGAAGCGCTCCGCTTGTCAACCATCAAATGCCTCGAGGGCTCACTTGAATTCCTGCGCTCGATTCTTGAGCGCGAGCGGCCCGAGGCATCCGCCACGTGCGGAACGGCCGATGATCCGCTGCAGGCCGCGCGGAAAATGGACATCCCGGAGCAGCCTGATGAAAACAGTAGGCAGCAACAGAACAGGCTCAGGCGCAATCACGGCTGAGGTTTTTCGCCGGCTGGCGCAGAGCGCAGTTCTGCGGCCCACAGACAAGACTGAAATCAGGCGAGCCGATCCATGCTCAGAACCCACGAATTATTGAGGTAGCAAGGCAGCGCAGACCTGTTCTGTAGGTCTGCGGCTCCTATTGTATTCGGCCGGGCGCATCGGTAGAATCCCGGCATGTCGCGCTTGCGGAGCCTGGTGCCCCCGGACGGCTATTCCTTCGTAACCCGCAATTTGCAGCAAGCGTAGCGCGGACCTGTTTTGTAGGTCCGCGGCTTTTCGTGCCCACCAGCGCACGTTGGCTCGGTTGACCATTGCCTCCACACGGCATCGCGCGTAGATTGATCGCATGTCAAAGTTGCGGCGCCCGTTCCTTTATGACCGCTATATCTTCGTGACCGTGAATTTGCTGAGATCGAGACGCAAGCTGGAGGAACGCGATTTCGGACGGTTGGCGATTTCACTGGCGCGGATGCGCCAAAAGCAGCGATTTGCACTGACGGCCTGGGTGTTTCTGCCCGATCACTGGCACGCCATCATTTACCCACCCCATCCGTTGAGCATCGCGAACGCAATGAGTGACCGCAGCGCAGACGTCCGCCCTTGGCGTCTGCATTGCAATGCCGTAGGTTCTTGTTTTTTTAGCAAGGATCTTCAAGCACTTCGTAGGGCCGAACGGCGTTCGGCCCAGGGCCAGCGCCGCTGGCCCCTACACGTTTGGTTACAGCTCCGCCGCGCTGTGCCACACTTGCTTCCTTCACCGGAAACATACAGAATTGTCAACGCCAAGCGAGAACGTCATGAAAACCCTTATCATCGGCAGGGGTGTGGTCGGAACGATTTACGGCTTGGCCTTGTCCAAGGCAGGCATTGATGTCACCCATGTCGTGCGCAAGGAGGGGCTTCCTAGCACCGACACCTTGGACCTGCTGGACTTGCGGCCCGGCTACCCGAAAAACACCCGGGTGACGTATGCTGCCAAGACAGTTGGGCAGATCAGCCCTTTAGACGGCTTTGACCTCGTGATTGTCGCTACCAAGCACTACCAGGCGGCTGAGGCCATCCGCCAATACTTGCCCGGTGCACTTGGCGCCACTTTTCTACTGTTCACCGCTAATTGGGATGGAACGGGGGAGATTGACCGCCTTCTGCCGCGATCTTCTATCCTTTGGGGTTATTCCGCCGCCAGTGGTGGCCCCGATGCTCAACGTATCCTTATCGCAACCGTGAACCCTACGGTGCGCTTCGGAATGTTGGAAGGCTCCGATGCGGAGAAATTCAGGGCCGTGACGGGATTGCTCCAACGCGCAGGTTTCACCTTGGACATTAAACCCAACATCATCGAATGGCTGTGGGCACACCATGCTATCAATGCTGGCACTATAGGAATCGCCCTCTGGGCAGGAGGGATCGCCGAAGCGACCCGGAGTTTCAAGACCTTGAAGCTGGGGGCGTTGGCCATCCGGGAAGCATTGCATGTGGTTGCGGCCCGTGGCGTCGACCTAGGGCGTTATCCCGACGCGAGAAGTATTTTGAATATGCCTGCCTGGCTTGCGGGCCTTGCCGCTATTTATGCCATTCGATTCACTGAAAAGGGTCGACGCCTTCTCAGGGCGAGTCACTTCGCCTATAGCCCGGAGGAAATGAAACGCTATTACTTCGATGTGCTCAACACCGGAGAGAACCTGGGCGTGGCTATGCCGCACTTGTCCGCGCTTCGCGAAAAGGTCGAACGTTATCCAGAGGTGTAGCGCAGACCTGTTTTGAAGGTCTGCGGTTCGTCCCATGTTGACAACAAAAAGCCGCGGACCTATAAAACAGGTCCGCGCTACACTTGCTGCGGTTCGTCCCATGTTGACAACAAAAAGCCGCGGACCTATAAAACAGGTCCGCGCTACTTCAGGAGGGATGCATGAAAGCTACGGAAGCGGAAAGATTGGGTAAAGCCGTTATGCTTGGGGCGCTGATGGTTGCCATGATGCTCGCGCCCGGCCGGGCTTGCGGGGAGGGGACGATGGGCGCCGCGCCGGTGCGTTATGTCGCCAATTTGCGCCTGTGGGTCCTCACGACCGAGCAAACCTCCTATGTGATGGGGCTCAATGAACGCGACGAGCTGCAAACGCTCTACTGGGGAGGGAAGCTCGAGAGCGACCATGACCTTTCCGCCGCGCGCCTGCACCCTGAACACGCCTCCTTTGATTCTCAGGAAACCATGAGCAATCTTGAATACCCGGGATGGGGCGGCCGGTATTACAACGAGCCCGCCTTGAAGGTGACGCTGGCATCGGGCGTCCGTGACTTGAGGCTGAAATACGCCAGTCACGAGATCCGCGGCGACATGCTGGAAATCCGCCTGAAGGATATTCAATATGACCTGTTCGTGAAACTCACCTACAAGGTATTTCCTAAAGAAGATATCATCCGCAAGCAGGCGGAAATTGAGAATCGGACGCTGCAGGTCGTGACCGTGGAAAGCGCGCAGTCGGGGGTCTGGTACGTGTCCGCAGGGGAGGGATATCGGCTCACCTATCTCACCGGGCGCTGGGCGGGCGAAACACAACTGGTGCGGGAACCCCTTCATCCCGGCGAGAAGGTGCTGGAAAGCCGCCGCGGCAACACCAGCCACCAATTGAATCCCTGGTTCGCCATCGACGAAGGGGGAGAGGCCGACGAGGAACACGGCCGCGTGTGGTTCGGCGCCCTGGGCTGGAGCGGCAACTGGAAACTGGTGGTGGAAGACACGCCTGCCGCCCACCAAGTGCGGGTGACCGGCGGCTACAACGACTTTGACTTCGCTTGGCCGCTCAAACCGGGCGAGAGCCTGAGCACGCCGCCTTACTACGCCGGCTTCAGCAGTCGCGGGTTCGGTGAAGCCTCGCGGCTGATGCACCGTTTTGAGCGCAACCAAATTCTTCCCGACCACGCCCATCCGCATGTGCGGCCGGTGCTCTACAACTCCTGGGAGGCAACCACCTTTGACGTGAACGAGCCAGGACAGAAGGCCTTGGCGGAGAAGGCCGCGAAACTCGGCGTGGAACTTTTCGTGATGGACGACGGCTGGTTCGGCAAGCGCAACGATGACCACGCCGGCCTGGGCGACTGGTACGTGAATGCGCAAAAGTTCCCCCACGGCCTGCAGCCGCTCATCGCTTACGTGAACAGCTTGGGCATGGATTTCGGCCTGTGGTTCGAGCCGGAAATGGTGAACCCTGACAGCGACCTCTACCGACATCACCCCGACTGGGCGATGAACTTTCCGGGACGTCCGCGCAGCGAGGCTCGCAACCAGCTTGTTCTTAACATGGCCCGCGAGGATGTGAAGGAATACATCTTCGGTGTGCTCGACAAGATGCTTTCCGAGAACAACATCAAGTACATCAAGTGGGACATGAACAGGCATTTTGGTGAGCCGGGCTGGGCGGAAGTTCCCCTTGCGGAGCAAAAGGAAATCTGGGTGAAGTACGTTCGCAACGTGTACGAGATCATCGACCGCTTGCGCGCCAAGCACCCGAAGCTTGAAATTGAGTCCTGCTCGGGAGGCGGCGGGCGCGTGGACCTGGGCATTCTGGAACGAGTCAACATCGTCTGGACTTCCGATAATACTGAGGCCCTCGATCGCCTGGGAATCCAGGAGGGCTTCAGCTACGCGTACACCTCCAAGGTCATGTCGGCTTGGGTTACCGATGTTCCTAATTTGAACGGGCGCTCTACGCCGCTCGAATTCCGTTTCCTGGTGGCGATGCAGGGGGCGCTGGGCGTCGGGGCTGACCTGAACAAGTGGACAGCAGAGGATTTTGCTCTCGCCACCCGCATGATCGGCACCTACAAGAGCATCCGCGAAACGGTGCAAGAAGGGGACCTCTACCGCTTGTTCTCTCCCCGCCAGGGTCGGCTGACGGCGAATCAATATGTCTCCGCTGACGGAAAGCAGGCGGTTTTGTTCGCATTCCTCCACTCCCAGCAATACCTGCGCCCGGCTCCCACCGTCTGCTTGCGCGGGCTTGATGAAAACGCGACGTACCGGGTGAAGCCGCTTGATGACAAGCTCGTTGAAAAGCAGCAAGCATTGAGCGGCGCCTATCTGATGCGCCACGGGCTGAACCTGAATCTCACCGGAGACTACGACAGCACCCTGGTAATCCTGGAACGGCTGGAGTAGTTGCCGGATGATGAGTGCGAATGGGGGTCGACTGGGGAGGGGACACGCGGGCAGGTGCTGCGAGCACTTCTTCTTCTCTGCGGCTCTTATTGTATTCGGCCGGGCGCATCAGAGGAATCCCGGCACGTCGCGCTTGTGGGGTCTGGTACCCTCGGACCGCTATTCCTTCGTAACCCGCAATTCGCGGCGGTCGAGGCGGCCCTCTTGCCCGCCCTTTTGCTTTTAGTTCCCCGCACTGCTAGAATCGCAGTTAGGGAGTTGCCATGAATGGAACGGAGATCATTTTCGAGGTCGAGGAATCGCCCGAGGGCGGTTTCGAGGCGCGCGCCTTAGGGCACGCAATCTTCACGGAAGCCGAGACTCTGGATGAACTCCGGGGGATGGTCCGCGACGCCGTGCGTTGCCACTTCGACCCCGAGACGGCTCCGCGGCTCATTCGCCTTCACCTGGTGAAAGACGAGGTTATTCCCGCTTGAAGCTCCCTCGCGACCTGGACGGGAAAAGGCTCGCTGCCCTGCTCCGACCGTACGGCTACGAGATCACCCGCCAAACCGGAAGCCACATTCGCTTGACCTCCACGCTCAAAGGAAGGGAGCACCATATCACCATCCCCGCGCACAGGGTACTCAGCGTGGGCACGCTGCATGGCATCCTGCGCGAAACCGCAACGTATCTCGAGATGGAACTTGCAAGCTTCTTAAATGAGCTTTTCGGGGTCTAGTCCCCCGCGCCTAGCGGCCAGCCCCTGCTTTCCAGCTCGTCACCAGTCACTGCGCAGAGTACGCCGGAGGTCGAATCCATGAGATAATGCCGAGCGTTAAAACCCGAAAGTCGCGCCCTGTTGACGGCTAAGGGTCTTACATCGCGGTAATGCCTAACGGCGCCATGTGCGTGCCGTTCGCATGACTTTGATGGGAGGTCGAAATGAAAAACTTGACACGTCGAGATCTGCTGAAGACGAGCCTGCTGGCGCCGGCCGTAGTAGCGGCGGCCCACGAAGCTGTGGCCAACGGGAAGGTGGCGTTAGGAGCGCCGGGCGAGGCTGCCGCAACTGGCGCGCCCCCCGCAGGCGCCACACCTGAGCGGCCGGGCCCTAGGGCCGGACGGGAACGTTTCCTCTTGGATTTTGGCTGGCGCTTCCATTTCGGGCATGCCAATGACCCCGCCAAGGACTTCGGATTCGGGGGCGGAAGGTTCGGGAACTTCCAGAAGACGGGGAATTTCCTTCCTGCTGGCGCCCTGGCGTTTGACGATAACGACTGGCGGTCTTTGGACCTGCCGCACGATTGGGCCATCGAGCTGCCCTTCGAAAACGATCCGGCGCTCTCAAGCAAAGGGTTCTACCCGTTGGGACGGACCTACCCGGCCACGAGTGTCGGATGGTATCGCCGTGTCTTCGAGCTTTCCAGCAGTGACGCAAGCAAGCGGATCACGATCGAGTTCGATGGCTCGTACCGGGAAACGATGGTGGTCTTTAACGGCTTCTACATCGGCCGGCACAGCGGCGGATACGATCCGTTCAGCTTCGATGTGACCGACTTTGCGACTCCAGGCGGGAGGAACGTGCTGCTGGTTCGTGTGGATGCCACCTCGAGCGATGGCTGGTTCTACGAGGGAGCGGGGATTTACCGGCACGTCTGGCTGGTGAAGACGCACCCGGTTCATGTAAAGCAATGGGGCACCTTCGTGCGCACCCAGGTGCGGCGCGGCGAAGCTACCGTCTTGATCCGCACGGAGGTGGATAACCACGGCAAAGGTGCGCAGAGCACGCGCGTCACCTCGGCGATTCTCGATCCCTCCGGCAAGGCGGTGGGGAAAGTGGCGACTGCCCCGGCCTCCATTCCGGAATGGGGAGATCAAACCTACAAGCAAGAGATTGTGGTGAACCAGCCCGCCCTGTGGTCCCTCGAGGAGCGGAACCTCTACAAGCTGGTGACGGAAGTTGAGGCGAGTGGCGAGGTCGTCGATCGCTACGAGACGCCGTTTGGCATTCGCACGGCGAGCTTCGACGCGGAGAAAGGCTTCCTCCTGAACGGCAAGTCCGTCAAGCTGAAGGGAACCTGCAACCACCAGGATCATGCGGGGTTGGGCGCGGCGCTGCCGGACGCGGTGCAGTATTACCGCATCCGGAAGCTTCAGGAGATGGGCTGCAACGCCTACCGCACGTCGCACAACCCTCCCACTCCGGAGCTGCTCGGCGCCTGCGACGAGCTGGGGATGCTCGTGTTCGATGAGACGCGCATGATGTCGTCGAATCCAGAAGGCCTGAGCCAGTTCGAGAATCTGGTGCGGCGCGACCGCAATCATCCCAGCGTCTTCATGTGGTCGATGGGAAATGAAGAAGGCCAGGCGAACACCGAAAAGGGGTTGCATATTCTGACCGCGATGAAAGAAATTGCGACCCAGTACGACGGCTCGCGGCCCGTGTCGATTGCACCCATCCGGGCGATTGGGGTCGGCGGCCTGGTCACGTGCGACGTCATGGGCTACAACTACATGGACCCTGGCGCCGAGGCCTACCACAAAACCCATCCTGAGATCCCTGTTGTGGGCACGGAGACCGTCAGCGCCGTCTGCACGCGCGGCATCTACGCCACGGACCGGGAGAAAGGCTACGTGGGATCGTACGATCCGTACACCACCACCGGCCGCGCTTCGGCGGAAGGCTGGTGGAGGTTCTGCAATGCGCGGCCGTGGCTCACGGGAGGCTTCGTGTGGACAGGGTTCGACTATCGCGGTGAACCCTCGCCGTACCAGTGGCCCAACATCAGCTCGCAGTACGGGATTATCGATACCTGTGGCTTCCCGAAAGATACTTTCTACTACTACCAATCCTGGTGGACTTCCCAGCCGGTGCTGCATGTCTTCCCGCATTGGAATTGGCCGGGCATGGAAGGACAGGAGATCGCGGTCTGGGTCTACTCGAACCTGGACAAGGTGGAGCTGTTCCTCAACGGACAGAGCCTCGGCACGAAGGAAATGAATAAGGATTCCCACCTCGCGTGGATCGTCAAGTATGCTCCCGGCGCCATAGAGGCGCGGGGCTACAAGGACGGCAAGCAGGTGATGACGGCAAAGCGCGAAACCACGGGCCCGGCAGCAAAGCTGGTGATGAATGCGGACCGCAAAAAGGTCTCCGCTGATGGCGAAGACGTGGCGATGTTCGCCGTCGAAGTTCACGATGCACAAGGCCGCGTGGTGCCGATAGCCGACAACGAAGTGACGTTCCGGGTCTCCGGCGAGGGAAAACTGATCGGGGTTGGCAACGGCGACCCCACCAGCCACGAATCTGACAAGGGCACATCGCGAAAAGCCTTTTCCGGTTTTTGCACGGCCATTGTCCTGTCTACGAAGACTGCCGCGAACATCACCGTGGAGGCGACATCCCCCGGACTCGCGCCGGCCAGCGTTACGATTGCGGCGAAAGCCGCAACGCTGCGTCCCCAAGTGGCGGTTTGGGAACGCGAGGTGCCGGTGGGTTCGGGCATCACCGGCCTGTGGAGGCCGATCGCGAGGACCGGCGACGCCAGCGGCCTGCTCGCGTTGCCCCCCGGCGGTGGCGACACGGTGTTCTCTCTCCGGCAGGATGGGAACAGCCTCACGGGAAGCATGGAGGGCGCCGGCGGCGGCTTCTTTGGCGGCAACGATGCGCCCCTCCCGATCGAGGAAGGCAAAGTAGATGGCAACAGTGTCTCCTTCAAAGCTGGAAACAGCACCTATGCGGGAACGCTGAAGGGAGACCAGATCGAGCTTCAACGGGAGGTAGATATCGGCTTCCGGCTGACGAGCGCCCCTGAGGCGCCGGCGGGGACGCGCCCGGCGATTGGGCCCCCGCCGGACGGTTCGGACCCCTCGAGGGGAGTCGGATATGGACGTCCCCCGGGTCCGCTTGTTCTGCATCGGGTTCAGCGGTAAAGATCGCTTTGCACTGACAGAGCCGGTTCCGTTGACATTCGTGGATCTCAGGCCGGCAGAACGTAACAAAGTTGAATTAACCGAGACCGCTGAAAGCGCAAAAGTAGCCAATTCTTTCACGGGCTTTTAGGGAGGCGGGATCGACTGCGTGTCTGGCATTTCAACCGCGCCCACGGACCCATCGGGCTCGAGCTCGAGAGTGGGGGCGTAAAGGCCGAGGAACTTGCGCCTCCACCATAGGCCCTCTGCACGCTTGACCTTCAGATCGGTGAACCAGTACCGCCACAACACGGCGCGCACCTCACGCGGGGGCCTGTCAGGGAAAGGATTCCCGGCAAAAAGCGAAGGGACACTAGGACTCCCGCGGAGGAGCTGAATCTCTAGGCGCACGACGAAGGGGCTTTCTCTCCAGCCGCCCAGCGATGCAAACCACAGGTTCCAATCCAAGCGAGGTTGATAAGGGGCATAGACGCGCGGCGCCTCGCGTGGATTCTGCGGCTTGTAGCGAAAGGGATAGGCGACCCAGACTTGTCCATCACTCGAGCCCTGAAATTCGATTTCATACCGCGCTCGCGTCATGACCGCGAAGAGCCCATATTCATTGGAGATACGAAACGGCTCAAGCAACGCAATGGGTGAGGTAGGAAGAGGCAACACCGGGAAGATCATCAACAGCAACAGAACGGTGGTGTTGTAGAAGACCCACAAGAGAACCAAAGCGGAAGAAAAGACCGATGCTCGCCGGACCAGGCCAAGAAAGCGGGATAACTTTGCGGGGACTTCAACAGCAAGCTCCTGGCCGGCAGTTGTCGGCCGTGGTGCGGCGACGAGAGGCAGGTGCGCCGCCGGGGACTTTCCGCCTCCAAGGAATAATCCTTTCAAACCTCGAAGCAACGAGACCAATAACTCGTCGTCCAACAGCACCACGCCCAGGGAAAAGACAAGGTAGTTTAGGAAAGCCAGATTGGCGGTGAGGATGATGCCGATTTGGAAGGGCGTGACGACAAGGAAGCACAGAAGGCGGAGGCGCCGTGGCAGGAAGAGCATCCAAACCAAGCCAAGCTCGATGATGAGCGTGGCCAGCGTTACGGAAGCCTGGAATCCGTGCGGGAGTTGCTGCGCGTACCAGCCAATCCAATCGGGCAGGGGGCCGTTCTCGTAGTAATGGTCGAGGGCGGTCAGGCTCCTCCACTGGGGGTCGTGGCTCGCCACTTTGACGATCCCGGATTCGAAGTAAATGCGGAACCACTCCCAGCGCAGTAGGAGAAGGCTGGCGCGAGAAGGTGGGTGGTCTTCACCCAAGCCAGGCCGCCAGCCCCGAGGGGCAAAGAACAGGCTGATGAATGCAGCCTCAAGAAGCATCCCGTCGGTTTGGTAGGAGGAGAACTCCCGGGCGGCGGCCACAAAGGAGAGAAACATCACCAAGCAGACTGCAATCATCCCGCGAGGCCAAAAGTTCAGCACCAGCATGAGGGAGGCGATCAACCCGACCCAAGAGATCACCATGAGCGCGTGGTTCCCACTGCTCAACCACAAGAGACTTGGAACATACCAATAGGCCCTCGCCCCGGCCTGCTCGTGCAAAGCGCTCAGATAACGGCCAGCGGGAAGAATCCCATCAGGCCCGATCAGTCCGCGGATTTGAAAAAGCAGGGAATAGAACGCCGAGAAGAAAATTAGCCCCAACGCCCGAAGCCAAAGCCAGCGCGCCCTGAGGTGCCCGCGCGTCGAAGGCGCTTCCGACCCAAAGACGTAATCAAACAGCGAATTGAAGCGCAGCATCATGCAGTGG
The DNA here is from genome assembly GCA_002478145.1 of Acidobacteria bacterium UBA7540. Next base: position 50,757 of record DLMI01000091.1, read on the forward strand.
CTAATCCACAATGTTACAATAGGCGACGCTTTGAACTACATCTTCATTTGCGAAAAAGAGGAATGATCTATGACCGAGCAAATCAACCGGCGTGATTTCTTCAAACGGGCGGCGGTGAGCACTGCAGGCGTCAGCCTGGCGATGTCCGGCGCCAGCACCGGTAGTGTCATGGGCGCCAATGACAGAATCCGGCTGGGCCTGATCGGCTGCGGACACCAGGGCGTCGACAACATGAAGCATTTCATGAAGCAGGGTGTGGAAGTCGCCGCGGTGTGCGACGTTTACGAACCCAATTTGCAGAAAGGGCTGGAGGCAGCGGGCGGAAAGGCGAAAGCGGTGAAGGACTTTCGGCAAGTACTCGACGAAAAGGAGATTGACGCGGTCATCGTGGCGACCCCTGACCATTGGCATCCCCTCCCCACTGTAATGGCTTGCCAGGCGGGGAAGGACGTGTATGTTGAGAAACCCATATGCGTTGCTGTCGAAGAAGGCAAAAAGATGGTGGAGGCCGCGCGGAAGTACAAGCGCGTGGTGCAGGTAGGGCTTTGGCAGCGCTCCAACCTGCACTTCCAGAAAGCTGCGCAACTGGTCCAGGACGGGCTGATCGGAAAAGTCAGTTTCGTAAGGACCGAGAACTATTCCAACATCTACCCGGACGGCATCGGCAATCCACCGGACTCCGACCCGCCACCGGGACTCGATTGGGACATGTGGCTGGGGCCAGCGCCAAAAGTGGCGTTTAACTGGAACCGCTTCGGCGTGGGCGACCGCTGGTCAACTTTCCGCTACTTCTACGATTATGCCAACGGGTGGCCCGGTGATTGGGGCGTACATCGGCTCGACATTGTGCAGTGGGCATTACGAGTCGATGGCCCGCATACCATTACGGCTTCCGGCAGGAAGTTCTACCTCAAGGACAACAGCGACACGCCCGATACACTCCAGATAACGCTCGAATACCCCGACTTTGTCGCCACCTACGAAAACCGGCTGTGCAATGAGAGCGCGATGGACAACCACGGTTACGGAATCGAGATCCATGGCACGGACGGAACAATGTTTGTGGACCGCGAGGGCTTTCAAGTCTTCCCGGAAGGTACGGAGGTCGAAGGAAAGCGAGTAGCAAAGACCGCCGAAATGAAAATGGAAAGAGTGGACGACGGGCTGGCAAACCATGTTGCCAACATGCTGGAGTGCATGAGGACCCGCAAGCTGCCGCAAAGCGATATTGAGTTTGGCCACCGCTCGACCAGCACCTGCCTATTGGCTAACATTGCCCTGCGGAGCAAGGAGCGGCTGGAATGGGACGTGGCCAGCCAAAGACTGACCAAGGGCAGCCCGGCGGCGCAAAAGCTTTTGAGCCGTGAATATCGCGCCCCCTGGAAGCTGGAGGTTTAAAAACAGTTAACAGTCGACAGTCGAGAGTCGATAGTCAGAGTTTGGAGTGCGGCAGCTCGCTGCCGCACTCCAGGGCGTCTTCGGCGCTTCCGAGCTTTGACTCTCGACTTTTCGACTTTCGACTCTCGACTCGCCCTTACGGAAGGGAGGTGACGTAGATTGCCGACCCACTTTCGAACGCGTCGGGAGCGATGAAGGCTTCAGCTTGCTGGGAGTCACCACCCAAAGAAAGAATCGGCTTTCCCGGCGCCGATTGGACAATGGGTGAGAACTCGTCGGTTGAGGTCAGGCGCGTGACTTGACCGGCGCAAAAGCAATAGAGCCCCAGATCAGTGGGTGAACCAAGGGGTGTTGCGGCAAAGATGATGTTTCCCTGAGCGGAGGTGGTTTGACCCTCGATCTGGCCCAGGGGTTTGACTTCCGGGGCGCCAGCGACATGCTTGGCCATCACCGGCTGGGAAGGGTCGCCCGCCAAGAGCGCCGTTTGCACGTTCTCGCCCTCCATAACGACCAGGACCATTTGGACCGGCGCCTGGCCGGCACTCGGACCAAGAATCTGAACGGTGTCTGCCGGATTGGGTGGAGGCTTGAGCTCCTGAAAGCTGCGAATGGCCACGGCGCGGAAGAACTGCTCGAGGGCGACATCGGGGAGAGTGCCGCGCCGAGCCAGGGCCGCCTCATCGTGGCTGAAGAAAATCGGCTCGAACAAGTCTTTAGGTGTTAGGGAGACACCTGCCGGAAACTCCAAGCTTCGAAGCTCGCGCGGCGTCCATAGGAACAAGCCCGTACCAGGATTTTTGCCGCCCCAGCGCGCGCCAAACAAGATGTTTCCTTGCGAGTTGATTAAAGGCGCTGAGAATTCGAGGAAGGCGGCGTCCGGAATTCCCGGAAGGCTGTCGGCGCTTGTCACCAGCGCCCTGGCGCCTGTTCCGTCCACGCGGATGATGGCGCTGCTGGGATTTCCCTCCGTGTCCTTCAAGCCGGCCGCAAAGCAAATCGCCCCCGCGTCATTGAGGCTGGGCGCGCTGAACGAATCGTAGGAGGTCTTGAGGATCGGCGCCCGCAGACCCTGGAAGGCCACCACGGAAAAACTCACGCCGCTGGACCTGACGACAGCCCGCAGCTCATTCCGTGCACCCCGCAGGGATGAAAGGAAGACGATCTCCCGGTTGTCATTCATGGCCAGGTTGGAAAATGGCCCGAAGGAAAATCCCGCGTGCCCCGGCACACCCGACCCGGCAGCGAGGAGCAGGCGCGTGTTCGATTGGGCAGACAACCACGGAGATACGGTGAGCAGAAGACTCAGGACGGCAACAGAGAAGACCAGACTCCGTTCCACTCGGCTCATGAGGTCGCACCCGCGCGGCAAGCTGCCTGGTCCTTCCCCCCAGCGCCACAGTCCCGCAAAACGCCGATTTGCCTGCCGCGGCCGCTGGGGTTCGAAGCCCATTTAGAAAGCACCAAGTCCCCGGATGAAGGACTCATCGCTCAAATACCAGGAAGTATTGGTAAGGCAGGAAATCGAACTCCCTGGCAAGGTGAAAACCTGCGGCTCCAAATTCCTCGAGCACGTCCTGTCTGGCAATTTTCATCTCGAAGGTAGGCCCAACCGGCAGCCGACGTTTTTGAAAGTCGATGTTCACGATCCTGCCTCCGGGGCGCAGTGCATTCGCAAGCAAGGGGTAATACTTGGCCCGGTCAGTGATATGGTGGAGGGTCGCACAAATAAAGATCAGGTCCACGGACGCGGGCGCCAACTCCGGATCGTGAGCGTGAGCGAGAATAGTTTGGATATTGTGAAGGTTCTCTTGCCTGGCGCGCTGCTCAATGTACGCCAGCATTTCCTGGTCGATGTCGACGGCGTAGACTTTCCCGGCTGGTCCTACCTTGCGGGCAAACGGCACGGTGAAATATCCGGAACCTGCGCCGATATCCGCGATGTTTTCTCCGGATTTGAGATTCAGCACTCGAACGACTTCCTCAGGCTTCTGCCATGCCGCGCGGCTGGGCTCCTCGAGATGCTGGATATATAAGTTCGTGGTTGCCGGCGGATTGTGTTTCTGGCACCCGAGTGGCGCTGTCCAAACAAGCCACCCCGCCAGCATCGACATCAGCAGAACCAAGGACCTTGTCTTCCCCATAAACTCTCCCGGCATGAATACCATCACAGCACAAGGGCCGGCTCGCCCATGTCCAGACAGGTCGGCCCGGAGACGCGCTTTCCCTGCGCCAGGACGGAATAAACTACCACCTCTGGAGAATGGAATGGGAACCCCTCGCGCGCGGCGATCTTAGGATTCAGTCGGATTGATGGATCGCCTTTTCCCTCTGGGCCTCTTTGCTGCATCCGAAGGAGCATCCTGTGCAAGCGGGTCTGCTTCATTCACCTTGGCCATTGCCGCCGCGTCGTCAGGCGCAATAACGAAGAATTGCGAGAGCTTAACGTCGTCCAGGATTTTCTGTACGTGCACATTAAGATTCGCCAAAACCATTCGCGTGCCGGCATTTTGAGCTGTCACACGAGCCCCCGCAAGAAAACCCAAACCCGTGGAATCAATGTAAGGGACATCGGAAAAATCGATGATGAGTTTTCTCGTCCCCGCGTCGATAAAGTCCTTAATCTTTTGTCTCAGGAAGGGCCCATCACTGCCCGCCAGGAATTTTCCGTTCAAGCTCACAATGACAATATCGTCCGCGAAACGCGCCGTAATTCTCACGATTACACCTCGCTGAGAAGCCGCTCAAAAGTCCGCACGCTCCTATGGGTCCCGCCGATTCTCTTTTTCCGGTAAGGCTCTTCGAGAATTCGCGTTCCAGAATAAACAGGCGAAACTAGAAAGGCTATGCTACGGGAGGGGGAGAAGGGTTGTCAAGCAAAGCTTGGGAGATAAGCTGTCAACACTCTTGCGGTAGCTATGGCTTCTTCGCCACTAGTCGGACCACGTCCGTGTCACGGCGATCGTAGAAGTCCGACTTCGCTCTGACGATCTCGTAAGAAACGATCTGGAGAGGGTCAAACATCTTCAGCATGCCATTGCGGCCAACATAATCTGCCCCGCATTCCATGACGACAATGCCACCGCGCTTTAATGAATCGACAACTTTCTGTACAGGCACCATCGGCATGCTCCAACTGAACAGGACGAGGTCAAACCGTTCTTTGCCGAAATCGTATTCACTGTCGAGAACGGCTGCTGTGTGCAGGGTCAGCCCAAGCTCTTTCGCTCGCTTTTGAGCGAGCGCGACTCCGGCATCAGCACGATCGAACCCCCACACCTGCCAGCCAAGCTTCGCTAGATAGATGGCGTTTCGGCCCTCCCCCATTGCATAGTCGAGCGCGACCCCCGGAGGCCGTCCTTTCACCACCTGCATTAGGAAGCTGTTTGGAGCCTTGTTGAAGTTCGACTTGCTATTGGCGTAGAAGCGGTTCCAGTAGTCGGTTTCCAGCAGGTCCCGCTCTGTTCGAATCAGCCTCGTCCGGCGCGCGAGCTCGCTGTCCGCGACCCCTTCGCTCTTCAGCTTCGCGGCGTACCGCTCCAAGATCTCTTCATTCGTCACCGACGCATTCTCGGCGTGCAGTTTCGGGGCAAAGCCGTTTCGAAAGTCGCGGTAGAAGTCGTACTCGGGTTTCTGACCGAAAGCAAATACTGAACAAAAGAGCGCCGCGACCACGAGACAGTTGGAATGCACACGACGAACGTGAGGCATGATTTCCTCCGAAGCAGAAATCCAGTCCTATGTGGATTGACATGGGCCCCCGCTTACGCGGGGGGTGACAACACCGGGGATTTTCATCTCCTTGGGTAGGCCGCAGTCCCATGGGCACTGGGAATGGTCCGTCAGCTCACGGATTCACAAGGGCCTTTCAGCATCCTGCTAACCTCTAGCAGAACCCGCTTTCAAGCTTCGCACAAACTTACCCAGATCGCGGAGGTTCATGACCAGATGTTTGAACCGCCGCAGGGGCAGTGCGTTGGCGCCGTCCGAGAGGGCCAGCTCGGGGCGGTTATGGACTTCCATGAAAAGGCCATCTACTCCCGCCGCCACTCCCGCTCGTGCCAGGGTGCTGATGAATTGCGGTTGCCCACCGCTCTCGTGGCCTTCGCCACCCGGCAATTGCAAGGCATGGGTTACGTCCAGGATGACCGGGAATCCGAAACCCTTCATGACGGCAACCCCCCGAATGTCCACAACCAGGTTGTTATAACCGAACGTGCTCCCTCGCTCGGTCACCAGGATCCGGTGGTTCTTCGTCCTCTCGACCTTTTCAATGGCATGGCGAACATCCCAAGGCGAGAGGAATTGCCCCTTTTTGATATTCACTACGGCGCCAGACCGCCCCGCTTCGAGAAGCAGATCAGTCTGACGACAAAGGAACGCCGGAATTTGGATGACATCGCAGACCTCTGCCGCCCGGTTAACCTGCGTTGCTTCGTGTACGTCAGTCAGAACGGGTATGCTGAACTCCCTCCTGACGCGCGCCAGGATCTGAAGCCCACGCTCCAACCCCGGGCCGCGATAGGAATCCAGCGAGGTGCGGTTGGCCTTGTCGAAGGAAGCCTTGAAGATGTAGGGAATCCGGAGGTCCTGCGTAATGGTGGCCAGCCGCTCGGCCATCATCAACGCATGTCGCTCGTTCTCGATGACGCAGGGCCCGGCAATCACAAAGAGTGGGTGGCCAGTTCCAAGCCTCAGCCTCCCAACAGAAACCACGTGACCCATTGTTCCCTCACTCCTGAGCTAAGACTTCGCCATGCGCAACCGCTTCGGAGGCGGTCACCTTAGCCACTTCCTCCACAAAGGAGCTTGCGAATGTGGCCAACCTCGTTCGGCGATATTGATAGGCCGCGCCGATGAATGCTTTGAATAGCGGGTGAGGCTCGAGGGGACGCGACTTGAATTCGGGATGAAACTGGCAACCCAGGAACCACGGGTGGTCGCGGATTTCAACGATTTCCACGTAGGTGCCGTCCGGGGTCACACCCGCCAGGTCCAACCCCTGGGCTACAAGGATTCCCTCATAATCGCGGTTGAATTCGTAGCGATGGCGGTGGCGCTCGGAAATCTCGAGCTGACCGTAGGCCTGATGAGCAAAAGAACCGGGCTTAAGCCGGGCGGCCCAGGCTCCCAAGCGCATGGTTCCCCCCAGCTCATCAATTCCCCGCAATTCACGAAGTTTGTAGATGACGCGATGCGGCGTGGAAGGGTCAAACTCCGAACTATCCGCGCCGGGCAAGCCGCAGACATTCCGCGCGTATTCTATTACCGCGCACTGCATGCCGAGGCATATGCCGAAATACGGCACCTTGCGTTGGCGAGCGAATTGGATGCCCTTCAACATGCCCAGAATTCCGCGCTTGCCAAAACCTCCCGGGACCAGGATGCCATCCAGCTCTTGCAGTTGGTCTTCCCAGTTCTCACCCTCCAGTCCCTCCGCGTCAACCCACACCTTGTTGAGCTTCAAGCCGTGGGCAATGCTGCCGTGGACCAGGGCTTCGTTCAAGCTCTTGTAAGAGTCCTCATAGCCCACGTACTTTCCCACGATACCGATGGTTACCTCATCCTGCGGATGGCGGATGCGGTCCACAAGGTCAATCCACGGCTGGAGGTTGCGCTCGCCGGTCTTCAGGTTCAAGCAGCGCAGAATTTGGGAATCCAACCCCTCGCCCCCAAGAATCAACGGCACTTCGTAGATGTCGTCCACGTCCTTCGCGGTGATGACGGCATCTTCCGGGACGCTACAGAAGAGGGCGATCTTGGCTTTAATCTCGGCAGAAAGAAAGCGGTCCGTCCGGCAAAGGAGGATGTCCGGCTGAATGCC
>DLMI01000091.1:58120-64896 GCA_002478145.1 Acidobacteria bacterium UBA7540
AGGGCACGAGCGTCAAATGCACGAAGACCACATTTTCCCGGCCTAGTTCCTGCCGCATCTGCCGAATAGCCTCGAGGAACGGGAGTGATTCAATGTCTCCCACGGTGCCGCCGACTTCCACGATCGCCACGTCGACGTCATTCGCGACCCTCTTGATGGCAGCTTTGATTTCGTTGGTAACGTGGGGAATGACTTGAACCGTTTTCCCCAGGTAATCGCCACGCCGTTCCTTCGTGATGATGATCTCGTAGATCCGTCCCGCCGTGCAGTTGTTGTCGCGTCGCATCCTGACATGGCTGAAACGCTCATAGTGACCAAGATCAAGGTCGGTTTCGGCGCCGTCATCCGTGACGAAGACTTCGCCATGTTGAAACGGGCTCAACGTTCCAGGATCAACATTCAAGTAAGGGTCCAATTTCAGGAACGAGACCTTAAGTCCCCGCCCCTCGAGCAAACACCCAATCGAGGCTGCGGCAAGACCTTTACCTAGCGAACTGACTACACCGCCGGTGACAAAGATGTATTTGGCGCCCATAGGCCTCCTTGAGATTGTCGAACGGGTTGGCGGTTCTCCACCAAACGGTTGATATGCTGCGCCCTTAATGCCCTTCACTACACGGGGCTCCCCCATCAAGTCCTTTGTACCGAAGTGAATGTTCGCCGGAAGGAATCGGTACGGTCAATTATCCAGTCACCCTCACCGTTTGTCAACGACAAATTCCCACGAAAAATTCTCCCATTACAACCGTGATGACCCGTTCTGTGACAGGCGCCGTTGAAACTCCCGCATCTTACGTTCCGCCTCCTGCATCTAAGAACCAGAAACAAGAACTGTGCTAGAATATTGACGTCGATGAACCAGGTTGAGTCGCAAGGCTAGGCTGGGGAGGGGCGCCCACTTGTCTGCGGCGGGCCGCGAGAATGACAGCACTTTCAATGCGCCGGGTTTCCCGACTCTGGGTTCTGAGTCTCGCCGCATGGAGCATTTTGGGAGTTGCAGCTACCCCCAGGGCGGCAGATGAGCATAGCGCACAGCAACCCCCCGGCGCGGCCGAATCTTCGCGGATCACCGTCCGCAAACCAGATATCCATGTTGCACCCTTTCAGGTGGACGTCAACATGGTGGTGGTCAATGTGACGGTCACTGATCCGTTCGACCGGATTGTAACAGGCCTCGAGCAGACCAACTTTCAGGTGTTTGATGAAAAAGTCGAACAGAAGATCGAAGCGTTTTCCACCGAAGATGCGCCCATCTCGGTCGGCCTGGTTTTTGACAGCAGCGGCTCCATGAGCGACAAGATCCAGAAATCCAAGGAAGCAGCCCTACAGTTTTTCAGGACATCTAATCCCCAGGATGAGTTTATGCTCATCAGCTTCAGTGACCGCCCTAACCTGATCACGGGCTTCACCGCGAAGTTCGAGAACATTCAGGATCGGTTGCTGTTCGTGAAATCGGGGGGAAGAACTGCGTTGCTGGACGCCATATACCTGGGGCTGAGCGAAATGAAGAAAGCTACGACCAATCGGAGAGCCTTGCTGGTGATCTCCGACGGCGGCGACAACCACAGCCGGTACACGGAAAACGACATCAAGCGGGCAGTCAGGGAGTCCGACGTGCAAATTTATGCCGTTGGCATATTCGAGCCGCTCTCCTCCCGCGCGCGTACTCCGGAGGAAGCTGGCGGACCGAGCCTGCTGGCAGACTTGGCGGAGGTCTCCGGAGGCCGGATGTTCAGCGTCGAGGATACGAACGAGCTACCCGACATCGCCGAGAAAATCTCCATTGAACTGAGGAACCAGTACGTCATCGGGTACCGCCCCTCGAACCTGGTCCGCGATGGCCGGTGGAGGCGTGTCAAGGTAAAGCTCAATCCTCCCAAAGGACTGCCTCCGCTCCAGATATATTCACGCACTGGATACTATGCTCCTACACAATAGCATGAGTTTAAGGACCCGAAAGACCATTTGCAGCTTCGCCCTACTTTGCGTGGCCTTCACTATCTCGAGCTACCTTCCCGCGCAGACATCCGAACCTGCCAATCCTCGCACACCCTCGGCGGAGAAGAAGGGGCGGGAATATACCATTAATGTTGACGTAAACCTTGTGGTCCTGCACGCCACCGTGCTCGACAAGAAAGGTCACATCGCAAACGACCTCAAGCCCGAAGACTTCCAGGTTTACGAAGACGGCGCGATTCAAAAGCTTTCAGTATTCAGCCACGCCGACATCCCTGTGACTATGGGCATTGTGATCGACGACAGCGGCAGCATGCGCGAGAAGCGGGAGGCGGTGAATGCAGCGGCCCTGACTTTTGTCAAAACCTCCAATCCCCAGGACCAGGTTTTCGTGGTCAATTTCAATGATGTGTATTACCTCGACACCCCAGGGGACTTTGCCAGCAATATCGAGGACCTGAAAAGCGCTCTGGATAAGATTGATTCAAGGGGCGGGACAGCGCTTTACGATGCCGTTATGGCTTCGCTTGACCATGTGAAACTCGGCAACCGCGATAAGAAGGTCTTGCTGGTCATTACCGACGGAGAAGACAACGCCAGCCGTTACACTTTCGAGGAGCTTCTTCGCGCGGCACAGAAATCCAGCGCCGTCATCTACACGATTGGCCTGCTGGGTTCGGAAGAACCCGGAGGGTTGTTCAAAATACACGGCGCAAGCGCTCATCGGGCTGGCAAGATCCTCGAGAAGATCGCGGAAGCGACCGGCGGACAGGCCTTCCTCCCAAGATCTCTCGATGAGGTTGAGGGCACTTGCGAGCAGGTTGCTCACGATATTCGGAACCAATACACTCTTGCCTACTATCCCAGCAATACAAGAAAAGACGGAACCTTCCGCGCCGTCCGCATCGATGCCTTTGCGCCTGGCACTCACACGAAACTTCCGGTCCGCACCCGTCCCGGTTACTATGCCCCAAAGGCAAACGCCCCTGCTGGTGTCGCCTCCGGCCAGTAACAACGCTTAGCCTGCGCCGCGGAAGGATGCAACCGCGCACAACTCTCGCGTTCTCGGCGCTTCTCTGCGCCTGGGCTGGCACGGCGCCGATGGCGCCTTCTAACGCGCCGCCCTGACGGACTACTTCACTTTGAAACTAGCTCTCAGCTTCATGTCGCCCCACTGAATGGCGATGCCCCACGCGGCGCCTTCCTTGGTGAGGCTAATTGTAACCATCTCCGCAGAGTTGGAAGCCTTGGTCTCCTCCAGGGGTACAGAAGCCAGGTCTTGTGAAGCATCGTGCTGTGTCCCCCACTGACCGTGCTGCTTGTTAAACACTAGCTTCCAGGAATTGTCCGCCTGCCGCCCCGCCCAAAGGCTGTACTGGCCGTTCGGGACTGTCACATCCCCAAATTGCAGATCAGCCGTAGTCGAAAAAGTGGTGGATTTATCGGCGCCGAGCCGCCAGAAATCCCCCGGTTTCAACTGCTCGAGCAACTCGGCCACCGAGCGGCCCTTCAACGAAGGGCGTCCGTATTCTACTGAGATCGTTTTGCTCCCCACGCTTATCTTCGCCATTTCACGAGGATTACGTTGGCCGAGCCCGTTCTCTGCCACTACGCCAATAACCGCCATCGCCAGAACCGCAATGAGAAATCGTTTCATTGTTTCCCTCCTTGTTTTAGAACGCCGGGGCGCAATTATACAGCGGGAAGCCCTGCGTCGCCAAATTCCTTCCGCACCCGGGTAGCGCAGACTCTCGTGTTTCAGAGAGTCTGCGGCTCGTACGTATGGAATCGGGCGTATTATTCTGCTTCATGTCCCGCTTGCGCCGCCTGGTATTATCCGACCGATTCTTCTTCATCACCTGCCGGCTGCCGCCCCACCGGGGCAGGCTTGAGGAACCCGAATTCGAGTGCTTGGCCCGCGTGGCACGGGAACGACGAGAGAAACATCACTTTCTGCTTACGGCCTGGGTCTTCTTGCCCGATCACTGGCACGCGATTTTATTCCCGCGCTTTCCGCTCAGCATCTCGCGTGTAATGGAATCGATCAAGGTCGGCTCGACTCTTCGCATCAATGCCGGCAGAAAAGAGTCGGGCCTTCTCTGGCAACCCCGATTTTTGGACCGGGCTCTCCGGAGCGTTAAGGAATATTACGAGTAAGGTGGAATACATTCACCTCAACCCCGTGAGAGCGGGCCTCGTCAAGCGGGCAGAGGACTGGCCGTGGTCGAGTGTGCAGGATTACACTGGGAGTCTGAGCGCGGCGGTCAGCGCGAATCGCATTCTGGCCGTTGATCGTATACTGCTGCCGGCGGATGAACGAACGCACATTTGAAGGAAAAGCTGCGCCAGCCCGCGTCACTCCTGCAATGGAAGCGGGGATCACCGATCACGTCTGGACAATTGAAGAAATGCTTGGTAAGGTGAGCTAGAAATGGCTAAGCTAAATTTACTCCTGAGAGTTGATTTTGCAAATAGGGGGAATATCTATGTCGGATTCTGAATGGGTTAAAAACGCGGCGAGAGAATTCCAAGCTTTGCTTTCCGATAGATCGCAAAAGGATGCCGTAGTTCTAGAAGATGAGAGAATCAGGAAAGAGTTCATAGACAAACTTTGGTCCGACATAGTCATCGCCTTCAATGAAAAGCACATCTCCCTTAATCACGAGATGAAGCGACAGGTGTTGACGATAGTACAGGAGCCAGGGAGCAGAAGCTTTACACTGCTCAGAAATGAGCCCACAACCGAAAGAATCAATGTCAAATGCGAAGGATACTCTATATTGATCAAAGGCGGTAAAGACGACTGGTTCGACGTTCGGCTTGATGTCGAGATTGATCGACAATCTGGAACTGCCTACCTTGCTGACAGGTCCAGTGCGGGCGAGAAGCGCACTCCTGAAAAGATTGCTGAGTCTGCGATAAAGCACCTTGTGTCCTTCCGTTGACGGCAATCCGCTTGCCAAACCTTCTCGTATAAAATTCAAACTGCACCGTGAGCTTTCGGCAAGTCTGCTCGGTAAGCCTGTGGCGGCGTCCCAGGGCATATTCGGATCAGGCCAAGGTGCAGCTTTCGACGCAGATGCCCCCAGATCTGAGATTTATGCGTCAGTTTTCAGGGTTACCGGGTTAATCTGAATCTCGGTTTTGGGGTTCGGAGGTCAGGCGCGTTACAATTGGAGTTCGGACCGCGCCGGTGGTCCTGTCGAGATGAGTGCGACATCCCTTAGTCTGCTGATAATACTTGCTGCTGCCCCAGCGAATGCTCATGTCGACACTCAGGGCTGGATTTTGTATCGCAACACCGCAACTGGCATTTCCTTCCGACATCCACCGTCATTGCGAGTTCATGAACGTGATCCTCAAGAATTCCACTTGCCAGATGCCGAGTTAATAGTGGACTTGGTCGGGGACACGAAGGCAAATCCTGGAACAGTCGTGCTGCGCTTCATAGTGAATCGTGGTGAGGCAACTCCGCGGACCGTTTCGCAGAGATCAAAGTTTCTTCGCGCAACCTCGAAGTCTCTTAGTTATATGCCCCTTGACGGGCACCAGGCTCTCGTATGTATTGACTGCGGGCGGGCTGCATGCCATTGGAGCGTTGAGGTCCTTCAGCCTCGCGAATGCACAATTCTGACCCTCTTAAACGATCCCGTGGAAGATGAGGTCCCTCCCCCTCACGACGGCATTTTTCCCCTACTGTCGATCATACAGACGCTTCATTTCGAATTACCGAAGAAATGAGAGTGGGCCTTCAGCAGGGCTGCGTAGGTCATGTGCTTTCGGCAATCCTGTGCAACTGAGAGCGGGTAGCGGGTAGCGCAGAGTCTCGTTTTTCAGAGACTCTGCGGCTTGTGCGTGTGCAATGGGGCGTATAATCCTGCTTCATGTCCCGCTTGCGCCGCCTGGTATTATCCGACCGATTCTTCTTCATCACCTGCCGGCTGCCGCCCCACCGGGGCAGGCTTGAGGAACCCGAATTCGAGTGCTTGGCCCGCGTGGTACGGGAACGACGAGAGAAACATCACTTTCTGCTTACGGCCTGGGTCTTCTTGCCCGATCACTGGCACGCGATTTTATTCCCCCGCTTTCCGCTCAGCATCTCGCGGGTAATGGAATCGATCAAGGTCGGCTCGACTCTTCGCATCAATGCCGGCAGAAAAGAGTCGGGCCTTCTCTGGCAACCCCGATTTTTGGACCGGGCTCTCCGGAGCGTTAAGGAATATTATGAGAAGGTGGAATACATTCACCTCAACCCCGTGAGAGCGGGCCTCGTCAAGCGGGCAGAGGACTGGCCCTGGTCGAGTGTGCACGATTACTCTGGGAGTCTGAGCGCGGCGGTCAGCGCGAATCGCATTCTGGCCGTTGATCGTATACTGCTGCCGGCGGATGAACGAACGCACATTTGAAGGAAAAGCCGCAGAGTCTCTGGAATACGAGACTCTGCGCTACCCGCTGCTGGACGATCTTGTCCTCCAGCGCCGCGATCCCCAACGGTCGTTGCCTCCCGTCGGCTTTCGGTATCCAGACTCTTCGCGACGGCTGCGCTCGATAGGCCCCGCGATGAATACGCCCATGAAGGTTCCTCAACCGCCCCTCCAGGCCTTCTCCATACTCTTCCCAAGTCACGCCGTCCACTCCGGGCGCTGCCTGTCTTTTCAGACCGTAGTAGCTCTCCCGCAGCAACTCGACCGTCACATGGTGAAGCAGGGCTGTGAACCTCAGCTTCCCGTTTTTCCGTGCTGTCTCGCGCACACGCTCCAGCCCACTTGGCCCGCTCTCCCGGCTCGGTGTCCGGCACGGGTTAGACTGTGGCGTGTTCT
>DLMI01000126.1:0-13354 GCA_002478145.1 Acidobacteria bacterium UBA7540
TAGAATACGGCACGGTGGCGATGATGGCCACGGACAAGACGCGGACCCGTCGGCCGACGGGCGGTCCGCGCTACTTGCTCCAAGCCGCAGTCATTCCCGCGAAAGCGGGAATCCAGTCTGTAGGCAGCTCATTTCCCAAGGCTTGCGGAGTGGATTCCCGCTTTCGCGGGAATGACTAGCGTTCCCTAAGGGGCACCACTCCAAATGACACCACTACCCCCAACGACAGTGAATTGACAGCTTGCTGCGTGAAGCGGTAGCATCCCCGGAGCCTGAGGTGCCGACTATGAAACAGCCATCCCGCCCCCTCGCGTCACGGTTTGTGCCCCATCGCGGCGCCGAATGGCGCAGCGAGGCCGACAGCCGGATCGAGCGTCTCCGCAAGGGTGACTTGGTGGTCGAAGTCCGCGGTCACAACGGGGCGCCCTTGAAGGATGCCCGCCTCGAGTACCGGCTCAAGCGCCACAGTTTCCTGTTCGGCACGGCCATCGCGCACGCTCCCTTTGCCGACAGCGGCGACGACGGCCGGCACTACCGGCAGTTCATCCTCGACCATTCGAGCGCCCTGGTCTGCGAGAACGAGATGAAGTGGTACGCCACCGAGGTCGAGCGCGGCCGCGAGGACTACGCGCCCGCTGACGCGTTGCTCGCCTTTGCCGACCGGAACGGTCTGGCGATGCGTGGTCACTGCCTGTTCTGGGACAACAAGGAGTGGGTCCAGCCCTGGCTCGCCGCACTCGACCAGAGCGAGCTGCGCGCCGCGATGGAGCGCCGCCTCACAGCCACCGTAAACCGCTATGCCGGCCGGCTGGTGGCCTGGGACGTGAACAACGAGATCCTCGACGGCTCGTTCTATCGCGAGCGGATGGGGCCGGACGCGGCCGCGTGGATGTTCAGAGAGGCGGCGCGGCTCGATCCCAAGACGCCGCTCTTCGTGAACGAGTTCGGGATCCTCGGCGAGCGGGAGAAGACCGAGCGGTACCTGGAGTTGATCCGCGATCTCCGCACGCGTGGCGCTCAGGTTGGCGGAATCGGTATCCAGTCGCACGACTGCGATCGCCTCACTGTCGATGGTCATGCGGTGCTCGCGCCGGGGGAACGGCCTCAGTGGCTGCTCAGCGCCCCGCTCACGCCGGCGGCCTTTCTCGCGACGCTCGACCGGCTGCACGCTGAGACCGGGCTGCCGATCCATCTCACAGAAATCAGCGCCAAGACGCCCGACGCCGCCCGGCGCGCGGACCTCCTGGAGATGCTCTTCCGACTCGGGTTCAGCCACGAGGCGGTTCAGGCGATCCTGCTTTGGGGCTTTGGCGCAAGGACGCATTGGATGGGGCCCGATGCAGCGCTCATGAACGCGGATGGCACGTTGACTCCTGCTGGCAGCCGCATCAGCCGTCTTCTGCGCGACGAATGGTCGACGCGGGGAAACGGCGTGACCGGCGCCGACGGTCGCCTCGCTTTTCGCGGCTTCTACGGCAGCTACGCGCTGGGGGTCCGGGCGCCGGGCGGCCGCGAAATCGTGCAGGAAGTCCGCCTGACGAAATCCGCGCCGACCGCCACCGTGCAACTCACTGAATAGGCGGAAAAACCCTCCCAAGCTGTCATTCCGAGCGGAGCGAGGAATCTCGCTCTGAGTGTTTTCAAGACAATGCGAGATTCCTCGTCGCCTGCGGCTCCTCGGAATGACAAGCCGAACGGGTTTTTCCGCAGCCTGTACAGCCGCAACTGAAGAACCGGGCTAGGCTGGGTTGCATCTAAGGTTGGGCTGGCGACGCGCGCCGGAGGGCCTCGACCACCGCGTCGAATGCAGGCTTGGGTCGTCCCCGCCGATCCCAGAGCAGGGGGTGATTGGTACGTCCCTGAACTGGCCAGTTGTTGAGCCAGGTGTCGGCATCGGTAACGCCCCAGAAGGTGACACGGCTGACAGCGCGGTGCTTCACGAACACGTCGAAGATGTCTGCGTAGCGCTGCGCTAGCCGCTCCTGCATGCCTTCGGGCAGACCGTCCGCGTAGGGGTCGAGATCCGGCGTTAGCTCGATTCGCTTCGACACGTCGGCTCCCACCAACTCCTCGGGTCGAGGCAGTGGGTCGATGTCCAACTCCGTGATGATGATCTGCCTGCCGACCTTGGCGAGGTCCACGATCGCCACTTCGATTTCCTCGAGAGCGGGACCTTCCAGCAGCCAGTGGCCCTGCTCGCCGATGCCGTCGATCCGGATCCCGCGCTCGCTGAGCGACCTCACCAGCCGAATGGCCGCCTCGCGCTTGGCCGGCTTCCAGAGGTTGTAGTCGTTGTAATAGAGCTGCGCGTCGGGGTCGGCCTCGTGGGCGAACTTGAACGCCATTGAGACGTAGTCCTCGCCCAGCGTCACGTACCAAGGCGTCTTCCGCCAAGTGCCGTCGTCTTCGAAGGCCTCGTTGACGACGTCCCAAGCGCGCACGCGTCCCCGGTAACGCCCGACGACGGTTTGGATGTGCACCCGCAATCGCGACAGAAGTGCCTTGCGGTCGGCCGCCGTGCCTGGCGCACCTTCGAAGACCCAGTTGGGCGTCTGCTGATGCCAGACCAGCACGTGGCCGACCACGAACAGACCGTACTTCGCTCCGAGGGCAACATACTGGTCCGCAGCGGCGAATTCGAAACGATCAGGCTGCGGATGGACGACCTCCCACTTGAGGACGTTCTCGGGACTGATCGTGCTGAAATGGCGCCGCACGAGTTCGAGTGCGGAGGGGTCTTGCCCCGTGATCTGGGCGTCGTTGAGCGTGGCACCGAGGAGAAAACGCTCTCTCAGGACCTCCCGTAGTGTGGTCTCTGGGTCTGCACGCCGGCCCGTCATGGGTGCACCTGCCGCGCCCAACAAGCTGAGAGAGCGAAGACGAGAACGTCTGCCCGCGAGAAGTCACACAATGGCGGCTTGCCCTCCAAAGCGCTTGCGGCGCTCGGCCAGCTCGTCCTGGATCTCTAGGTTCAGCTTCTTGGTGATCGAGTAGAAACACAGGGCCCCGACGATGACGCAGTACAGGATCGCTGGATAGATGCTGATCGTCATGCGGATGCCGGACAATGCGTGGTCCGTCTGGGCCACGTGGGCCCGGTAGCCGTAGCCCGAGAGCAGCCAGCCTGCCAGGAAGCCGCCCAGGCTCAAGCCGAGCTTGAGAGCGAACAGGACGGTCGCGTAGATCACGCCCGTCGTGCGGCGGCCGGTCTTCCATTCCGAGTAGTCCGCCACATCGGCAAACATGGCCCACAGCAGCGGGATCGTCGGCGCATAGACCAGGGAGCGCAGCCAGACCATCACGAAGATCGCCCAGATGTTGTCAGGCGGTAGAAAAATGAAGCCGGCCATGAAGACCGTGGTCAGCGCGAAACCGGTGAGCGCGACGACCTTCTTGCCGAACTTGATGGACAGGTAGGTCGAAAAGAGCACGCCGATCACGAGCACGAACTGGGCCGACATGTTCCACAGGCTGAATCCCACCGACGAGACGTTCGACTTGGTTGCGTTGATGACCAGACCGAAGGCGTTCAGCAGCGAGAACCACAAGCCGCTGGCGCTGGCGCCATCTGCGGCGTAGGGCAGGCCCGCGCCCCCCAGGAACTCGAACAGGCGGTCCTTGTTCACGTAGTACTGGAAGAAGTAGATGACCGTGCCGTCGCGCATGGAGTTCGCCGTGAAGTGGGCCAGGGTGACGACGAACATGGCAATCCAGGGCCCGATCTTGCCCAGAGTGCCGAAGGATTGTCTGATGGAGACCTTCTCCTGCGCCAAAGGCTGGATGCGCTCGCGAGTGGACAAGAACGTGATCACGAAGCAGGCGACGCAGATCAACGCCCACAAGCCGATGGTCATCTGCCAACCCTTGGCGTTGTTGCCCTGTCCGAACTTGGCCACCAGCGGCAGCGTGAAGCCGCCCACGATCAGCTGCGCGATCAGCGCTGCCACAAAGCGGTACGCGGACAAGCTCGTGCGCTCATTGACGTCGCCGGTCATGACTGCGGTCATTGCTGAGTAGGGTGTGTTGTTGGCCGAGTAGAGCGTCATCAGTAGGATGTTGGTCACAGCGGCGTAGACCAGCGTGGGGCCGTAGCTGAAGCCCGGCACGGTGTACGCCAGAACCATGACGATGGCCCAGGGCAGCGCGGTCCACAGCACCCAGGGGCGGAACTTGCCCCATCGTGTGTTGGTGCGGTCAGCCAAGACGCCCATCATGGGATCGAAGAAGGCGTCCCAGAACCGACCCACCAAGAGCAGCGTGCCGGCGATGCCGGCCGCAATGCCCATGGTGTCGGTGTAGAAGTTCAACTGGAAGAGGATCATCGTCATGAAGACGAAGTTCGCAGCGCCGTCACCGAGGCTGTATCCAACCTTTTCCACCACTGAAAGCTTCTGAGTCCCGCTCGTCATCTCCGGCTCCTTTGATCAAACGCAGTGGTCGCTGCCGGGGTTGACCCTGTGGGCCCAGGAGCGACCGGTTGTTGAAACGATCGAAAGTAGTGCATGCACTTGTCGCGCCAGGCAGCGGCGTCCTCGGCCTGCTGGTGCAGCTTGCCGAGCACGGCCTGGTAGCGCTCCTCGTCGACTCGTCCCTGGAGCGTCTTCCAGAGCGCCTCAAACCTGCGGGCCTCCTCCGCGCCTGCACCATCCAATTCAGGCCATGACAGCGTTGCTGACCTGGCACTGGGGGATTGTACACCCTTGACATGTTATGCGCGAAAAATGGGTTCGGGGTGCTGTGACACCAGGCCTGTCTCGGCTTACGGGTTCCCCGCCCCAGACTTCGCCGAGCAGATTTCTCCGCCTGACTCTCGGTTGTCTACCTGTCGGACGGGCAAATAACCGGTCAAGTCGCTCCCCCGACAAAAGACTTGTATTTTTGCGCGTGATTCAGAATACTTTGTAATTGCACCCTGCCCTGTCCTGCGTGGGGATATGTGCTGGTCCACAATTGCCCCGTTCAGGATTCGGACAGGGGGCGCAATCGCTCTCTTTCCCCGCCAGGGATCTTTTTCATCCACAGGTTCCGCCGAGGAACCGCGAATAACATGAAGGGAAGCACGACTTACTATTCCCAGGTTCAGCCGAGGAACCGAGAATAAGATGAAGGGCTTAGGCACAGTACGTGGTGGTCTGATCTTCCTGGCGTCACATTTGTTACTCGTTTCTCTCCCGGCAGCTTTGCAAGCGCAGGGGAGGATTCAAGGTCAGGTTTGGAACGGCACTACCGACAAGCAGGTTTCGAACCAGGCCGTGCAGTTGTTGCTTCCGCGGGGGGGAATGCAGCGGGTGGCGACGACTACCACCGACGTGCGCGGCCGCTTTGTATTCCCCTCCGCCAATATCGATCCCTCGTCGTTTTATTTGGTGCAAGCTGCTTATCAGGGAGTGGATTACAACGCGCCGGCGCAATTCGATCCGGAGGGAACAGCTACCGTCAGCATCACGGTGTACGATGCCAACTCGTCTGCACCGCCGCTCCGCATCCAGTCGGCGCGCGTGGTCGTTCAAGCCCAAGGTAACAAGGCGCACGTGCAGGAGATGTTTGCAGTCAGGAATCCGAGCAACCCTCCACGCAGCTACGCCAACCCGGAGGGCACATTCCATTTCCGGCTGTCGCCTGGCAGGGGGCAGCCCAACGCGGCGGTGGCAGGGCTGATGAACATGCCGCTGCCGCAGCCGGTGAACCCCGGGAAAGGCCCAGGAGAATATTTCCTCCGCTATCCTCTCAAGCCCGGGCTGACCATCGTGATGATTGCCTACGATGTGGATTACAGCTCGAAGCATCTCTCGTTGGGCGACTCGTATCCTTATCCGATCGATAGCGCGGAATTGTTAGTCTCGCCCGCAAGTCTCACCGTGGATTCCGCCCTCTTCAAAGCCGCAGGAGGCGACGCCGATACAGGCAGTCAGAAGTATGTTGCGGCCGGCTTGCAGAACGGAACCAAACTTGAAGCTCGCTTGAGCGGTGAAGCCACGCGCGGCGAACAGGCAGAGTTGGGCCAGGGCGACGCGCAAGTCAAGATTCTTCCCAACCCCATCACTCGGCTTGAAGTTCCCTTGCTGGCCTGCTTCCTGTTGGCGCTCCTGTGGGCGCTCGGCATCCGCCTGGCCAAGGAATGGCCGCGATTTCAGGAGCAGCTCAAGGCGAGTCCGGTGCAAAAAGAGCTTGAATCCGAGGTTGACGCGTTGTTTAATTCCCTTGCCGATCTCGATGAGCTCTTTGCTGCCGGCAAGGTAGCGGAAAAGCAGTATTGGAAAGAGCGACTGGACCTGAAAGCGCGATTGCTGGCGACCCTGAAGAAAGCTTCGCCCTCGCTGCTGGACTCTTATGTCACCCGACACACCTCCTCCCGTTAGGGCCGCTCTCGAACTGCGGAACGTTTCCAAGTATTTTGGCGACCTCGCCGCGCTTGCAGGCGTTCAATTACGCGTTGAGCCGGGAGACGCAATTCTGCTTTACGGTCCGAACGGCGCCGGCAAAACCACCCTGCTTCGCCTTCTGGCGACACTGGCCCGGCCGAGTGAGGGCGAGGTGCTGTTCGGGGGCAAGCACGTTCACCGCGACCCGGCGGCGAAGGCTGCAATCGGATTTGTGTCCCACACGACCTTCCTCTACGCCGATCTGACGGTGCGTGAGAACCTGAGGTTTTTCGGCACGCTGTTCGCCCTTCCTCGGCTGGAAAAGAAGATCGATGCCGCACTGGAGTTTTTCGATCTGGGTGACCGGGCGCGCACCCCGGTCCGGGAGCTCTCCCGAGGATTGCAACAGCGCGTCGCCCTCGCGCGCGCGTTCCTTCATGACCCGCAGTTTTTGTTGTTGGATGAACCCTTCACGGGCCTCGATGCCGCCACGGTCAGTACCCTGGAGAGCCTGATGCGTGAACTTCCGGCGCAGGGGAAAGCTGTGATATTTTCCACCCACGATTTCGAACGCGGCGCCGCCCTGTCGCGAAGACTCGTAGCCCTGGAAGCCGGAAGGATTCGGTACGACGGGCCATTGGCCCTCCTGCCCCGGAATCTATTGCGAGTGACGCCGGAGAAGGCGCAGAGCAGAAGGCAGTAGGCAGTAAGCAGTAGGCAGTGAGCAGTAGGCAGAAGACAGAAAGCAGAAAGCAGAAGACAGGAGGCAGAAGGCCGGCGCCAGGGAATTGGGTCTTTGCCCTCTCCCCTGGGGAGAGGGTGTCCCGCTACCGGCGCTTTCACCAGCCGGAGCGGGACGGGTGAGGGGTCGGTTCCACGCTGAGGAGGGAGCAGATGGGCGAACATGACGAAGTAACCCCTCACCTGGCTCCTGACTCCTGACTTCTGACTCCTGAATCCTAACCTCGATGCAAAGCCTCAGGATCATCTCGGCCATTTTCGCGAAGGACCTCCGGGTGGAGTGGCGCAATCGGGAGACGCTGCCCTCGATGTGCGTCTTTGGCATCCTGGTCGTGTTCCTGTTTAACTTCGCTTTCGAACCGGCTCGTGAAGAATCGCTGCGACTGCTTCCCGGCTTATTGTGGATTTCGTTTGCATTTGCCGGCGTGCTCTGTTTCAACCGGTGCTTCGCAGCCGAACGAGAGAATGCCTGCCTGGAAGGGATGACGCTTGCGCCGGTCGATCCCGGTTTGATTTATCTGGGGAAGATGCTTGCCAATTTGGTGTTCCTGGGCATCGCCGAGTCCGTCATCGTGTTCGCAGCCGGCCTCTGGTATAACTTCTCCTTTGTGCCTTCGCTCAGGTGGTTCGCGCTGATTACGTTCTTGGGTACTGTGGGCTACGTCGCGGTGGGCACAACGTTCGGGGCCATCGCCGCCAACACCCGCATGCGGGAGGTGATGTTGCCGGTGTTGCAGTTTCCCATTGCCGTCCCGGTCTTCATCGCCGGTATCGAAGCTTCCACGGGAGCGCTCAAGGGCGATCCCCCCTCAAATTACGCGGGCTGGATTAAGCTCGAGGCAGGCTTCGCCGTGGTTTTCACCGTGCTGTCGTACCTGTTGTTTGAATATGTTTTGGAGGAATAGTCCGTTGTCCGTTGCTAGTGTTATGTCACATTGGCAACTGGGAACCGACGACCGACCACTGACAACTGACCCGCCGTGGCGGGACAACTGACGTCTTATGGGCAAAATCCTTTCTCCCACAGTCCACCTTTTCGTAACGCTGGCCTGGATGATCGTGGCGTACTGGATGATTTTTCTCTATGCGCCACAGGAGCTCACCATGGGCGAGGTGCAACGGATTTTCTACATCCATGCGCCCTCGGGATGGGTGGCGGGGACGGCATATTGCATCGTTTTCCTCGGCAGCGTGGTCTATCTCTGGAAACGCTCCCCACTCGCCGATGACCTCGCCCATGCCGCGGGAGAGGTAGGATTCATTTTCTGTTCGTGTCTGCTCGTCACGGGCCCTCTGTGGGCGAAGCCGGTGTGGGGCATCTGGTGGACGTGGGATGCCCGGCTGACTCTGAGCTTCGTTCTTTGGCTGCTCTTTGTCTCCTACCTGATGTTGCGCAGCTACGTGTCGAGTCCAGGGCTCGCTGCAACACTTGCTGCCGTTGTGGGTATCATCGGATTTGTGGACGTTCCGATCGATTATATGGCGATCCGCTGGTGGCGGACGCAGCATCCTCAACCCGTGATTGCGGGCGGGGAGGGTTCCGGCCTGGACCCTCGTATATTTCTGACTTTCATGGTTTGCGTGGGCGCCTTTCATTGCTTGTTTAGCTATCTTCTTATCCAGCGCCTTCGGCTGGCCAGAGCGCGGCGTGAATTGAGCGCGATTCGGCGAGCGCTGGCGATTCGATCGTCTGAGGACTAACGTGGTCAACAAATACTTGCTTCTGGCTTTCTCTGCCCTCTGGGTGATCTTCTTTCTTTACGCCTGGAGTATCTCGCGGCGGCAGGCTCACCTGGAGAAAGAGCTCGAGGAACTGAAGAACAAAGCGGGGAGAGGTCGCCCTTCCGATTCGCGACCCTCTTGACCAACGGCTTCGTGCCACCAGTTATTGCTGAACGACCTTGAAGGTGGGAGGCGAGAATGGAAGTTCGATGTCCGCACTGCGCCAGCGTGCAGTCAGTCTCGGAGGACGTGTTCGGCATTCTCGAGAATGCGGATGTGGCCTGCCAGGCCTGTGGGAAGCCTTTCCGGATTGTCAACCCCAAGGTCGCCACCTTGAGTATCGAGACCACGCGCAAGAGCGTCCCTGCCGTCAATTTCGAATACACTGAGGACGGCCGCCTGCTGGCGCTGCCGAAGGACAAAAATATCAGCCTGAAAGTCCTGGAAGGGAACGAGGCAGGCACAGTTTATTCCGTGGCCAAGCCGCGCATCACGATCGGGCGTTCCCATGCCGACATCACTATCAACGACCGCGTGGTCTCGCGCCTGCATTGTGCGCTCGAGATCAGCGAGGATTCAGTGCTTCTTCGCGATCTTGGCAGCACCAACGGCACGATTGTGGGCAGTCAGCTTATTGAGACCGCGACCCTGACCAGCGGCTCGACGTTCCGTGTAGGGATGCACATCTTTCAACTGCTGATCACTTCCAAAGAGGCATGAAGAGAATTGGGCGTTACGAAATTGTCGAAGAAATAGGCCGAGGAGCCATGGGGGTAGTGTATAAAGCCTCCGACCCGACCATCGGCCGCCTCGTTGCCTTGAAGGTCCTTTCACTCCACTCGCCGGAGGGCGAAGCCACTGCCGGCGCGCAAGAGGTCTTCATGCGCGAGGTGCGGGCTGCCGGCAGTCTGACGCATCCTGCCATCGTTACCATTCACGATGCTTTTGAAGAACCGGAGGGCCAGTTGAGCTGCATCGTGATGGAACTGGTCGCAGGCCGCACGCTGGAGAAAATGCTCCTGGGCGGCGCGCCCCTCGAAAGCGAGAAAGCGCTGGATATTACCCGGCAGGTTGCGGAAGGACTCGAATACGCCCACCAGCAACAGGTGATCCACCGTGACCTGAAGCCGGCGAATATCCTTGTGACCGAAGACGGGCGCGCCAAGATCACGGATTTCGGCATTGCCAAAATCACGGCGCGTGGAGGCGCCGTCCGGACCCTGGGGGTGTCGGGCACGCCCTCCTTCATGTCGCCGGAGCAGGTCACCGGCGCGGACCTGGACGCCCGCAGCGACCTGTTCTCATTCGGCATCATCCTTTACCTGATGCTGACCGGCCAGAAGCCTTTCATGGGTGATTCAGCCGCGGTGATGTTCAAGATTGCCTACGCGGATCCGGTCCTGCCCAGTACTCTGAACCCCAAACTGACGCCCGCGCTCGATTACCTTATCCTGCGTTGCCTCGTCAAAGACCGTGACAAACGATATGGCTCGGCCCGAGAACTGCTCGGCGACCTTGACGACATTCAGAACGGTCGCCCTCCGCGTTCACAGGCCGGTTTTTCGCAGATGGATTTGAAGACTGCTGAGCCCACTATCATTGCAGGAAAGCCGCTCAGCATTCCACCCCCGGCGGCAACTCTGCCTGCCCGGCAAAAAAGCAGGGCGCGCCTTGCGACCCTGGTCGCGACTCTCATGGTTTTGGGAGGTTTGATCGGCGCGGGTGCGTGGAGGTTAGGCCGGCGAGCGCCATCTCCGCCGTCGGCGGCTTCCACAAGTGGAACTTCGCCAGCCCTTCCTCAGCCCCCACCCGGTCAGGGACACCCGGCGCCGGGTCTGCAACCTGCTGCGCCTGGGGGAGAATCAAGCGCCGCTATACAGGGTGGGACGGAAGCCAGGGAGAACGCACCGGGCGGTAGAAAAGTGACTTCGAAGCGCGGTTCCGCACCTTCAGCCAAGGCCGCTCCTCAGGAAATCAGCACCGCAAGCGCGGTCGCGGCATCAACTGCCTCAGCCGCCGAGTCTCGAGCGGGGAAGTCTGGGCGCTCGTCCCTAACCCCTTTGTCCGCGACCAAAGCCGCCTCGGGAGGCAGAATTGTTCAACTGGTCTGCAAGCACGATCTGAAGGAGGGAACCCTGACCGTCGCAAGCGGTGGCCAAGTGATCTTCGAGGGAACTCTGAAAGGGAAGAAGAAAGGGGGCTTTCTGGGTATCAAGAGTGGCTTCGCCGGGACGTTCGCAAGGAGTATCCAGATCCCTACGGGCGCTCAAGACCTGACCGTGCGCGTGGTCACGAAAGATGGTTCAACCGACCTCAGCCGGATGGCCGCCCCGCCTCCCACTGGTGGGGCCATACCCATGCTGCAAGTCGAAGTCAACCTCAACAAGCTGGCCCTCAACTGGCAAGCCCCCACCCAGCCCGTGCGTCAAGGAGCGGCGGTAGGCAGTAAGCAGTAGGCGGGCGGGGTTGTCCGCAGTCCCGCCACGGCGGGTGCGTGTTCAGTTGTAGAACACAATCCCACCGCTAGCCCGGATTTCTCACCACGTTTGGACGCTCTCAGGGGACTGCCGGAAGGGCGGGGCTTCACCCCCGCCGAAATCGCGGCTCCCGCCCTCTGTTGGTCCCGCGCCCCGCGCAGTCCCGCAGGCGCGGGACCGCGCGGGGCGCGGGACACAGGAATAATCAGGAAGGCCTTGTAACGGCGGGGCTGAAGCCCCGCCCTTCCAGACCCGTGGTGAGAAATGCGGGCTAGGCGCTTTGTTGCAACGAACCACGGACCACGGACCGTGACAACGGACGATGCAAATAAATCGACGGCCTGTCGCCTCGCATGCTACCATTTCATTGTTCGGTGAGTCTGTTCGGGAAGGAACCAGAGCATCGAACCTGTCAGACTTCGGGCTCTGTGCGACGGATGTTCGCGAACCCCGCCAGGTCCGGAAGGAAGCAACGGTAACGAGCCTCTCCGAGTGCCGCAGATCAACCCGAAGTCTGACCCAACCTATTTTGGATTTTCGATTTTGGATTTGCGATTAAGGCTCAAATTGAATTCAACCGTCATGCTCCAATCCAAAATCTAAAATCCAAAATCTAAAATCGTCCTCTCCCATGTCCTACCAAGTCATAGCCCGCAAGTACCGGCCCCAGGTTTTTGAGGAGGTGGTGGGCCAGCGTCTGATCACCGACACCCTGAAAAACGCCATCCTCACCGAGCGCGTCGCCCACGGGTATATTTTCTCGGGCGCGCGAGGCGTAGGCAAAACCACCACCGCCCGCGTTCTTGCCAAGGCCCTCAACTGCGCCCAAGGCCCGACGGTCACACCCTGCGGGGAGTGTCCTTCCTGCCAAGAAATCGCGGCGGGCAATTCCATTGACGTCCTGGAAATCGACGCGGCCTCAAACCGCGGAATCGATGAAATCCGCGAACTGCGCGAAAACGTGCGCTATCTTCCGGCGCGCGACCGCTACAAAATCTTCATCATCGACGAAGCGCACATGCTCACTACTGAAGCGTTCAATGCGCTGCTGAAAACCCTGGAGGAGCCTCCGCCCCGTTCGCTATTCATCCTGGCCACCACAGAGCCACATAAACTGCCCTCCACCATCCAGTCGCGCTGCCAGCACTTCTCATTCCGGCTGCTCGACTACCAGGAGATTCTCTCGCGCTTGCAATGGGTCTGCGCGCAGGAACACATCAAGGCGGACGAAGGCGCCCTCAGCGCCGTCACCCAGGCTGCCGAAGGAAGCATGCGCGATGGCCTTTCTCTGCTCGACCAAGTCATCGCCTCCTGCGGAAACCAGCTCGAGGAAACGCGTGTCCGCCAGGTGCTGGGCGTGGTCCCCACCCAGTTGCTGAATAACATGGTGGAGGCCATCCACGCGGGGGACGCGCGGCGAGTTCTCGAACTGTTGGGGCAACTTGCGGCGGAAGGTTATGAACTCGCGCATTTCTGCGCAGAACTCATCCGCGCCGTGCGCAACTTGATGGTGGCCAAGAGTTGCGGGGCGGAAAGCCCCCTGGTGCAGGTGGCGAGCGAGGAGCGGGCGCGGCTGGCGGAAATGGCCAACCTTTTCGGCGAGGAAGACCTGGCGCGCTTCTTCAACCTCCTCTTACGCACCGAAAGCGAAATGCGCTACTCGCTCCAGCCGCGCTTTCACCTGGAACTCGGGTTGATGAAGCTGGTGCACGCCCGGCGTCTTGCCTCACTCGAGGCGTTGCTGGCGCAGCTTGGCCAGCCTGGCTTGGCGGAGAAGACGATGGGAGCAGCGCCCAAGAACCTGGGCCCAGGTCCGGTTCGCTCCCTCCCGCTTAAGACCCAGGCGGCTGCACCGCCGCAGGAAAACGTTAAGTCGCCGGTGGCTCCTGCGCCGCCGAGCACGCCGGTTGCCGCGCCTGTGGCCGCAGTAGAAACGGTTCACCCCCCAGCCGCCGTTTCGACGCCGGCGGAAGATGCTCGGCTCTCCTCCATCAAAGCCGCTCTATTCGACCAATCCAAGCGGTTTCTGAGCAGTTGCCTGGATCATTTGGC
>DLMI01000126.1:13534-31566 GCA_002478145.1 Acidobacteria bacterium UBA7540
GTGTGCGCCCAGGTGCTCGGCCAGCCCGTCAGGATTTATGTTACACTTGAAGAGCAGGGAGCCGAGGCTCAGGTCCCTCGGCTCAGCGCACGCGAGCGGGCAGAGCGCGACCCAGGGGTTGAAGCTTTCAAGAAGAAGTTTGATGGCACCTTGGTGGACGTCCAAGACCTCAGCCGGGGGTGAGCGATGAAGAATCTGCAACAGATGCAACAAATGCTGAAGCAAGTCCAGCAGTTTCAGGAGCAGCTCCAGAAGCAATTGGACGAACTGGAAGTGCAAGGCTCGGCGGGTGGCGGCATGGTGAGCGTCAAAATGAACGGCCAGAAGCAACTCAGCGAAGTCCACATCGAATCGGAACTTTTTGCATCCCATGACCTCGAAATGTTGCAGGACCTCATCCTGGTTGCCGTGAATGACGCAACCCGGAAGGTGGATGAACAACTCGCCAGCCAAATGGGAAACCTGGCGGGTGGGCTCAACATCCCCGGCCTGACCTGACGGACAAAGAAACCGGAAATTGGAAAATAGAAACTGGATTGGTGCGATGGCGTTGAGGTCCGAATTCTAAATGGCGATCTTTCCATATTCCAGTTTCCATTTTCTAGTTTCTATTTTCCAGTTTCCATTTTCCGTTTTCCATTCCCATGAGAGACTACGCCGAGCCTTTGGCTCGCCTGATTGATGAGCTGAAACGCCTTCCTGGCATCGGGCCGAAGTCGGCGCAGCGCCTTGCTTTTCACCTGGAGCGCGTGCCCCGCGAGGAGGCGGAGCGCCTGGCGGGCGCCATACTCGACGTCAAAGACAAGATCAAGCTCTGCAGTGTTTGCAATAACCTCACCGAAGCTGATCCCTGCGAATATTGCTCCGATTCCCGCCGCGATCCCGAAGTCATTTGCGTGGTCGAGACGCCCTACAACGTGCTATCGGTCGAGAAAACGCGAGAATTTCACGGCCTGTATCACGTCCTTCATGGCCTCCTCTCGCCTTTGCAGGGCATCGGTCCCGAGCAGTTGAAGCTCAAGAACCTGATCGAGCGGCTGAAATCCGGCAAGGTCAAGGAACTCATCATTGCCACCAGCCCCACGGTGGAAGGCGAAGCCACGGCCGTTTACCTCTCCAAACTCCTCAAGCCCCTGGGCGTGAAGGTGACGCGAATTGGCATGGGCGTTCCGGTCGGCTCCGAACTGGAATTCGCCGACGAGATCACCATGCTCAAGGCCATCGAAGGTCGCCGCGAAATCTAGCCAAACATTCTTCAGCTCCGCAGTGCTGCCCGGCACAAGTCGAGAGTCGAGGGTCGAAGGGCGAAAGTGGACTAACTGATACTACTTTCGGGTCTGTCCCGCAGAGCGGGATCCCACCCTGCGGCAACGAATCCTGAATTCTGCGCTTACCTGCGGGCACAATGTCTCTTGACAAGAGGAAATGGATAGGCTATTGTACTAGCTTGCGCCGGGCAGGTGTTTATGGCCTTCGGGCAACGCTTGGAGCAGGATTCAGGATCAGGATTCAGGAGTCAGGATTCAGGAACAACTCTGGGAACGTGCCAGCCGGCAAGAAAAGCACAGGGAAGTCTGTGCTTCTGCTCAGACAAAACGTCGCGTCTTGTACGAAAGAGAGAAAAAGGATTCTTTAAAACTGAACGAACGAGGCGGGAATCTCTATGAAAACAAAGGATCGGCTTTCAGCAGCCCATGGCGAAGCGGGAATGTTACAGAAAACAAAGGCAGTTACGCGTTGAAGGCGGGAATGTCATTGAAAAGAAAGGGGGTTAAGCGGTAGGCGCAGGAATTCCAAGTCATGAATTATGAATTGCCCTCGACATTCCCCATCATGCCTTCTGGCTTAGAAAGGCCACTCTGGCACCCAAGGCTTGGCGGGGCAAAGGTCAGGCTGCTACGGTTGCCGAAGCCGCGCGCCTAAAGAAGCAGGATTCAGGATCCAGGGAAAAACGACAAGCGCGGCCCCTGAATCCCGAATCCTGGATCCTGAATCCTGCTCTTCCGAATCCTAGTCTTGCCGCGGTCTTTCTGCCTCCCGTATAATGAAAGTTCGGGCTCACGTGGTTCCCTCCTTGAAGCGATCAGCGCAGGTTCGGTGACGAACTCTGCGGCTTTTTACGGGAGTTTTTCACGCTGCCGGCCCGGCGGGTTCGTCTGCGCCGCAAGAGACATTTGATGCTGCGTGCTTTCCGTCCACTCCGACCTTATCTGGCTCGCTACAAAGCTCGTTTTGCGGCGGGCTTTCTCTGTTTACTGGTTTCCCAGTTGGTGGGCGTTATAGTTCCACTCATCATCAGAGCAGGAATTGATGACTTGATGCACGGGGGCACGGCCCGAAAACTGCTTGGCGTGGCCGGGCTACTCCTGGCGGTGGGCGTGTGTAAAGCCGTGCTGCAATTCTGGATGCGCTGGATCCTCATCGGGATATCGCGGGATGTCGAATACGATTTACGCAATGATCTTTTCGCGCACCTGATGCGCCTCTCACCGCGTTACTACACGGAAAACCGCACCGGCGACTTGATGTCGAAGCTCACCAACGACTTGAATGCGGTGCGCAACATGGTGGGCCCGGGCATTATGTATTCTGCGAACACGGTTGTAGTGGGCGTCGCAACCGCTGCTCTGATGCTCCATCTCGACTGGCGTCTCACCCTGTACTCTCTGATTCCCATGCCCCTGGTGTCGATTGGGGTCAAGTTCTTCGGCCAGCAGATTCACGAACGCTTCGAGAAGATCCAGGCGCTCTATTCGGACCTCACGGAACGGGTGCGCGAGAACCTTTCGGGAGTCCGCGTGGTCCGTGCCTTCTGCCAGGAAGAAGCCGAAATGGCGGAGTTCGACGGGATGAACCTGGACTTCGTGGCGAAAAACAAGGGGCTGATCTGGATCACCAGTTTCCTCTGGCCCAGCATGGGGCTGCTCTTTGCCATTGCCTTCCTGCTGGTGATGGTGGTGGGCGGCCATCACGTGCTGCAAGGCAAGATCAGTGTGGGAACTTTTGCGGCTTTCAATATCTACCTTACTTACCTGTTCTGGCCCATGGTGGCGCTAGGTTGGGTAACGAACCTTGTGCAGCGCGGCTTAGCCTCACTCGGGCGCCTGATGACCATCTTCGGGTCCAAGCCTGCCATTGATGACAGGGCCGTCCCCGCGCACCCGCTCACCTCGCTGCGAGGTGAAATCGAATTTCGAAACCTCACCTTCAGTTACAACCGCACGCCGGTATTGAAGGACCTAAACCTGCAAATACCTGCCGGGAAGACCGTGGCCATCGTGGGCGCGACGGGTTCAGGCAAGTCCACGCTCGTGGGGCTGATTCCACGGCTTTACGATGCCCCGGAGGGTTCGCTGCTCATTGATGGTGTTCCGATCCGGCAGATCCCACTCAACACCCTGCGCGAGCACATTGGATTTGTGCCGCAGGAAACTTTCCTGTTCAGCGAAACCATCCGGGAGAACGTCAAGTTTGGCGCGCCGGAGGCGTCGGACGCAGAGGTCGAGCACGCGGCGGAAATATCCAACATCCTGCCGGAAATTCAGGGTTTCCCCAAGGGCTTTGCCACCATGGTGGGTGAGCGCGGGCTTACACTTTCCGGGGGGCAGAAACAACGCACAGCGATTTCGCGGGCGGTCATCCGCGATCCGCGCATCCTGATCCTCGATGACGCGCTCTCGAGCGTTGATACTTATACGGAGGAGAAAATCCTGCGGCATCTCACCGGCGTGATGGCCGGGCGGACCACCATCCTGATCTCGCACCGGGTTTCGACGATCCAGAACGCGGATGAGATCGTGGTGCTGCACGACGGTGAAATCGTGGAGCGCGGCACTCACGAACAATTGTTGGCCCTCAACGGCCACTACACGGACCTTTATAACAAGCAGTTGATTGAGGAAGAGTTAGAGCGGGAAGGCTAGGATTCAGGATTCAGGGGGACGTCATGCAAGGGCACAAAGACTTGATTGTTTGGCAGAAGGCTATGGACTTGGTTGTAGCCATTTACAAGCTTACGAAGAAGGATTCAGGATTCGGGATTCAGGATTCAGGGGGACCAACGTGGCCTTGCGAGCCCTGAATCCTGAATCCTGGAAGGGAGAGGAGTGGGACGGATGCTAACGGGTTTGAGGCGCAGCCTGCAATCTAGGTCAGCGCGCCTGAATCCCGAATCCTGAATCCTGTCTTTGACAATGGCCGACAGCTTCCACGACGAAGAAATTCTGGGCAAGGCGTACGACTCGCGCCTGATGCGGCGCCTGCTCGTGTACTTGCGGCCGTACTGGCGCATGACGCTGTTTGCCCTGGTGGCCATCCTCCTGTTCGGGATCTTGCAGGCCGTGCCGCCCTATCTGTTAAAGGTCGAGGTGGACCGCTATCTCGACCCGACGGCGCGTGCGGAGCTCCCGAAATTCCTTTCGAGCTTCCTTAGCCCCAACCCGTTGGTGGGCATCACCCAAATCGCACTGATTCTTTTCCTCCCCACTGTTGTCCTGACCTTCGGCCTGGAGTTTGCGCAGTCTTTCGCGATGCAAGTGGTGGGGCAGCGCGTCATGTACGACATGCGGAAGCAGCTCTTTGCGCACCTCCAGCGCTTGCAGATGAGCTTCTTCGACCGCAACCCGGTTGGACGCCTGGTGACGCGGGTGACCACTGACGTGGATGTGTTGAACGACCTGTTTGCTTCCGGGGTGGTGGCCATCTTCGGCGATATTTTCTCGCTGTTCAGCATCGTGGTGGTGATGCTGGAGATGGATTATAAACTCGCGCTCCTCACCTTCTCGGTGCTTCCCATCATTGTAGTGGTCACCGCTGCTTTCCGAAAGGCAGTGCGCGAATCCTACCGGCGCATTCGCGTGGCCATCGCGCGCATCAATGCTTACTTGCAGGAACACATCACCGGCATGCCCGTGCTACAGCTTTTCAACCGCGAAGAGCGCAGTTTCCAGGAATTCGAAAAGATCAACCGCGCCCACATGGAAGCCTACAAGGACTCCATTCTGGCTTACGGGCTGTTTTATCCGGCGGTCGAGCTTTTGGGCATGATCGCGGTGGCCATCATCCTCTATCTGGGTGGTGGTATGGCGTTGCGCGGTCTGGTTACGGTGGGGACAGCCATCGCCTTCATCCAATACTCGCAGCGCTTTTTCCGGCCCATTCAGGACTTGAGCGATAAGTACAACCTTCTCCAAGCAGCCATGGCGAGTTCAGAGCGCATTTTCAAGCTGCTCGACACGCAAGTGACCATTACTGATCCTCAACCTTCCAACCGCGGTCCGTGGTCCGTCGTCCGTGGTCCGTCGTCCGTGGTCAGTTGCCCACAGTATCAGGACGAGTCGTTACTGGCCACAACAACGGACTACGGGCAACGGACAACGGACAAAGCGGGAGCGCAGAGCGCTCCCCTACCAAGTTCGCTTGTCGAATTCCGTCACGTGGGCTTCGCGTACAGGGATGAGCACCGCGTGCTGGAAAATGTCTCGTTCTCGATCGAAGCCGGGGAGACGGTCGCGGTGGTGGGTCACACCGGCGCCGGCAAGACCACGCTTACCAATCTGCTGCTTCGTTTCTACGACGTGCAAGAAGGGCAGGTGCTGTTTGGCGGCGTGGACATCCGCCATCTGCGGCTGCGAGAATTGCGAAGCAATTTCGGCATCGTCCTTCAGGACCCCTTCCTGTTTTCGGGAACCATCGCCAGCAATATTCGTCTGGGCAGCGAGTGGATCGAAGAGCAGCAAATCCGTGAAGCGGCACGCCAGGTGGGCCTCCTGGAATTCATCGAGAGTCTGCCGGGAGGTTTTCAGGAACCCGTCAAAGAGCGCGGCGCTACGCTTTCAGTGGGTCAGAAGCAATTGCTCTCCTTTGCTCGAGCGCTCGCTCACAACCCAAGAATCCTGATCCTGGACGAAGCTACCTCGAGCGTGGATCCCGAGACGGAACATTGGCTGCGGGAAGGTCTGCGCTGTCTGATCGAAAACCGCACTTCGCTGGTCATCGCGCACCGATTATCCACCATTCAGAACGCCAGCAAGATCGTGGTCATGCATAAAGGGCACGTCCGTGAAGTGGGGACGCACCAGGAGTTACTCCAGAGACAAGGGATTTACTTCAAACTTTATCAGCTTCAGTATAAGGACCAGGAAGCGTCGGTTGTCCGTAGTCCGTAGTCCGTCCTTGCTTTGCGCGAGCTGCTGCACGACCCGGAACTGCCCAGCGGCGAGGGGGAAACACGAGAAAGGCTCAGGAGACCTGCGAAGGCAACATTCTTCCCCGGGGTGTGCGGTCGAAGTCGGTGTCGAAACTCACGATGGAGAGACCGTGCCTCACGGCGGTGGCGTACTGATAGGCGTCATCAAAGTCCAGGCCAAACCCTGAAGCCGCATCGATGACGGCCTCCAATTCAGCGGGCTTCAGGGAAAGCATCGAGGCTCGGGACTTAAAGAAAATGTCATCTATGAATTGGCGGAAGATGTCCGGCTGTTTTCGCCGGAAGAGTAAAAGCCCGATGGAGTGGACGGTGTAGTCGGTTGCGAACAGCTCGTGTGCGGGCCAGCTCTCGAGAAATTTCCTTGCCTCTGCGGCCCTTGATTGCGCCAGCAGCACTTCCAGGAAGACATTTGTATCCACCAGTACTCTCACTCGCCCTCAGTCCTCCAGCGCACGATCAGGTGCTGCAAGTCAACCGATGTGTACTGACTACTCAGGTCTCTCAAAGCGCCCTCCCAACTGAATGCGGGAACCCCGTATGCCGTGTTTTGCTCTTTGCTGAGCAGGAACTCAACGAAGTCCCGCACCTCATCCCGGAGATCGGGCGACAGTTCTTTGACTAAATCCTCGAGGGGCTTTGTGGGGTTGCTCATCCAATGCTCCCTTTCCATCATGGAGCCAGGCGGCAGCGCCTTGGCAAGGCAGCTTTCGGAAGCATGATAGCATATAATTCGCGATCAGCTTTGCTAGAACGCGAGGCGGCGTCGCCAGACCAGAAAAGGAATGGCAGGGAAGAGCCATGCTCTGCCTCCTGGCGCGGACGGGAAGGCCGAGTGGCAGAGCCAAGGACACGCCTCTGCACTCAGGCGGACCACTGGTAGCTGAGTTATGTTTAGACCTTGCCTGATGATGGTAGCTGGCGAACGCTCCGGCGACATTTATGGAGCTGAACTCGCCTCCGCCTTGCGGGCCCGCCTGAACAACGCGGAGATTTTCGGCTGCGGCGGCGAAGCGATGCGCCTGGCCGGGGTGGACACCGTCGTGGACGCCCACCAACTCACCATGATCGGCATAACGGAGATAGTCGGCGGACTGCCGCGAGCTTACCGCGCCTTCCACGCTTTGCTCGAGGAAGTGGATAGACGCCGGCCTCAGCTTGCCGTGCTGATTGATTTTCCCGATTTCAACTTGCGCCTGGCCAAACAGCTCAAGAAAAGAAGAATTCGTGTCGTCTACTTCGTAAGTCCACAGATCTGGGCATGGCGAAAGAGCCGGCTGAAGCAGCTCAAAGCTCGGATCGACAAGATGCTTTGTATTTTTGACTTTGAGGAGGCCATCTATCGCGCAGCCGGGATTCCGGTGGAATATGTCGGGCATCCTCTGGTCGATCTGGTGCGGCCGCAGATGACGCGGGAACAGTTCCTTTCCGCGATAGGGCTGGAGCCAGCAACGGCAACGGTGACGTTGTTGCCCGGAAGCCGTGAGAAGGAAGTGAGCAATATCTTGCCGACGATGCTGGAGGCCGCTAATCGGCTTTCCCTGACCCACAAGGTCCAGTTTGTGGTTGCCGTTGCGCCGACGCTGGACACCCCATGGTTGGAAAAGGCTGTGCTCGAATGCTCCGCTGGCAAGGCAACAGTCCGCGTCGCCACCCACGCCACCTATGATGCCCTCCAGCATTGCGAGGTGGCCATCATCGCCAGCGGCACAGCCACGATCGAAGCGGCCCTGCGCGAGCGGCCCATGGTGGTGGTTTACCGCGTCTCTCCGCTCACCTGGCTGCTCGGCAAGTTACTTGTCGATGTCCCCTTCTACAGTATGGTCAATATTCTTGCCGGAAAGCAGGTGGTTCCCGAACTCATTCAGAGTGATTTCACTGCTGTGAACGTCGCCAGTCGGGTAGAATACTTACTTGATCATCCCCAAGCCTGCGAGGAGATGAGGAAGGAGTTTCGGACCCTCAAGTGCCACTTGGGGCCGGGAGGGGCTATCGAGCGAGCAGCCGATGCGGTGGCAGGAGTGTTTCAGTCTGGCGTGTCAGCCGGTCAAACCTCCTAAGGCGTCCGCCGCCCGCTGGGTAAGTATTTCACGATATGCAACTTGTTGGCTTATCGGATAATCCAAGTTAAGAAGTAGGATTCAGGATTCGGGATTCAGGATTCAGGGGACGAACGTGCAAGGACATAAAGAGTTGATCGTTTGGCAGAAGGCTATGGACTTGGTTATAGCCATTTACAAGCTTACTAAATCATTCCCAAAGACGGAGGTCTATGGGTTGGCGAGTCAGATGCAGAGAGCGGCCGTATCGGTTCCGTCAAACATTGCTGAAGGGCACGGGCTGAAGCAAACGCAGGCGTATGCGAGGCATTTGGCGATCGCAAACGGATCGCTGCCGGAGTTGGAGACGCAAATCGAAATTGCGCGGCGACTCGGGCATCTCACCGCGGAGAACGAATCGGTAATCAATCAAGCCGGAGAAGTGGGACGGATGTTAGCGGGTCTAAGGCGTAGCTTGCAATCTCGCCTTGTGAGCCCTGAATCCTGAATCCCGAATCCTGAATCCTGTTCTGACGTTTGAAAGACTTCACCCGACGCCGGAATCATGGGCGAAGAGAGTGGAAATGTTCGCCGGGTCGAGGGGAGCAATTTATGAAATATCTTGGGGCCGGAAGTGGGGCCAAATTTCTCAGTAGGTTCTGCGGTTTCCAAAAACTGCTGGTCACTGCAGTACCTTTGCTCTTGACGCTCGAGCTAATCCAGCCGGCCGGTTTTGCACAGTCATCTGCGCCTCGGTTCGAGGTGACGAAGTACACCATCGCGGCGGAACTCTTCCCTTCCCAACACCTCATCTCGGCGAATGTCCGCATTGATTTCCTCCCTCGGGCCGACTTCACCACGATGAGCTTCGATCTCCACAGCGGCTTGCGAGTTGACAGCGTAAAGGATGCCTCCGGCAAAGATCTCAATTTTCGGCAAGAGGGTCTCAACCTCTCTGTCGATTTCCTGAACCCCGTTCCACAGGGGAAAGCTTCTTCGATCACGGTCAAGTATGGTGGCCTCCTGGCTTCGGCAGACGGCAGTCCGGTTGAGAACCTGAAGGTAGCGTACATCGGGCCGGAGGGTAGTTACCTCCTCTATACGGGACGGTGGTTCCCCGTCAGTGAATACGGGGTGGGCCGCTTTGCTGCCACCATGCAAATCACGGTGCCTTCAGACGAAACGGTGATTGCCTCCGGTCGAGCTTCCACGCCGGCGCGCGAGGCCGGTAAGGTTACGTACACCTACCAATATGATCAGCCATCGTTTCCGGGGACGGTCATTGCAGGGCACTACGTGGTCCAGCCGGCGACGGCCGTAGGCGCAGACATCACTCTCTACATGAAGCCCGGCCATGAAAGCTTCGCCGCCAGTTACGGAGAAACGGCTGCCAAGATCATGGCTTTCTATTCCGACAAGTTTGGGCCTTTGCCCAGCGGCCACTTGGCCATTGCGGAAATCGAAGACGGGACCGTGGGCGGATATACGGCGCCTGGCCTGTTGGCGCTGGCCTCACGCGGCTTTTCCACTCAGGTGAACTACCGGTTGCTGGCGCATGAGATTTCCCACCAATGGTGGCGGTGCCTGGTCAGTCCTGCTTCACTCGACGACATGTTTCTGGACGAAGGGCTGGCGACCTATTCCGCAGCCCTTTACGTGCAGGAGGCCGCCGGTGACACAGCGTTTGAAGACCTCATGCGGGAAGTGGAGGTGGGAGCGCTCACCCACGAGGAGGTTGTCCCCATCGCCCAATCGGGCCGCTTGCACGAGTTCACGCCGGAATACCAGTCGATTGTTTTCCAGAAAGGCGCGATGGTGTTCCACATGTTGCGCTGGATTGTGGGTGACGAAGCGTTTTTCAAGACGTTGCAGGCCATGAGCCAGCAGTATGCCTGGAAGTCAATTTCCACGGACGAGTTTCAAAAGTTGGCTGAGAACGCTTCCAAGCAGAACCTGACGTACTTTTTCGCGCAATGGGTGAGCTCGACCGGCGTCCCGCAATTCAAGCGGACATGGGCTGTTTACAGAACTGCGAAAGGCTATCAGGTGATGGGCAAGATCACGCAGGACCTGGACCTGTTCCGCATGCCCGTCGAGGTCCGCGTCATTACCGAAGGCACAAAGCCTGTGAATGCCCGCGTGGACATGGTGGGCACTACTGCGGATTTCACGGTGAACACGCGTACCAGGCCGCTGCGCGTCCTGGTCGATCCGGCCAGCCGCATACTCAAATACGACGAAAAGATCAAGACCCAGGTCGAAATGGCGCGCGGCGACCAACTCAGCCAGGAGCAAGCTTACCTGGAGGCTGTCAAACAGTATCAGTCGGCCCTTGAACTCAACAAAAACAGCTCGCTCGCTCACTACCGAATAGGCGAGATCTTCTTCAAGTTGCGGAACTACACCGCGTCGATGGAGGAGTTTCGGCGCGCCCTGGATGGGGATATGGACCCGAAGTGGGTCGAAGTGTGGAGTCACCTGAAGCTGGGAGAAATCTTCGACGTAACAGGACAGCGCGACCGGGCACTAAATGAATACCAGCGCGCCTTGCAGACCAACGACAACACGCAGGGCGCCCTGGACGAGGCCAACCGGAACGTCAAGAAGCCTTACACCCAAGAAACAAAATAGGCCAGTTGAAGGCAGCAGCGTTTGGCAGGCATAAGATTCCGATATCGACTGTCAGAGGCTAATACTTCCGTGTTTCAATCCCGTGAGCCTGGGTGACGTGAGCCCTCGATGTTGGACAAGAACCTTGAAGATGTTCCCCATCCCTTCAGGGTGAATCAGCCGTTTTAGTTTGAGTCTGGCTTTGAGGTTTTCCACCTCGCCCGCGCCCGGTTCGAAAAGGTCCGCGAATTCGTTCCCTTCACCCAGCGCCAGGAGGAATCTCTGTTGGCTGGTGAAGCCCGTGAGTTCCAGTCCCGCATCCTTTCCTGTGTCGATCAAGGCGCTGAAGTTCACATGCGCGGTCAAGTCGAATTCTCCGGGGGCGCTGAAGAAGTCCTCCGATGGCAAGTGACCGCGGTAGGCAAGCAAGGTCCCCTGAGGCCGGTCCTCTATGTAGAGGTATTTGGCCAAGTCGCCGTAATCAACCGTGATAACAAAGCCCCGGATGAGTCTCTCGGCAACCGACCGCATCCATTGGGTGGCTATCAGGTTCACCTCCACGCGGCAGCCTTCTTCAAGCGGGTTGGGGTAACCCGCCACCGCAGCGGCAATAGCCGGGTTGCGGATGGGGCCGAGCTGCTCACAGAGTTCGTCGCCTTGGGCGGCAACGTAAACTTCCCTCAGATGCCCGCCTGCCCTGGTGACCACGGCAACTGGAAAGGCATCAACCAGCTCGTTTGAAAAGAAGCATCCGGTGATGGGCGCAAGCTGCTCGAGGTTCTCGAGGAGGCGGACCGTTCCTTCAAGACCTTCTTCCGCCAGCCGCTCCCTGACGCGAGCACAATGCCTTGGGCCGGGCTCGATCGCCGCGTAGTCGAGCGCCGAAGCGAAATCCGGCAGGACGCGCTTCACCCAGTGGAGGAAATCCTGCGCAAAGAGCCCACGTCCTGCGCCCATCTCAACCCACGAGAACCGCGAGGGACGACCAAGCATTTCCCACATCTCGGCTGCTTGGCGGGCGACCAGGCGAGCGAAAATGGGGTGGAGGTCCGGGCTGGTGAAGTAATCACCCCCCACGCCGGTGCGGTCTCGCCCTTGTGTGTAATAGCCGTACTGCGGATGATAAAGGCACAACGCCATGTAGCGCTCAAAGGTAACAGCGCCCGAGCGCCGCACGGTATCGAGAAGCAGCCCCTTCAGAGGTGTGTCACTCAAGGAGAAGTTGCGTCAGTGCGGCCGGTTTTCCGGCTTCAACACGTAATCACCTGCGCGCTCGCCTGGAACGAGCGCCCAGCCCTTTTGCAGAACCAGCGTCCAGCCCTCGCCTCGGAGGGGCTGAGCACTCAAGTCATGGGGTGCGGGCACCTGCAGCCGCACAATCAGCCCATCCTTGCGTACTATCAGGACTCCGCCCGGGGCGTCGAGTGTTCCCCAATCGCTGGTAACGTGCGAAGACAAGTAGATGGTGTTCGAATCATCGAGAGGCACAACTTGGTATGGATCAAACCCATAGTTGAAGGTTCTTCCCACCGGAAGAATGAGCACGGGACCTGCAAGGAAATTGGCGCGAAATTTCGCCAGGCGCTCACGGAAAGCATTTTCGCGCTCCGTCTCTGCTGCGATCACGAAGTCACCGTGATAGGCGTGAGCCCTTTCGAGCGCTTGGTCAGCCGAGACGGCCACAGGCCCAATTTTGTAGGCGGCCCGGATCAGCGCCGCAAAGTCGGGCTCCGTCTTCACCCGAGACCGCCACTCCATAGCGGAGGAATCGAGCAGCGCGCCGTAGGCAGGACCGGAAACGTAAGCAAAGCTCCGCGCCAGCGTCGACTGCCCCCGCGCCTGCCGCAGACTGCATGCCGCCACCACGACCATTTCAGAGATCGATCGCGTGCTGAGTTTCACTCCCGTGTATTCGGCAAGCCCTTCATTCATTTCCAACCCGCGTTCTTCCTCGGCGGCCTTTGGGAAGAGCGACTGGCGGTAAGCACGGAAGGCCAGGGCATCATCCAAAGACTGCTTTCGCTGCGCTCCGTTTTCTTCCAAGGCGACTTCGAGCGCTCTCCACTCTAACAGCAGCCACACGCGCCCGTCCCGCGATTCGAGGTGCGCGTTGTCAGGGCTGGCAGCCTTCATGCCCAGGCTATCCTGGATGCGATGAAAGCACTCGTGCATCATCAGCCGCGCCCGGCCGTCCGGGTCTTCCGGCAGGGGCCAGGCTATCATCGTCCAGTGCACTCCCCCCCAATCCATTGCCGTGTTCGCAACGATTACGTCCGGGGGCAACTTCCCCACAAAGACTTTTCCGCTTTTCGCCAGCCGCCCCGCGGTGTCGGCCTGGTTCGCGACCGCTTCGTGGGTCCCCGGATCGACCAGGATCATCGGGCCGTAGATTGGCACACCCCAAAGACGGCCACCATCCTGGCGTGAGATGGCCTGGGCCTCCTCGAAATACCGTGCGGCACGCTCCGCATCGACGTTGGGCTTCGCAGCGGCCGCGGCGGTAACCATCCCCGCGCTGAGGACTGCCAGAATGAAAGCTCTATTCATCGGACTTCCTCCGATTTCATGTGGTCTTCGCTACCGGCCGACCGGTTAGCTGCTGGTACGTTTCCTCAAACACTTTGAGCGTCGCATCATCGTAAAGGACGAAGTAGATTTTTTCCAGACTGGTGCGCATCTTGATGTGCTCCAGGACCACCCTCAGCATAATCTGCGCGCACTGTTCGGCTGGGAACCCTGCTGCGCCGGTTCCCAGCGCCGGCAGCGCCAGGCTTTTGATCGTCTTCTCTTCGGTGCGAGAGAGAGTCTGTCTCGTCGCAAGCCGTATTGATTCCGCTGTCGCCTTCTCACCGGGTCGCATAGTTGCGGCGTGAATCACATAAAGCGCCCTGAGGTTGCCGGCCGTCGTAACTGCGGTGGCGCCCAAGCGGATGGGGGCGAGGCGTTCGCACTCTTCCTGGATCCGCTCCCCGCCCTTGCGCCGTACGGCTCCCGCGACCCCGGATCCCATGGCCAGATCCGTATTCGCTGGGTTGACGATCGCCTCAACCGCCATGTCAGTGATGTCGGCTTTAGAGATGTAGATTTTCGTTGGCATTTTGGACCTTCGGTTCCGTGGGACTCCGCGACAAAGATAGCGCACCGTCTGTCGCGGCGTGACATCAAGCGTAAGGATAGCTGACGGCTGGGCGCTTGGCTAGCGGCAAATGCGGCACATTGAGCCCCGGCTGAAGGTAATCGGGTAATTCACGGTAAGTCTTGTAGGGAGGCTCTACCCTTCCGCTGTCGCGGCCGCCCCTACGTGCGTTGCGCGGCCAACTCGCGGCACTTGGCAACGAACTTCTCAAATAGCTTGCGCGGCTCGGGTTGGTCAACCATCTCTTCCGGATGCCACTGAACGGCGATCAGGAACGGATAGGCATCGGCGGATTCCACCGCCTCCACCAGTCCATCCTCGGAATGAGCCGTCACTTTGAGTCCCCGCCCCAGACGCTTGATGGCCTGACGGTGCAGGCTGTTCACACGGCAACTACCCTTGAACGTCTCCGCCAGCCGCGATTCGGGATCAGTCAGGGTGACGACGTGAGTCGGCTCGGGGCGTGGTGCGGACTGCATGTGTTCACGCTCGACCGGAGCTTCCGAGTTCAAGTCCTGGTAGAGCGTTCCGCCGAACTTCACGTTGATCATCTGGATGCCGCGGCAGATGCCCAGGATCGGCAGCCGGTGACGGTGCGCCCGATCAAACAGCTCAAATTCAAAGGCATCCCGTTTCGCGTCAATCTGAACGAGGCCTGGATATTTGACCGCTTCCTCATAATATTTGGGGTTGATGTCCTTCCCGCCGGTAAATAGCACCCCATCGTAGCCTTTGATGTTGGGGATGGAAGGGTGGGAGGGCGAGACCACCTCAACCTCCTCCGGCTTCACCCCAACGGCCAGGAGCGCCTTGTAGTATGGGGATTCGGAGCCTTTGGCTTTTTCCTTGTCGGAAACAGAAATTGCAATCTTCATCTCCGCGTCTCCTTCCGATCCCTGGCAGACCAGCGTTGACCTGTCTGACCAATTTACATCAGGATGCCCGCAGGTGGAAACCCTGGAATGGCGGAGGAATTTTTCCTGCCGGTGGGGGTGCGGCGCGAGCGGAAGATTGCTCTTGACTTTCGCTTTTTGTTCGCCTATCATTGAAGCGCTCGAAAAGACCCGGCGCCGTGCTCAGGTGCGGCGCTC
The DNA here is from genome assembly GCA_002478145.1 of Acidobacteria bacterium UBA7540. Next base: position 28,616 of record DLMI01000126.1, read on the forward strand.
CGTGGCCTCTGGAGATTGGGGAAAGGATTGGACCCGGAGTTTGCCGATGGCAGAGGGAGGATTGTTATCTTCGGAATCGCAGGGCGACCTGTTCCGATCGGGGCAAGAGCCCGCCGCGACAGGGGCGCTGGCGAAACCTGGAAGCGCCGGCACTCGAGCTCTTCATTACGAGCCCGTCAAATTCATCAACAGCGAGGGCAGGGCAAACCTGGCGCTGGCACGAAAAGCCGCAGAGTCGAAAATCGGATCTGCTTTACAGCAGGCCGCAGATACGAGGGCGACGCAAGCCGTGCCGCTGGGCGGGGTAAATCCGCCCCTCCGTGGCGAGGCGAAATCGCCACCCCATAGGCCGTGGACGCTGCCGCCGCAAGGTCTGGCGGTCTTCCATGGCGATAAGGACACGGCGCGGCTCAGCCACTATTTTTTGCCGCGCCTGCTGCTTCAGGGGAAACGAGTTCTGATGCTGGACGGCGCCAACTGTGCCGATCCGCGCCTGCTGGAGCGCCTGGCTCGCCAGCGCCGCGTGCCCTTCGAGCAATTCAGCCGGCAAATCCAGATTGCCCGCGCCTTCACCTGTTTCCAACTTACCGAACTGATTGCGCGCGTACCGCGGCTTTTAACGGACTTTCCCGCCGATCTGCTGATCGTCACGGCATTTCCCGAACTCTACTACGACGAAGATGTGCGCGACTGGAACGCGCGGGTAGCGTTCGAACAGGCGCTCGCGAATCTACAGCGTTTGGCCGGGCAGTCTCTACCGCTCACAGTCGGGCTCTTTTCCTCGGCCACCACATTCATGCCCTCTCCAGCACGTAGATGGTTTTTTGAAAAGGTCTGCGCGGCAGGATCGGAGGTCTGGCAGTTCAATTCGAACGCAGAGGGAAAACCTAGACTTGTCTGCAGAAAATGTATACTCCCTCGGAATTCGCTGTCATCCTGAGGAAGTGACCCCTCACCCGGCCCGCGACGGCTGGTGAAAGCGCTGTCGCGGGCCACCCTCTCCCCCAAGGGGGAGAGGGCAGAAATCTGAACGGGAGCACGTTGGGATGGCGGGCCAATGATTCAATGAAGCAATGACTCAATGACTCAATGATTCAATTGCAGGTGATTTATGGGTCGGACGGTTTCAACGTTTCGAGATTTGATCGAGCAGGAACTCCAGAACTGGGAGCGGGTGTTTGGCCGGGCGCTGCGGCAGGAGGAGCGGGTGTACTTCGAGGCGATGTTCAACCGCGTGCGCCTTTACATCCAGGCCTGCACCTACGAGTTTCCCGTGCACGCCATGGATGCGATCAACGTGGCCGTAGGGCTTGACCACGAGATTCGTTTGCGCGCCCTCGAAGCGCGCTTGGGGATTAACCTCGATGCTCAGTGGATGGATTCTCGACCTCTACCCCTGCCCCGAGGGAATGGTGCTGTGGCTGGTGGAGCCGGAGGGGAAACGCCGCCGGCTGATTGACCGGTCGTTCACGCCGTGTTTTTACGTGCACGGCCCGGAGTTGCGGCTCACGCCTCTGGCGCAGGTCCTTGCGGCGCGCGCGGCGGTGAGGTGTGCATTGACCGAGAAGACAAATATCTGGGACGGCGGCGAGCTTCGCGTGCTCGAGGTCGCGGTGCGCCACCCCACACAGTTTGCGGCCCTGGTGCGCTTCGTGCACCAATACGATTCCAGCTTGCGGCTTTACAACTCCGACTTGATGCTGGCGCCCATGTATTGCTGGGAGAAGGGCGTGTTTCCGCTGGCGAAGGTGGAAGTCGAGGTAGGGGAGGGCTCGGCCCTCCCGCCCTCATCCACCGTGGCAGATCGGACGCAGGGCCGGCGGGAGCCCAGGGAGCTCCCCTACCAAAACCGGGCGGGCACGAGGCCCACCCCTACAGTTCGCGCCCTCAAGAGTTGTGATGACGAATGGGCGACCGACTATGAGCTGCCTCCGCTTCAGATCATGCGGGTGCGGTTGGAAGGTCTCTCCAATGTTGACCCGCAGCATGGCCGGCGGGGCGCGCTGGAAGTGGAAATTGACGGCGAGTGGCGGGTGCTGGACGATTCCGAGGAGCCGGTAGCGGTGGGGTTCGAGCGCCTGCTGCGCGCCCACGACCCGGACATGATTTTGAGCGAGTGGGGTGATTCGACGCTGTTTCCGGCGCTGCTCCGGCAGGCCCGGAAGCTGGGCCTTACGCTCTCGCTCAACCGCGACGCGCATCCCGTGGAGCGCCGCCGCGCGCGCAGTTACATGAGCTACGGGCGCATCCTCTTCAAGGGGAGCAGCACCGCGCTGTTCGGGCGCCTGCACGTGGACACGCAGAACTCCTTCGTCGCCGATCAGTGCGACCTGGAGGGTTTGTGGGAGCTCACGCGCGTCACCAAGCTGCCCGTGCAGTATTGCGCCCGCACCACGACGGGCACCGGCATCTCCTACATGCAGATGGAGCTGGCTTACGGCGACGGCGTGCTGATCCCCGAGCAGAAAGCTGAACCCGAAAGCCCCAAGCATCCGGACGAACTCCTGCTGGCGGACCGCGGTGGATTGGTTTTCCTGCCGCGTCTGGGATTTTTTACCAACGTGGGCGAACTCGACTTCATCAGCGAGTTCCCGAGTATCATGGCGCGGTTCAATATTTCGCCGGAAACCGTCAATTGCGGCTGTTGCCCGGAAGCGCCCCGCATCCCGGAACTCGGCTATCGCATCTGCCAGCGGCGACGTGGAATCAACAGTCGCGTGGTAGAGCGGCTGATCCAGAAGCGGCAGGAATACAAGCGCGAGATGGCGGCCGCCGGGGGTTCATCCCACCAAGCTGGCGCTCTCGGTGCCATTACGGAGCCGCCTCTGCTTGTGGTAGGGGAGCCCTCTGGGCTCCCGCGGGAGCGCGAAGCGCTCCCCTACCAAGGAAATTTGGCGCTCCTCGAGCGTCGCCAGGCCGCGAAGCAGCGCCGCGCCGCGCTGAAGTGGCTG
>DLMI01000126.1:31670-52846 GCA_002478145.1 Acidobacteria bacterium UBA7540
GGCTATAAGAACGCCCGGTTCGGCAAGATCGAGGCGCACGAAGCCATCAACGCCCTGGCGCGGGAGAAGCTGCTGGTGGCGAAGGAGACGGCCGAGGCCCGTGGCTACCGCGTCCTGCACGCTCTGGTGGATTCACTCTACGCCCAGAAGGAGGATGCGACGCGGGAGGACTACGAGAACCTGTCGCGGGAGATCGAACAGCGCACGGGCCTGCCCATGGCGCTGGAGGCGGTTTATCGCTACGTCGTTTTCCTGCCCTCCAAACAGTCGCCGGAGATTCCTGTGCCCAACCGTTTCTTCTGCGTGCCGGAGGAGGGCGAATTGAAGGTGCGCGGCCTGGAATGCCGCAAGCACGATACTCCGCCCCTGGTGGCGCGGATGCAGCGTGAAGCACTGGGCGTCCTGGCTGAGGCGCACGACTTCCAGAGCTATGGCCGCAAGCTCGAAGAAGCCCGCGAAGTGCTGGCGCGATATCTGGCGCGGCTGGAGGCAGGAAGCATCAACCTGGAGGAACTCGTCATCAACCGGCGCCTGGCGCGCTCGCCGCACGATTACAAGCAGGCGAGCGCGACGGCCATCGCGGCCAAACAGCTCGAGCGGGCGGGCGTCAAGTTGCGTCCCGGAGAAACCCTGCAATACATCATCACGGACGCGCAGGCCGAGTTGCCGGATGACCGTGTCCGCGCCTGGACGCTCTGGGAAGGATGGCACGGCTATGACGTGAAGAAATACCAGGAAGCGTTGCGGGAGGCCTTTGAGGCCTTCGAGCACTTTGTCGTCTTGCGCAACGCTCCACGCGGGGCAGCCCTCCGGCCGACCAAGCTGAGCGCGACGCCCGTCGGCGGGGGTGCCGCCACTAGTACCTTTGTGCAGCCACTATTGCTTGACTTTTAATAACCTGTTTCCTTACACTTGCCCCGTAGAAGGGGATTCGCCCGCTGGCGGTGCTGTTAGGCACGACCCGCCCACGCCAGGATTTGAAGGGGAGGAAGCCTTTGAGTACAAGAACTCTAAGTGTCGCTGTCGTATGGTTCATTTTTCCAGTGGCGGTTGCGCTGGGCCAGCAAACACCTCCGGCATCTCCCATCCCTGTCGCCACGCAATCCCAGGTGGATTGCACCGGGTTTATTACGGCAAGTAACGTACCCAAGGATATCATCGTCCTCGATGGCGCCGATAACGATTTGGAATCGGCCCTCCGCCAATTCACGCCCAGGGAATCAATCTATCTTTACAGCCGCAGCAATGGCAAATTCTCAGTCGGCGCGCAATTCTCACTCGTCCGGCCAGCGAAAAACGTCTTCCGCACCACGCGGTATGGCGGTGAACATTGGTCCATCCACGCCCTCGGCAACCCCTATGAAGACGTCGGAAGGGTCCAGGTGACTCGTGTAACTCCAGAGGGGGCAATCGCCGAGGTGAGCTTCGCCTGCGAGCCCATTTATCCCGGCGATCTTGCGGTGCCCTATCAACCCCGACCCATTCCCGACTACGTACCCACAGAGTTGGACCGCTTCGCCCTCCCTAACGGCAATATACAGGGGACCATTATGGCAGCCCGCAACAACTTCGCATCCCTCGCCAAAGGGGACATCGTCTACCTTAACTTTGGAGGAAAGCAGGGAGCGCAGGTTGGCCAACGGTATCGGGTCTACTACGCCCTTCCCTCCCCAGGACGCTGGGCGGTGTTCGTTTATCCCTCCACCCCCCGCGAGACTGTGGGAGAGATTGTGGTTCTCTCCACGCAGGAAAAGTCTTCGGTGGCGATCATCGTGAACTGCACGCGGGAGATCAACCTCGGCTACGGAGTGGAGTTAGAGTAAGTCTTGGTTTCAGTCCTTAGGGAGTCTTCCTCAGGCCCGGTGTGCCGAAAAGGGGGCCTGTCGCTCGCAACCGAAAATCTAAACAGTTGAATTCCCGTTCAGCTTGCAGGCGGGGAGGCATGAGCCCGTTTGGAGGGTTCTTTCAAGACTTGCGCCGTGAAGGCCTGGATTCTTGCGCCGTGCTGCCAGGCATCGGCGGGCAAGCCGGCTTTCAGGCAGGTCTCTTCAAGAAATTGCTCGCGTTCCCAGTTCCATTCCACAGCAACCTGAGGCAGGAGAAGGCCGCGTTGTGCTCCGCGCGAAATCAGCAATCCGTGCCGGCCCACTTCCACATCCTGCGGAGCAACGTCCGCCAAGGGAGACAATATGGAAATCTCGAGTCGCAGGGAGAGTAGTTCCGCCGGGGCCACGGGGTCAAAGCGTGGGTCGTCAAGAGCTGCGGCTCTCGCGCATTCGCGCACCGTGGCGTAGAGCGGTCTGCGCGCTTCAACAAGGCCGATGCATCCCCGCAAGCGCCTCCCCTTGTAGAGCGTGACGAAGGCGCCGCAGGGCGTTTGAAGGGCGCCTGCGGGTTCGGCCGGCTCCGACATTCTCCCCAAGCGCACGACCTCCTCGAGGGCTTTTCTCGCCAAATCGAGCAGCCGCTGTTTTTCGGCGTCAGTGAGCTGCAACATCTTTCTCTTCCCGTTCCTTTTCGCCTGCCCTGATTACGACCCGGCGAATCGACGCCCGCTGCTTGATGCGCACATCCAATCTTTTCCAAAAGGAAAAGAAGTACTGTGCCGCAGAAGCCAAGGCAAAGAGAACCACCATCCACAACAGGAGATCGCCCAGCGGGCGCAGCAGCGGGTGCCGCTTTTCCAGGACAATGACCGTGATAGCCACGACCTGGGACACCATCTTTGTCTTTCCCAGCTCGGACGCTTCCAGGGCGAATCCTTCCGCAGAGGCTATGGCGCGCAGACCGGACACGGCGAATTCCCTTCCGATAATAATCACCGCCATCCACGCCGCAACCAGGTGAAGGTAGACCAACGAAATGAAGGCGGCGGAGGTGAGCAGTTTGTCGGCGATAGGGTCAAGCAGTATTCCCAGCGTCGTCACCTGCGAGCGTTTGCGCGCCAGATAGCCATCCAGGAGGTCGGTGGTCGCGGCGAGCAGAAAAACCCCCACCGCCCAGAGGTCCATGTTGTGACCCGTGGTTAGTAAGAGCACCACCACGAGGGGCACGAAGAAGATGCGGAGCAAGGTTAGCGAAATGGGGAGATTCATGCGCCTTTGAGATCTGCCCTTAGCTGAGGAGTGATCGGAAGGGCCCGTTTACCGCGAGTGCCGAGATGCAACGCCAAGCCCAACCATGCTGTCCCACCTAACTATAACGGAGGTCCAACGGCGTGTCAACGCGCATCCAGGAATTGCCGATTTTCGATTGAGGATTGCCGATTGACAGGGGAAGAAGTTGCCGCACCATTCTTCCAATCGGCAATCAGCAATCGACAATCGACACGGAGCGGGTCTGTCAGCTTACGGACGTCGAGCAATCACGCATCGAGCCTAGCTTGAATTCAGCCTGATTTCATGCGGATAAGGAGAGACTTCAGGGCTACGCGGCGACCCCCCGATTGCCTTATCTTTGTGCAAAACTCGCACCGTTTATGGTGCATTTAGAGCCCTGACACGGGAGGGCCATTTCAATCCAATTTCCATGGGGTGCTGTTCGTAAGTAATTGAAAAAACAAGATTAATTGGCATCATCTCCATGGGAGCCGCATTTTTGGCGGGTGCAAGCACGCTCTTGGCCCCTCGGGTCCGCGTGACTTTTTCCACAAAGTTTTCCACAGGCTGTTTTGGCCTGAAAATGCTGGGATTCATGGGTCCGGAACCGCCTTTTCTTCTGTGGTTTTCAGCCGCTCCCAAAGTGATTGCAGCACGCGCGCTCGGACTCTGACCCGGTCGTCTTCATACTGGGTCGACAGCACAACCCCGGAGCGATGAAGCAGCGCCAAGATCTGGCCGTCAGTCGGTAAGAGTTCGAAGTCAGCCTCAACCACCGGATCCTCGGTCAACGATTGGTCGATTCGTCGCAGCAGGACGTCAAGGCCTTCACGCGTCCGGGCCGAGACCCAGACATCTTGAGGACCTGCTGGAAGCCGCTTCCTGCCGGTCGGGTCCACAAGATCGATTTTGTTCCAGAGGTGAAGGCGGGGAGTAGCCCCCACGCACAGCGTTTCCAGTAAAGCCTCCACGGCGGCGTCCTGGGACTCGTGTCGCGAATCGGAGGCATCCGTGACATGAAGCAAGAGGCTGGCGTCCTCCAGCTCCTCCAGAGTGGCGCGGAAAGCGGCGACGAGGTGTGGGGGGAGCTTTTGAATAAACCCCACCGTATCGGAAAGCAAAACCCGTCTTCGCGATTCCACCGGCAAGGCGCGCACCGTGGGGTCGAGAGTGGCGAAGAGGCGCGAAGAGGTGGTCACGCTGGAGGAGGTCAAGGCGTTGAAGAGGGTGGATTTGCCGGCGTTGGTGTAGCCTACCAGCGCCGCGGTGAGGAATTGACGATCCCGCCGCCGCGCCCGATGCAAAGCGCGCTGCGACCGGACCTTGTCGATCGCGGCGCGAAGGGAGCGAATGCGGACGCGAAGGCGCCGGCGGTCGTACTCCAACTGCTGCTCACCAGGCCCGCGCGTGCCGATGCCGCCGCCCAGCCGGGAGAGTTCGGTGCCGCGTCCCCCCAGCCTCGGCAGGAGATAGCTCAACTGGGCCAGTTCCACTTGCAACTGCCCCTCCCGACTCCGAGCGCGACCGGCAAAAATATCGAGAATCAGTTGGGTTCGATCGATCACCCTCAGGTCCAACTCCCGCTCCAGGTTGCGCAGTTGAGAGGGCGTGAGGTCATGGTCGAAGATGACCAGGTCGGCGCTGGCGGCCTGCGCGGAACTCCGCAACTCGTTCACTTTGCCTCGCCCCAGCAGGGTTGCCGGGTCGGGCTGCGGAGACCTCTGGAGCAGGGAGCCCACGATGCGCGCGCCGGCTCCCAACGCCAACTCGCGGAGTTCCCGAAACGAATCCTCGGCATCGGGCCTGCCAGGAATCCGCCCCAAACCCAGCGAGGGTTCCCAACCTGCCAGAAAAGCCTTCTCGGATGTGCGTGCGCGGCGAATTCTCTTACCCCTCCGATGGCGCGGACCCAGTAACACTTCCGGCACGCGGCAGCACCACGGTAGCGATGGCGTGCTTGAAAACCAACTGTTCCTGGCTGTTGCCCTCCAGGATCAGAGAATACTTATCAAAACTGCGGATGCGACCGGTGAGTTTGACACCACTTAACAGATAGACCGTGACCAGAAGTTTTTCCTTGCGCGCGGTATTCAAAAATCCATCCTGGATATTTTGCGACGGCTTCTCCATTTTGTCTCTCTTTTCTGATGCAGACCTGATCATCCCTTGTCTTGATCCGGGATTTGAACCTTGCTGTCATTCCGAGCGGAGCGAGGAATCTCGCTCTGGGTATTTTCAACGCAGTGCGAGATTCCTCGTCGCCTACGGCTCCTCGGAATGACGGGCAAACAGCGCCGGATTCTGCAATTCGGGTCCTCTCCTCGGTGCGGCGATCCCTATTTCGTGCAAAAGGTTTATGACTTGACTTTGGATCCGCGGGTCGTCGCCAAACCCGCCCAACCAAGTGATCCCCGCCTCGTGCCGAAACCAAGTCATCTGCCGTTTGGCGTACCGCCGGGTGGCCACCTGAGTTTGAAGAATGGCTTCCGGCAAGCTCATTTGCCCCTTGGCCACAGCGCAGGCTTGGCGGTAGCCCAGCGCCCCGAGCGCTTTGATGCGGCTCGAGTCCTGGCGCGCAAGCAGGGCGCGTGTTTCCTCCACCAAGCCCCTCGCGAACATCCGCTCGACGCGCCGGTCAATGCGCGCGTAAAGCTCCCTTCTTTCGGGATCCAATCCCACTTTGACCACCCGGTATCCTTCCAGGCCACTCCGGCCGCGCGCCTGCATCTTGGAGATAGGAGTCCGGGCCAGAATACACACTTCCAGCGCGCGCACAGTTTTCTGCGTATCCCGGAGCTGAATCCGGGCGGCGGCTTCGGGGTCAAGCCGCTTCAGAAGCCGGTGGAGGAACTCGCGGCCTCTCCGCTCTGCGATGGCACGCAACCGGCCCCTCAACTCCTCAGAGCGTGGCGGGCCGTCGAATAGCCCCATGAAAAGGGCGCGCAGATAGAGCCCCGTGCCGCCCACGAAAACGGGCAACCGCGCTCGTTCTTTGATTCCAGCCAATACCCGCAGGGCCTCCCGGCGGTAATCTCCTGCCGTAAATTGCTCCTCGGCTTCCAGACCGTCCAAGAGGTGATGCGGAACGCCCCGGCGTTCTTCCGGCGCAAGTTTCCCCGACCCGATGTCGAATCCCCGGTAAACCTGCACCGAGTCGTAGTTAACGATTTCTCCGTCCAGGGACTCAGCCAGGGCCAGCGCCAGGGCTGATTTCCCAGCCGCCGTGGGGCCGACAATGGCGATCAAGGGAGCGCCCTTTTCTATCGGGACCACCATACCAGACGCAGCGCGCGCACCAGAAGTATTCCCAGAACCGCCGTGAGCAGCAGAAAACAACCCAGTAGTTGACTTCGAGAAAGACGAAGCATGGTCGGGTTCCTCTGTCGGGGGCTTCAAGCCAAGGCCGAAGCTCGCCAAATTGGAATGTGAAGCGTGCGCGCTCAATTGCCCGGAGGCCACTCCTCAAATTTTGATTCTAACATATCGACCGGCCTCGTTGCGCACCCAATAGACCCACATTCATTGCACCCGGCGGTTCCTCTCCGTGACCTCTGTGGTGAAATCCTTCTTGGGTTGCGGCCAAGGGCTGTGCTGTTTGACTTACTGTCCCATGGTCATGTTGTAGAGGAAGATAAACTGCAAAACCAGATGGTTGCCGGTGAACTCCTCCGGCAAGGGCGGGAAGGGGATCGAAGCGTGGATGCCTGCCAGAGCCGCACGGTCGAGCGGGTCGGCGCCTGACGAGGCTACCAGTCGCAGTTGGGGCACGGTACCGTCTTTGAGGATCTCGAAGACGATGCCCACCCTGCCTTTTTCGCCCAGCCGCGCCGATTCAGGAATCATCGAGTACCAATTCCGTTTAACCACGAAGACGACGCGCGCCAGGTAGGGACCGAAATCCACGCCGCGTGTATCGGAGAGGATAATGGGCCCTTCCGTAGAGAAGTTCGGCTCGAGATTCCGAAACTCCCCACTGCCATCTCCGTAGCCTGCACCGCTGCCGCTGCCGCCCGCATAGCGCCCGCCACGCGCAGCCGACTGCAACGACTGCTGAATAGCTTGGCCAGGGCTGAGGTTCGGCAGGTTCAAACCCGAGCCGCCTCCTGTATTAGGCTTGACGTCTTCGAGTTGCAGGCGGCCATCCTTCTGAGATTCTTCAGGAGTCCGGTTCGACGGCTGATTGGAGGGTGGGCTGGCAGGCGCCGTATTACCGCCACCTGGCGGCGGAGTGGGAGCAGCGGCTGGAGGTTTACCGCCGCCGGCGAGTTCCGGCAATTTCGTGTTGCCGAGTGAGTAGGGCATGCGCAGGCCGTTCGGGTTGATGATGGGCGAGCGGCCTTGGGCCCGACGGTTTCTGTCTGAAAGGGGGGAGTCCTCCGGTGGCGGCTCGGTCAACCGGCGCAAAACATCCGGTGGCAGCAAGAGAAAGGAGAACTGTTTCTTGGGCGCGACTTCGACGGGAAATCCCATCATCTGCTTTCCGCGGCGCAGCAAGTCCGGCGAGAAGACGAGAATCAGCACCAGGATTCCGTGCAGGATCACCGAAAGCAGGTACATCGTCCGGCGCCGCCACTTTATGGCCTCCGGATCCAGTTCCAGCAGCAGATGATAATTCTGCCAACCCTCCGGGACATCGATGGGCTTTGAAGTAATCGGAATCGACGGGGCCTCCGGCTTCTCAAAGGGCAACATGAACTGGTTGGGATCCGGAACCAAGGGAGGCGTGTCCGTGCTGGGCAGAGTGACCTTTCCCCGGTAATACTCTTTCGGAACGGTGATCTTCGGTTCGCGGAGCCTTTCCAAAATCTGCCGGAAAAGGGAAACGGGTGCAAGGGTGGAATCCACGAATGTGGGGTGGTACTCAGGCCCGGGTAAAGGGGGACCTCCGGTCGGCGTAGCGTCGACATTGACGCTTCCCCGGTAATACTTTTTCGGAACGGTGATCTTCGGTTCGCGGAGCCTTTCCAAAATCTGCCGGAAAAGGGAAACAGGTGCAAGGGTGGAATCTACGAAGGTGGGGTGGTACTCAGGCTCGGGTGAAGGGGGACCTCCGGTCGGCGTAGCGTCGACATTCACCCTTCCCTGGTAATGCTTTTTCGGAACGGTGATCTTCGGTTCGCGGAGCCTTTCCAAAATCTGCCGGAAAAGGGAAACGGGTGCAAGGGTGGAATCCACGAAGGTGAGGTGGTACTCAGGCTCGGGTATAGGGGGGCTTCCGGTCGGCGTAGCGTCCACGCGGATCTCGACCTTGGTATCGCTAGTTGGCACTACACTCATGTTCTGTCCCTCGGGTTTTTCGATAGCCCGAATACGATTCTCTCGCCCTCCCTGGTTGAATGATGGTCGCCAGCCCTCTGAAGATCAATTTGGTTGTGGTCAGGCATCAAAATTAGAAATCAGAAACTAGAAATCAGAAAATCGAAACTCGAAAATCGAAACTGCAAAATAGAAACTGGAAAACCGAAAAAAGAAACTAGATTTCCCCGCTTTGGCCTACCGGCCGGGCCAAGCGAACATTCACCTTGGCCGCATGTTCTTCGATGCAATTCATCACGCGCTCGGCCAAAGCGAGCGCCCGCTGACCCTCCGGCCCCCCTACCAGAGGCGCGCACCGGGATCGGACCGATTCGACAAAAGCCTCAAGTTCTGACTGAAGCGGGTCCAGCGGCTTGGTTTCGAGCTTCTGAAAAGTGATGCGGGGCGTAGGGCCGCCGTTATCCACCCTCAAAAGCGTCGCATCGCGGCGCGTAAAATCAATGGAAACATACTCGTAGGGCTGGAAATAACGGAACTTCCGTATGCGCTCTGTGCTGGCGCGGCTGGCGGTGAAGTTCGCCACCGCGCCGCATTCAAACTCCACGCGGGCATTGGCAATGTCGACTTTATCAGACAGCACCGGCAACCCCACCGCACGCACTTCCTGCACCGCTGAATTGACCATCCACAGCACCAGATCGAGGTCGTGAATCATCAGGTCAAACACCACGTCAACATCCAGGCTGCGCGCGCTGAAAACACCCATGCGATGGATTTCAAAAAACAGCGGCTGGCGGGTCATCGCCTTGGCAGCCACCACCCCGGGGTTGAACCGCTCGAGGTGTCCGACTTGCAGGATACGTCCCCGGCTTTTGGCCAGAGCCGTGACCTCCTCAGCCTCCTCCAGGGTACGCGTGATGGGCTTCTCGAGAAGAACATCCACGCCATGGGCAAAGGCTTGGCGCGCTACTTCCGCGTGGCTGGTAGTGGGAATAACCACGCTTACGGCACGAACCGCACCCCACACCTCCTCCAGGCTCGCGAAGGCCCGGACTCCAAGTTCGGCCGCCAACTCCCTGGCTCTTTCGGGGCGAAGGTCATAGACTCCTACGAGCTCCGCTCCCGAGACCTGCTGCAACCCTCGCGCGTGCTTCTTACCGTGCTCACCAACCCCGAGCACGGCTACTGCAACTCTCTCGCTCAACTCCACCCTCGCAGAAAGTAGAAATCAGAAACTCGAAACTGGAAAATGGAAACTCGAAAATCGAAAATCGAAAATCGAATCGTCACGTAGTCTCTTGACGGTCAAAATTGTCCTCTCGGTTTCGATTTTCCAATTTCGAATTTCGTTTTTCCAGGGCCGAATTTCGATTTTCAAATTTCGATTTTCCAATCTCTTAATCCTTCATTCCTACGATTGCGATCCCCGCCTGGTCCGCTTCCTCGATCATGGCTTGGCGTTCAAACAGTAGGGTCTTGCCCGCGTCCACAGCCAGCACGTGAGCGTTTGACCGTCGCATCACCTGAATAGTCTTCAGTCCCACCACGGGGACGTCAAAGCGCATGTCCTGGCGGGGCTTACTTACTTTGACGACCACCAGTCTCCGCCCGTTACTCAGGCTAGCCGCGCGTTCGATGGTGGCGTCTGTCCCTTCCATAGCCTCCACGGCCACGCAAGCCCGGTCAGACACCACGATGGTTTGGCCGATATCGAGGCCCGCAAGCTTCTTGGCGATCTCGCGGCCGTAGGCGATATCCGATTGGTCTTCAGCGTCCGGCGCGCGGCGCGTGAGTGGACCGGCCTCCGGAAGCAGCGGCTTCAGGAAAAGCGTCGAATCCACCACCTGGATTCCCCGGCTTTCGAGCATGCCCACGAATACCCCAATCAGCGAGTCCGTGTTCTTCCGCTGCAGACTTTGCAGGGCGCGGCTCACCAACCCATCCGGTTTGATGGAGCTGAAGAGTTGCGCGTGCTTCACCTGGCCGGCCAGCACCACTTTGCTGGCTCGCTCGGCGACCAGCAGATCCAGGAGCTTCGAAACTTCGCCCAAGCTTAGCCAGTGAATGGCGCTCGCCAGGGTTGCAAGTTCCGGCGATGCTTCTTCCTTGATGCCCACGACCAGTGGATCGATGCCTTGGTCCCGCGCAGCTTCCAGCACCAGGAAAGGGAAATGTCCGTTCCCCGCGATGATAGCATATCGGTCTGGAAGGCTCATCGATTCGGTCATGGGGCACTTGAAATCAGAAAGTAGAAATCAGAAATTAGAAATTGAAAACTCCGAATTGGAAAATCGCCGCAGAGCATCTTAACAGTCAGACCTCGAGTTTCGAATTTCGAGTTTCGAAATTCGGTCACTTCACTACGCCGCGCTCAGAAGTCCGGATAAATTCCACCAATGCCCGGACGTGGTCGGACTTGAAGCCTGACGACTCGATGGCTTCCAGTGCCTGGGTGGTGTTCAACTTGGATCGGGTCAGCAAGCGGAAGGCACGTTCCATTTCCTTCAAGTCGTCAGCGCTCAGGCCGCGCCGCTCCAGCCCAAGGCGGTTGGCCCCCAGAACGCTCAGCGGGCGGGGGGCAGAGGTCTTCGAGTAAGGGAGGATGTCCTGGTTCACGACACTATAACTTCCCAGGAAACTGTAGGCGCCGATGCGACAGAACTGGTGAATGCCGCAAAACGCACCCACCGAGGCGTAATCCTGAATCTCGACGTGGCCGGCCAGCGAGGCGCCGTTCGCCATGATCACATGGTCTCCCAGGCGGCAGTTGTGCGCGATGTGCACGTAGGCCATCAAGAGGTTATGGTTGCCAATTCGTGTGGTCCTATCCCCCTCCTCCGTGCCGCGGTGAATGGTGACGAACTCGCGGATGGTATTGCCCTCGCCGATCTCCACGCGCGTCGGTTCGCCGCCGTATTTCAGATCTTGGGGAGCAAGTCCGATCGACGCGTACGGGAAGACGCGGTTTCCCCTGCCCAGCCGCGTGTTCCCGTCGAGCACCGCGTGGGACATCACCTCACAGTCCTCTCCCAGCTCGACGTTTTCCCCGACCAGGGAATAAGGCCCCACCGTCACGCTGCAGGCGAGCTTGGCGTTGGGATGGACGATGGCTGTGGGGTGAGCCTTCATTGACCTGATTGACCCGGGCGCTCCGTGATTGCGAACGTCACAATGGCTTCAGCCACCATCTTCCCGTCCACGGTAGCTTGACCGTTCATTTTTCCAAAATTGGTGCGCCGGTTCAGTAACTGCATCTCGATTCGAAGTTGATCGCCCGGCAGCACGGGGCGACGGAACTTAGCGTTCTCGATGCTGGTAAAATAGATCAGCTTTCTGTCCTTGTCCGGCATGTCACGGTAGATCATCACACCCGCCACCTGGGCCATGCATTCAATGATCAACACCCCAGGCATGACGGGCGCGCCGGGGAAATGGCCCTGGAAAAACGGCTCATTGATGGTGACGTTCTTGAGCCCGACAATGCGTTTCCCGCCTTCGATTTCCAGTATGCGGTCAACCAGCAAAAACGGATAACGATGTGGAAGAAAGCTCATGATATCCATAATGCTGTAAACGAAGCGCTTCTCCGTATCGGGGACTGCCGCAGAATCAGCCACACTTCACCGTCCAATTCGATTTCGGCCCTTGCCGACGCCCACCAAGCTTGTCTTTTCAGCCTGTGCAATATGTGGGGCGGCTGCAAACGACCGTTAGGTCATTATAAACGAAACCCACCACCCTTCCAATCTGCACCGCAGGGTGCGTAAAATCCCGTGGGCTGGAGCTTCTCCCCACCCAGACCCGCAGGCGCGCAGGATGTCTGGAATTGCCGATTTTCGATTGCCGATTGCTGATGAACATTGGAAGGAGTTGCCACGCTACTTCTTCAATCGAGAATCGGCAATCAGCAATCGGCAATGCGGATGAGCCTTGAACCTATGCTAAACTGGCTGGCTGAGCAGGTCGCTGAAAAAAGTACTGCGTGTCATTCCGAGCCCGCCATTCTTGTTGGCAAGCGATTCCTCAGGATGACACGCGAATTTCCGCTCTTTCTCACAAACCATGGATGGAAGCTTCGGATTGACAGGTGGGATCGCATCCGGCAAGAGCACCGTAGCGCGCTTCCTGGAGGCCCTGGGCGCAAAGGTGATTGATGCTGACCGCGTCGGCCACGAATTGCTCCAGCCGTCCAACCCGGTCTACAACAAAGTCGTCTCGCACTTTGGCCGCGGGATTTTGAAGCCTTGCGGCGAAATCGATCGCGGGCGGCTGGGCTCAATGGTCTTTGCCGACCCGCAGAAGCTCAGCGAACTTACCTCCATCATGCATCCCAGCCTGATCGCGCGCATCAAGGAACTCGCAGAGGAGTTTCGCTCCCGGCAGCCTCGAGCTGTAATCCTTGTGGATGCGCCGCTGATCTATGAGGCCCGTGTCGCGGACTGCTTCGCCAAAATCCTGGTGGCATGGTGCAGGCCCGAGCAACAAATCGAGCGGCTGATGGCGAAAACCCACATCTCCCGCCAAGATGCGCTCAGGCGCATGGCATCCCAGATTCCGGCTGAAGAGAAGCGCCGTCGCGCCGATTACTTGATTGATTGCTCAGGAAGCCTTGAGGAGACGCGGGCGCAGGTGGAGGCCCTCTACCCGGAAATCAAGCGCCTGGCGGAAGGTTGAGTGCACGAGTCTGCGGAAACTCGGGGGATAGATATTCACGGCGGGGCAGGGGCTCGGAGAAACCAGAAGGCAGAAACTAGAAATTAGAAACTGGCAAGCTTGTTTACTGCCCATCAAGGGTTCAGCGAGGGACAAGGCCATAAAGCCAAGCTATCTTCTTGCCTTGGTCGAGAACACCGGCAAAGATAAGGAGTCCTGAATTTCCAGTTTCTAATCTCAAATTTCAAATCTCCCACCCCGCTGGCCGGTTCGCAACGCCCACGCCTCACCTTGTCGCCGGAGGTCATCCAGAGTATTCTGCACTTCCCTAAGCTTGCTGGCCTGTTCCTCCTCGCTGGCCTGCGGGGAGACCACGATGGGCGGCGCGATGAACATCGCGGCGCGTGAGAAAGGGTGAGGGAACTGCGTCAAGTCCCAGGTGCGGCGAAAGACGTAGGCGCGGCGCAAGGGGATGTGGAAGCAAAGGATAGCGGCCCCGGTGGCTTTTGAAAGCAACACCGACCCGCGCTTGGCGACGTAGCGCGGGCCGCGCGGGCCGTCGATGGTGAAAGCCGCGTCTCTTCCTTTTCTCAGGCACTCGATCATCTCCGCCAGGGCTTGCGATGCTCCTCGTGTGCTCGAGCCGCGCGCCGCGCCGTAGCCGTGCCTTTGGATAATCCTTGCGATATATTCGCCATCAAAATTCCGGCTCGTCATCACCACGATTCCGCGTTTTCTCCAGAACCAGCAGGCGGAAAAGATTTCGCGATGCCAGAAGGTGTAAATGAGCCCCTGGCCCCGTTTGGTGGCGGCTTCCCAGTTCTCCCAACCGTAAACTTCCCACCGCAGGCTGCGCCCAATCAGCAGCACGGCCAAGGTGCCAACCCAACTTGCAAGGCACATTTGAACCCGCTCCCATAAACTGAAAGCTCGCGGGTTCTCACGCAGGCGCACCTCCTCCTTTGATGAGGGGGCGACCTCACTTTCCGTGGGCGAGGCTGGAGTTTTGATGAGCGGGTCGGACATAGTAGCTAGCTTCTCCCAGTGCCTATTGACCACGGAGAGCACGGAGGGCAAAGAGAAACCGGAAAGGTGAAACTAGAGGTCTAGAGTTTTGGAACTTGGTGTAAATGAGTCAAGTCCTGCGTCCAATTTTAGGGGAAGGGCGGGGCTTCAGCCCCGCCGCCGGGCGGCTGTCCGTCAGAAAGGGGCTTCAGCCCCTGAAGCACTAGCCGCTGCCATTAGCGAACATGTGGCTTCAGCGGCTAAAGCCGCGACTCTCTGGCTCCGGGTGCGGCGGGGCTGAAGCCCCGCCCTTCCGATTCCTAACCAGGCATGACTCGTCGGTCTGAGGCAACGCCTCTCTAGCCCTTTATTGGGGGAGTCCGGCCATCTGCTGCTTCAAGGCTTCCGCAATGGAGGCATCCGAGCCGAATTCCTTCTGAATTTGATTGTAAAGCTTCCGAGCCTGCCCCGGCTGGGAGTCTTTCAAGGTATCAGCCAGCGCTAATAGTGCGCTTGCCCTCGGCACGGCCAAGCTGGGATGATCGACGAGGTTCTGATAGATTGTGACAGCTTCCTGTTTCTTGCCACTCTTGAGGAACTCGCTTGCCAGGGCGAACTGAGCCAGTGCGGCAATCTCCCGGTCTCCATCACGACTGGCTTCTTGCAGGGTATTAATAGCTGCGGCCGAGTTTCCGAGCAGCGATTCACAGACCCCCACATGGTAACGCGCAATGCTGACGGCTTTCGGCCGAGGGAACATCCGGTACTTCAGGACAATGGCGTTGAATTGTTCCCGCGCCGTCTTGTACTTTTCGGCTGCGGACGGGAAAGACTCCGAGTCAGCGCCCAGAGTGCCGGGCGCGGGAGGTCCAACATAGGCTTGGAAAGTCCTCAAGGCGGAAGCGAGATCGACATTGGCGCCGGCCTCCTGCTGGTCGAGGTAATACTTCAGTCCCCCCGCCAAGCCCACCACCACAATGACCAGGGTGGCGACAGTCAGGATTTCCTTGAGATGTGATTTCAGATATTGCTCGAGTTGGTCCAGAGTTTCGCGAAACTCGTCCTGCTTCAGTTCGTGGCGCGTCAGCCGGTCCATAGCGGAGTCTCCTCAATGCAGCTAAATTTATTCATCTTAGCAACCCTGCGGGGAAGCGTCAATTGGCGGTAAGCAGTTTCCAGTTTGCAGATGGGGGAGGGGGAATTCTGAATTACGAATTCTGAACATGAATTGCCCACTGTCAACCACCGCTCATTGCCTACTTGTTTTTCTCACTCCCAGGCAGACGGAAGCTAGGCAGCAGGCAACAGGCGGAAGGCAGTCGGCAGCGGGGACAACGAAGGCAGCAATTCAATTCATAATTCAGAATCAATTCAGAATTGCCCCAGCCCCTCGTGCCTGCCAACTACCGCCCTACGTCCCGTACTTCTTCACGATATAGTTGGCGACCTCTTGTTCGAAGGCGGGATAGCTGAGATGAAGCTCATCCTGAAGAAGAACGCCGAAATCGGGTTGAGAAGGCATGGCTTTGAGGAGGTTGCGGATCTCGACCATATCGAAGGTGGTTCGGAGGTACTCGAGGGCAGCCAGCGATTTGGCGTAAGCAAGGGCCACTTGGTCCTGTGGCATGTTCAGGAAGGGACCTTCGAGCGAGGGGAAAGACGGCAAACGGCCGGTGGCAACCGCCCGCGCGAGCTGCGATCCCATCGTCGCCGTTGTGGCCCCCTCCTCGAGTTGCGCCAAACCTTCGTTAAACCAAATGGGACAACGGCCCATGGTGATCTGCCGGACGAAGGAGTGCGTCAGTTCATGCTTGAGCACGCGGGCGAGTTCCACGTTCACCTGGGTCAAGCCTGAAACCGGCACACGGATTTTTCCGTCGTTGAGTGCGCCCACCCAAGTGGGTGATCGAGTGACATCTTTGAACGCCTGGTTGGGGTAGAGGAGTGCGACGATCACTTCGCGCGGGCTGTAGTCAAGGTCGAGCACCAGGTCCTGAAACGATCCCTCCAGGCTGTTAAGAACCTCGCCGCTCAGCTTCTCGCCCTGCTCGCCTGCGTAGCGGAGCAGGAAGTGGCTGCTGCGGAGTTCGCGGTAGGAGCCGGAGATTTCTCGCTCGCGTTCCGCCTTGGCCACGGCTTCATGGATGCGCGGGTTATCCGCGATGGCCAGCGCCTTGTTCCACTGGGCGATGGCCTCGTCCATATCCTCCATGCCGTAATAGGCTGACCCCAACAGCATGGGGACGTCCGCAGATTTGGGGTAGCGGTCAGCGGCGGGCAACAGCAGGTCCAGGGCTTCCAAATAATGGCTCTGTGTCACCTGAAGGTAGCCCAGCGCCAGCGTCAGGGACAGATCGTTGGGAAGCAGCTTCAGCGCCTGCTGGTATTTCTGGATGGCGCCCTCGGGGTCGCCTTGGCGCGCCTGGAAGAGCGCAGCCTGCTGATAGCCCTGCTTGAGCAGACGGGCATTTTCCGGGGAGGGATTGTGGGTCATTTCGTTATCAAGGTGGAGGAGATAGGCCTCATCCACTGCCCCGTGCTTGATGACCAGCGAATCTGTCCCGGAGGAGGGTTCCCCGGAAAGGTGCGAAGGCAGCGGAACCTCCCGCGATTTCTCCGGTGGGGTTTCACTCTCCTGCGGAGGTTGCTCCTCAGCAGGGTCGGCTGATTTCTGGATGTGGTCCACCATCGACTTTGGGATAGAGAGTTCTCCACCCCGGATCAAGTAGATCACCTGCATCGAGTCCTCCTGCGTCACCTGTCCCACTATCTTCCGGCCATTCTTCAGATAGATAACGTCAGCAAACGCGGTGGAAGGCATAAGCGTGGCTAGAAATGGAAGGAGGAACAGGGATACACTTATCACTCTCTTCCTCCGGAGAATGATCGGCCGCCGTCCGAATGTGACTCGAGGCCCAAGCATACTCCAGGAATGATACAACACCCGCCGTGATTGGGTCGAGTTGTACTGCGCGGCCCTCCGCGCTAGAGTAAGAGCGAAGAGGTAAAAAAATGTCGGGCGGATCTCATGTGGAAGGACGCTTTCGAAGCTGGGCGTGGTGTGGGCTTCTCCTCGCAATCGTCTTGTTGCCAGGAAGGGCCTGGGCCGCGAGCGGGCTTGACCCGCAAGAAGTTCTCAACCAACTCCACAACATTAAGGTGGACCCCGGCCAGGTCTATGTGCTGCGGCACGCGCAATTGATCCGTGACCGCGTGAAGCTGTTTTTCAACCGTGGCTACATCGGGTTTTTCACCAAAGCTGCCGGAGAAATCACCGGGGCTGTCTACATCGGGGAAGGGGAAATCCTGTTGATACCCCCCACGCGGGTGGAGAAGGAGAGTCTCGCTCGGTTCATTCACTCCCCTATCCTCGAAGAACAGTTCACGACGGCCATTCTGCGCTTTACCGACCAGACCGCCAGGGAACTGATCGCGGTGGCGGAAAGGCCGGAGCCCGATGACCCGGAACGGCCGCCGGACTTTCCTCAAAAGTGGAATTCCGCACCCCGCATCTTTGCTCTGGAGGATTCGCCCCGAATCTTTGAGGATTTGCTGGGCGACCGCACGTTGCCGTATTTTCACGCGCGCTTGGAAGGGTCGACCCTTAAATGGTTCGAGGTGGTCGATGACGAACGATTCCCGGAAGCCGTGAGTGTGGTTGCGGCTCGCCGGAGCGATGATGAGCTCTTCGCAGATCGCTGGTGTTCCTTTCCAAGTAAGAGCTCGGCGGCCCGTTTCGCAAATCTGGCGCCGGGGACGGTGAAAGACCTTTCCTACGATATCGACACGCACCTCGATCCTGACAACAGCATGACGGGGCGGGCGGAGCTTCTGTTGGAATCACTCTCGGCCTCGGACCGTGTGCTGACATTTGATTTCTCCCGATTACTCAGCGTCTCAAAGGTCCTGGACGAGCGGGGAGAGAGTCTTGCCGAGTATCAATACCCTCTGCAGGAAGATATTGAGGCGGGTGACCGGAGCAAGGGCTGGATCCAGGTGGTCTTGCCCGCCCCAAACCCGGTGGGTGAAAGATTCCGCATCCGCTTCAATTATAAGGGGAACGTCATCACCGACGTGGGGAACAAGGTGTTGTACGTGGGAGAGCGAGGTAGCTGGTATCCGAACCTGGGGCTTGGATCTCCAGCTTCATTCGACCTCAAGTTTGATTATCCCGAGAGCCTCACCCTGGTCGCCACGGGAGAAAGGATCGAAGGGAAAACTGCGGACGGTCGGACTCGCAGTCGGTGGCGCTCGGACGGCGTGTTTCGAGTGGCAGGCTTCAATCTGGGACCCTATCATTGGGTCGACCGCCGCGTCGGAAAGACGACGATTGAAGTGTATGCGACCCGAGAGGCGGAAGCGGCGCTGGAGCAGCGGCACACGCGGAAGTTGATCCCCTCCTTCCCGCTCCCCGTACCCTCGCGAGGGCGGGCCCAGTCGTTCCCGATCAGTCCCGACATGGTTCCGCCCTTGGCGCCCGCTGCTTTGCTGCAAAGCGTGGCAGAGAGCGCCGCCCAAGCCCTTCAGTACTTCGAGAATTTGTTTGGCCCATTTCCTTACTCTCGCCTCGCCATCTCCCAGATCCCCGGCGACTTCGGACAAGGTTGGCCGGAACTGGTCTATCTTCCCACCCTCTCGTTCTTGCGGAAGTCGGAGCGTTACGAGCTGGGCTTACCGGAAAAGGCCGAGGATCTTCTTGGCCACGGCATGTTGGCCCACGAGATTGCCCATCAATGGTGGGGCAACTTATTGGGTTGGAAGACCTACCATGACCAGTGGCTTTCCGAAGGGCTCGCGACCTACGCGGCGGCGCTCGACCTGTCCAGGCAAAAGGATGGCGATCACAGATTCCACGAACTCCTGCGAGGCTACAAACTCGACCTGCTCAGCAAGGGTAAGAGCGGGATAATCAACGAAGCCAGCGGTCCCATCTGGCTCGGCGAGCGACTCTCCAATTCTCTGACGCCGGGCGGCTACGACAACATCGTGTACAAGAAGGCTTGCTGGGTTTTACACATGTTACGAGGGCTGATGAGTGATCCCTCCACAGGCTCCGACGAGAGATTCTTCCGCCTGCTGCGCGATTTCGTCGCCACTTATCGAGGCATGGATGTTTCAACGGAAGACTTCATGCGCCACGCGGAAAAGTACATGACGCGCTCGAGCGACCTCGAACACAATCGCCGGCTCGACTGGTTTTTCAATGAGTGGGTGTACGAAACCGGTGTCCCAACCTACAAACTGCAATCCAGCGTCAAGCAGCTTTCCCCGAAGAGATTTTTGGTCCAGGGGACCATCACACAGAGCGGCGTATCGAGCGATTTCGAAATGCTGGTGCCTGTTGTGGCCGAGGTGGGCAAAGACAAGAAGGCCAGCTTGGGCCGCGTTCCCGTCAGCGAAGATGGGGGGCGATTCAAGTTTACAACCACGGAAAGGCCGAAGCGGCTGGCCATTGACGAGGATAACCTGCTTGCCATCTCCGAGCGGTGATGCCAGGCAAAGATGGTATGAAGAGTCGCGAAGGCAACCCCCTCACCCGGCCCGCCCCGGCTGAAGAAAACGCCGGCGGCGGTCCACCCTCTCCCCCAAGGGGGAGAGGGCGGGAATCTGCACAAGGCCAAAGAATCGCAGCACAAATGCAGAAACTGCACGGCACGGGCGTCCCGCCCGTGCGTCCCCAAGGCTGCTCCTACCCCGGGGGCCAGCGGAACACCCGCCCGCCAAGAAGGTGGAGGTGAAGGTGGAAGACGGATTGGCCCGCCCATGAACCCGTGTTGATCACTGTGCGGTAGCCCTTAGGTTCCAGACCCCGCTCACGCGCCAGTTGTGCAGCCACCATGAACAGGCGCCCGAGGAGCGGAGCATCGTCGGGGGTGGCATCCTTCAACGAAGTCAGGTGTTTGCGTGGAACAATGAGTGTATGGATGGGCGCTTGCGGGTCGGTGTCCTCAAACGCCACGATTTCATCATCCTCGAAGACAATCCTGGCTGGTACGCGACGCTCGATGATTCGGCAGAAAATGCACTGGTCCATCGACTAATTCAACCGCACAACGAATGTCTCCGTCGCCAGGTTCGCCCTGCGGAGGCTTTGTGCCAGAGAGCGCGCAGCGTCTTCGGTGCTCTCGTGACCGACGCGGACGCGATAAAAGAGGCCGTCGCCGCGATCAAAGTCCTGAATGATGACCGGCCCGAATTGAGATTCGATGCGCTCCTTCAACCGCTCAGCGTTGCTCCGGTCCTTAAAGGCTCCTACCTGTACCGCGAAAATTCCTGGGATGGCGACGCCCTCTCCAAGTCCCAGAATCTCAAGGTACACCTGTGCAATGCCTGGCATGTGCATGGCCTGAGCTGCGGCATAGGAGAGGTCGATAATGCGCCCCTCGATGAAAGGTCCGCGGTCGTTAATCCGCACCGTCACGTCGTGGCCGTTCTCGAGGTCGTGAACATTTACCCGAGTGCCGAACGGCAACGTGCGGTGAGCGGCGGTCATGTCGTACATGTTATAGATTTCGCCGCTGGCGGTTGGACGCCCGTGGTAGGGATGGCCGTACCAGGAAGCGATTCCTTTTTCGCCCTGGACAATCGGGGCGGGTGTTGTCGAGCCCCCCCCCACTGGCGGGGGCGTGCCGCGCGCTGCCTGAACGGGACGATGGCGATGCAGGCAGCCGGTCGAAACCAAAATGACACTTCCCACGGCAACGATCCGCACCGTCATCCGCAGATCGGTTCGGTTCGATTTCCAAGCCAAGCTACCGGCCACTTGTTCCAGGCTCTTCCTTCTCCAGGTTCCTCGCCAACTTGGCCAGGTGGCGGGACGCCCTGTGGAGCAGCGTGGCCATTTCCTGGCGGGTTGCAGGCTTCAGCTTCTTGTCGAGAAAGTCTGCCAGTTTCGCCACTTCACGATCCACCGCACGTCCGGCTTCTTCGAATTTCATCGCCCCTCCCATTCTCGCCTCTCGCTATTCTAATCAACGCGCAGGCAGGGGACAAATGAATTTCGGGTAGTGGCGGAGTTTGATCCAGCCCGCATTTCTCACCACGGGTCTGGAAGGGCGGGGCTTCAGCCCCGCCGTTACAAGGCCTTCCTCATTATTCCTGTGTCCCGTGCCCCGCGCAGTCCCGAGCCTGCGGGACTGCGCGGGGCACCGGACCAACGGAGGG
>DLMI01000063.1:0-1840 GCA_002478145.1 Acidobacteria bacterium UBA7540
AGGCTGGAATACTGCGAGGAGGGGAAGACAGGCAGGAAACAGAGAAGTTTGCTCAAGCTATCAGCGCTTTCGTGAGGATCGCGCGCTCACCCTGCATGGAACGTCCACCTCAATCATGAGGAAGTAGGGAAGGCAAGCAAGTCGCGCATTTCAGCGGGGTTAGTCAACCTTGGGAATTATTTTTCGCGGGTCGACGATTGTGAGAACCAGGGTTGAATCGATCGCCTCACGAACTGCAGGCGATGCAATTCGGTCGTTTGTTTCGGAACAGAAGGTAGAATTCCAACTTTTTTTCACGGGTCGACAGTTGTGAGAACCAGCTTGCTCAGTGGATGCTTCAGTGAACACCCCACTACCCAACACGCCGGGCTCTGCTTTCGTCTTTCGAGTGCAATGTCCACGTCGTGGAGCTTGGCGTTTTTTCGCAGCGCATGTCGTGCCAACCGAGCTGTGGCACACGCCATTGAACTCGACGAGCGCCTGCTCGACGAGTCGAGCATTGGTCAATTGGTCGGCTTACCTTCCTTGTAAAGTGGGGTTTGGCGACGGCGACTCAAAGTACGCTTAGGCCGTAATACGTCCAAGCAGAGAGGAGCGTAGGTTCACACATCCCAGAACCCCGTTTGATCGGCATAGGGGCGGCGGTCACCCGCCGACCCCTGCCACACCACCGTGCGTACGGGTCCGTACACGGCGGTTCGAGTTGGTTGCGCTAGTACCCATCGATCAGTGTCGGAAGTCCGAGCGATTTGAAGTGAGCATTGGAAAGCCCCACAGATAGGGCCTTGGCGCGGGCAAGATACCAAGGACCACGTCCGCTGCCAGCCGTGTGACTGGCGAGGCGCGGACGAACCCCTAGTTTCAACAAAGCCGCTCGGCGACGACGTGGGGTTTTCCACTGCCGCCACAGAGCGCTTCGAAGTCTTAGCCGAACCCAGCGGCTCAGGCCGATCAGCACCTCAGGCGTTTCGCAGAAGCCGAAATAGTTGCGCCAGCCCCGCAGATACGGGGCCAACTCCTCCATCGTCGTCTCGATGCTGACGCCCTTCGCCCTTCGCGTGGTCTCCCGAATTCGTTGCTTAAACCGATCCAAGGCCTTGGGCGCTATGACACGCTTGACCTCCGGACCGGCGCTAAAGCTGAACCCGAGGAACTTGCGTTCCTGTGGTCGCGCCACCGCACTCTTCGTCTCGTTTACCTTGAGCTTGAGCCTTTGCGTGATGAATCGCGTGATGCTCTCCATCACCCGTTGACCCGCCCGCTCGCTGCGAACGTAAATGTTGCTGTCGTCCGCGTAGCGAACAAAGCGATGTCCCCGGCGCTCCAGTTCGCGGTCGAGTTCGTCGAGCACGAGGTTGCTTAACAGGGGCGAAAGAGGTCCCCCTTGGGGGGTCCCTTCCACACTAGGGCTAACCAAACCGTTCTCCATCACCCCGGCATTCAGAAATGTCCGGATGAGTTTTAGCAGCCGCTTGTCCTCGATCCGGTTCGCGATCCTGCCCATCAGTTTGTCGTGATTGACTCGATCGAAGAATTTCTCCAAATCAAGATCAACCACCCAGCCGTAACCAGCAGCGATGTACTGCTGCGCCTGGGCCACCGCCTGATGAGCCGACCGTCCCGGCCGAAAACCGTAGCTGTAGTCGGAAAACGTCCGGTCCCACCGCCTCTGTAGAACCTGCATTACCGCTTGCTGGATAAATCGATCCAACACCGTCGGGATGCCAAGCTTTCGCACCCCTCCGTCCGGCTTGGGGATTTCCACCCGCCTTACCGGTTTCGGCTCGTAGGTCCCGCTCAACAGTTGTTCCCGGATGGCTGGCCAGTGCTGCTTCAGATA
>DLMI01000063.1:1935-8524 GCA_002478145.1 Acidobacteria bacterium UBA7540
GTCATGCCGTCGACGCCCGAACTACCCTTGTTCGCCTTCACCTGCCGCAATGCCTCCTTCAGATTTTCTCGCTCACATACCTCCTCCATCAATCGGTCGGTTTTAGCGGGGTTTTCGGGTCCACTTGTCGCCCCCGACGATTCAGTCTCTTCCCCTGCGACACCTCGGGCTGCACCCGTCAGCGCAGATGAGAAGTCCAGTTTCATCTGGATATTCTGCTGCTGGTCGTCTGTGAGACTCATGGCCTACTCACCACTCCTTCTCGTTCGGGCCTTCTCCGTGGCCGGATACTATGCCCTCTGCTGACTTCTGCTCCGCGGTCAGGCTGCCTTTCGGTCGCCTCAGTCGCCTACGCGACACGGAGCAGATCTCCTGGGGTAAGTTCAGCCGCCTTCCGCGCACAATCGCCGAATCTACGCTTCGCACCTTGATGGAAGTGGACTTCGCGGTAAGTTGCCCGCTCGTCCGGTGCTGGCGCCTTGTATCCGGTTTTTGTCCATCGACTCGCACGTTTGCTCCATGCTTCCTTCGGACCCCACCTCGCGGCGGTAGCCCTTGCATCATCACTAGGCCTTCACCTCCATCAGGTTGGCCAGAGGACTTTCACCTCCAAGCTGCTGAACATGCCCAGTACACAACGAAGCCGCTAGGGCGGCGGACGCTTCGCGTGCGTGGGAGTGGTGGTGGTAGTGCTGAGCTAGGTTATTGTCGGGTCATAAGGAGGTTCCCTATGACCCGTTTACGCAAAATGATGCTCGAAGAACTCGAGCGTCGAAATTACTCTCCGAGGACCATCGAGTGTTACATCCCTGCGGTGGAAGATTTTGCCCGTTACTTCCATCGCCCTCCGGACCAGTTGGGTCCCGAGCACATCCGCCAGTACCAGGCCTACTTGCTCCGTCAGCGAAAGCTGGATCCCAACACCGTCAACCAACGCTTAGCTGCGTTACGCTTCTTCTTCGTTAAGACTTTGAGGAGGCCCTGGAGCGTGGCAGTGACGCCTTATCCCAAGAAAGTGCACCGCCTGCCGTCGGTGCTGAGCCAGGCGGAGGTCGCCCAACTCATTAACGCAGCGCCCACTCCCTTCTACCGCATTTTGCTGATGACCCTCTACGCAACCGGAGCACGCCGCGCCGAAGTGGCTCGCTTGAAGGTTAGCGACGTCGATAGTCAAAGGATGGTCGTCCACATCCAGGGCGGCAAGGGCCGTAAGGATCGGGACGTCATGCTCAGCCCCGTCCTGCTAGAAGCCTTGCGCGAGCACTGGCGCGGACTGAAGCCCAAGACATGGCTTTTCCCCGGTAATCGTTCGCATACGGCCCCAGATCCGATTACTTCCAAGGTGATCTGGCATGCCTGCCACCAGGCTGCCTTACGCGCGGGTCTCCACAACCGTGTTCATCCGCACACGCTGAGGCACTATTCCGACCTCCGGACTATGCCGGGCGAGATTGGCTTTTGCCCGGCGATCAGCTGCGTAATGTGAATTTTCCCGGCATAGTCGGATCGGTGTTTTCCTGACACGCTGTTGTGTAAAGGAGAACACCCATGAACCCATTTTTCAAGAATCCCGAAACCCGATTGCGCCTGCATGAGGGGCCTCTGGGTAAGTACATTGACGGCTACGCGGCCGAGTTGCGCGCGGAAGGCTATGCCCAACAGTCGGCGGAGTTGCAGATTCGCCTGGTTGCTGACTTCAGTCGGTGGCTGGCCAAACGTCGGATCAGTGCGCCGCAGATTGGGATCAACCACTTTCAACCCTACCTGCGATGGCGGGCGCGGTATCGGCGCCCTCGGCGAGAGGACTTGGCAACACTGAACCGGCTCTCGAGCCTGTTGCTTCGCCTGGGGGTAATTCCCCAAGCGTCCTTGCCGGCGCTAACGCCAGCGGAGAAGCTGAGAGACGAATTTCGTCTCTATTTGCGGCAAGAACGAGCACTCACCTCGGCGACGCTCACCAACTACACGCCCTTCGTTGGTGAGTTTCTGGCCGGACGTTTTGGCACTGGCCCCGTCGACTTAACTGCTCTCTCGGGCGCCGACGTAATCGGTTTTGTCCAGCGGCGGGCCGCTTCCATTCATAGCAAGCAAGTTCAATTGATGACCACGGCGCTGCGCTCGTTCCTACGATTTGCTCGATATCGCGGAGACCTCCACAACGACCTTGCCGCCTGTGTGCCCGCGGTGGCGAATTGGTCGCAATCAACCCTACCCAGAGCGCTTCCGTCCGCCCAGACGGAACGTGTGTTGGCCGCCTGCGACCGGCGGACAGCCGTGGGCAGACGAGATTACGCGATCCTATTGCTTCTGGCACGACTGGGTTTGCGCGGCGGCGAGGTTAAGACGCTCACTCTGGAGGATCTGGATTGGCAGGGCGGGTTGATCACGGTGCATGGAAAGGGTGGCCACGATTCCCAACTGCCGCTTCCTCGGGATGTCGGGAAGGCCCTGGCCGCGTATTTGCGCAAGGGACGGCCGCGCACCACCAGCCGATGGGTCTTTCTGCGTGCCCGGGCGCCGGTTCGAGGCTTCAGGAGTACGTCGGCGATTTGTTGCGTGGTGAAACATGCACTGGCACGGGCTGGGATTGATTCGCCGCGGAAGGGAGCCCATCAGCTCCGCCACGGCCTCGCTTGCCAAATGCTCCGGAAAGGTGCGTCTTTAGCCGAGATTGGCGAAGTTCTGCGCCATCAAAGCCCTCAGACCACGGCTCTCTACGCCAAGGTCGACATCACTTCGCTGGCGACTCTGGCATTGGCCTGGCCGGGAGGTGAGCGATGAACCCCTGGCGTAAAAGCGTCGAGGACTATATCCAGATGCGCCGCAGTTTGGGATACAAACTGCACGACGTGCACATCGGCCTGCTGAATTTCGCTGCCTTTCTCGGAACGCGCAGCGCGCCCCACCTTACCACTCCCCTGGCCATGCAGTGGGCACAGCAGGATCCTGAGGCGCGGCCTGCAGAATGGGCCCGGCGGCTTAGTTTCGTGCGGGGGTTTGCGCGCTATTGGAGTGCGCATGACTCGAGAACTGAAATTCCACCCTGGGGGTTGTTACCTCATCGCCCCGGCCGCGCCCGGCCGTATTTGTATAGTGACGACGAGGTACGGCGACTGCTCTGCGCCGCTCAACAGTTACCGCCGGCTCATGGTCTGCGAGGTCGAACCTACCACTGTCTCTTTGGATTGTTGTCGGTAACCGGCTTGCGCATCAGTGAGGCCCTCAACCTGCAATGTGAAGATGTTGACCTCAGAGAAGGTATTCTGACGGTTCGAGGGGCCAAGTTTGGCAAGTCCCGACTGGTGCCCCTTCATCCCTCGACCCGTAAGGTGCTCTCCGGCTATGCGGCGCGTCGTGACCGCTTGCTGGGCAACCGGCCCGCCTCCCACTTTTTTGTGTCCCAACGTGGAACGAGGCTGGATGGCAGCCAAGTCCGGCGGACGTTTTACGATTTGTCCCGACGAGTGGGATTGCGCGAGGCTTCCGCCAGCCATGGACCTCGCCTTCACGATTTTCGTCACCGCTTCGCGGTAAAGACACTGATCCGGTGGTACCGTTCGGGCCAGGACCCCGAACGTCGTCTGCCCATCTTGTCAACCTACCTGGGACATGTCCACGTGGCCGACACTTACTGGTATCTAACGGCTTGCCCCGAGCTGATGGGCTTGGTCGTCAAGCGCCTGGAAAAGCGCTGGGAGGGGCAAGCATGAAATCCCCTGCCACTCTGGCCGCGTTACTGGAGAACTTCTTTACTCAGCGCCTCATGAGCCAGCGGCAAGCAAGTCCTCACACCATCAGCTCCTATCGGGACACTTTCCGTCTGCTCCTGACCTTCGCGCAGGGGCGTTTGCACAAGCCACCATCGCGTTTAGATTTGACAGAGATCGATGCCCCACTGATTGCGGCCTTCCTGGACGATTTGGAAAACAGTCGGGGTATCACTGCCCGTAGCCGGAATCTTCGTTTGACGGCGATCCGGTCCTTCTTCCACTATGCCGCTTACGAAGAGCCTTCCCGTGCCTCTCAAATTCAGCGCGTGCTGGCCATACCGAGTAAGCGCCACACGCGCGCCTTGGTTCACTTCCTGAATCGCTCTGAAGTCGATGCGTTACTGGCGGCCCCTGACCAAAGGACTTGGTTTGGACGTCGCGACCACGCCTTGTTATTGGTAGCCGTGCAGACCGGCTTGCGCTTGTCGGAGTTGACCGGCCTGCAACGCCCCGACGTGTCTTTGGGCACCGGAGCCTATGTGCGCTGTGTGGGCAAAGGGCGTAAGGAGCGCTGCACCCCGCTCACCAAGATGACGGCGGCGGTTCTGAAGGCGTGGTTACAGGAGCCGACAAGACACAATGCCCAAGCCCTGTTTCCCAGCGCCAGTGGCGGTCGGCTCAGCCCTGACAGCGTGTCAGACCTACTCGCCAAGCACGTGGCACACGCTGGCCACACTTGTCCATCACTCCGCCAAAAGCACGTTACGCCGCATGTTTTGAGGCACACGCTGGCCATGGAGTTGTTACAAGAGGGTGTCGATCGAGCGGTCATCGCGCTTTGGTTAGGCCATGAATCTGTCGAAACCACCCAAATCTACCTCGATGCCAATCTCACACTCAAGGAGGAAATCCTGGCTAAGACCACGTCACCCGATGGAAAGCCCGGTCGCTACAGGGCCGATGACGAGTTGCTGGCTTTCCTCAAACGCCTGTAATCTAGGCCGAACTATGCCGGGCGGACGTGCGCAAGGATGCGAAGGTAAACCTTGATCAACCTGTATTCGGTCGCTCCATTCTCGTTTCGCCCGGCATAGTCCGGAGGTCGGAATAGTGGCGCCTATTCCGGGGCCGGAGTAGGCGCCACTGCTTTGCAACTCATCTCCTGGAAGCCGGTGCGGACCTGCGCACGATTCAGATTCTGTTAGGTCACCATGATTTAAAAGAGACCACCCAGTACTTGCACCTTTCCACCCGCCATCTCAACGCTACCGCCAGTCCTCTGGACGCGTTGGCGCTGTCGGCTACGGGGAAGAAAAACGAGCCCCTGGGAGACGTCTAGATGAACCGGCCACCCCTAGAGGTGGCCGATCTCATCCGCGTGGCGGGGCAGAAATTCATCGGACGCAGCCGCTCCTGGCTGACCGCCCAGCACCGCAAGGTCCTGGCGGCCATCGAGCGTTGCCGCACCGCCGCGCTCGGCGGGCATCGCGATGAGTGTTCCCGCTGCGGGTATCGCGCCATCTCTTACAACTCCTGCAGAAATCGGCACTGTCCCAAGTGTCAGACCCAGGCCCGCGACCGCTGGTTGCAGGCGCGCCAGCAGGAACTCCTGCCCACCCGCTACGTGCATGTGGTCTTCACCCTTCCGCATCTTCTGGCGCCCTTGGCTTTGCAGAACAAGAAGGTTCTCTACGATCTGCTGTTCCGCGCCAGCGCCCAAACCCTGCTCGAAGTCGCTAGACATCCCCGGCATCTGGGTGCGGAGATCGGCTTCTTCAGTGTCCTCCACACCTGGAACCAGAAGCTGGAGCATCATCCTCACGTCCATTGTGTGGTCCCCGCCGGCGGGCTCTCCCCCGATCACCAGCGCTGGCTCAACTCCCGTCGCCGCTTCTTTCTTCCCATCCCCGTCCTAGCCCGGGTTTTTCGGGGCAAGTTCGTCGCCGCTCTGAAACATGCTTTCGCCGAGGGCCAACTGGGCTTCCACGGCCAACTGAAGCCGCTCGCTTCTCTCCAAGCTTTCTCCTCTTTCCTGCGCCCACTCTTCCGTCGGGACTGGGTCGTCTACTGCAAACCGCCCTTCGGGGGTCCAGAATATGTCCTTCACTATCTGGGCGCCTACACCCATCGCGTCGCGATCTCCAATCATCGCCTTGTTTCCCTGACGGGCGACCAAGTCACCTTCCGCTGGCGAGACTCCGCCCACCGCAACCAGCAGCGCCTCATGACCCTGTCCGTGGACGAGTTCTTGCGACGTTTTCTGCTCCACGTGCTTCCCCCCGGCTTCGTGCGCATCCGCCACTTCGGTTTCCTCGCCCCTCGCCGTCGCGCTCGACTTCTACCCCTCTGTTTCCGGCTCCTGAGATCGGCGACCGATTCGCCCCAGGCTCAACCACCCACCCCAGGGGACGGGGAGGTTCCCTCCACCACCCCGCCTTCTTCCTCTCCCTGGACCTGTCCCCGATGCGGCGGGCCCATGACCATCTTGGAGCGACTCAGCGCAGCCCAGATTGCCCTGCGTTCTCCACCCCTTCCCCTGGCGAGGAACTCATGAAATTCTCGCCAGCATTCCCAAAAGGCTCAGGGCCTTCAGCCCCAACACTCTTCGTGTGCCTCTTCGCGCCCGCAACACCCTTTCACTGCCCCTGCATCGCTTTCTCTCAAGGTCCATCAACACTCCGATTACCTCTTCCGCCCCGCTTCGCCGCCCGTCCCACACACCTTTCTCGTGCGCCGCCCTCCCACCCAGCACCAGAAACGCGATTCAAATCCCATAGGGTCGTGACGCGGCTTCGTTCAAACGGCTGTATCGAAAGCGCGCCGTCGGGGCTCTCGCGCTGCCCCATCCCTTTTTCATCGGCGCGCTTCCGATACGCATT
>DLMI01000040.1 GCA_002478145.1 Acidobacteria bacterium UBA7540
GTAACTGGTATCCCTACCGCGACTGGGCAAGTCTGAAAGGGAGCGGAAAGTGAGACGCGAGCAAAAAGGGCCGCGCGTCCAGCAGCGCTCGGTACAACAGCAGCAACGGGATGCCGCGGCTCAAGGCAGAGCTTGGGTGAAGTGTACTTGCACTGGCTGCGGTGCCCAAGTGCCTGTCCACGTCAAATGGCGAAAGCCCTTGGTCATGTGCAAGGAATGCCGTGCCAAGCGACGGCGTCGGCTCCTTGCCGCACACGCGCAAAGTTGCGCTAATAAAGCGCTGTCCCCTCGCATGCCAGCAGGAGGGTGGCCCGTCGGTGGGGGTCTGCCGTCCCTGGGCAAGCGGCGATAGTTTGTCTTCTGGCGCGGAACAGCCTGTGTTAGAGTCCCTATCTGGGTCAGCACTTTCCTGTTCTGAATTCAATAGCAGCCATAATGGTGAGATTCGCCGGGTGGCGCAGACATGCGGCAGTTTGCATGTCTGCGATGGATCGATGGCTGATTGATGGTGATGAGGCCGCAGCGAGAGGAGCCGCGCAATTCGCAGGCATCACAAAACGATCTCTGCGCCACCCGCCAAGTCACGACACGCCGACAATTCACCTGTCCCGCGGCCCGTGGGCAAGACCGAACGTCCCCCGCCCGAAAACCGGAGACCTTTGAAATCAGGTCTGCGCCTGCTACGCGCTAGGCGTCCCCTGAGAACACGCCAGCCCGGTACCAGTCCATTTTCCTGTAGTCCACCGTCTCCGCCGCAACACCGTCGATCCGCAACAACTCAGCAAGAGACTCCATGTGTTCAAATCCGCAAACGGCGAGGACATTCAATGCCTCTCCCCGGTTCTCCTTCAACTTGCAAAGCATGACTTGTTCGCGTTGGCTGTGCCAATGTCTCCTTTGGGCTTCGCTAAAGTCCCCTTTCACATAGTCGTGCGGTATTCCGAGGCGGTCGAGATCATCTCGGGAGGCGTTAATATTCACCCACTGTATCCGGTGGGTTCCGGCGGATGCGCAAGCAGTCGTAATGTCGGGAAGTCCCCACTCCTCACCGACGAATTGGATCTTGCGTTCCTGAATGATCCTTTCGATCAATTCAGCGAAGTGCGCTTTCTGCGCCATAGCCTCCGGCGAATCCCCTCCGAGCCAATCTTGGTCCCTCGGTTGAATCCCGTCATTGCACCCGACGACATAAATCATGGGCTTCTTTCCGTAAACCCCCTTTAGTGAATCAGTCAGCCTTGCTTGAGAAAGCTCGCAGTCTGGTTAGCCGGGCGACTCATTCCAATGCTCGATGATCCTGCCCAAGCCTCCACAAGATCCAAGAGTTCACCTACGGCTGAAAGAGCATTCTGGAACCCAGCATTGGCGCGCCTCCCACCATGAATGCCTTTGGGAGTGTGCTTAAGGCCGTTGACCTCATCACGGATCTCTTTGGTCTCACCATGGTTCCAGTTGTTGCTTGTCCATTTCCCATATAGCTCCTGTGCCGCACGCTCGCCCTCAGTTTGGTTCGAAAAGCGCCTCTGCTAGCTTGTTGTCGGTCCAATCGGTTCTAGTGCAGATTCTTTTCCTTACTTCTGGCTGGATTTGTTCAGGCGCGTTTCGTATGTACTCCCTTGCGCGCTTTAGACAGTCCGCCGCTTCCTGTCGGCGTCGTTCGAGTTCCTCTAGATATCTGACCGCGTCCTCGCACGTAAATGCGTGGCCTCTCTTAACCTGCCAGTTTGTTGGTAGGTTAGTCCACACAACCGCGCCGACCTCACGCTTAAGCTTGAGCCACTCTCTAATCTTCCCTCTAACCTTGTCCTGGCCACCCTCATCGTTCGTTTCCATTGAGGCGATGTGCGTCGCAGAACAGCCTTCCCGCTCGCGGAGATTGTCGAGCGCTTGCCGAAGATTGTCGTGCTCGCTAAGAGCCCAGTACGTTGTTTGTTCTTCGCAGCCTTCGTGTTCATGAATTACCAGGGTCAACCTCCCGTCTTCCGATATGCGGGCAAATTCGATTGGCAATCTCGGTCCGTCCCGATGCCACCTCGTCCGAATACGGAGTGATCCAGGACACCAGATTAAGGAACCCCAACCAATGACTGCAATGTTCACTTTGAATGACCTCCATTCGCATTCCGACCTGATGTCAGCCCCGCCAGCGCCGAAACCCCACCAGTCAAAAACACCAACTGGTTTTAGTAAGCCACCAGATTTTCTTCCGCGCGAACACCCAGATCTCATCGTTCCAACGGTGCTCGCTCAATTCCCTGAGATAGCTTTCGCCGGGTGGCGCAGACATACGGCAGTTTGCACGCCTGCGATAGAACCGACGCCTGGCTGACGGTGATGAGGCCGCAGCGAGAGGAGCCGCGCAATTCGCAGACATCACAAAACCGTGTCTGAGCCGTCCGCCGGCACAAGCCAGAGCGAGATTCCTCGCTTCGCTCGGAATGACATCTCGGCGGGCTCGGAATGACATTCCGCCCCGAAAGGGGACTCTACACTATGGGCGGCAGCGGCGGAAGAGCTGGGTGAGCAACTCCAGCGCCAAGTCCGACTCCTCGCGTGAAATGGTGAATGAGGGGGCCAGGGTGAAGACGTTCTTGTAGTAACCTCCCACGTCCAGCACCAAGCCGTACTTACGCCCGGCAAACTCGAGGTCGCCCTTCAGGCCCTCGGCGAAAATGCGGTCAGTGAGATCGCGGTCCGGCGTGATGCCGTCCTCCTTGCAAACCTCGAGGCGCAGCGCCATCCCGAGGCCATCCACGTCTCCGATGATGCCCGGGAAGCGGCTTTGCAGTTCCTTGAGCCCGGCGAGGAAGTAGGCGCCTTTATCGTTCACCAACTTTTCGTAGTCTTCTTCCTCGAGCATCTTGAGCGTCTCGAGTGCCACTGCCGTGCCCAGCGTATTGGCAGAGAAAGTGGAGTGGGTGGAGCCGGGCGGGAAAAGCTCCGGCGTGATCAGTTCTTCGCGCGCCCAAATGCCGGAGATAGGATTCAGGCCGTTGGTTAGCGCCTTGCCAAAGACGATAATGTCCGGCGTAATGCCAAAATTCTCGATGGCCCAGAATTTGCCGGTGCGATAGAAGCCCATCTGAATTTCGTCATCGACGATCAGGATCTTGCGCTGGTCGCAGGTTTCCTTGAGGCGTTGGAAGTAGTCCCGCGGCGGAATCACATAGCCGCCTGTCCCCTGCACCGCCTCGATATAAAAGGCGCCGTACTCGGCGCTCTGCGCCTTGGCGTCCCAAACGCCGTGATACTCATTATCGAACAGCCGGGAGAACTGGTCGTGGCAATACAGATTGCAGCTTTGAGGCTTCAGCCCGTAAATGCAGCGGAAGCAGTAGGGATAAAAGACGAACTGGGCGCGGTCCCCGAAGTGGCCGTAGCGGCGCCGGTAGCGGTAGCTGGAAGTGATGGCGGAAGCGCCGAGCGTCCTTCCGTGATAGCCGCCCATAAAAGCGAACATCAAGTTCTTGCCGGTATAATTCCGAACAATCTTCAGCGAGTCCTCAATGGCCTGCGAGCCGCCTACGTTGAATTGGACCCGCCCTTTCACTCCGAACCGTTTCTCGCAGTATTGAGCGATGCGCGCCGCCACTTCCACCTTCTCCGCGTGCAGGTACTGACAGGCAAGCTGGGGGAGCCGGTCCAGTTGCTGCTTCAACGCCTCGCCCAACCTGCGATTCTTGTAGCCGAAGCTTGCCGCCGAATACCACATCTGGAGATCGAGATAGGGCGTGCCGTGCTCGTCGTAAAGGTAGATGCCCTCACAATCGACAAAAACCTTGGGAGGGTCGAGGTAATGGACCGTATCACCGAAGGAGCAATATTTCCTTTCGAGTTCCAACAGCTCTGTGGTTCTCGTGGATGCGCCGGAAATCGTCAATGGATTATTGCCTCCGCGGAAGAATGAGGTCGACGGTTGGCAGTCGACAGTCGAAAGTTGAAGGTCAAGAGCAAAAGCCTGTCATTCTGATCCCGCCACTCAAGGAGAATGGCGGGGAACTGGTTCTTTGCCCTCTCCGAGGGGAGAGGGCTGTTTTTTGACTTCTGCCTCCCGTGTCCCGCCGAAGATATGGGTACGTCAGCTCAACGGAGGAGGGAAGCCAACAACTGCAGAGATCCTTCGCCCCGACAAGTCGGGGCTCAGGATGACATTCCCTCAGGAGGGCGCTCCCTCAGGTTGACCCCCCCCCACGACGACCCTGCCTAGTCAAGAGGCGATGATTGAACCCTGAGGGCCGCCAGCCTGGCCTTCCGACTTTGAGCGTTCGACTTCGTGCTCCTAACACCTTCCTTCGCCGCCTCTTCTGGACCAATCAACAGAGCGATGGCCTGCTCGACTTCCGCAAAGGTATCGAAGGGGTGGCACGCCTTGCCGTGCTCCTGGCAATAGGCGAGCAACTGTCGCTTGGCAAAGACCACGTCCGCCTCATCGACGGCAAACCGGTCGGAGAGCCCATCACCCACGAAGATGACGGGATGCTTTCCCTTGCCGAGCCGCCGAATCAGTGCCGCTTTGCAGGTGGCGCACCCATGCTCGCAGGGCGGCGCCGAATGAGGGAAGGAGGGTATCAGGCGGCGGCCTTCCAGCCGCAGCGCACTCGAGAACATATGGATGCCGTTTCGGACCGGCCCGTCCACGCCAGCCCGCTTCAGGATTCGCGCGATCACATAGTCGAACCCCTCACTCAGCACGTAGAGTGGAATGCCTCGCTTGCGGGTGAAGCGGCAGAAGCCGGTAAAGGCCGGATCAATGGGAACCGCGTCAATTAAGGCGTCGAGTTCCTGCGCCGAGGTGTCCACGAGCGCGATCTGCCGCTCCAGGCACTCGCGCGAACCGATCGATCCACGCGTCCACGCCTGTTCGACCTCCTGCCAGGAAGGGTGCGCCAGTTGCGCCAGGATCTGGTCCGTTACATCGAGTTGAGTGATCGTCCCGTCAAAGTCGACAAAGACAATTGGGTCGCCGCGGTTCGGTTCTGGTCGTCTTCGAGTAATCATCGTAAGTACCGTAGGTGGTAGATCGTAGGTGGTAGGTGGGGGGAAGCAAATGCATCGTCCGCTGCCCTACCTACGACCTACCGCCTACTACCTACTATCCCTTCCTCTCATCCACCAGCCGACGGGGTTTCCTTCCTTGCTCCAAGCCTCCCGGTGGGAAGATGCGAAACTCGAGCCGGCACATACCGCAGAGGCAGTTCGCCCAAACGTCCGGGTAGCGAGCTTCGAGGTTCTTGCGGACGGCGTTTTCAACCGTCGCGGGGTTAATGCCGTTCGTCAACTGTAGTCGGAATTCCAGGATGTCGTGGATGCCTTCTTGCCGGACCGCTACCTGCCAATTTTCGGAAACCCCCTCCACGTCGTGGAGCACGCGCTCGAAGATTTCAGGGTACATGTTCCCGGCGCCCATCACCACCATTTCGTCGCGCCGGCCGTGGATCTTGGCAATGCGGCGGAGGGTGGCGCCGCAGGGGCAGGGTTCCTCCAGGAACCTTGTCACATCACGCACGCGGTAGCGGATCAGCGGCATGGTGTGCCGCGAAAGCGTGGTCACCACGAGTTCGCCATAACCCTCGGGGTCGGGATCCACAATTTCGAAAAGGAAGTTGTACTCATCCACGTGATAGCCATCGCGCCGCAGGCACTCCACTCCCGCTCCGCCACCCTGCTCGGTGGATCCGTAGCCGAGGATCACAGGACACTTCCAGACGCTCTCGACGTAGTTCCGATAAACCTCCGTCATGCGGTCGCCGCCGGCAAAGATCAACTTGAGTGGAAAGATGCCTTCCTTTTCCGCCATCTCGCTCAAGCTCACCAGCCAAGTTGGGTCGGCGGCAATGACGTTGTACTTGTAAAGAGGCATTCGCGAATAGACTTCGCGCGGGTGCGGCTTGCCGATCGCCGAACAGAAAACTCCCATGCGCTTGCAAGCGAAAAATGTGACCCAGCTACTGATCCAATACCCTGCGTCGAAAGTGCAGACTATCCGGTCGCCCGGCCGCACTCCGTTCTCCCACATCGCCGCAGCCTCGTAACGGGCCGTGAACTCCAACTCGTCGTAAGTGAAATAAACGCGCTTGGGGCCTCCGGAGGTGCCGGTGGTTTCAAACACCAGTTGTGGTTCCCGGCAGATGAAATCTTCCGCCGGCAGGTTGCGCAAGTCCTCGGGGGTGGTGAAGATGTCCCCCAAATCTTCCGGGCGGCGGACGCCGCCCGGCTCAATACCGTTTTCCCGCAGCTTGCGCTGCAAGAACTTCTGGCGCCGTGCCGCGTAGCGCACCAACTCGCGAAACGAATCACGCTGGAGACCCTGGATCACCGGACGCGGAAGGTGTTTCCCCCAGCGAACGAGGCCGGGGGCAGATTCGCCGATCACGACACGCTCAACGATCTTGCGGATGCTGGATAGCATTTTCAGTTATCAGTTATCAGTCATCAGTCATCAGTTCACGAAACACTGACAACTGAAAACTGATGACTGACTACTTCCCTCACATCAGATACGTCGATTCCCCGGAACGCGACTGCGGGGTGGCCAGCAGGTCGATGTAGGTGCTCTTTTCAAGCAGCGCCCGGCTAACCTGCGCGATGGCATGGGCGGCATCAGGCCGGGACAAATCCCTCTGCCGGCGGCTCATCTCGGCGGGGTTCTCCGGCTTGCTGAGCATGCGCGTTACGAGCTGGGGAATTTCCTGCAGAGTTTTAGCCTGGACTGCCACGCCTTGCTGCTCGAGGTAACGGACGTGCCGCTGTTCCGGTCCTGGAATGGGATGGGTCACGATCATGGGCAGCCCGGCCGAGAGCGCTTCCGCGGTGGTCAGCCCACCCGGCTTGGTGATCAGAAGGTCTGCCACTGCCATCAACTCCGGAATGGTATCCACCCAGCCAAAAACCCGCAGGTCAAGCGTGACCTTGCGCCGCAAAAGCTCCAGGGCCTGCCTTAGCTTGCGGTTGTGACCGGCCACCGCCAGTACCTGGAGAGGAAACCCGCACAACTCCAGGTTTTCGACAATGGCGTCCAGCGGCGCCGGCCCCATTCCCCCACCCATCACCAGCACGATAGGTCGCTGGCCGTCCAATCTCAGGGCGCGCAGAAGCTCGGTCTTGTCCAATGGGATGCCAAAAACCGGATCAACGGGAATGCCACAAACTAGAATCCGGTTGGGCGAGATTCCCCAGTGTACAAGCTGAGACCGCGCCTCCTCGCTGGCTACACAATAGACATCGACTTCCGGCTGCACCCAGGGAGGCTCAGCCTGAAAATCAGTTTGGACAGCCAGAATGGGGGCGTAAAACCAGCCTTCGCGCTTGCCGAGAGCGGCGATCTCCAGCGCGCCGATTTCGTTGGCGATAACCAGATGAGGAGCGTAGGCTTTGAGCTGCTCGAGGACTTCCCTGCACCCGTGCCGAAATACCCAGCGCGGGGCCGTGGCGCTGTGGAGTTTCTTCTGCCGGCGCTCGAATAACCACCGCCAGAGACCCGGCGCGCGGCGAAGCAACCACCAGTAGGGGCGAACGTACAGCGTGAGGAACCAGGAGCGCGCCACTTTCAAGGCGTCCAGCAGGCGGACTTCGACAGGATCAATGCAATCGTAGAGCGCGCGCTGGACGACTTCCGCGGCGCGGACATGCCCGGCGCCGACGCCCAACGTCAAAATGAAAATCCGTTTCGAGTTCACAAAAGCCAGGATTCAGGATTCAGGATTCGGGATTCAGGAAAACAACTCCGTCGCGAGAAGTGTGTCGTAATTTGGGCTGGTTTCGCGGCGCACGATGATTTCCCACGCATTCGCCATCTTCCGAGCCTGAATCCTGACTCCTGAATCCTGAATCCTGCCTCATTCAAATTTTCGAATCAGCAGCACGGCATTGAGCCCGCCGAAGGCAAAGGAATTTGAGACGGCCACGCGGACTGGTTTCTCGCGCGCCTGGTTGGGAACATAGTCCAGGTCGCACTCGGGATCCGGCCGGGTATAATTGGCCGTGGGGGGGATCACTCCGCGCTCCGAGGCCATAACCGTCGCCGCCAGTTCGATTGCCCCCGTGGCGCCCATGGCGTGACCATGCATTGACTTTGTGGAACTGATCGCGAGCTTGCGAGCGTGGTCCCCAAACACGGTTTTGATCACCTGCGTTTCGGTCACGTCATTCAGGCGCGTCCCGGTGCCATGGGCATTGATATAATCCACTTCGTCCGGAGCAACCTGGGCTTCCTCGAGGGCCATGCGAACCGCGCGGGCCGGTCCATCGACCGAAGGCTGGGTGATGTGGCCGGCGTCTGAACTCAGGCCATAACCGGAGATTTCCACAGGCATCCTGGCCCCGCGTTTCTTCGCATGTTCCAGTTCTTCGAGGAGGAGCATCGCGGCGCCTTCGCCCATCACGAAACCCTCGCGATCCGCCGAGAACGGCCGGCAGGCCCGGCTGGGATCACCCTCCCCGATCGCCAAAACGCGGACCGACTCCCAAGAGCGAATCATGCCGTAGGTAATCGGGGCCTCACTGCCTCCGGCTAGCATAATATCCGCCATCCCGTACTTGATGAGGTGGAATGCCTCCCCAATCGCATGGCCGGAGGAGGAACAAGCCGTGGCTGTTGTAAACGAAGGCCCCTGCGCCCCAAATTCCATGCAGATCTGCGAAGTCGCAGCGCTATGCATCATTTTGGGGATAGTGAAAGGATGAAGCCGCGTCGCCTGATGGCCATAGAGGCTGAGGTATCCGCTATCCAGGGTATTCGCGCCAGCCATGCCGGTGCCGCTTACCACGCCGAAGCGGGGACGCTCTTCCTCGCGGACCTCTATTCCGCTCGAGCTCATCGCTTCCTGGGCAGCCAGCAAACCAAACTGGCTGAAGCGATCTAACAAATCAAGCCGCTTAGCAGGAAAGTAATCCGCGGGATTGTAATCCGGGACTTCGGCAGCAATCTGAACCGATAGGGAGGAGGGATCAAATTGGCAGATGCGGCGAACTGCCGAGCGGGCCTCGAGCAAGTTCCGAAAAAAGACTTCGGAATCTTTTCCTGCGGAAGCAAAGACTCCAATACCGGTAATGACGACTCTTCGCACGTTTCGCCCCTGTGATCGGATCACCTGGCCGTGGCGGCTGGGGCCTCGCCCTTGGCCATCGCCACGAGATCGGAGATGTCCTTTCCCTCCAAGACTCGTGTCAGACTATCCACCACCTGGCGGACCGACCGCATGTTTTGCGCAACCGAGTCCGGGATATCAATCTTGAATTCCTCTTCCAGGGCGAAGAGGATATTAACTCCGTCCAGCGAGTCGATACCCAATTCCGCAAACTTCGAATCCACGGTGATCTTGCTCGGATCCAAGTGCTGTTCGCGGGCAATAATCTCAATCACTTTCTGGGTTGTATCCATTTCAGCTCCTCGTGATTTGGAGGTATGCTCTCTCAGGTGCTCCTAAGTGGAAATGCCGATGGGATTCCTTTCAGTCAGTTGGGAGACAACCTGAAGCAATTCGGAAAGGCGAAAGGGCTTGTCAAGCAGCGCATACGCGCCCAAGTCTCTGGCTAATTTCCTCTCTGCGGTACTGATGAAGGAAGACATGAGTACGATTTGGTGTTTGGCATTTTGCTTTCGGAGGTTTCGAAGCAGGTCTAAGCCCGACTCGTTGGGCATGTGCAGATCGGCGATGATGATGGGGCAGTCATCATCCCGCGCCAACGCCTCTCGTGCCGCCAACCCGTCGGCTACCGCCTCCACTTGCAGATATCCATTGGCTTCCAAGACCTCACATAATAGGTCCCGGCTCTCCGGGTCATCGTCAACAACGAGGATTCTGCCCACTGAAAGTACACTCCAAATGCTTTACCAATATAGGTAAAGGCAAAATGATTGCCAAGATTCGATCATCTTTCTAACTTGTTGGTATAATTGAGGTTGTACGACGCGGTTGACGTCTCGACGCAGATTATGGTTGCCAAAAGCAACGTCTACTGTATCAAAATGCCACACATTATAGACCTTCGGCCTGACGCGCGTCGGAGCGCCGATTCTGATTCGTTTGCTCACGTTCTGTGGCCACTGTAATGGAAAGAAGAAGAACAGGTTAGAGGAATCCCGATGGTTAACCTCTGGTGTGGCAAAAAGCCACAGGTGGTTCCTGCCTGCAGGCAGAGGTTAACTCAGCACTCACTTTCGTTTCAGATTATGCGCAGGAAATTCAGCCCTGACTCGAGGGCCAGCATAGGACTGTTGGTGAAGGCGCTGACTTCGTAAGGGCAACCGATCTTACAACCCTCACAAAAGTCCCAAAGCGTGGACTCCTGGGCGATGATTTGTCGGGCAGCTTCCGAAGCGAAGATTTCCTTCAGAGGCGCCTGGGATTTGTGAAGAGTCTTAAATGCGCAAGGGAGATGGATGGAACCATCCGGCTTCATGGAAATCAACTTGGAAGGATGCCGGCACGGGAAGCTGGGGCCGAATCCGCCATTTCGGTAGAAGGTATAGTAGTGGGAATAGAAACGCACGTTCTTGGGATAGGCGCCGCGCAACTCACGCAAAAACAATTCCACCTTGTCGATTTCCTTCCCGTGCAATTCCGCGTCGGGGAGCATCTCTCCGTCCCGCATCACGTTGTGGATGGCTTCCGGGTGCAACACCAGGTCCCGTTGCTTCGAAAACTCAGCCAGCTCGGGAAGGTCTTCGAGGTTTTCCAGGTTTACGGCGGCGTTGATCTGCGTGCTGAAGGGTTTTCGCTTGGTCAAAACGAATTCGAGGTTGGCAATGATCTTGGGGAGAGCGTCGATGCCCCGGCGCTTGGCAAAGCGCTGCGGGTTGAGTGAATCAATGGAGACTTCGAGCATGCCGAGCCGCGCCACGCCCTCCGCGTACTTCCGGATGAGGAGACCGTTGGTGGGCATGGAGGTCCACATACCCTTGTCCTCGGCGTAGGCGATGTAATCGCAGGTATGGGGATTCAGCAGCGGCTCGCCACCCGAGAAACTGAGCGCAAAGATACCCATCCCGCAGAATTCGTCAATGCGCTGGAAGATACGCTCGCGAACCGCCCGACTTTGCAGGTCGTTAAACTTTCCCTCTTCGCCGAAAATGCAATACTCGCAAAACATATTGCACATCAGCGTGGTTTCGAACATCACCATGTAAGGGAGTTTGAACCCCGACCCGAGGTGCTTCAAAGCGCATTTGGCGATGTAGGTATACTTCATGGCATGCCCTGAGTTGTCGGCAGGGACAAACGTCTATCCTGCTAAGTACCACCCAACGTCGATTAAGCCCTCACCCAGGATACCGCAATTCCAGGGAACAGGGAACAGGTTACAGGGAATAGGGAACAGAGGGGACACGGGGGACATTAGGCGAAAAGCTGTTCTCTGTTCCTTTGCCCTGCAACCTGTTCCCTGTAAC
The DNA here is from genome assembly GCA_002478145.1 of Acidobacteria bacterium UBA7540. The sequence goes on from DLMI01000040.1 coordinate 11,390, forward strand.
CTGTTCCCTATTCCCTGTTCCCTGTGTTATATCCTGATCTTATACTCCTCAATCTTCCTGTACAGGGTTCGCCGATTGATTCCAAGAATCGAAGCGGTTCTAACCTTGTTACCGCCAGTGACCTTCAAAACATGCGTCAGATAGCGCTTTTCCATCTCGTCAAGGGAGGGCAACTCCGCGTAGAAGCTCTCCAAGCGATTGTCCTCACGCGAGCCCCCGCACACCTTGGGAGGCAGATTTTCTGGCGCAATGAAGCCGGTGCGCGTCAGCGCCGCAGCCGCCTCGAGGGCATTCTCGAGCTCGCGGACATTCCCCGGCCATTCATAGCTCATCAAAGCGGAAAGCGCGTAAGGAGAAATCGAGAACCCTCTTCCCCGCTCGCCTCCGAACTTCTTCAGGAAATGCTCAACCAGCAGCGGGATATCTTCCAGGCGCGCGCGCAGGGGTGGGATGTCAATTTCGATCACCCGCAACCTGTAGTAAAGGTCCTGCCGGAATTTGCCTTCCTCGACAAGTGCAGCCAGGTCGCGGTTACTGGCGGCGATGATCCGAACGTCCACCTTGATCACTTGGTTGCTGCCGATCCGCCGCACTTCCTGTTCCTCCAGGGTCCTCAGGACTTTCACCTGGAGAGCGGGACTCATCTCGCTGACCTCGTCCAGAAAGACGGTGCCGTCGCTAGCCTCCTCGAAGATGCCCCGCTTGTTCTCGACGGCCCCCGTAAATGAGCCGCGCACATGCCCGAAAAGCTCCGTCTCCAGCAGCGATTCCGCCAGCCCGCCGCAGTTGACGGCATAAAACCGTTCCGCAACTCTGGGCCCGTTACAGTGAATGGCTCGTGCGACAAGTTCCTTTCCTGTCCCACTCTCCCCGCAAATCAGAACCGTGGAACGCGAGTCGGCTACCATCGCAATCTTCTTGTAGACTTCGAGCATCTTCGGGCTTCGGCCCACCAGGCTGGAGAGCTGTCCCTGGCTCTCAAGCTGCCGCTTCAGGTTACGGTTTTCACGGACCAGCTTCCGGTTGCCAAGGGCACGGTCGACCTGCAATAAGACTTCATCAATCTTGAAGGGCTTTGAGATGTAGTCAAAGGCTCCTGCCTTGACGGCTTCGATGGCGGTTTCCATGCTTCCGAACGCGGTGATCAGGATCACCTCGGACTCCGGTTGGATCCTCTTGTAGGCGCGCAACACGTCAAGTCCGTTCAGACTCGTTCCCAGCCTCATGTCGCTGATAATGACGTCGAACAGTTCCTGCTTCCCAACTTCGAGGGCCTCCTCGCCGCTGGAAGATGTGACAACGCGATAGCCCTCCTCGCCCAGGATCTCCCGCAACAGTTCCAGTGTCTCGGCGTCATCATCCACCACCAGGATGTTGGCGCCAGCCCGCTTCGAAGCCTCGTCCGCTCTTTCAATCATTGCAGTCTCCAAATTTCCTACCCTTCACAATGGGACCGGGCTCGCGACCCCCTCACCCGGCCCGCCCCGGCTGGCGAAAACGCCGGCGGCGGGCCACCCTCTCCCCCAAGGGGGAGAGGGCTCGCCCTTCCCTCAAGCCCAGAGGGCCAAGGTGCACACAGCAAGAAAAACCAGCACAAATGTAGAAACTCCAGTGGCCGGGGCAAGCCCCGGCCGTACGAACTTCATCCTTTACCCTTTGCTACTTTCCAGCGCCGATCCTACCGCAACGCCGACTACCTCTGCCTTCTCGCGGCAATCGACGGGCAAAACCAAGGTAAAGGTAGTTCCTTGCCCAGGCTTGCTTTCCACGTAAATGGTACCGCCATGCTGACGAATGATCTGGTCGCAAATCGCAAGGCCCAGGCCGGTTCCTGTCCCCATCCGTTTGGTTGTAAACATGGGGTCGAAGACATGGGCCATGGTATCCGGCGACATGCCCGCGCCATTGTCCGCTACACGGACGGCAACTCCCCGCGCATCTCCATTCGCCAGCCGAGTTTCAATCCGCAGTTCGCCTCCCCGTGGCATCGCATCCATACTGTTATTGATGAGGTTTAAGAAAACTTGCTGCAAATACCCGCCATCCCCGTAAATCTTCGGACAATCCTTCGCAAGGCCCAGCTTGACGTTGATCTTCCTAAGTTGCAGGGCGGGAGAGGAAAGAAGCACCACCTCCTCCACTACGCGCCGAAGGTCCACCAGTTCGATTTTCAATTCAAACTTGCGGCTCCACGAAAGCAGTTGCTTGACGGTCCGCACAATGTTGTCAATTTGCTTTTCGATGATCTGGAGCCGCCGGCTTGTGGATGGGTCAGCATCTTTTCGGCGCGCGAGCAACTGCACGTGTCCGGATATGGAATTAAGCGGCGTCCCGATTTCGTGGGCCAGGCTGGCGGCGAGCTGGCCGGCGACGGCCAATCGCTCTGAGCGCGCCAGCTTCTTCTGGGTCTCGAAAAGCTCTTCGTTGATGCGCCGCAACTCTTCATTGGCCTCTGCCAGCCCTGCCGTGGCTTCCTGAACTTTGCGTTCTAATTCGGTATTGAAATTCTCAATCCGGCGCAGCATCCTGTTCAGGTGCGCCGCGAGCATGCCAATCTCATCCAAGCTTCGCAGGCTAGCCCGGACGTTGAGCTGCCCCTTTTCAGCCCCTTCCATGACGCGAATCATATCCTTCACCGGAGCCCTTACCGCCCGCAAGAAGAAGATATGAACCACCAGAATGACCACCACCAGGCTCGCCAACATCAGCAGCAGGTTGCGGATCACCAACTGGCGGGTCACCACACTGGTGTGCGACTTAGAGACCTTCAGATTCAGACAACCCACCGGCTGACCCTCGGAAAGGATCGTCACCCCCATAACCCAGAACTTGCCATTGTTGGTTTCAATCGCGAGGGACTCATCGTCCGGTCGCACGAACTCGTCGTATTTCTCAATACCGGGGATATTGTCCAACTCCAGGTGTTCTCCCTGAGGTGATGTCGTTGCCTCGAGACGGTGCGGCGAACCATGCACGTAAACATCCGCTTGGCGTACGCCCGGCAGGTCGCGCTGCATTTGCTTTAAGACTCGTTGAAGTTTCCCGGCGTCCTGAAGCGCGTCTTCGTTGACCAACTGGTGGGCCGTAGCTCTTGCCTGGGCCAATGTCTTGCTGAAGATCTCATCCTCAACTAGTTGCTGAGTTAGGAGCATCGCAATGTAAGTCGAGACCCCGACAACAGAGACAACCGCAACGGCGAATATAATGATAATCTTGGTTTGGAGGCCAAAACGCGATTGAGTCATCATAGGTTTGCCAAGCTGTCATTCTAGCATCGCATGTGGCAAAAAGGAACACTTGCTCAATTCGAGTAACTGCTTAATTCTAATGGGGTTATATTCTTAAGGTTTTCGGAAGCGGCGTAACTGGGCGCGAAAACACATTCTGATTGAATGGTTTCTGCGTCTCGCCTATTATGCGCAATTTGAGTTCGTGCCGGGGGCGACCATCCCGGTTGAACTGCAAGCAATAGGTGGGCTATGGCTCTATCGGTATTGTAACTAGGGCCGGAACATTCTGTAGGGAGAATTCCGCCATCAGGAAAGCCCCTTTCCAAACTCTGCTGAGCCGGCTTGGCCCGCTCCTATTCCTCGGGGGCATTGGCTGTCTTTACCTCGACTCCTTCATCCCGCCGTTTACTCCTATCTACCAGGGAGATACCGTACCCATCTACCTGTTGGAAGCCGTGAAGATGCTCGAGGGGCAGGTAATGTATCGAGACTTTTTCCAATTCACGCTTCCAGGCACCCAGGTTTTTTATCTGCTACTTTTCAAATTGTTCGGGGTCCGGGCTTGGATTCCCAGCGCCATGTGGATCGTGCTGGGAATAAGTTTGGCATGGTTGTCCGTCATTGTCTCAAGACACCTTTTGAGCGGGGCGTATGTCTATGTGCCTAGCCTGCTTTTTCTAGCTTTTGGGTTTGTCACGGAGCGTGACCCCACCCACCATTGGTTCAGTACCATCGCATGCATGGGGGCCATCGCCGTATTGATTGCGAAAAGAAGCCCGGCTCGATTGGGGGCAGCCGGGGCGCTCTGCGGCCTTGCTGCCTTGTTCACTCAGTCCCGGGGTGTGATAGCACTTTTGGGCTTCGCCACGTTTTTGCTCTGGGAATGTCGTGCAAAAAAGCAGGGCTGGGGTTGGCTGGTCAAGGCTGAAATGTATTTGTTCGCAGCCTTCCTCGCCACAACCTTGCCGCCGCTCGCTTACCTTGTTTGGAAGGTTGGCCTCGGACGCTTCATCGCCTGCACGGTTGTCTTCTTGATGAAGTATTGGTCCAAATGGTACTGGGGCACGCTTGACGTCTACATGGCGGATCCGCCGTCCTTCCCTCTCTTGCTGGAGCCACCGGCTTTGTTGGTCTGGCTTTTCATCCACGCTCTGCTGCCGTTCGTGTATGTTTTATTCTTGGTGCGGTACCACCGGCTGGCGAGAGCGCGTCCCGACGAGCCGTGGGATCGCCTAATGCTCGTCAATACCCTTGGGATTTTCTTATTCCTCGGCATCGCATTCTCCCCGGTGTGGTTCAGATTGATTTCCGTCGCCCCGACGGGGCTGATTGTGTTTGTGTGGTTGATCAAATCCTCCCCAAAGCTCCCCCGGGCGGTTACCCATTTTGTCGCGGCTTACGCATTGGTGGTTCTGGTGGCCCAGTCGGTTATTGTGCAAACGGGTTGGAGGGGATATCTCCAGTCGCCGACGGGGCGCGCGGCTCTCCTCGATCCGGACCGCTTCGAGAAATACCGTTGGATACTCAATCGAACACACCCGAAGGACTTCTACTTCCAAGCTGACGATTGTGATCAGTATTTTCTGCTGGATTTGCGAAATCCAGCCGCAGTGTCCTTTGTTACGGAGAGCAGTTACACCCGGCCTGAGCAGGTGCAGAACGTCATTGAAATGCTGGAAAAGTACCAAGTGCGGTTCGTGATGTGGTCCGCATGGCTGGACGTTCCTCGTACCCGGGGCGCGGACGGTAGTTCATTAGCCCCTCTCCGCGCCTATCTCCGAGCTCATTACCATCCTGTGAAAGAATTTGCCGATGATCTTGAAGAGGCCTGGGAACGCTCTCGCTAGACGGTCGCGCTGGAAGCGAAAAGATACAGTCTCCAGGAGCGAAGCCGCGGGCGGCTGGCGCTCCAAAGGAATTAGTTGCGAGAATCCAACTTCCCCGAAGATGAATTGGTGTACGGTAACTGGTCCAGCCTCATTGGGAGCATACAAATTTGGAGGACGCCATGGGACCGACAGTGAAACCAAAGGGACCTTGCCTGTGGTATGTGTGTGTGTTCCTGACTCTTCTCGGGCTCGCGCTGATGTCAAATTTTGAGGACTCAGCGGACCGGGCCTACATGACAGAAAACGACATGGTTCCGAGAGATTTTGCGGTCTTTTACGTCGGCGGCAAAATTGCCTTGCAGAAAGGTGCCCAGCCTCTCTACTACCCTCCCGCCGACCGCAGCCAGGGGTACAGGCTTCTGTACGCTCCGGTTGAAAATTCAACTGCCTGGGCGCAAGTGGCACGGGCGAGCGGGTTCTCACGAATACTCCACTATACCAATCCGCCTTTTTCCGCACTAGTTATGGCACCCTTCGCGAAAATGCCCTGGCAGCAGGCCTATCTCGCCTGGCAATTGCTGATTATAACGCTGACAGCAGCCGCCATATTCCTGACCCTAAAGCTCGTTCCTTCCGGGTCCTCGTTTGCAACCTTTTCAATTACCCTTGCGGCGGTGTCTTGCTTCTATCCCTTTAAAGATAATCCTATTATGGGCCAGATCAATGCCCTGGTTCTGTTTCTGTGGGTTGTGGGTGTCTACCTTCTCAATCGTCACCGGCCGATTGCTTCAGCATTGTGCTTCGCGCTTGGGACAGTAATCAAGGTTGCTCCCGCTGTCGCTGTTCCGCTCCTCGCCTTGCGCCGGCAGTGGCGTTGGTTGGTCGCTTACGGGGTGTGGTTAATTGCCCTGACAGGAATTTCTGTATGGCGGCTGGGATGGCAGAACAACCTGACTTGGCTAACGGCGGTGTACCCGGCCATTTCCTGTGGGGTGGGGAATTCTGAGAATCGCTCATTAGCGGGCCTGATTGATGCACTGTACGCTCCCGGGTGCGTCGTCAACTCACAGTGCCCAGTCCCTGCAGGATTGTGTCTGTTCCACAAAGCTTGTGGCGTGGCTGTCATTCTGGTCTTCCTCATCTGGTGCTGGAAAAAAAGGAAGGACGCAAGTGGCGTAATCGATGAGCTCATCGTGCTCCCCCTCATCTACCTTCTGGTGGCACCCTTCGGTTGGGGTCACCACTTCCTCCTCGCGGTTTTCCCCTTAACCTATCTTTGGGCAAGGTCACGCGAGGCGACCGACGTCGAGATTGTCACGCTGAGCCTCAGCACGCTAGCATTGGGAACCGCCTTACCTAATTACATGGCGGCTGCTTCCCCCTGGGCGAGACCGCTGCTCACCGTCTTGGCCATCGCCCTCTTTCCAGCAGCCACCTTAGCGGTAATCTGGGTGGGTATGCGGATGTACGTCCGCTCACGAGGGTTGGACAAGCAACCTCTTGCCGTCGGTCAGAAGCACCTGACCTAGGAATAAGCTTCCCCCGCGATTCAGTTGCTTCGCGATCTTACCGGCCGAGCTCGCCTTAATTCCACTCCCCCGGGGCGAGGGGCGGGTGCGGGTCGCCATTGCGCACCCCCTGCATACGGAAGTCGTCCATGCTACCCCTGCCGCTCAGGAACTCTGGCGTACCGCACGTCGGGAATACACCGGCTTCTTCGCAACCCGACGACAATTCAAACAGCCACCCCTCCTTTTCGCGCTTTGGCAGTAAACTATCGGTAGCGCTGGTTTGTCCCGGAGGCAAACATGGAAAACCGCGAGATTGCAGCCGTCTTTGAAGAAATCTCGAACTTGATGAAGATCATCCAAGACGACCCCAAATGGACTTTCAAGGCCGCTGCCTATGATCGTGCCAAACGCGCGATCGAAGGTTTCCCTGAGCGGCTGGAAGACATCGCTCGCGACCCCAACCGGAAACTGACCGACATCTCAGGGATTGGCGAAGACCTGGCAAAGAAAATCATTGAGCTAATCGAGACCGGGAAAAGCAAGTACCACCAGGAGCAATTGGCAAAAGTGCCGGCAAGCCTGCTCGAACTCTTACAATTGCAAACCGTCGGTCCCCAGAAAGTGCGTTTATTTTACAAGCAAGCTGGCATCAAGAGCATTGACGACTTGGAGGCCGCTGTCCAAGCGGGCCGCTTGCGGAACCTTCCCGGCATGAGCGTTAAGTCCGAGGAGAACATCCTGAAAGCCCTCGAGGTTTACCGTCGAGCCGCCGGACGCTTCCGGCTGGATACGGCCTATGAAACCGCGCAACAGCTCACCCACTACCTTAAGGAGTTTCGTGGAGTGGAGAAGGTCACACCTGCCGGCTCACTCCGGCGTGGGCGGGAAACCGTCGGGGACGTTGACCTGCTCGTCACAGGCTATGACCACGCTGGCATCGCGGACCACTTTGCCAAATTCCCGGGGGTCGCCCAGTTGCTGGCAAAAGGTGAAGACAAAGTGAGCCTGAAGCTCCAGAACGACCTGCAGGTCGACGTCCGCCTGCTCGACCGCGAATCTTACGGCGCCGCCCTGCAATACTTCACTGGTTCAAAGGAACACAACGTGGCGCTGCGCGAGCGTGCGAAAAAACGAGGATGGAAGCTGAGCGAATATGGCCTCTTCAAAGGGGAAGAAGCGCTGGCCCGCCGAACCGAGGAAGAAATCTACGCCAAGCTGGACCTGCAGTGGATTCCCCCGGAGCTGCGCGAAAACCAAGGCGAGATCGAAGCGGCGGAAAAAGGTGAGCTCCCCAAGCTGGTGGAACTGGAGGACATCAAGGGTGACTTGCACATGCACACCACCGCCTCGGATGGCAAGGCCAGCGTGGAGGAGATGGCGGAAGCCGCCAAAAAGCTCGGCTATGAATACATCCTCATCACGGACCATTCGAAGGCCGTAACCATCGCGAATGGCCTGGACGAAAAACGCGCCGTGGAGAACATCCGCCGCATCAAAGCGGCGCGCAAGAAAGTCAAAAACATCGAAATCTGGACAGGCGCGGAGGTCGACATCCTGGGCGATGGCAGTCTCGATTATCCGGATGAAATCCTGAAGCAATTCGACATCGTTTTGGTGAGCGTCCATTCCCGCATGAACATGCCCGCCGAGGAAATGACAGCCCGCCTTCTGAAAGCTCTCGCCAATCCCTACGTCAGGATCCTCGGACACCCCACGGGCCGCCAGATTCTGAAACGCGACCCGTTCGTTTTCGACCTTGAAAAGGTTTTCGCGGCAGCAAAGGAATACGGCGTCATCCTGGAATTGAACGGCCACCCCGAACGCCTCGACCTCTGCGACCGGCACCTGAAGCTGGCGCGAGATCGGGGAATGAAAGTCATCATTTCCACCGACGCGCACAGCCCCGATCATTTCAAACTGATGCGCTACGGAGTGGTGACGGCGCGACGCGGCTGGATGCGCAAGGAAGACGTCCTGAACACCCTGCCACCGGAAGAGCTTCTCGAAAGCCTGCGGCCGAAAGAGCAGTGACAAGTGACGAGTGATGAGCAGGAAAGCAGGTGCCAGGGGACGGAAGGGCAGTGACAAATGACGAGTGACGAGCGGAAAAACAGAAGCACGGGAATGCGGTTATTTCCTGGTTCTAATTTCCAATTTCCAGTTTCCGATCTCCAGTTTCGAATTTCCCACTCGTCACTTGTCACTCGTCACTGCTCTTTTCCAAACCGCACCACGACGAGCGTGAGGTCATCCGCTTGCGGAGAATTGCCTACAAATTCGTGCACCTCGCCCACCACACGGCGGCAGATTTCATCCGCAGTCAGGCCTGAACAACCTTCCAGAAGATTCCGCAACCTGGCTTCTCCGAACAGCTCTTCATCGGCGGCGTGCGCCTCGGTGACACCATCCGAGCAAATCAACAAAACGTCGCCGCCTTGCATTTGTGCGCCGGCGACTTCAAACGTCGTGCCAGGGAACAATCCCACGGGGAAGTTCGCGGGACTCAAACGGTCAACCCTGCCGTCGGCGCGGATAATCAGAGGCGGAACGTGCCCGGCGTTGACGAACTGAAACCTGCCGAGACGGTCCATGACTCCGTAGAGTATCGTGGCGAACATCTCCGAGGGTGTCCGCTCGCAAAGGAAATCGTTCACGCGTTCAAACAAGAGAGCAAGGTCCGGATCGCCGGCTGCCACTGCGGCGAAGGCTCCCTGCAGGTTGGCCGCCAGCATGGCGGCGGGAAGGCCTTTACCCGACACGTCCGCCACGACGAATCCGTAGCGCTCGCCGGGCAGGTGCACCATGTCGTAGTAGTCTCCGCCCACATGTTCCGTCGGCATGGTGGTGGCGCAAACCTGGAAGTAGTCGCACGTTGGGAAGCGGCGTGGCAAAAGCGCCTGCTGGATGTTGCGGGCAAGGAAGATCTCGTGCTGGATGCGCTCCTGCTCTTGGGCAATGCGCAACAGGCGGGCGTTCTCGATGATGGTGGCGCCTTCCACGGCGAGCGTTTGCAGCACCTCGCGGTCGAGCCCCGTCACCGCGGTGGGGTGCGAGCGCGTATCAAGATAAAGGACGCCGAGCAGTTCGGGCGCCGTGATTTGGATAGTCTCGCCATCTGTTTCAGAAACCGGCAGCTTCTGTAAAGGGACTGCAACAATGCCGCGCACTTCGGTACGGATGATCTTGGTCTCCTGAGCCGTGCGGCCGGTCATCTGGTCTTCCAGGATCACTTCTTCCTGGCCCGAGGCCGCCACCCGCTCCACCACGGCGCGGGAGTAGTCTGTGACGTCGCGTCCCAGGTAGACGCCGCCTGCTCCCCGAGCAAGCTTCAGGCGGAGGTTTCCATCCGCCTCGCGGAGGAACAGCAGCCCGCGCTCCGCGTTGGCCAGTTGTAACGCCGAATCCACCAGAGCCACCAGGACTTCCTCGAGGGCCGGGGCCCGGTGCATCATCTGGGCCATTCGGAGGAGCAACCCGAGATGCTGAAGCTGCGGCGCCGGACCCGCCGTAGCCTTCTCCAGCTTTTCCAGCAGTTCTGGCAGCACCGCTTGGTCCACTACGAACGAAAGCGTGTAGGAATCCGCCACGCCCAGATTGATGCGATCACCCGATTTCAGCGGGCAGGAACTGATCCGTTCATTGTTCACGGCAGTCCCGTGCCGGCTCCCCATGTCTTCAATAAGGTAGCCGCTATCTGTCTTAACAATTTGAGCGTGACGGCGCGAGATTCTGCTGTCCAGCAACACCAGGTCGCTGTCGCTCTGCCTGCCCATCGTAAAAGGTGTGCGAACGATTTCGACTTCGCGCTGGTTCCCAAACGCGTCACGAACGATGAGACGTGGAAGAGTATTCGCCATATGCGCCGCCTGCCGAACAGAATGGCAATGATTATAGCAAGGAACCCCGAGCCGCCATAGCCCCGCCTGAAGGGATTGCCTGGCAGTGTCCTGGTTGGCGGCGTGGCACCTTCCCCCACCTACTACCTACCACCTACCAGAATACGTTTGACAAACCCCATCACGACTTCTGATAATCGCAGACTCTGGAATCGCAAAGGCATCCACTATGCAAAAGTCACGGCGCATGCTTGAAATTTTGTTGGTTTGTGGCCTGGCGGCGGGCCCCTTATTTTCATCCCAGCGCCCGCCGGCCGAGGCCGAGAAGACTGCGGAAAAGGTTCTCCTGCAAGCCATCATCATCGATACCCATGCGGACACCCCCCAGATGATGCTGGATGAGGGCTACGACCTCGCACAGCCGGACAGCCCTTTCATGATTAGTGTCCCGAAGATGCGGCAGGGGCATCTCTCGGCCGAGTTCTTCTCCATTTGGGTGGATGTGGGGTGGCCGAAGCAAGATCTCATTCACCGCGCGCTCGATTTGATTGACGTCGTGTATGAGCAGGTCGGACGCCACTCCGACGTCCTCGGCATGGCCACGACGGCAGACGAAATCGTGCGCCTTCATCTCCAGGGAAAGTTCGCCATCTTGATGGGAGTCGAGGGGGGGCACATCATCCAGGACGACCTCCGAGCGCTGGACATCTACTACCGCCTGGGCGTCCGTTATATGACGCTGACCCACACCGCTAATACAGAGTGGGCGGATTCCTCCGGCGACAAGCCCAAGTGGAACGGCTTGACGAATTTTGGGAAGCAGGTGGTCGAGCGCATGAACCGCCTGGGAATGATGGTGGATATCTCCCACGTTTCCGACAAGACCTTTTACGATACGCTCGCCGCCACCCATGCGCCTGTAATCGCCTCCCACTCTTCCTGCCGCGCTCTTTGCGATGTTCCCCGCAATATGACGGACGATATGATCCGCGCCTTGGCCAAGAACGGCGGCGTCATGGACATCAACTTTTACTCCGGCTTTCTAAGCCCCGATTTCGCCGCGGCGTACAAAAAGGTTGCCCCGCAAATCCAGGCGGATGAGTCCGCCGCAGAAAAGCAGTACGCGAACGACCGTAAACGGCTGGCCGAGGAGTCTCGGGACATTTGGGCGCGCTACGCATCCCAATTCCCCGCGCCGAGTTACACTGCCATCGCCGACCACATTGACCACGCCGTGCAGGTCGCCGGCATCGACCACGTCGGCCTGGGGTCGGATTTCGACGGTATTGATTCGGCCCCCAAGGGCATGGAAGATGTCTCAAAGCTTCCTGACTTGGTGCGCGAACTGGCCCGGCGGGGATACAGCGAACAGGATTTGAAAAAGATTCTGGGCGGCAACCTCCTCCGCGTCATGCGACAAGTGGAACGCGTGGGTCGCGAGATGCGATCCCCAAAATAGTGAAGCCGTTTGACTTTTGCCCTTCGACTTTTGACGTGTCGGGAAACAGTGAGTATTTCAAATATATTTGGTTATAACTTCGCAGACATGGAGATGCTGATGAAGAACCTGCTGACCACATTTTTCGCGATGTTGCTTATCACTGGAATTCTTTGGGGCCAGGCCACGACAAATGAGACTGCCGGAAAGCCAACACCACAGCGCGCTCCGGCAGGACCCTCGTTGCTGAAACCCTCCTCTCTTAACAAGCAAGCGCCCACGACTTTCAAGGCGAAGTTTACGACAACTAAGGGAGACTTCGTGGTGGAGGTCACGCGTGCCTGGTCACCGCTGGGCGCGGATCGTTTCTACAACCTCGTGAAGTACCATTTCTACGACGGCGCCGCCTTCTTCCGCGTGCTGCCGGGCTTCGTGGCGCAATTCGGCCTCAGCGCCAAGCCCGAAATTTCTCGGGTATGGGCCTCCGCCACCTTCAAGGACGATCCCGTCACCCAGAGTAACCTGGAAGGCTACCTGACCTTCGCCACCGCTGGCCCCAACACGCGCACCACCCAGGTCTTCATCAACCTCGCCAATAACCAGAACCTCGACGGCATGGGCTTCTCGCCCTTCGGCAAAGTGGTCGAAGGCATGGACGTGGTGGAAAAGTTCTACACCGGTTACGGCGAGGGCGCGCCGGGAGGCAACGGTCCCGAGCAGGGCCGAATTACAAACGAAGGGAAAGCCTATCTCGACAAAAGCTTCCCGCTGCTGGATAGCATCAAGACGGCCGTCATCCTTCAGTAGTCCCGCCGCGGCGGGTCAGTGGTCAGTCGTCAGTGGTCAGGTTTCAGTTAAGGGGGGCCAGTGTTCTCGGCCGGGAAGAACTGGAAGCCCATATTAGATAGGCATTTTCCAGTTCCTAATTTCTTTTCTGATTTCTAATTTCCAGTTTCCAGTTTCTAGCTTGACTTTCGACTCTTGCATCTACAAGGAGCCCCCAATGACCGATCTGAAGCCTGGCAAATGCGCAATCATCGAGACCAGCCTGGGCGAGATTATCTGCGAGTTATTTCCGCAACACGCCCCGAAAACGGTGGAGAATTTTGTAGGTCTCGCGACAGGAACGAAAGAGTTCATCGACCCGAAGACGCGCAAGCCCGCCAAGCGCCCCTTCTACGATGGATTGATCTTCCATCGCGTCATACCCGATTTCATGATCCAGGGCGGCTGCCCACTCGGGACCGGCACCGGTGGCCCCGGTTATCAGTTCAAAGATGAACTCGCCAAGGGCGTGGGGTTTGATGAGCCGGGCAAGCTGGCCATGGCCAATGCCGGTCCGGGCACGAATGGCAGCCAGTTCTTCATAACGCTTGCGCCCACAGCTTGGCTGAACAACCACCACACCATCTTCGGTCAAGTCGTGAAAGGCCGGGACGTCGTCGCCAAGATCGCCGCTGTCGCCCGTGACCGGAATGACCGGCCAAAGACACCCGTGGTGATCAATGCAGTGAAGATCGTAGATGTGCCGTAGGGGTTCGGTTCTGATGTGGGCGGGATTTCCATTTGCGCCACACGTCTCACTTTTTTGAACTCTTCTGCGCCAGCGACATCCTGTTCCCACGTATTTTCAAGGGGTTAGAAGAATGCTGAGGAGATGGGGGACGTCGTATAAGTGTGGCGTTTTGACACACTCCGCGGTTCGCTCGCCTAACTGTACGCTACATAAGTAGCCCATCCAAAAGGCAAGGGCGGAGATTCTTCGCCCCGACAAGTCGGGGCTCAGAATGACAGGCGTGTGGAAAAGCGGCGGGCTCTCCAGAAACTCGACGCATTACTAGTTTCCATTGAGCAGCTTGGGCCGAGCCTGTCTGATCCGTCCTCGCCCCGCAACTAACCCCTCACCCGGCCCGCGACGGCTGGTGAAAGCGCCGTCGCGGGCCACCCTCTCCCCTTGGGAGAGGGCAGACCCACTTTATGATGCGCTCCGTTTCTGACATCACGGCTAGCGTTCTTCGGCTATACATTCTCAGAATGACAGGCGTTTGGAAAAGGAGCACCCCTATGTGCCTCCGCCTTTAGCCTTCTGACTCCTGACTTCTGGCTTCGCCCGCGTTACACCCCGATAATCTCCACCAACTCCTTCACCGCGGCGGCGGATTTTTGAAGCGCCGCATGTTCTTCCGGGGTCAGTTTGATTTCCACAATCTGCTCGATCCCTCGCACGCCCAGCTTCACCAGCACTCCCACGAACACGCCGTGGATGCCGTACTCGCCTTCGAGGTAAGCGGTGCAAGGCAGAATTCTTTTGCGATCCGCGAAGATGGCGTCAATCATCTCCACCACCGCCGAGGAGGGCGCGTAAAAGGCGCTTCCGGTTTTGAGGAGGTTCACAACTTCGGCTCCGCCGTTACGGGTGCGCTTAATGATGGCTTCGAGCTGTTCCCGAGGCATTAAATCCTCCACCGGGATTCCCGCCACGCTCGTATAACGCGGCACGGGCACCATAGTGTCTCCGTGGCCGCCCAGAACGAACCCCTGCACGTCCCGAACCGAGACGTTCAGGGCTTCCGCGATGAAGGTCCGGTAGCGGGCCGTATCCAGAACGCCCGCCATGCCGATCACGCGGTTCTTTGGAAATCCGCTCACCTTGAACGCTGTTTGCACCATGGCGTCCAGCGGGTTGGTCACAACGATCAGAATGGCCTCCGGCGAGTACTTCGCCACCTTCTCGGTGACTCCCTTGACGACCTCATAGTTCTTTCTCAGCAGGTCGTCGCGGCTCATGCCGGGCTTGCGCGCAAGGCCCGCCGTTATCACCACCAGGTCCGAGTTCGCCGTGTCCGCGTAATCGTTCGTTCCCCTGATCTTAACGTCGTAACCCTCGACGGGCCCGGATTCGAGCATGTCCAAAGCCTTGCCCTGCGGGACGCCCTCGAGGATGTCAATCAGAACCACATCCGCCATTTGCTTGTCCACCAAGCGCTGAGCTACCTCTGCGCCAACATTACCTGCACCAACCACTGTCACTTTTTTGCGAATCATTAGCCCCTCCTCAAGAAACATTTTAGATTTTGGATTTTAGATTTTGGATTGGGGCGTGCTACTACCTCTTCTACCTACCGCTCTGACCTGTTACTACGCCCTGTCCTAGCGGGCCTCAGCACGCGGGGGGAGGCAACAGTAGCCCGCTTCAATCCAAGATCCGGAGTAGCCTATTTCCTGACAGGAGGCGGTCACACCAGGCAGTCGGCGATAGGCAAGGGGCAGTAGGCCGCCCCAATCCAAAATCTAAAATCCAAAATCTAAAATCGCTGCATGTTCTCAATCATCGCGCCCGCAAAAGCGCTCGTGCTGAGCCTCTCGACGCCGGTGATGCCGTCCATGACCATCAGCCGCTCCAGGTCGTATGTGACGCGGTGTTGCGCGATAGTCGCGGCCAAGGCGTCCTCGATCGACTTGCCAACCTCGGGCCAGCCGATGAATTCAAACATTAACGCGCCGGAGCGGATCACAGCGCCGGGATTGATCACGTCCTTATCCGCGTATTTGGGCGCGGTGCCGTGGGTAGCCTCAAACACCCCGAACCCGTCGCCAATGTTCGCGCCGGGAGCCAAGCCCAGCCCGCCGACCTGCGCCGCGCAGGCGTCCGAAAGGTAATCGCCGTTCAGGTTGGGCGTGCAGACCACCTGGTATTCATCCGCGCGCGTCAGAATCTGCTGCAGCATCGAATCGGCGATGCGGTCGTTCACCAACAGCTTGTTTTTCCACTGACCCTTGCCATGAGTAGAATAGATGGAATCCAGGCAGTCCTTCACTTCCTGGCAAATCTGCTGCTTGAAGTTTTCGGTCGCCATTTCGAGTCCAGGCTCAACCAGGGACGCCAGCGCTTCGACCGGGGCCTGGGGGTTCTTGTCCTTGCCGTCGAGCGCCCAGCGCTCGCGCTCCGTAACGATGTGGTGGCGGAACTCCTGCTTGGCCAGCTCGTAGCCCCAGTCGCGGAACGACCCTTCGGTGAACTTCATGATGTTGCCCTTATGCACCAGGGTCACGGTCTTCAAGCCATGGTCGATGGCGTAACGGAGGCCGCGACGCACCAAGCGTTTGGTGCCGGTAATCGAAATGGGTTTGATGCCCACGCCGGAGTCGAGGCGGATCTGCTTCTTGATGTTATCTTCCCGAAGCAGCGTGTTCACAAACTCGATAACACGCTTCGCCTGCTCCGATCCCTCGCGCCACTCGATGCCCGCGTAAACGTCTTCCGTGTTCTCGCGGAAGATGACGATGTTCATGCGCTCCGGATACCTGACCGGCGACGGCACACCCGGAATGTACTTCACCGGCCGCCAGCAGGCGTAGAGGTTCAGGAGTTGCCGCAGGGCAACGTTCAAGCTGCGGATGCCGCCACCCACCGGCGTCGTCAGCGGACCTTTGATAGCAATACGGAACTCCTTGATGGCGTCGAGCGTTCCTTGCGGCAGCCATTCACCGAACTGCTTGAAGGCCTTCTCACCCGCAAACACCTCGTACCACACAACCCGGCGCTTGCCCCCGAAGGCTTTCTCGACGGCCGCGTCGAATACGCGCCGCGACGCCTTCCAGATGTCGCGGCCGGTGCCATCACCCTCGATGTAAGGAATGATCGGGTTGTCGGGAACTACAAACTCGTCGTTGACAAAGTCAATCCGCGCCCCGTCCCTTGGCACGGGAACGCCGTTAAATGAGCTCATTGGGTGGGAGCCCCTCCCCCAGAATTATAAATAGTGAATGGTGAATAGTAAATTATGAATTGCGGACGCAGAGTTTGCTTTGCGCGCCGTGCTCAGGGCCTCTGACCGCTGGGTACTGTCCTAATTTGGGCGTTAATATACTTGACAGCTCCACAGCATAAAATGTGGTTGAATTGGCTGGAACAGGTCAGTCAAACGGGCTTCTTGGACCGCTTCTTCTGGCTTAGACGCTTCTGCCTGGCTTCTTCTTTCAAAAGCTTTTGTTTGGGAACGGTTAGGACAGTTTGAAATGCACGGTCCAGCCGTGCCCAAGGGGTGCCTCCCTGTAGTTTTATCGTTTGCTTCATTCCGCTCCGGGTAATCGAGGGCGCTTCATGTATCGGACGGGTACGCCATAGAAGTCTCCGCTGAGTCCGTTAAGCGTATTGTGTTCAATATCTGCGCCCGTTCCCAACTTACTCACCCACTTCCCGGATGCTTTCTGCCTAGCCACATGCTCGGGAATATTAGTGCCTGGCGTGACATAGAGCGCAACTTTCTCGAAGCCAGGTTCTAGCTCTGAATGTCTGCAAATTCTGTAACCATGCAGTTCAAACACCTTCGTCCAGCTGTTCAGGGTATGAGTTCTCGGAACGCCAGGAGGCCAGTAATAACCTTTTACTCCAATCAGGTCGGGGTCCCAGTACTGATTCTTATCGTACAACGCCCAGCCAATGCAGTTAGGTCTGTCTGATTTCTCGCTCGTTGGACAATAACCTTCTCCTTTCAGTTTCGGAAAGAGGTCCTCCAAGAAATCAATGTACTCCTGTTCGAACCTAATCTCGTTCTGTTCTGATTCCGATATAGCCTTGTCTCCTTCCCCACGCCAGCCAAGCCTGAACCGCTGAATCAAAATCGCTACCTTCCGGTGCGGGATCTTCTCGCGTTATGGCATGTAGAGCCCAAAGCCAGTGGCCTCCGTGCTCCTGTAATTCTCTCAAGATGAATGGAACTGCGGTCTTTCCCATCCCAATAATGCATTGGTAAGCTGGATGCATCGACGTTCGCGTGAGAGACGACATATGCATAGTCTCTCTTTTCCACTGGTTCGCCAGCGCTTGAAAAGTGCGCTGCGCATCAGAAACAGGGGCGTGCATCTGTATGGCAATACTCCGACGTGGTAAGCGACGATGCCAATATTCCTTCTTGAGCCTTTGCACCCTAACTGCGGACGTACGATGTTTGAGCACTCCCCTATATATCTCCCGAGCAGACATGCGTATAGTATCGGGCTCGTCAGAGTGAGGTTCATACCACTCCCTCGCATCTGGCTGATGCTCAACACACAATGTCTCTTCTAAAAGTTGGCCGTTCATGCTTGACCTCTATTCGAGGACAAGAACCCCCGTTGAATCGAGTAGAGACTTAAGGCCGACAGCTTTTGACTGTGCTCGGTCAAGGGCTTCTTTGAGTTTCCTGATATCTTCCGCGTCCATCGCAACGTAGAATTCCTTTAGTTCTTGGCCGCTCTCTTGGTGGTATGAGATCTTAAGGGTGTGGATAATCACAGCAGCCTTTGGAGGCACCTTTGGGTCCTGCCCGTATATGGGGCGTGCGTCAGTTAGAACTCTTACTGCACAGAATGTTTGCCCATGTTCGTACTGCAAATTGAGCGCCTTGGACCCAATAGTAAACGCTTCGAAATTGAGTAACCTCTCGAAGCGTGCCTTGATGCGCTCTTTCTCTTGCGACGGAAACTGCAATTCTTTTCGTCCACTCTCAGCTAGTGCCTGCAAAAGGTCATCCACAAACTCATCAACTGGAGTTGGAGGGTCCCCGGAATAAAAACGAGCGGCATAAAGGGAAACGATAGCCCTGACGATTTTGCCGACGTTCTGTTTCGGTATTGATTTGACGTTGGCAGCCGTATCTGATGCAATTGCCTTCAGATTGATTGAGCTGGCAATCTTCGAAAGCGCTGCGATCAACTCCTCAGCGGACTCGTCCGACAACGCAACAATCGCACTCAATCCTGCGACGTATTTGGATGGTACGCTCAGTGCCATGCTCGTATACTATTGTAAAGCACGAAAAAGTCAATGGTCAACGTCGGCGATCAGCGACTTAGTGTTCCGCTGAGCAGGTCTGTCTGTTGATTCCAGGCGACCTTTAAGGATCGGGGAATGTCTGAGTCGGCGGGCCCTCCCTCTCCCCTTCCCCTCTCCCGCCCGCGCGGGAGAGGGGTGTCCCGCTCTGCGGGACGGGGTGAGGGCCCCTTCCCCCAGGGCTGGCGCCCTGGGCTATCCCGCCTTGCGGGACCCCTGCCGGGGCTGTGGAACGGCCACCCGAAACGGGAAGACTTTGTCAGCTAACTTTTGACTCAGGACACTATTCACCATTCAGAATTTACCATTTACAATTCACTATTCAGAATTTCCCTGGCCCCCAGCCCCCGTCTTCAAAAGGCTTCGCAACACGCTGGGCAGAATACCGCCGTTACGATAGTAGTTAACCTCGACGATGGAATCGAGCCGCGCGACGGCCTGAAAGCTTCGCCGCGACCCCTCCGGACTTGTGGCCGTAAGCGTGACCTCCGAGCGCGGGCTGATGCTGTCGTCGAGGCCGGCGATATCGAATACTTCCTGGCCGGTCAGACCCAGCGAAGCCGCATTCTCGCCCTCCATGAATTGGAGCGGCAGCACGCCCATGCCCACCAGGTTACTGCGGTGAATGCGCTCGTAGCTCTCCGCCAGCGCGGCCCTGATTCCCAGCAGCAGAGTTCCCTTCGCCGCCCAGTCGCGGGAAGAGCCGGAACCGTATTCCTTTCCGGCGATGACGAGCAGCGGCACGCCTTCCTGCTTATAGCGCATCGCGGCATCGTAAATCCACATGCGTTCTCCATCCGGGAAGTGAACTGTGACTCCGCCCTCCATACCTGCCACAAGCTGGTTCTTCAACCGGATGTTCGCGAAGGTCCCGCGCACCATCACGCGGTCGTTGCCCCGGCGCGAGCCATAGGAGTTGAAGTCCTTCTTCGTCACACTATGCTCGAGCAGATATCGTCCCGCAGGACTCTCCTCCGGAATGCTGCCGGCCGGCGAAATGTGGTCGGTGGTAATGGAGTCGCCGAGCACTGCGAGCACGCGCCCCCTGCGGATCTCGGCAACGGGCTGCGGGGCCGGGCCGAAGTCGGTGAAGAACGGGGGCTCCTGAATGTAGGTAGAATCCGGCCGCCACTCGTAGAGCGCGCCGCCCGCCACCGGGATGGCGTTCCAGGTGGGGTTGCCGTCCCAGACGTTCGCATAAGACTCGCGAAACATCTCCGGGCGAATGGCCCGCTCCATCGCTTGGGCGACCTCCTCTTGCGAGGGCCAGATATCGCGCAGGTAAACCGGCCTGCCACTGCGGTCCTTTCCGAGCGGTTCGCTGTCTAAGTCGATATCCACGGTGCCCGCCAGCGCATAGGCGACGACCAGGGGCGGCGAAGCCAGGTAGTTGGCCCGCACTTGCGGATGGATCCGTCCTTCGAAGTTGCGGTTCCCGGAAAGAACTGCGGCCGCCACAAGCTGATTCTCCGTGACGGCCTTGGCTACCTCGGGGGGGAGCGGGCCGCTGTTCCCGATGCAGGTTGTACAACCGTAGCCCACCAGGTTGAAATGGAGCGCGGCCAGCGGCTCGATCAATCCCGCTGCCTTCAAGTACTCGGTCACGACTTTCGAGCCCGGAGCCAGGCTGGTCTTCACATAAGGAGGAATTTGAAGCCCCCGCGCGGCGGCCTTCTTCGCCAGCAATCCTGCGCCCAGCATAACTGAAGGGTTCGAGGTGTTGGTGCAGGATGTGATGGCGGCGATGACCACCGAACCGTGCTTGAGGCTGGCGCGGTCTCCGTTGAAGGCCACAGTCACAACCCGGCCCGTCTCTTCCGGGGAGAGGCCGAAGCCGCGCTCTTCCACCGGCGCGGCGAGCGCCTGTCGGAAGGCGCTCTTCATGGCCGAAAGCGGGACGCGGTCCTGCGGGCGCTTCGGCCCGGCGAGACTCGGGGTCACTGCCGCGAGGTCCAACTCCAGCGTTTCGCTGTACTCAGGGTCCGGGCTCTGGTCGGTCCGGAAGATTCCCTGCTCCTTGGTGTAGCGCTCGACTCGCCGCACTTCTTCTTCGCTACGGCCCGTCTGTCGCAGGTAACGCAGCGCTTCCGCATCCACCGGGAAAAATCCCATCGTGGCGCCGTACTCGGGCGCCATGTTGGCCACCGTGGCGCGGTCAGCGAGAGTTATTTGCGAGAGACCGTCGCCATAAAACTCAACGAACTTGTCCACGACGCCTTTCTTCCGCAGTATCTCGGTGACGGTAAGCACGAGGTCGGTAGCCGTAACGCCCTCCCGCAGCCTGCCTTTCAATTTGAAACCGACCACTTTCGGGGTAAGGAAGTAGTAAGGCTGGCCCAGCATCGCGGCCTCAGCCTCAATGCCGCCTACTCCCCACCCGAGCACGCCCAGCCCGTTGATCATGGTAGTGTGAGAGTCGGTGCCCACCAGAGTGTCGGGGAGCCAGACCACCTCCAATCCATCCGTGCGCTCCAAAACCACCTTCGCCAGGAATTCCAGGTTGACTTGGTGCACGATTCCTGTGGCCGGCGGAACGACGCGGAAGCTGTCAAAGGCCTTCTGGCCCCAGCGCAAGAATTCATATCGCTCACGGTTGCGTTGGAATTCGGTATCCGCGTTGCGTTCGAGGGCCTGAGGGTTGCCAAAGAAGTCTACCTGCACGGAATGGTCAATCACCAGGTCCACGGGCACCAGCGGGTTGATCTTCGCCGGGTCGCCGCCCAGGCGTTTCATGGCTGAGCGCATCGCTGCCAGGTCCACAACGGCGGGCACGCCAGTGAAATCCTGGAGAATGACGCGCGCCGGCTTGAAAGGCACCTCGCGCGCCGCCGGGCTCTTCGCGTTCCAACCCGCCAGGGCCGCGACGTCTTGCTCCGTAACGAGCGCGCCGTCGCAGTTACGCAGCACCGATTCCAACAACACCTTGATCGAGAAAGGAAGACGCAAAATGCTGCCCAGCCCAGCCTTTTCCAGGTTTCCCAGGCGATGGATGATGGCGTGGCCGTTGCCCGTATCGAACAAGGCTCGCGCCCCGAATGCGTCTTTCCTACTCTTCTCTGTCACGCTTCACCCCCCCAGTCTTGTTTCTATGATAACGCCGGAAAGAAGATTCATTAAGAAAAAGGCCCGGGGCTAGCCCGGGTTTCTCACCACGTTTGGACGCTCTTAGGGGCTGCCGGAAGGGCGGGGCTTCAGCCCCGCCGGAATCGCGGCTCCCGCCCTCTGTTGGTCCCGTGTCCCGCGCAGTCCCGCAAGCGCGGGACTGCGCGGGGCGCGGGACACAAGAATAATCAGGAAGGCCTTGTAACGGCGG
>DLMI01000156.1 GCA_002478145.1 Acidobacteria bacterium UBA7540
GCTCAGCCTTCCAGCCGAGCCGACGGGGAGAAGGGAAGCAGTCTGTGCCGGAAAGCCAGAGGCTTTCCGCACATCAGGCGGCAGAGCCGCTCACTCACGACCGTCTCAGTCCGCGGGCGCGGATCCAAGCGGCAGAAAATACTGCGTGCCCTTGACCGGCTGGCTCAGCCGCTGCAGGAGTTCCTGCAAATGCTCGCTCCGGTCGACAAAGTCGATCTCGGAGGTGTCAATCACCAGCAGGTCACTGGACTTGTAATGAAAGAAGAAGTGCTCGTAAGCATTCACCACGGCCTCGAGGTACTCGTTGGAGATCTGGTCCTCGAACGCCACATTCTTCTTCGCAATTCGCTTCTTCAGCGTCTCCAGCTTCGCCTGTAGGTATATCACCAAATCCGGAATGGGGACCTGCTCTGCCAACATTGCATAGTATTGGTCGTAAACCTGAAGTTCGATGTCGTTCAGGTTGAGGTAGGCGAAGATCTTATCCTTCTCGAAGATGTAGTCGCTCACCACAACGCGCATGGGGTTGGCCGCCAGGTCCAGGTCACGAAGTTGTCTGTAGCGCTTCATGAGAAAGTAGAACTGGGCCTGAAAACCAGCGCCGGGCTTGTCCTCATAAAACGCTTCCAGGAAGGGATTATCCTCGACATCATAAACTCGGACCGCGTGGAGGCGCTCGGCAAGAATATCTGCCAACGTGGTCTTGCCCACACGAATCGGACCTTCGACGGCAATGAAGTGCGGCGAGTCGTAAGCAGAAGGAGTGATCACTCTTTGGTACCTCAGCTTTCCCGGTTCAATCGCACCACCTGACTTGTGTCGCCGGCTTCCTGAAGCATTTCATAGACGGTCCGCTTGGTAATGGGGTGCCGGAGGTTCCCAGCCAGCTCGCGAAGCGGAAGCAAGACGAATCGTCGCTCCGTCATGCGCTCGTGGGGAATATTTAACGCCGCTGAGCGCACTACTACACTCTCATAAAGCAAGATATCGATATCGATCGGCCGCGGACGTTTGGCAACGGTGGGGCGACGGCCCAGGGCGTGTTCGACGAACTTCACCGCCTTGAGAAGTTGCATGGGCATAAGGCGGGTCTCCGCTTCCGCCACGCAGTTCACGAACCATGCTTGCGGCCGGAATTCAACCGGCTCGGTCTTGTAAAAGGATGAAACTCGCCTGATTTCAACCCCTACTCCGGGTAATCGCTCGAGCGCTTTGCGAATGTTGGCCACCCGGTCGCCCACGTTCGAGCCAAATGATAGAAACACCCGCTTTGCCGGAGATGGAACCTTCGGTATCGGGCTCGCGGTTTGGAGTTCACTCATTGCGAAACTCAGAAATCAGAAGTCAGAAATCAGAAGTCAGAACATCTCCAGGCGGCCTTCTGGTTGAAGCCTGCATTCCGTCTCCTGACTTCTGACCTCTGACTTCTTCTGCCTTCTGACTCTTGTCTTCTGATTTCTGACTTCTGATTTCTGACTTTATGGGTCATTCAAACAGTGACGGTGGAACTCTGGCCGGTGGTTGCAGCTTCAGGTGCTTGTAAGCCGGCTCATTGGCCTTGCGGCCCGCTTTGGTGCGGCTGATAAAACCCTGCTGAAGCAGGTAAGGCTCCACCATGTCCACAAGGGTATCCACTTCTTCATTGAGGGTGGCGGAAAGGGCTTCGACCCCGACGGGCCCGCCATTGTAAACGCGAATGATCGTGGAGAGGAAATTGCGGTCGAGATCGTCCAGCCCCTCGTCGTCCACCCCTTCCAGTTTCAGGGCGTCACAAGCCACCTGGGGAGTTATGATGCCGGTAGCCTTGACGTCCGCGAAGTCGCGCACCCGGCGCAGTAGCCGGTTGGCGATGCGCGGGGTTCCTCGAGCCCGGCGCGCCACCTCCGAGGCCCCCGAATCCTCGATCTGCGCTGCGAGGATGCGCGCCGAACGCATAATGATCTGGCGCAGCTCATCGACGGCATAAAACTCCAGGTGGTAGAAGAGGCCGAAGCGGTTCCGCAAAGGCGCGGAGAGGCTTCCCGCGCGCGTCGTGGCGCCGATCAGGGTGAACTTCTTCAGGGGAATATTGATGGTCTTGGCGAACATTCCCTTGTCCACCACAAAATCTACTTTGAAGTCTTCCATAGCGGGGTAGAGGAATTCTTCGATGTTCACCGGCAGGCGATGGATTTCGTCGATAAACAGGATGTCTCCCTCAGCGAGGTTGGTGAGAATGCCCATGAGGTCGCCGGTGCGTTCGAGCGCCGGGCCGGAGGTCGTCGTGATCTTCGAGCCCATATGGTTGGCGATGATGTAGGCAAGCGTGGTTTTGCCAAGCCCTGGCGGCCCGTAGAACAGGGCGTGCTCGAGAGGCTCGTTGCGCTGCCCGGCGGCCTGCAAGGCGATGGAGAGTTTCTCTACCACCTTCCTCTGACCCACATACTCCTCCAGCGTGGGCGGACGAAGGCTGCGGTTAAAGCTTTCCTCTTCTTTCGAAATCAGGTCCGGCGATACCAGGCGTTCTCTAGGCATAAGAACAGGTGTCAGGTTTCAGGTGCTAGGTTTCAGGCGCTCGCTCCCACTGTCATTCCGAGCGCAGCGAGGAATCTCGCTCTGATTCTTTTTCCGCCAATCCCCTTGAGCTCAATGCAGAGCGAGATTCCTCGCTGCGCTCGGAATGACATCCCTAGGAAAGCGGTCCCGCAATACGGGACCGCACTCCAGAGCGCTGTCAACCATTGGTCCCAGGATGTAACTGTTCAAACACCCGGCGCAAGAAATCTTCGGTGGTCTTCAGGTTCTTGTGCCTGGAGAAGATTTCATCCACCATCCGCTGGGCTTCCGAGCGTGAGTATTCCAACTGTTCAAGGACTTGGAGCGCCTCCTGCTTGAGTTCGGCGCCGGACTCCTGCTCCACGGAAAGCGGCTCTTCGGTTCGAGCCAGCGCGAACTTCGCCATTTTACCGCGCAACTCGGTCACGATGCGCTCTGCGGTTTTGGCGCCGATAAAGGGCAGCCCCTTCAGGAAATTGGTGTCGCCGCGCTCGATCGCCAGGGCGATTTCGTTCAGCGGCCGCACCAGGCACTTCAGTGCCCGCATGAATCCTACACCGGGAACGGTGGTGAACGTCTCAAAAAATTCCCGGTCGAGAGGGTCGAGGAAGCCGACGAGCTTCGGAGTCAAGTGACCACCGCCCAGGCCGCCGTCGATGTAGTAGATGGTGTAAAAGGTCAGGGGATTGTGGCGCTCGGAGGGCGGCGCAGTTCGCAGGCGCGAAGCAATTCCGGAAGGTACGAAAACCTCGTAGCAGAGCGAACTGACGCGGACCAGCAGCGACTGTCGCTCGATGCGGTCGTAAAGGACTTCACCGGTGATTTCGGAGATCAAGGGTCTTGCTCCTTTTCAAGTAGCACAGGGCTACCGCCAGCGCGTCGGCCACGTCAGGCGGATACGGGACGCGATGGAGCGAAAAATAATTCTGCACCGCGCGCTGCACCTGGAGCTTGGAGGCGTTCCCGTTGCCCGTTATGGACTGCTTCACTCGCTTGGCGGAAAAACTCAGCACCGGGATTCCTGCCAGCCGCGCCGCTAAGCAAATCACCCCGCGGGCATGACCCATCAGGATGGCCGTCCGAGGGTAATTCGCATGGCTGTAAACTTCCTCCAGACACATGGCCTCGGGGTTGAATTCCTCGATGACTCGCCGCAGTTCGACGAAGAGCGACTCAAGCCGCTCCGGTAGATTCTCACCGTGGCTGCGCGGCATCCGGATCACGCCAGCTTCCAAGAGTTCTACCTCGTTCGCGCGGCAAACGACAATGCCATAGCCAGTGACGTTTAACCCCGGATCAATTCCAATGACGCGAGTAGGCGACTTTGGGCCGACTGCCATTCAAATAAAGGATAAAGGGTAAAGGGTAAAGGATAAAGGATAAAAGTATGCTTCCAGAGTTTTACCCTTTAGCCTTTACCCTTTTGAATTTTGCCATTTGCCTTTTGCCCTTTGAACTTTGACCTGTTCTTCTGCCGGGCCAGGGGCTAGCGCGGGGTGGAGTCGGGGAGGCCGCCGTCCACAGGGATGGTTGCGCCGGTGGTAGGCGTCTGGCGCGTGGCGAAGAAGAGCACGGCTCTTGCGACGTGTTCCCCGGTGACCTTAGCCTTTAAGAGGTTGCGTTTCTGGTAGTATTCCTCCAGGCCTTTTTCATCCAGTCCCCGCGCTCGCATACGGTCCGGTCCAACCTCCGCCCACAAGCCGGACTTGCGCGTCCCGTGAGAGAACACTGCGTCTGGGGAGACCATGTTCACACGCACGCCGATTTCGGCCATTTCCAGGCTGGCAATGCGGGCCAGTTGATGGGCAGCGGCTTTGGTGGCGCTGTAAGCGCCGAACTTGGCCCCCGGAGCAAAGACGTTCTTGGTTGAAATCATAACGACGTCGCCGCCGGTTCCCTGGTATTTGAAGTGCCGGCCCGCTTCTGACAGCATCAGGAGCGTTCCCTCGATGTTCACCCGCTCCAGTTTCTGGAATACCTCCAGCTTCATCTCTTCCAGGGATGAGACCAGCGCTATGCCGGCATTGACGATGACCAGATCCACGCCGCCCCAGGTCTTGATAATTGTATCGAACCCTTGCGCGACGGAAGCCGCGTCCGTCACGTCCACCGCAACGCCCAGGACGCGGTCCCCAAAGGTTCCCTTCAAGTCGGTGGCCAGGCTTTCCAGGGCTTGCCCGGCCAAATCGGTGACTGCCACGTGGCAACCGTTCTCGAGTAGGCCCTGGGCAATCGCCGACCCGATGGCTCCCGCCGCTCCCGTGATCACCGCGACTTCCCGCGCCAGGGGCAATTCACTGCATTTTCCGAGCTTGGCGTGCTGAAGGGTGTGGTACTCCATTTCAAAGAGATGGCTTTCGGAGAGGCCCTCGTACCTTCCCATCGCGGCTACCTTGGCTTTGACTGCCAGCGTGTGAGCCGTGATATCGCGGGCGATCTTGGCCGCCTCAACATCCTTGCCAGAACAGATTGCCCCCAACCCCGGCAGCAGCAGCACGCGGGGCAGCGGGTCAAAGGTTGCTAGGCCCTCGGGCAAGTGTGCCGAGTTCCTCTCGATGTAGGCTTTGTAGGCAGCCGGGTACTCTTGAACGGCTGTGGCGAGTTGCTGGCGCAGCCTCGCGGGGTCGTTATAAGCCGGGCTATCGAGCCAGAGGGGCAGGGCCTTGGTGCGGATCAGGTGGTCTGAAGTAAGAGGAGGGGACAGGGCAAGTTGCTTGCCCCGGTCGGAGTCGACGAAATCCAAAGTATCGCGATCGGTCAATGACTGAAGGATGACGCGGCGGTAGGGTCGATCGGCGTCCCCGCTGGGTTCGGCAAGCAAGCCACGGACTAAGGGGGCAACGGTAACCAACCTCTCTTCCGCCGCATAAGGGGGCGTCGAAATCTGCACGACCAGCGGTCGAGTGGCGCGCTCGGCCAGGTATTTCTCCGCCCGGGTGACCAGTTCGATGGTGGCCTCATAGGAGTCTCGCGCTGTCGTCCCCCAGGTGACAAGCCCATGCCGCATCCACACCATGGCCTTGCTGCCTGGGCGCGATTCGTAGGCGGTGGCAGCGGCCTTGGCCAGCTTGATGCCCGGTTTCACATAGTCAAGAATGATCACATCCTCGCCCAACGCTTCTTCCACGCGCTTCGCAGCTTCGCTCTGATTCGTCAGGGCGAGCATGGCGTCCGCATGAGTGTGATCGATGAACTGGTGGGGCAGAAAAGCGTGCGCCAGGGTTTCAATCGAGGGCGTTGGAGCGTGAGGATTGAAAAGATGAGTGCGGAACTCGTCCGCCATCGCGGCGTCGGAAAGATCCGCCAGCACGCGAAGTTTCTTGAGGAACTCCAGGTCCACGGCCGAATGCCCCTCAGGTTCGATATCTACCAGGTTGTAGCCCGAGGCTTTCACATAAAGAGCCGGGACCTGCTCCCCCAAAACGTTCGTGGCATAGCCTTTGACGGAGGTGTTGCCTCCCCCGTGAAGAACCAAGCTCTCCTCAGCGCCGAGAAGGCGGCTGGAATACGTTCGCAGAGCCAAATCCTCACCCCACCTGGGAGCGTACTGAGCAATAAAGCGGCTTGCGTCGGAATCTGACCAACGGTTTTGCATAGGGTTTGATTGAGAAGGCGAAAAGCAGAAGTCAGGAGTCAGGAGGCAATGCGCAGGGCGATGGCCCCACCGAGAACAACGCGAATTAGATCGTCTCCGAATTCTTGCTTACACCGGCTAACACCAAGAATTCATCCGCCACTGACAACTGACCACTGACAACTGACTCCTATTTCCTGACTCCTTTCTTCACCGCCTCCAACATAAATTTGGCGTTCGCTTCCGGGGCCTTGCCGTCGAACACCGCGCTGCCAGTCACGATCAAGTCCACACCCAGGGCGGCCACGTCGCCGATGTTGTCGCGTGTTATCCCGCCATCGACGCCCAGCAGTATTTCGCGACCCGAGTCGGCGATCATGCGCTTTACATTCTCAACTCGCCCTCTGGCGGAGGCAATGAATTTCTGCCCACCCCAGCCCGGGTTGACGGCCAGGATCAAAATCAATTCCAGCTCCTCGAGCAGAGGTTCGAGCACCTCGAGGGGCGTGCCCGGATTCAACCCCACGCCCCGCACCAAGCCCCTTTCGGGGTCGTTGACGTTTTTCATCATCCGCATTTGCTGGAGAACCCGGTGAACATGAGAGCAAGCTTCAGGATGAATCGTGATCATGTCGGCGCCTGCCGCAACATAGTCCGCCACCTTATTCAGCGGCTCATCGATCATCAGGTGGACGTCCTTGAGCAGGGGAGTCTTGAGGGCCTTAATCAGCGGTGGGCCCACGGTCATCATGGGGCAGAAGCAGCCGTCCATGACGTCCACGTGGGCCGCTTTGACACCGCTACGTTCAAGCAGGGCTAACTCCGAACCGAGCGAAAGGAGGTCAGCCGTCAGGATGCCTACACTCACTACGGGAGACGATTCGAGGAGTAGATTGAAAGCGGTTGAGACGCTCATTTAGCTTGCAAACACCCCTTTCGTTTCGTGCTTCAAGGTTTCGTACAGCTCGA
>DLMI01000115.1:0-14335 GCA_002478145.1 Acidobacteria bacterium UBA7540
CACCTTCATCGGAATCAGCAGAAAGGGTGTCTTTGTGATGGTTGGATTCGACACCTCTATTTTCCAAGCAATCTTTGGGAGCCTTTGGAGTAACGTAACAAGCGTCGGAACTCCTCCGGCTACTTCAAAATAGTTTGGATTCGCACCTAGTACGAAACCGGCACGAGAATGGGCTAAGCGGGGCGTTGCATGGCTGGGAATGCTCTCCTGCTGACAGCGGACGGCGGCGGCAGATTATCTCGATCCCAAATACCGTTGGTAGTGGCTCGCTGACTTGCGCGCGAATCCCAGCCGCGCGACTGCTACCAGATGGCCCACCGCGACCAAAGTGGGACCTTGCGACCACTGTGGAACAGCGGGTAGTCACGGTCAGCGCTTTTTCGACCGTGGGCTTTTTCCCTCGATTCACTCCATTACTGGAGGTATCTAGCCCATGCCAAACCACCCCTGCATCGTAATACCCGGAATCAAGGGAACGGGCCTTGAAAACATTTACGAGTTGCCGCCGGCGACCACGTGGTCAACCTGGGAAGCTGGCGTCGTGGCGCCGGATTTTGACAGCCTGGCCCTTGAAACGAACGGCGAAGTGGATGAGGCCGAAATCGTGGTGAACCGGGCCTCGCAGCTCCTCGGCGTCGCGTACGACTCCTTCGTTCAGTCACTGCGGGGCCGGGACTTGCCCGTGTACGTGTTCCCCTACGATTGGCGGTATTCCATGGTCCGCAGCGCGAAAAAGCTGGTGAATTATGTCCTGGCGCTGCAGAAGAAGAATCTCAAGTCGCTCGCACCCGCCAATTGGGACAAGGCATTTGACTTCGCCTGCCACAGCATGGGCGGGCTGGTCTTTCGGCAGTTCGTGGCCGCCTGGAGAAGCGCCATGCCCGGCACTCCCCTTCCTGTCAATCGCGTGGTCTTCATCACCACGCCTCACCTCGGATCAGTCGACGCGGTCGAGTCGATGATTCGTGGTGAAACCGTGCTGTTCGGCGGCCAAAAGGAATTGCGAAAACTCGCCCGAACCTTTCCGGGGGTGTACGAGCTTCTGCCCAATCCTGGACTCCAGAATACGGTCGTGAATCAGAACGGCGTCCCCCTGGACATCTTCGACATCCACAACTGGCAGTCAACCGTCACCCCGGACCCGAACGACCCGCAAGGTTTTGATGTGGAACAGGCCCACCTGACGACCGCGCGTGGGGTCTTGAATGCTCTGCCGGACGTGAGTATGCCCGAGTTCGGGCTCGCTGGCCGCATCCTTGTGATCTACGGGATCAAGCCGAATTCGACCCTACGCACCGTGACGGTCGATCAGCAAAATGATAATTGGTACGACTTTGACGACGCAATGATGGGCGATGGCGACCAAGTGGTTCCCGTAGAATCCGCCCTGCTGCCGGGGGTTCCGTCGATGGAGGTTCGCGGAGAAGACGTTTCAGTCTTCAACTTGAAATCCCACGTTCTCTCGTTGCACGCTCTGCTTCCTTCCTTGGATGAAGTCTCCTCGGTTACCTCACGATTCTTCTCCGGCGTAACTGGTGCTGCGCTTCTCCCCATAGGAACCGACCCGGCGCGCTTCCATCCGTAAGATTAGTTTTCGCTCGCCGGGGCTAATGAAAGTCGACAGCTTAAGCAGAAGGAGTTTTCGCGGCGTGCGGGCCGGGGTGCGGCCCGCGGCGGCGAAATTCTCACACGAACTTACAAAAGCTTCATATCATCCTTGCCTTACAAAAACTTGATTTCATCCTTGCCTTACAGCAGCTTCATTTCCTCCGGATCCCAGCGGGCGGGCTTGCCGCTGTCGTAGCTGACGTTCGAGAGCAGGGCGGCTCCGGCGGCGCGGAAGCCGAAGACGGGATCTTCCACCACCGGTTGGCGGGTGCGAATGGCGTCGATCCAGTTCTTCACGTGGTCGTAGTGGTCACTGTAACCCTTGGGAGCAACGTATTTTTCTTCGCCCAGCAGGGCTTCGCCGGTCGGATGCGTGACCGGATATTTCTCGTGATAGATTTCCAACATACGCTTTTGAATGTCCTCCCCAAACGGGTCGACGCGGACGCCGGGCTCCTTCTCTCGCGGCACACGGGTTATGGTGACTCCGTCGCCACCGATAATCATCGAGCCTTCCGAACCGGTAAAGACGAACCCTTCACTTTCGGAGCCGCCATCGACAAAATTCGTGCGCACGCTGAGGTTGAAGCCCTGCGCGTAGTCATAAAGCGCCATCATCACATCCGGCACGTCCCGGCCGTCTTTCCAAAAGCGCAGCCCACCCGTGGCCACGGCGCGCGTAGGACCATGCGTATCGGTGATGAGGTGTACGCCACTGAACAAGTGGACAAACAAATCGCCCGCCACTCCGCTTCCGTAGGCCTTCCACTTGCGCCACTGGAAAAAGTGTTCGCCATTGAACGGAATTTTCGGCGCCGTGCCGAGAAAGCGCGGCCAATCGCAGGTGGTAGGCGAGGCATCGTAGGGCACCGTATATTGCCACGCGCCTTGCGCCGAATTGCGGTCGTACCAGACCGTCACCATGTTGAGCTCGCCTATGGCTCCCGCGGCAAGCAGTTCTTTCGCCTTCTTGTAAATGATCGAACTCACCCGCTGGCTGCCCACCTGCATAATCCGGTTCGTCTTGCGCCAAGTGTCAATGATTTTTGGCCCATCGGAGTAGAGGTGGATCATGGGCTTTTCGCAATAAACGTCTTTGCCCGCGTTCATGGCATCCACCGACGCCTGCATGTGCCAATGATCAGGAGTCCCGATGATGACTGCGTCAATATCCTTGCGCGCGAGGATCTCGTTGTAGTCGCGCGTGGTTAAGATATCCTTCCCCCACAATTCCTTGGCATGTTCCAGACACCCGTCGTAACAGTCTGCCGCCGCTACCACCTTGACGCCCGGAATTTGCGCTGCCGTCTTCGTATCACCCTGGCCTTGCCCACCCGCCCCAATCAGTGCGATTTGAATATGGTCGTTCGCGGCGATGGCCTTAGGCGGCTCAGCCTGCGGCGTCGCCATCAAATGCATCTTCATCGACCCGGCAAAATAGGTCCCGGCAATGCTTCCTGTCTTAAGAAAGTCCCTGCGATCCATGCTGGCCACTATATCCTCCTCTGGTAAGAAAGTTGCGCTCCCGGCTCTCTCCGGCCATCCTCTGCGCCACCGACGACCGACGCCGCGAGCCCGGCGGCCGCCCGCAACTTCGGGGTATTGGCCTCCGTCAGGCGGCCAACGTCGCCGTCCTTGAAAGCGCCGCCGCTTGCCCATTCTACCACTTCGCCGATGGCTTGCTTCCTGGTGGTGGCAACACGACATGCCCCCCTCAGGAACTCATCGCGAAGCTTGTTGAACCCGCAACTTGCCGCCGACCGCCTTCTGCTTACTGCCGGGTTGATGGCGCGGCCCTTCCCGCAGAGGGTCAGTTCAGAGAGCGTCTCGGAAGCGGACTCCGTGTCACTTGACAGGGGGCGGAAGATAGGCTAGGATAGTAGCAGGATTCAGGATTCAGGAATCGGGATTCGACAGATGGAAGAGCAGGACATGTGATAAGGACAATTATGAATGGTGAATGGTGAACAGTAATTGTGAATTGCTTTCTTCCTTCTTGCCCCTGCGGTCTGCCGGCTGCCGACTGCCCACTGCATTTGAGGGGTCGAGTTGGCGGGAGGCTCCGCTCGTGCCGCGGTCGCATGACAATATGACACCATGACAGGGAGTGAAGAAACTGTAGCAACTTCGAAAAGTGAAGGAACGAAGCGGGAATGTCTATGAAAACAAGGGAGGTAGGTGGTATGTGGGGGGTGGAGAATGAGAAACAGGGGCGAGGGACGGGAGGGTGGGGACTGGGGGACGAAGGCCTGCCCACCGTCGGCGCGTGCCAGCATCACTCGCTCAGTTTGTCCTGCGGCTCAAGAAAGCCTACCAACCTTGAAGAAGAATTCTTTTTTTGACGGAACGAAGCGCGAATGTTGCTGAAAACAAAGGACGGCTGTGGAAAACTCTGGGGCGAGGCGGGAATGTTATAGAAAACAAAGGTAGTTATCAGTTGAACTCGGGAATGTTATTGAAACTAAAGGTAGTTAGTAGGGGGTAGGTCGTAGGCGGGGGAAGAGCCGCAGCCAATCTCCAACTGTTGACTCTCGCGGTAGGTTGGGCAGAAGGACTGGTTCCAGTTATCAGGTGTCTGGCGACAAGCGCCGGGGGCTGGGGAAATGCTGAATCACGAATTCTGCATTGAATTGCCTACTGCCTGCTGCCTACTGCGTACTGCCTACTGCGGGACCAAACAAGGCGTGCCGTTCGCCGCGAAGAGATGTAAAATGACGCCCGCTGTTTCAGTTGAATCGGGGTCGCCGCTCATCGCGACCTTTTGGGGGCGAAGCATGTACCGAATTGTGAAGTGGCTTGCGATCAGTTTGCTCTGTTCCGTCTCTTTGGGCTTTGCTGAGGAGATGACCGAAGGCCGCCTGATGCGCTTTCCGGACATTTACAAGGACAGGATTGTTTTCAGTTATGGTGGGGATCTGTGGTTGGCCTCAACTTCCGGCGGTGTAGCGCGGCGGATCACGACTCATCCCGGCCTGGAATTATTCCCAAAGTTCTCGCCGGACGGCAAATGGATCGCCTTCTCGGCACAGTACGATGGCAACTTCAACGTCTACGTTATTCCCTCGGAAGGCGGCGAACCCAAACAACTGACTTTCTTGCCGGATGTAGTGAGCATGCCCGAGCGCATGGGTCCGAACAACATGGTCATCACTTGGTTCCCGGACAGCCAGCGCATCTTATTCCTTTCCCGCCGCGACACCTATAACGATTGGTTCGGGCGGCTGTTCAGCGTGAGCATCGATGGCGGCCTGCCGGAGCGGCTTCCTCTTGATAAAGGCGGGCTCACCTCCTTTTCGCCGGATGGCACAAAGATCGCCTATAACCGCATCTTCCGCAATTTCCGCACCTGGAAGCGCTACATGGGCGGCATGGCCCAGGACATCGCCATCTACGATTTCAAGAACAACACCTACGAGCGCATCACGGATTATCCCGGCACCGATACTTACCCCATGTGGCACGGAGACACGATTTATTTCGGTTCTGACCGAGGTACAGAGCACCGCATGAACCTTTACAGCTACAGCCTGAAGACCAAACAGACTCGCCAGCTCACCAACTTCAAGGATTACGACGTCAACTGGCCCAGCCTGGGGCCTGACTCCATCGTCTTTGAGAACGGCGGGTTCCTTTACGTCTTCGACCTGAAGACCGAGAAGCCGCGCAAGCTAACGGTGTACCTGGCCGGTGACCGTCCCCTGGCGCGAAAGCATTGGGCAGATGTCGCCGGGTTGATCATGGGCTTTGACATCTCCCCCGAGGGCAAGCGCGCCGTCTTCGCCGCTCGGGGAGACATCTTCACCGTGCCCGCCAAGGAAGGCAGCATCCGCAACCTGACCCAGACGCCCGGCATCCACGAGAAAAACGCGGTATGGTCGCCGGACGGAAAATGGATCGCCTACTTTTCCGACCGCACGGGTGAAGACGAGCTTTATCTCATGCCGCAAGACGGCATGGGGAAGGAAATCCGCATCACCAGCGATGGCAAGGTGTTTAGACTGCCTCCCGTCTGGTCGCCCGACAGCAAGAAGTTGCTGTTCGCGGATAAAGAAACGCGGCTCTTCTATGTGGATATCGAGGAGAAGAAGCCCGCGCAAATCGACAAGGGCAAGTATGCCGACCTGACCGATTACAATTGGGCTCCGGACAGCAAATGGGTTGTCTACGCCAAGGCGGCTGAGAATCAAAACCAGGTGATTTACCTTTATTCGCTGGCCGACAAGAAAATCACACCGGTCACGACGAGCTTCACGAGCAGTTGGAACCCCGTGTTCGACCCCGGCGGCAAATACCTTTATTTCCTTTCGAACCGTGACTTCAACGAAGTATTGGGCGTTTATGACTTCGAGTTTGCTAATCCTAAGGCAATGCGTGTTTATGTGGTGACGCTGCGTTCCGACCTGCCATCGCCTTTTGCTCCGAAGAGTGATGAGGCCGGTGCAAAGAAATCCGAGAGCCCCGCGGCGGAGAAAAAAGAGGAGAAGAAGCCCGAGGAAGCGCCGGCGGGCAGGGAAGTCCCGAAGGACTTCCGCATTGACCTCGAGGGCATCACTGCGCGCGTGGTGGCTTTGCCCACTCCTGCGGAAAACAGCCAGGGGCTGAACGCTGCGGAGGGCTTTGTCTATTACGTGACGATGCCCGTCTCAGGCCTCTCGGGGCCGTTGCCGGACGAAGCGGCGGCCATCCACGCTTACGACATGAAGGAGCGGAAGGACAACATCTTAATCACTTCAGCGACCCACTACGCGCTCTCCTTTGACGGCAAGAAGCTCCTCTACGCCGCGCCCATAGGTCCACTGGGCGGCGCTGAAGAAGAAGGCATGCCGGGGCCGCAAACCTACGGTATCATCGACGCCAAGCCCGAAAAGGAACCCCATAAAGCCGGCGAAGGCGCGCTGAATCTAGCTTCGATGCGCCTGGAAGTCGACCCGCAAGCCGAGTGGAAGCAGATCTTCAACGAGGTGTGGCGGCAGGAGCGTGATTATTTCTTTGAACCCGCAATGAACGGCGTCAACTGGGAAAAGGAGCGTGAGCGGTATGCTCCGCTGCTGCCTTACGTGGCCGACCGGTACGACTTGACCTATGTCCTGGGGGAAATGCTCGGGGAACTTTCCAACTCCCACACCTATGTGGGAGGTGGTGACTACCCGGATTTGAAACCCATTAACGTGGGCGTGCTGGGCGCAGATTTCGAAACTGACACCGCGCACGGACTCTACCGCTTCAAGAAGATTTATTCCGGAGAGAACTGGGATGCCACGCTGCGCTCGCCGCTTACCGAACCCGGAGTGGAGGTGAAGCTGGGCGACTATCTGCTGGCCGTAAACGGAAAGTCCTTGCGCGCCCCGCAGAACCCTTACGAATTGTTTATCAACACGGTGAATGAGAACGTCACGCTGACAGTGAACTCGAAGCCCAGCGAGGAAGGGGCGCGGAAAGTGGTGGTGAAACCCCTCGGGAGCGAATATCCCCTGCGTCAACTCGACATGATCAACGCCAACCGCAAGAAGGTGGAAGAGGCCACCGGCGGGCGTGTGGGATATGTCTACATTCCCAATATGGGCGCTGAAGGGCTGAACGAATTTGTAAAGCAATTCTTCCCGCAGGTCCGCAAGGAAGGCCTGATCTTCGACGTGCGTTACAACGGCGGCGGCTTCGTCGACCAAATCATTTTTGAGCGCCTGCGCCGCGTGCTGGGGGGGATGGACTCAGCCCGCAACTCCGAGAGCGGCACCATTCCGGACACGGTCTTCCATGGTTACATGGCCTGCGTCACCAATGAGTACGCCGCCTCCGACGGAGACTTCTTCAGTTATTACTTCAAGAAATACAAGCTGGGGCCGCTCATTGGCATGCGCACCTGGGGAGGGGTGCGCGGCATTCGCGGTAATATGCCTCTGATGGATGGCGGCTACAT
The DNA here is from genome assembly GCA_002478145.1 of Acidobacteria bacterium UBA7540. The sequence continues at coordinate 7,526 of DLMI01000115.1, forward strand.
TACGCGGCCGGAATTCTCGCTCTATGGCTTGAATAGCGAGTGGCTGATTGAAAATCGCGGTGTCGCCCCGGATATCGAGGTCGATAACCCGCCGGATTTGGTGATGCAAGGGCACGATCCGCAGCTTGAAAAGGCGATCGAGTTGGTGATGAAACAGATCCAGGAACACCCCAAGAAGCTGCCTCCGCGCCCCGCCGATTTACCGGCCTACCCTGCGGGCCCAGGATAGCAGGCTATGATGGAAAGCGCCGGCCGGCGCAGGACGGCAACTGGAAAATCGGCGTGAGGCTGGCCCAATCGAACCGTTGAAAGCAAAGGGCCTGCGCTGCGACGTTCGCGAGAGCGCCCGCTCACTGTCCCGCAGAGCGGGATCCCGCCCTGCGGTCCCGCTACAGCGGGCTCGCCCTGCTGTTTGTCGGCGGAAAAGTCCAGGGCGAGATTCTTCGCGCAGTTTATCCTGAGCGGGCAGAGCGAGATCCTTCGCTGCGCTCAGGATGACAGCGAAGGACCCAGAATGACAACACGGCAGACGAGTCCACGGATGTCACGCTGTCATCCTGGAGGGCCCGCCGCGCTTGGCGGCAGGATCAGGGTGACACTCACCCCCTTCGGAACCCTGCGCCTGCGCTTCTTTCCGCAACCCACCCGTTGACTAGCCGTATCAAATCGTGTAAATATGAGCTCCTAACCATATTGAACGGGGGCAATCCTGTATGGAACTTCTCCACGTCCCGGAAGCCGCGCGGGAGTTGGGCGTGAGCTATCCGACTTTGAAGCAATGGATCTACAAGCGAAAGATCAAGACCGTGACGACACCGGGGGGCCATCATCGCGTTCCGCGTTCGGAGATTGACCGCCTGCTTTTTCAAAGAGGCGAGCGAGGGCAGGGCGGAAAGGTGACTTCTGCAGCTCAGCCTGCGCCCGCCGCGCCGATTTCAGGAACGGGGGCGGGGCTCGAGCACGTGATCAGCGGGCGAAATCAGTTGGTAGGGCGCATCGTCAAGCTCCAAACGGTGGGCCTGCTGACCAAGGTGGTGCTGGACGTGGGAGGGCAATCCATCACCTCCATCATTACCAGCGACGCCTCCCGGGACCTTGATCTGAAGGTGGGAGAGACGGCAGCGGCGCTCATCAAGGCCACCGAAGTGATGATCATCCGGCCTCTCCGGAGGAGGCCTTGAGCTTTGGGCGTTGCAGCTAACGTGGAGTCACGCGGCATGCGGTGGCCCCTGACGCGCTGGGATGTGGCCGGTGCGTTCGGCGACATCGGCGTGCTGTTTCCAATCGCGATTGCCCTCATCTCCCTGAATCACGTGAATCCGACGGCGGTGTTTCTTGCTGCCGGCGTCACTTATGTTTTGGCGGGCCGCTATTTCCAAATCCCTATGGCCGTTCAGCCCTTCAAGGCCGTAGCGGCAATTGCACTGGCCATGGGGCTTCCCCCCTCGTCGATCGCCAGCGCCGGACTCCTGATGGGAGCGCTGCTAGGGTTGGTCGGAGTCACCAACCTCGCCACAAGGCTTGCGAAGCTGTTCACCCTACCCATTGTCAGGGGCATTCAATTGGGTCTAGGGCTTTTGCTGGCGCGTGAAGGCTTGCGGCTGATGTTGAGCCCGCGCTCCACGGTTGTTCTAGGGGCAGGCCGAACGGTCGCCCCTTGGGAAATCGGGCTCGGCGGAGCCCTTCTTTTGCTGGCGTTTCAAGGCTCGCGTCGCCTTCCAGCGGCTTTGGTCCTGTTGACGGCAGGGATCACGCTCGGTCTCACGGCGCAATGGGGCAAGCTACCCGCGCTTGGCTGGGGACCACTGCCGTTCACTCTCCTACACCCACATCTTGCCGAACTTCGACGCGTTTTGCCATTGCTGGTGGTTCCGCAGTTTGCGTTGACCTTTGGTAACTCCATCGTAGCAACCGAGAACACCGCCCGGATTCTCTATGGGGCGCAGGCTCGCCGCGTCACGGTACGCGGATTGTGCATCAGCATTGGCCTGGTAAATCTGCTCGGCGGGATGATTCAGGCCCCGCCACTCTGCCACGGCTCAGGAGGGGTTACCGCACATTACAAATTTGGCGCGCGGAATCCCAGGTCCAGTTACGTTATCGGCGCGGTTTGCATCCTTCTGGCGTTGTTTGGCCGCGCTGCCGTGGACCTTTTGAAACTAATCCCCGCCCCCGTCTTGGGAGTGTTGCTGGCTTACGTGGGAATCCAACACGCGGCTTATTTGCGCGACATCCTTAGGCGCCCGCAGCTTCTTATTATTGCCGCGTGCGTGGGAGTGGTTTCGCTCCTAACTATCAACCTTATGTGGGGTTTCCTGGCAGGATTTCTTCTGGAGGGCATCCTGTTGACGATTCAAAAAACAAGAGAGAAGAGGAGTCCATAGGCAGCCCTTCTACCAATCAGAAAAGTCTGGCGCGATTGGCCCCAAACGTGTATACTAAAGAGACTTGATCAGTTTTTGTGACCGAGAAGCGGAGAAGTAGGGTGGCCACAAAATCAATGGTTTTGTGGCTTTTTTGCTTTTGGCGTTTGGTTGCGAGAGCAGAACAAGAGAATCTACAGAATTAAAAGGAACAACGAAACATATGGAGAAGGAACAAGGCAAGGTAAAGTGGTTCAACAACGCGAAGGGCTACGGTTTTATCCAACGCGCATCCGGTGATGACGTTTTCGTTCATCACTCCGCCATCCAGGCAACTGGCTTCAAATCACTCAACGAGGGAGATTCCGTGGAGTTCACGGTCACGAAAGGGCCCAAGGGTTTGCAAGCTGAAAACGTGGTAAAGCTATGACTTTTCGGGCGGCTCCCGCCCGGCGGGAGCCGCCCGACTTTGGAGGTATCCAGCACAGTGAGCGTGCTTATCCAATACACCGGGTTTCAACTAAAGCCCCGCGGTAGGGACTACTGCTACCGGGTTGTGGCCATGAAATCTGAAGACCGGGAATTCACGCTGACCATCTCGAACCGGGCCTTTGAGGAAAGGCACTTCCCTTACCAGGATGGGGCCGCAATCTGCTATCAAAAGCTTCAGAGAGAACTCCTCGCGGAAACCGCTGAGTCTCCACTGCAACACCATCTTACGATTTCAGATCAAGATCTCAACGAGTACCTCGCGAAGTATCGCCCCGCCAAAAGACGCTCCTGGTAGCTCCAGGAATCCCCGCGGCGCTAATCATGTTTCGCACGTTCAAATTCCTAAGTCCTTAAACAGCGCGTCGGCAGACTTGAAGCGCTTCCCCTCGCCTCGGTCCGCTGCCTGCATCGCCTTGACCGTGGTTGTATTGGGGACCTTCACGTGGAACGGCAGGGCTTTCTCTGCGGCCACTCGGACAAGCAAAATGCGTACCGCGTCGGAAACAGACATGCCCATTGCGGCCAGTGTTCTTGCGGCTCTCTTCTTCACCTTCTCGTCCACGCGAATGTGAACCATCGTCGTCGCCATAGTCTTAAAACCTCGCTGAGATACAGCGTATCGCGTTACGAGAACACTATCAACGGTAATCCCTCGGTCTCGGCTGGGCGCGAACGTTCGGCCGACCTCTAGACCAACTGTTCATTCTCCCACCCCAAGCGCGTCAGTTTGATCTTGGTCGGGTCGCTGGTGCCGAGGTGGTAGACGGAGTCAGCGGCGGCGAGGCTGCGCGGCGGCGGGCTGATGAGCCATTCCTCGCCTTTGAAGAGGTTGCGCTTCTTCTGGCAGATGCTCAGGCAGACGGTATCGATAGCCACGGGATCGGTCCCCACCAGAATGCCTTTATAGTCCCACTGATGCAGGGGATTAATCTGCGGCCCGGGGCCAAAATATGGCCGCAGCATATCCACAACAATCAAGCGGGTCTTGCCTTTCACGTCGGGCAGTAGCCAGGTTTCGCCCAGCTTCGCGCTGCCGTCGAAGTGATAGGAACTTCGGTTCCCTGTAAAGTTGATGTAGTTTTTGATGGAGACGGCGATGCCGGCGAGCGTGTGGACTTTCACGGTGGGCACATTGATGAGCGCCGTGCAGTCTTTTACTGGAAGTCCGAAGTCGTTGGCCACGACCCGGCTCCTGGGGACGCCGCTCGCGATCAGAGGATCCGTGATGGCGTCGAGCACCGCCTGATTCACGTGGATTCGTTGCCAAGAGCAGCGCGTGTATTTGATCCCCACGTTGTCTTGCGGGTGGAAGTACCGCTGCCAAGCCTTGGCGACATTGCTTTCACCGGTAAAGGTTTTCATTGCGGTGTCGAGCATCTCCAGCACGACCACCGAGTTGACCTGGTGGCCGGCGTCGACAGCCGCCTCGTGACGGATCAGCACCACCTGGCTGAGAGGATTCTCGGCCGCAAACGCCGAACCCTTTCCTGCGCGCGGTAGGCCTTCAATCCCCATCGCCAGACCCAACGTGGCGTAAGCCGTGCCGCGCAAGAAATCCCGGCGAGTGACCCTGTGGTTTTTGTCATGGTGCTTCATGGTGTGACTCCTTTCATCCGCGAGGCCGCGAAATCAACCAGTTTCTCCGCGCTCTCGCGCGAGCCGGCCTCGAATACGAGCAGGAGGACGCGCTCCTCCCGGCGACCTCCAGCGAATTGTTCTTTTTCCAGTTTGCGGTAGGCCGCATTCCCGGCGGGGGACTGCCGGAGATAAACTCTGCCGAACTGCTCGAAGGCCGCTGCCGCGTCGCTCGGCCTTGGGTAACGAACGATGAGCAAACGCGGCCTGTCGCGGTCCTGCTGGTATCGGGCCAGGATGGCTTCCGTCTTCGAGTTCAGATTGAGCAGATTCGAGTCAGCGAGAAAATAGTGAATATTCAGTAGGACGGACGTATGAAAGTAATGAACGCTGGATTCGAGCAAGCCTTGCGGCGGCAGGGCCTCGAGCAGCGCAGGTTTCCTGCCCTCTTGCGGAATTGCGGAGGCCAGTCGGCTTCCCAGTGACATCAGGGCGGCCTTTACCTTCGGCGTCTCGTCCTCCGCCTGCAAGCGGACGAAGAAGCGATGCTTCCAGAAGCGCAGCAGGCCTGGGGAGTACAGCGCACTTTGGCCCACGGAGACAGGTTGGCCATCGGTGTCGTGGGTGAAGATGCCATAGGCATCCCCAGAAGAAGCCATCTGATAGACTTCCGCGACGATGCGCGGCGCGTTCTCCCTCGCGTACTCGCGCGTTAGCAGCCGCTGGAAGTCGTAGGCAAGGTAAATCTCGCCACCCCCGTCCATATAATCGAAGATGGTCTGCCGCGTGAATACCTTGTCCTCGCCGTCAGCATTCCAGCCCTGAACCTCCTGAGGGAGCCGCAACATATTTTCATCCGCGCGCGCCGCGTCGGGCGCAAAAAGACTCAAGCCTAGTAGAATCAGAAAAGCTCTCGACAATTCTCCCACCCGCCTGTCTTGTGCTTGCCGTCCCCCTGGCCGAGCAGTCCGGAAACCCGCCTCGGGCTGAATCGTAGCACTGGCCGACTGTTCGACTTTGGTTGGCCGGGCACCTGCCAGTATACACCACAGGCCGATCATTTCCTCTTCTTCAGAGCCCGGTGAATTGAAGCCAAAATGCCATCCTCTTGTGTCTCATGCAGAGGAGCTTGCGGATCGTAATTCTCCAAGCCACGAATGATCTCTCCCGGTTCCCCGGTGAATGCGGCGCCGAAGGCGCGGACAAGGCCTTCGAACCAAAACCAGCAGATGACCCATGTCACCACGTTGAGAGCCACGAAAATGAAGCCCATCAATCCCAATATTCGGGGCTCTGGGTGCACATCGGGATGCGCACGCAAGAACAGGGAGAGCCGGACCTGTGTGTGGTGGGTGACGGAATATGAATACCAAGCAACCAGAGCGCAGAGTGAGGCACAGGCTTCCAGAGCCCCCGACACAAAGGCATCGCGCCGCCACTTAATCGACTCCGCAAAAGGCAGCTTCGCACGCCAACTTGCCGGCAAGAGCGACAGGAATGGTCCAAAGAGATAGATCCACATCTCTAGCAGGATGCTGAAAAACCCTAGCCTGTCATTCCGAGCGAAGCGAGGAATCTCGTAGGTCCTATGTTTCCAGAGCGAGATTCCTCGCTTCGCTCGGAATGACAACGTTCGCAAGGGTCTTTCAGTATCCTGTTAGCGTGCAGCGACAAGGGCGAGGCGTTTGGGTCCGGCTTCCAAGATGTGTTCCGGGCAGTCCGCCATCATCAACTTGAAGTTCTCAATGAAGCGCGCAGCAAGCCCGTCGTACTTCTTGAAATACTCGTCCCGGCTGGGCCAGGTGCTGGCCGGATCAAGGATGTCGGAGGGCACGCCTTCGCACGTGGTGGGGACGTCGAAGCCGAAGACCGGATCTTTCTTGTACTCGACCCGGTTGAGTTTTCCATTCAGGGCGGCGTTCAGCAAAGCGCGCGTGTGATGAATGCTGATACGTTTGCCGACCCCGAAAGACCCGCCGGTCCAGCCGGTGTTCACCAGCCAGACGTTCGCCCCGTGCTTGAGGACTTTCTTCTTCAGCAGCTCCGCATAAGCATACGGGTGATGCACCATGAAGGGCCCGCCAAAGCAGGTACTGAAGGTGATCTCGGGCTCGATGCCGAGGCCGATTTCCGTGCCCGCAATCTTGCTGGTGTATCCGGAGATGAAGTGGTAGATGGCCTGGTCGGGGCTGAGGCGGGAAATGGGCGGCATCACGCCCGAGGCGTCGCAAGTGAGGAAGATGACGTTTTTGGGATGGCCGGCTCGCTTCTCGGGCAGAGAATTCTCGATGTATTCGAGAGGATATGCGGCGCGGGTATTCTCGGTCACCCTGTAGTCGTCCAAGTCGAGGTGTCGCGACACGGGGTCGAAGGTGACGTT
>DLMI01000115.1:14469-17989 GCA_002478145.1 Acidobacteria bacterium UBA7540
GAGAGGCGGATGACCTTGGCGTAGCAGCCGTCTTCGAAGTTGAACACGCCGTTATCGCTCCAGCCGTGCTCATCGTCGCCGATCAGGTGGCGCTTAGGGTCAGCGGAAAGTGTGGTCTTGCCGGTGCCGGAGAGGCCGAAGAAGATGGCTACGTCGCCCTCCGGGCCGACGTTGGCCGAGCAGTGCATGGAGAGCACGCCCTCCAGCGGCAAGAGGAAATTGAGCACGGTGAAGATGGTCTTCTTGATTTCACCGGCGTAGCTCGTGCCTCCGATGACGGCGAGCCGCTCACGGAAATTGAGGATGATGAACGTCTCCGTGCGCGTGCCATCAATCAGCGGCGAAGCAAGGAAGCCGGGCACGGCGATGACGGTGAACTCGGGGATGTGTTTCTTGAGCGCATCCTGGTTCCGAATCTTCAGAAACATGGCGCGCGCGAAGAGGCTGTGCCAGGCTTTTTCCGTGATAATGCGGATGGGCAGGCTGTACTCGGGGTCAGCGCCCGCACGACAATCCTGCACGAATACGTCCCTGCCCTGCAAATAGCCCTGCAAGCGAGCCAGCAGAGCGCTGAAGTTCTCGCCGGTGAAGGGGCGGTTGTACTGCCCCCACCAGATCTTGTCCTCGGTGGCTTGTTCGCGGACCACGAATTTGTCGGGAGCGGCTCGCGCCGTGTGCTTGCCGGTGCTCACCAGCAAGGGACCGAGGTGGGTGAGCCGAGCTTCCGATCGGAACACACTCTCCTCGTAGAGAGCGGGAGTCGGCAGGTTCCAGTAGACGCGGCGCAGGTTCGTCAGGCCGTGATTCTGCAGGCCGTAGTCGCTGGCCAGCGTGCCAGCTTCCTGCACCGCTGGAGATTGAACGTCGAGGTAGATATTCATAGCCAGTCCCTCACCAGCTTGCGGTCGCCTAGATAGAGTTCGTTTGCGGAGGTCGGGTCCAGCGCCCACTGGATACGCTCCAGCCCTTCCATGATCTCCCGGATGGCGCCGCAGTAGCTTAGCCTTAGATGACCTTCGAAGCCGAATTCCTTGCCTGGAACGGTAACGACGCGGACTTTATTGAGAAGGAAATTCGCCAGCTTGTGCGAATCCTTCATATAGGCGCTGAAGTCGGGGAAGCAATAGAAAGTGCCATCCGGCTTGGTCACCTTGACGCCCTCGATGGCTCGCAGGCGCTCGATCATCACGTTGCGGTTATTCTCCAGGGTCATGCGCAAGTTCTCGACGGAGGACTGCACGCCGTTCAAGGCCCCCACCGCCGCCCATTGTGAGGGTGCCGAGGGGCCGGAGGTCTGCTGCGATTGGAGGGTCGCCATGGCTTCCACCAGTTCCTTGTTGGCAATGCCCCAGCCGATGCGGAAGCCGGTCATGGCGTACATCTTCGACACGCCGTTGATGACCACGAGCTTGGATTGCTCGAAGGGCGCCTCCATGTAGTCGTAGCAGATGGGAGCACTCTTGCCCTCAAAGACCAGTCGGTTGTAAATATCATCCATGATCAAGTAGAGGCTCTTCTTTTCGCAGAACTCAACTATTTCGGCAATAAAATCTTTCGAAAACATTGCACCTGAGGGATTATTCGGGCTATTAATGATGATCGCCTTCGTATAGGAGCCCACGGCCTCGGCAATCTCTCTCAGCGTAGGATGGAAGCTGCCGTCCTCGGGCGTGATGGCCACCGGGACGCCGCCCGCGAGTTTCACCATCTCCGGGTAACTCACCCAATAGGGGGCCGGGAAAATGACTTCGTCCTTCGGGTCGAGGATGGCGTGGAGCAATACCATAATCGCCTGCTTGGCTCCACCAGAGACGATCACATTATCCGCCGAGATGATTTTGTTGTAGCGCTCCTCGGTATATCGAATGATGGCCTTCTTGAGTGCCGGAATGCCATCCGGTGGCGTATAACGGATATCACCGGTATTCAGCACGGATGTACAGTTGATTACCGCGTCGATGGGCGCTTTACTCTTGGGCTCGCCGCCGCCCAGATGAATCACTGGCTCGCCCTTTTCCCGGAGCAGGGCAGCGGTCTCATTCAGCTTCAAAGTCACTGATTCTTTGATAGTTCGAGCAAGTTGACTGAGGCTCATGGGATTGAATTCCTTTTTTCAGAATGCACCAGGAAAGAAACTATACATGGTTGTTCTAATTCGCGCTAATGTTTGAATTTATGCAAGTTATAAGCATACCCCAAGAGGACGCAATGTCATAGGACCTTCCCCCCAGGGTGATTTTTCTGGCCCGAAGAGTGCTGCAATCAAGACCCAGGCGTGATATCTTGCTATTCTTAGCGCCGACCGTCCTATGATAAACCGACTTCCAGTATCAAAATCAATGACTTTTTATACGGGCCAACGCCTTCGCCCCTTTCTTGTGGCCGGGGCGTTGAAGGCGAGAAAGGGGCAAGTGATTCCCGAGATCCATTTCACACTTCCATCCCTCGAGACTGGCGAGAACAATCCCCGCCTGCGCGCGCGACGGGCTGTTGTAGCCGTGATCCGGGAACTGAGGGGGGCGTCAAAGCGGCGGTTTGAGAATCCAGGAACGCGAATTGCCCTGGCTGGATAGGCTACAAGGAGAGGCGGAATCCCTGCCGGAGAATGGGAATGCGGCTGAAGCTGATCACTTGCGAGATCTTCTACCGGGAGTTTTGCTCGGTGGTGGCGCGTTCCCCGAACACCGTGGATGTGGAGTTCCTTCCTAAGGGTCTGCACGACATCGGCAGCGAGGGCATGCGAGCGCGCCTGCAGGCCGCGCTGGAGCGTGTGGACGACCCCAAATACGAGGCCGTGCTGCTCGGGTACGGCCTCTGCAACAACGGTGTGGTTGGGTTGACTGCCGGCAAATACCCCCTCGTTATTCCTCGCGCCCACGATTGCATCACCCTTTTCCTCGGCAGCTCGGGGCGCTACTTGGATTACTTCAACAACCACCCCGGTGTCTACTTCATGACGACTGGATGGATGGAGCGCGGCAAGGCGGATGGCGAGCTCAGCCAGCTTTCCGTGGGGAAAATACTGGGCGTCGGTCAAAACTACGAAGACCTTGTGGCGCGCTACGGCGAAGAGAATGCCAAGTATCTCTGGAGCGAGTTGGGCGACCTGACAAAGAATTACAGCCAGTTCACCTACATCGAGATGGGGGTGGGGCCGGACGAAAGCTTTGCGCGCGACGCGCGCGAAGAAGCTGCCAAGCGGGGATGGAAGTTCGAAAAACTCGCCGGTGACCTCGGCATGTTCCAGCGACTGGTGGATGGGGTCTGGGACCAAAAGGAATTCCTGGTCGTCCCGCCGGGAAGGCAGGTTGTGGCCGATTACAGCGGAGGGCTTATCTCCATCGGCGGGGGAAGATAAATTGGTAGGGGCGGTTCGCGAACCGCCCCTGCGATCTGCTGACCAGGCGCGCGAGGCAGGAGTGTATGAATAGTCGCGAGCGTGTCCTCGCCATGTTGCAAGGGCAGTCGGTGGACTCCCTTCCCGCCATGCCCATCACCATGATGTTTGCTGCCGACCAGA
>DLMI01000184.1:0-7442 GCA_002478145.1 Acidobacteria bacterium UBA7540
CCCAAGGCAGCAGCGCCGTTCACGATGTCCTCTCGGTTCACCTTCCGGGCGAAGGCCTTATCTTTCATTCTTTTTCGAACCGACTTCGTATCCACCTCGGCTAGGGATTTTCCCGGCTTGATCAAGGCGACGGCAGTGATGAATCCAGCGAGCTCGTCGCAAGCAAAAAGAGATTTTTCCATCGGCGTATCGCGCGTAACGCCTGTGTACTGCGCGTGGGACATGACCGCCCGCCGGATCACTTCCGGCCACCCGTGTTTTTTGAGAATCTCGTTTCCCTTGTGAGGATGATCTTCCAGGCTGGGAAACCTTTCATAATCAAAATCGTGAATGAGTCCGACGATGCCCCACAGGTCTTCTTCGGACAACCCAAGATCGGAAGACTCCGAGTTCCCTGAGCCGCCAGCAAACTTACCGGAGCAAGCGCGCATGCAGGCCTCAACCGCCAGCGCGTGCTTGCGCAAACTTTCTGACTGGGTGAACTCAGTTAGTAAACACCACGCGGACTCACGATCAATCATTGCTTTCGCCCTGTTTTCTGCGGGATTTCGCCGCTTGCTTTCGGTTTTCACCGGCAAGATTTATAGCTTCATACATTTTAACCTTGACATCCACAGGCCTTGTACCGCAGATTGTCACTGCAGTCGGAACCTCTTCCCCCATAGTTAGGTTCCGTTGTTTAGAAGTAAGGAGTAGCCGGCTCTGGCACTCCCACAACCCGATGGCCACGACCCTTGCCCCGGTAGACTCACGGGAAGTCGTCCGTTGCGATCACTGCCTGTTGGTTCAATTCCGTACGGTCAACAACAATTGCCGACGCTGCCACTCGTCCCTGGACGAGGAACCCGAGCCCGAGCCGGTGGTGATGGCGCCACCGGTAATGATGCCCATGCCTGGAATAGGCCGCGGACACCTGAACCTCGCAACGTCGATCCGCTCGCTGCGGCTGCGCAGCGGCTTGAGCCAGCGCCAACTGGCAGGACGCATGTCCGTGCCGCGGACTTACGTTTCCAAAATTGAAAACGAGAAAGCGACGCCCACGCTGTCGTCCCTGGAACGGCTGGCGCGAGCCTTGGAGGTGACCGTGCCGGAGTTGCTCAGTGGCGGGGAAAAGAACCGCCAGGATGAAATCAGCGAACTGATGAAAGATCAGTTCATCGCGGAGATCCTGCCGTTCGTTTCACAACTGAACGGAATGCAGATGTCGAGCATCCTGACACAAGTGCGGGACTTGACGGTGCGGCCAAGAAGGACCGCGTGAGCGAAGGGACTCATTCATGTGGGGACAGCCGCCATCGGCTGTCCGAGCCGAGGCGAAGCCCGGCTGCTCCCTTTACATAATTTTATCCGGGCAAACCAGCCAACTCACGGCCGGGACCAATCCCTTGGTCCCGGCTTTTTTGCTGCACGGCCAACTGAATCCGAAATAGATCGACTTACATCTATGCAGCATGCACCTGGAAGAATCTGATAGTGTCTTTTCCGCTTTCTCTGCCCACCCTGCGTCGCTGAATCAACCCGAGGCGAACAGTTGGGAAGATGAAACTCCCCGTGTTGTGTCGCCGACCGCGAGTTCCACCGGATCCGACGATTCGTTACTCGATGCCTACTCCCGGGCAGTGACCGGCGCGGTGGGGCGCGTCAGTCCTTCGGTAGTGAACATTGAAGTTCATCAATCCGCCGGTCGCACACGTTCGGGCGAGCCGCGCGAACAGCGTGGCGGAGGCTCGGGGTTCGTCTTCACTCCCGATGGTCTGATTCTCACCAACAGCCACGTCGTACATGACGCGCGCCGCATCGAAGTCACCCTGTCAGACGGCCGCCGCATGCCGGCAACCGCCATCGGAGACGATCCGGCGAGCGACCTTGCTGTCGTGCGTGTAGACGAGCCCGGCCTCACCGCTGCTGCCCTCGGCGATTCGCAACGGCTTCGTGTGGGACAACTGGTGGTCGCCATCGGCAATCCGTACGGATTTCAATCCACGGTGACGGCAGGGGTGGTGAGCGCGTTAGGACGTTCGCTGCGCTCCTATTCCGGGCGGCTGATCGACGATGTAATCCAGACCGACGCCGCGCTCAATCCCGGCAACTCCGGTGGCCCACTGGTGGATTCCGCGGGGCGAGTGGTGGGGGTGAACACGGCGACCATTTTGCCGGCGCAGGGAATATGTTTCGCCATCGGAATCAATACTGCAAAGTTCGTCGCCAGCCGCCTGCTGCGCGACGGACGCATCCGCCGCAGCTACATCGGCGTCTCGGCGCAGACCGTGCCGGTGCATCGCCGCGTGGTGCGCTTTTATGATCTGCCCAAGGAAACGGGCGTGGTCGTATTGTCGGTCGAACAGAAGAGTCCGGCGCGACTTGCAGGCGTCCGCGAAGGCGACGTAATCATTGCGCTGGAAGGCCATCCGGTAGCGGGTGTGGATGATTTACACCGTGTGCTGACCGATGTTCGCGTGGGCGTAAGCTGCTCGCTGACGGTACTGCGCCACACGGAGAAGCTGGAAATGAAGATCGTGCCCGAGGAAACCTCGAACAGCTAGAGGGTCGGTTTCTTTCAGCTTCGGTTTTCTGCGAACAGCCTGTGCTATAACTTTCGACGATTGCAAGCCCTTCCCTGCTGTGTTAGCTTCGGGATTCGGAAGGGGATAGGCCTTGCAGGCAAGAGTTCCCGCCGGTCTGGATCGCAAGGAAACCGAAATTTACCGGCAGCTTGATCCAGAACGGCTCCCAAGACACATCGCGATCATTATGGATGGCAACGGGCGCTGGGCCAAGAGGCGCCACATGCCGCGCGTGGCCGGGCATCGCGCCGGGGTTGAGGCCGTGCGCTGCACGGTCGAGACGGCGGCCCGCATCGGCATCTCCGCACTCACGCTGTACGCCTTCTCGGAAGAAAACTGGAAGAAGCGGCCGAAGAACGAAGTGGATTTCTTGATGCGCTTGCTGAGCCGCTTCCTCAAGGCCGAGGTCCCCACGCTCAACAAGAACAATATCCGCCTGGAATATATCGGCAGACAGCAGGAACTCCCCGATGATGTGCAGGAGCGCATGGCTTGGGCGCGAAAGAGCACAGGTCACAATACGGGCACAGTACTGACGCTGGCGCTGAACTACAGCGCGCGCAGCGAACTGGTAGACGCGTTTCGCTCCATGGTCAACGCAGCTTCGCAGAACGGCGGCCTTGAGCACCTCCGGATTGACGAAGACACGGTCGGAAATCATCTTTACACGCGGCACTTGCCCGATCCGGACCTGGTGGTGCGCACCTCCGGCGAGATGCGGCTAAGCAACTTCTTGCTCTGGCAGTTGGCCTACGCCGAGATTTATGTAACGCCCACACTCTGGCCCGATTTCCGCGGCGTGCATCTGCTGGAAGGCATTGCCGAGTATCAGAAGCGCGAGCGGCGTTACGGCGGATTGAACCATGGCGAATCGCACGCGCACTCCCAACCAGCGAAGGTTACCAAGTAGCCTCCCAGCATGCTGAAACGCATCGCGACCGCGCTGGTCCTGATTCCGATTGTGATGTTTCTGGTGCTGCGCGCCCCAGTGCCGGTAGTGGCCGTAGTGGCAGCCGCAGTCGCGCTGGTCACGGTCCAGGAATTTCTGAAGCTTACCGAGTCCTATGGTGTCCACCCTCTGCGCTTGCCGACTTACATCTTCGTAGGATTCTTTTTTCTTCTGCTGGCCACAAGTGCCGCGGTTGAAACGCCACAACTTTCCGCCGTCAGGTTCGTCCTCGGCGTGGGATTTGCTTGCGCCATTTCCCCCTTCATTTTTCTGACCATCACCATGCGGAGGTCGCCGATGGCCGGCGGGTATCCGGCAGCGGCGTCGTCGGCCTTCGCCTTTGCCTACATTGCCCTGCCCATGGGAATGCTGGTGCAGTTGCGCCAGCAGTGGGCTGGCGCATTTTGGATACTCTACCTTCTTCTGGTCGTCTGGGCGGGGGACATCTTCGCCTATTTCGTCGGCCGGGGGTTGGGACGGCACCTGATGGCGCGCCGCATCAGCCCCAAGAAAACCTGGGAGGGCGCGGCTGCCTCACTCGCCGCAAGTCTAGTCTTCGGCATTCTCCTGTTCAACCATGCCCTTCAGATCAGTTCGTTCTTGCTGCGCGTCGGATTGATCCAGCGGCGCGACGGACTATTCGGCCTGGAGAAGCCGGAAATGTGGCCTATCATCCTGCTGACCATCGCTCTGAATATTGCCGCGCAGCTTGGCGACCTGGTGGAGTCTCTGATCAAGCGCGGAGCCGGCGTAAAGGATTCCGGTACAATTCTTCCCGGCCACGGAGGCATGCTCGACCGCATCGATGCCCTCCTTTTTGCCGCTCCGGTGCTGTGGTACTATGCGGCCTGGCGTGTCTTGCAATAAGTACCCGCCTCCCGCTTCCCCAGCGGTCGCAGCGAAACGCGTAAAATAGGATTTCGAGAACTTCAGCTCGCAGAATTCGCCTGAGAATTTATCTGATATGAGACGCATCGCCATCCTGGGATCGACCGGATCCATCGGCCGCAGCACCCTGAGCGTGGCAGAGTCCTATCCGGAACGATTTCAGATCGTTGCCCTAGCCGCAGGCGCCAATCTTGATGCAGCGTCCGAACAGGCGCGACGTTGGCGGCCAAGAGTAATTTCAATGGCCTCCGAGCCGGATGCCGATCTGTTGCGCGCGCGCCTCAAGCAAGCCGGCCTCAGCGAAATCGAGGTGCTCTACGGTCCGGCGGGCGTCGTGAAGATCGCCACCCATTCTGAGGCGGACTTCGTGGTCAGCGCCATCGTCGGTGTAGCCGGGCTCGAGGCCACGTATGAAGCTGTGAAAGCCGGAAAGATCGTCGGTGTGGCCAATAAGGAATGCCTCGTCGCTGCGGGCGAGTTAATCACAGCCGAGGCGCGCAAACAAGGCAAGCCTCTGCTGCCCATCGACAGCGAGCACAACGCCGTGCACCAGTGCCTCCGAGGCGGGCGGATCGAGGAAGTGGAGCGTATCTGGCTCACCGCATCCGGCGGGCCATTTCTGAACATGCCACGCTCGGAGTTCAGTTCCATCACAGTGGAGCAGGCGCTGAATCATCCGACATGGAAGATGGGCAAGCGTATCACGATCGATTCGGCGACTTTGATGAACAAAGGCTTCGAAGTAATCGAGGCATGCAGGTTGTTTCACATGTCGCCCTCGAAAGTGGAAGTAATTGTCCATCCGCAGTCGACAATTCATTCCATGGTGGAGTTTGTAGATGGCAGCATACTTGCTCAGTTTTCCGTGACCGACATGCGCCTCCCGATCCTCTACGCTCTGACCTATCCCGAGCGAATTCAGTCGGATATGCGCTTCCCGGTCAGAGACTTGCGTCATCTCGACTTTAGCCCTCCAGACATGAGTAAATTTCCCTGTCTCCGTTTAGCATATGAAGCGGCTGAGGCGGGTGGGGCGAGGACGGTCGCGCTTAACGCCGCAGATGAAGTCGCCGTGGCTGCGTTTCTTGAGGGCAGCATCGCCTTCGATGAAATTCCCAGGATCATCGAAGGGACGGTTGCAGCATCTAATTCTGGGAAACTGGGTTCGATCGAAGGAGTGCTTCAAGCCGACGCTGAAGCCCGCCGATATGCTCAAAAGGCGGTGGGCAAGTTGAGTGGGGCCGGACGTGCGCGAGCAACTTCTTTCATCTAGCGTTCAGTTGTTGGAATCTAACGAATTGCGGAGTACGTGTCACCTTTATGCCTGACTTTCTGATTTCGCTGATTGCCGTCGTCGTCATCCTCGGTTTCATGATCCTGATCCACGAGTTTGGTCACTATGCGGTGGCCAAGTGGCTGGGCGTCAGGGTCGAGGTGTTCTCCATCGGGTTCGGAAAACGCCTTCTCGGCTTCCGCAAGGGTGACACCGACTACCGCATCAGCGCGATCCCGCTGGGCGGTTACGTCAAAATGAGCGGCGAGAATCCCATGGACGAGCGCTCCGGCGATCCTGCGGAGTTTCTCTCCCATTCGCGCTGGCACCGTTTTCTGATCGCCATCGCCGGCCCCACGATGAACATTATGCTGGCAGTCTTCCTGCTGGTTGGGGTGTTCATGGTGCACTACGAGTATCCCGCCATCTACGACGGCCCCACCGAGATCGGCTGGGTGATGCACGACACCCCGGCAGGCAAGGCTGGCTTTCAGCCGGGCGATCGAATCGTCCGCATCGACGGCATACAGAATCCGACCTGGGAGCAGGTTGACACCCGCGAAGCCCTGAGCCCGGGCCAGCCTTTGGACGTTACGGTTGACCGCAACGGCCAGCTTCTTACCAAGACCATCGCGCCCGAGCCTTATGGCGTCGATCAGATCGGGTTTGCCGGGTGGGCCGCCAAGGAACCCTGCGTCTGCGTTACCGATTTGACGCCCGGCATGCCGGCTGACAAGGCAGGCCTGCGGGATGGCGACGAGATCCTCGCCGTGGATGGCAAGCCCGTGCCCGCGCTGGCGGCCATGGTCGAAATGCTGGAGAGCACGAAGGATACGCCCATCTCGATCACCGCACGCCGCGGCACTCAAACCAGAGATTTCACCGTTCAGCCTGTTCTCGTCGAAAAGAGATATCGCATCGGCATCGGCAGCATGCCTATGAAAGTGACCAGTCTTTCCTTCCCTGCTGCTCTGCATTTATCTCTACAGGAGAACAAAAAGGCTTCCCTGCTGATTCTCGAACTGGTGCAGAAAATGCTGCAGGGAAAGATTTCGGTGCGTTCTATCGAGGGCCCAATCCGCATCGGGCAAGCTGCTGGAGAAGCCGCCCGGCGCAAAGGTTGGACTCCCCTCATGCTTCTGACTTCCGCCATCAGCCTGAACCTCGGCGTTTTCAACCTGCTACCAATCCCTATCCTCGACGGAGGCGTCATTTTCTTCCTCCTGATCGAGAGCCTCATGGGCCACGACATCAGCCTGCGCATCAAGGAACGCGTCTACCAGGCGGCATTCGTTTTCCTGGTGCTGTTCGCCGTGATGGTCATCTACAACGATTTGCTGAAAACGATTCCAGGATTAGCGGACCGCCTGCAATAAGGCGGTCTCAGTCTGTCGGTCCGGTTTGCGCAAGGGCGCGGCGAGCCATTCGACCAGCGAGGTGTCCTCCTGTGGTCCATTCCGTCGAACCTGTTTTGGCGTGTTAGAATAGAATTTCCCATGGCTACGATTCAACGCAGGAAAACCGTGACCACCGTCGTCGGAGGCGTGTGCGTCGGCTCGGATGCACCGATCGTGGTGCAATCCATGACCAATACTGACACCGCAGATATCCCCTCGACCGTGCAGCAGTGTGCCGCCCTGGTTCGAGCTGGTTCGGAACTGGTGCGCGTCACCGTCAACAACGAAGAAGCAGCCGCCGCTGTGCCCCGCATTGTCGGACAACTGGACAAGCTGGGCGTCCGCGTGCCCATCATCGGCGACTTTCACTA
>DLMI01000184.1:7596-8081 GCA_002478145.1 Acidobacteria bacterium UBA7540
ACCATGATCGAAGTCGCGGTGAAATATCAGAAGCCTGTACGCATCGGCGTGAATTGGGGTTCGCTTGACCAGGCCCTGCTCACTCGCATGATGGACGAGAATTCCCGCCTCGCCGAGCCGAAAGACGCCCGAGAAGTCACCATGGAAGCGATGGTCGTAAGCGCGTTGAATTCCGCCGACCGGGCACAGAAATTCGGCCTCCGCGCTGATCAAATTATCCTGAGCGCGAAAGTCAGCGGCGTGCAGGACTTGATCGACGTCTACCGCGCTCTCGCCGCCCGCTGCAACTACCCGCTCCACCTCGGCCTCACCGAAGCTGGCATGGGCGCGAAAGGCGTGGTCGCTTCAAGCACCGCCATGGGCGTCCTACTGCAGGAAGGCATTGGCGACACCATCCGCGTTTCCCTTACGCCTGCCCCTGGAGGCGACCGCACGGAAGAAGTCCGCGTGGCGCAGCAGATCCTGCAATCCATCGGCATCCGCAG
>DLMI01000184.1:8253-10765 GCA_002478145.1 Acidobacteria bacterium UBA7540
TACGTAGGGGTGGAAGAAATGAAGCTGGCTGTCATGGGCTGCGTGGTCAATGGCCCCGGCGAGTCGAAACACGCCAACATCGGCATCTCTCTGCCCGGTACATTCGAGGAACCAAAGGCCCCCGTCTATGTGGATGGACGCCTGTTCACCACGCTCAAGGGTGATCGCATCGTCGCGGAATTCATCGGCATTCTCGATGAGTATGTCGACTCCCATTATGCGGCGAGAGAAGCCGAGAAAGAAGAAATAGCCGCCAGAAGTTAATCCCGACTTAGCCTGTGATCCTCTGTGTCCTTTATGTGAAATGTTTTGCTACTGCCCAGTGATCAGGAAGATCGGTGCCTGCGGCGACGCCTGTGGCACAGCGTTCCCGGAATCAGTGGTCAAGCTCTCATTCGCGTGAGTGAAGTTGCATTCGAATTGTGTGCTCGATAGTCCCGTCGGGAGCACCGTCAGGGTGACCCCGTTGAGGTAAGTGTCGTTCGTCGACCCGTTGAAGGAAGTCCCAGTCGAAAACCCGGAGATTGTAACTTGCTGTCCCGGGGCAAACGTGTTTGCCGCCTGAAACGTGACCACGTTGGACGTAATCGAGAACGTCGTAATCAAAGCAGTATTGCTGCAGGTAGGTTGGGTGCAAGCTGCCGGAGCTGCAGGCAAGTCGGTGACTACTGTATCGGGGGGCAGCGGCGTCCCGGGATTGTTGGTATTGCCGCCAGTCGTGTTGATCACGGCAACGGCTCCGGCGTCGCACATGCTCACATAGATCCGGCTGCTGTCGGCCGAGGCCACAGTGAACATCCGGAAGCGTGTGGTGCTCGGGGAGTACAAAGCAGGGTACAAAGGAGCCGCCGCGCAAGAAGGAACCGGTGCCACCGCATATTGATTCGCCGCGAATGAGGTTGCGTTTGAACTCAGCAACGTCAGAGTCGGCGCGCTTGGGTACTTTACGGTCAGACTATTAGCGTCAAACACGGTCAGGCCAGGGATCGCACAGGCGCCCGTCACATTCGGATCAGGACACGTCGTGGCCGTCTGGTAGCTGGCCACGTAAAACCGGCTGCCATCCAGCAGCGCCGTCACCGAAACCGGCGTGCATCCATTGGGACAAGGGGTTGACCCTGCGAGGAAGGAAATAGCCGTCAACTGCGTGGGCGTGTCAGTCGCACTCGTGTCGGAAAAGACATAGACCGTCGACGTCACGGGATTCGTCACATAAAGCCGGTTCAGGTTCGGATCGTAAAAAATAAAGTTTGCCCCGGGGCCGACAGGAAGGCTGCTTGTGACCGTGTCCGTGGCGACATCAATCGTCACCAGTTGTCCGTCGCCTTCCGTGAGCACATACACTTTCTGACTGTCGCCGCGCGCCACCACCCAAACTGGCGTCACACCTGTGAACCCCGTCACGGTATTCGGAGTCAGATCAAGCGGATTCAGGCTGCTGACCGTGTTGCTCCCCTGGTTGGCCACATAGAGCTTGAAGGCGTTCGGGGTCTCGGCCAGACTGACCGGGTTTGCTCCCACAGTCGCGCTGTTCGTAACCACATTCGAAGTCGTATTGATCTCGCTAACGGAATTCGTGCCAAAATTCGCCACGTACAACGCGTTGTTCTGAGTGGTATTCAAGAAGACCGGTTGCGACCCCGGCGGCAAATCGATCGTGTTCACGGCACCCAACCCGGTCGCTAGCGTGGATTGGAATACCGGGGTAAACGACGAAACTACGTCCAGCCCCCCCGAAAGCACGCTGCCCGGGCTGGCAACAAACACTCTTGAATTGTTGGGAAAAATAGCCATGTGAGCAGGATTATCGCCGAGGTTGGGCTTGGAGGAGTCGTTGGAGGGAGTCTCCCCAACGAGGGAATCTCCCGAAACGTCAATTTGCATCGCCGTGCCCGGGTAGTTGGGCGCGTTGGTGCTGATGCCAAAAACGTCGTGGAAATTATTCGGCTGCGGACTCGTTTCCACCGGGCATCCCGGAACCCCTCCCGTCGAACATGGGATCACAACAGGGCGGTACACCTGGCCGCACGCCATCCAAACTAGAATTGGAAGCACCATGGCCGCCAAGCGGCCCACACGTCGAACACTCATCCGCACTCCATCTCGCGCCACTCCAGGAAAATTCTGATCATAAGGTGAGAAGAATTCAACATTCTAATGGCTGGACCCAATCCGCGCTAGTGCCCCTGAGCAAAAGGATTTACCCTGTGTTCCTCTGTGCCCTCTGTGGTGAAGAAGTTGCTTTCCACTTCTGGGATGCGCACACTTAGGCCCAAGTTGGATGGTCCGGGAAATACAGGTGCGCTGATTGAATACTCAGCAGAAAACAATCAGGAGAGTGAACGCCGAGGTCGACAGAGATTCGCCAACTCACCTCAACGCTGACGCCGAGACCTACTGCCAGCCGCCGCAGCCGGCGCTTCCGACCTGGCCGTGGCCGCAGGCTTTTTCTTCCCTTCCATCTGCGCCAGGCTCTGCTTGAGAGCTGCCATCAAATCCACCACCGGAGCCA
>DLMI01000184.1:10895-11305 GCA_002478145.1 Acidobacteria bacterium UBA7540
GTATCTTTATACTTTTCCGGATCCCACTCGTCCGCCAGCGCTTCAATCAGCTGATGCGCCACTTTCACTTCCGCTTCTTTCAGCTCCACGTCGGGCGCGCCAAAGCCTTCCACCTTGCGCACTTCTTCCGCGTAGTACATCGTGTGCAGCATGAGTCCGCCTTCATGCGGCCGCAGGAACACCGTGTACTCGCGGTTGTGCATGGTGATCTTGGCTATGGCAACGTACTCGCTCTCTTCCAGAGCTTTGGTCAGCAACGCGTAAGGCCGACGCCCCGCCTCTTCCGGCATCATGTAATACGACGACTCGAAATAAACCGGATCTACATCGCTCGCCTTCACGAATTCCAGAATCTCCATCGTCTTCGCAGTCTGCGGCTCAATCTTCTTGATTTCTTCCGGCTCGACCAC
>DLMI01000184.1:11432-11790 GCA_002478145.1 Acidobacteria bacterium UBA7540
AGCGGACAGATGTACTGCTGCTTCACCCGCTGCTTATCCGGACGGTGCAGCATGTTGAACGAAATTCCGCTACTGCGCGCGCCCGAAAACAAGCGCACCGGCATCGAGATGAGGCCGAAGGTTAAGTGTCCAGACCAGACTGACGCTGCCATAGTTCCTCTCGCTCGTCAGGGATGAACATCATCCCTGTTTCTGACCGCCATCCGCCTAAACTCCGCAGATGTGGGAGTTTAGCGTAAAAACGAATCTTTGATGCACAAATCTCGCAGCACGAGGAATCGAAATGCGAAGCCCGAGGGAATGGGTCCATCCGCCCGGAAACCCCATGGGTTGTAGTTGCAATAACGGTTCCCCCGTC
>DLMI01000138.1 GCA_002478145.1 Acidobacteria bacterium UBA7540
CTAACCAAAGCCATGCAAGGCTCATGGCTGGGGTTGACGCGGAATGAGTAATCGCCAGGCGGCAGAACCGCCTTGCCCCAACGTGCTTCGAAGGGCAGCGTGAATTTGCCTTCGTACTCCTGCGCACGGGCCAGGCTGGCGCTGAGTCCAGCCGCCAGCACCGCCAAGAGCAGGATTCTCACGGACTTTAGACTTCGGGTCGACTTCATAACTCACCTCCCAAGTTGAATGTGGCGATTGCCGCAGTGGCATCTTTCCGCCTCCACTTGTATAAGCGAGAGCGGTGGGCGAAAACTGTAAAGGCCGGGCAAAGATTTTTTGCCTCCCCCAGGGGGTGGAATCCTAATTTGGCCTGGGAGCGCGGGCGTCTCGCCCGCTCTTCCCTGCCTCCGTCGGGAGCCGCTGCAATGGCGGCCCAATTTCAGGTTGCGGGCAAGAGCGGGCGAGACGCCCGCGCTCCCGGAGGTGTGATAAGATTCAAGTGAATACGGTTTAAACGCGGTCGGCTCAGAGGGCAACATGGTGTCGCCGTCAGGGGACGACATAACGCAACTGCTCCGAGCCTGGGGCGACGGGAATCAGGCAGCGCTCGACAGGTTGATGCCGCTGGTCTACGCGCAATTGCGCCAGGCGGCCCACCGTTACATGGCCCGAGAACGGCACGGCCACACCCTTCAGAGCACGGCGCTGGTCAACGAAGTTTACGTGCGGTTGGCGAAGGCGCGGGAGATGCGCTGGCAGGACCGCGTTCACTTCTTCGCCATCAGCGCCCAGATGATGCGTCGCATCCTGACCGATCACGCGCGCGCCCGTCAATACGCCAAGCGCGGCGGGGGAGCGCAGGTGGTATCTCTCGACGAAGCTCCGGAAGTTTCTCCAAAGCCGCGCGCCGATCTGGTGGCGCTGGACGACGCGCTCAACCACTTGGCCGCTGTTGACGAGCGGAAGAGTCGCGTGGTGGAGCTTCGCTACTTCGGGGGACTGAGCGTGGAGGAAACGGGCGAAGTCCTGAAGGTTTCGCCGGAGACGGTGATGCGTGATTGGAAGCTGGCCAAGGCCTGGCTCTTGCGCGAACTGAGCGGTGAACAGGGCGATGAATCCTGAAGGCTGGCAGCGGATTGAGGAGTTGTATCACGCCGCGCTGGAGCGTGCGGAGAGCGAGCGGGCTGGCTTTCTCGATGCGGCTTGTGCCGGCGATCCCGCCTTGCGGGACGAAGTTGCATCTCTGCTCACTTACGATAAGCGAGCCGAGCACTTCATGGAAGCCCCGGCGCTGGAAGAGGCGGCCCGGTCGCTGGCTGCGAGCGGGGCCACCTCGACCCCATCCGATGAAGCTGCCGCCCGCCTGGTGGGCAAGACGGTTTCGCATTACCGCATCGTGGAGAAACTGGGTGGTGGCGGGATGGGTGTGGTCTATAAGGCCGAGGACACCAAGCTCCACCGCTTCGTAGCGCTCAAGTTCCTGCCGGAAGAAATGTCCAAGGACCATCAAGCCTTGGAGCGCTTCCAGCGCGAGGCCCAGGCCGCCTCCGCGCTCAATCACCCCAATATCTGCACCATTCACGCTATTGAGGAGCACGAGGGCCAGCCCTTCATTGACATGGAATACCTGGAGGGAAAAACCCTGAAGCATTTGGTGGACGTAGGGGCGCGCGGCGCGCGCCCATCGGGCCAGGGCGAACGCCGTTCGCCCCTACAAATCGATACCCTGCTCGACTTGGCCATTCAGATCAGCGACGCGCTGGATGCGGCGCACAGCAAGGGCATCATCCATCGGGACATCAAGCCGGCGAATATTTTCGTCACGACGCGCTGCCAAGTCAAGATTCTGGATTTCGGTTTGGCGAAATTAACGCCGCCTCTAGCGCACACGCCCGCGCCGTCGATTGATCCCGAGAGCCTGACCGGCTGGGGAACGGTGATCGGCACCGTGGCCTATATGTCGCCGGAGCAGGCGCGGGGCGAAGAACTGGACGCGCGCACTGACCTGTTCAGTTTCGGCAGCGTGCTTTACGAGATGGCGACGGGCCGGCAAGCGTTCAGCGGAAACACCTCGGCGGCCATATTTGGCGCCCTCCTGCACGAAGCCCCAACGCCACCCCTAAGCCTCGAACCTGATTTGCCACCCAAGCTCGAAGAAATCATCCACAAGGCGCTAGAAAAGGACCGCGACCTGCGCTACCAGCACGCCTCGGAGATTCGCACTGATTTGAAGCGCCTGAAGCGCGACAGGGATTCGGGGCGGTCCGCCGCCAGAATATCTGCGGGCAGCGCTGAACTTTCCCCAGCGGCCGGAACAGGCGGCCTTGCGGCTGCTGCGGTCGTCTCCAAACCCGGGCGGCCCCGATGGAAAGGGTGGGCAGTGGCTGTCGGCGGCTTCGCTCTTGTCGTCATCGCGTTGCTCATCTATTTTCAATCGCGTCCCCTCCCCCCACCGAAAGTATCGGGCTACGTCCCGGTCACCCACAACGGTAGTCAGAAAGATACGGTCAGGACGGACGGGGTGCGGCTTTACTTTAACGACTACGCTTCTGGGCGTTGGGGCATCGCGCAGGTATCCGGCTCCGGCGGAGAGGTGGCGCGCGTCCCAGTTCCCTCCCCAACCATGTCATTGCTTGCCGTTTCCCCCGACGGGGAAAGACTGCTCGTCGCGGACGGGGTGGCCCAGACGGGATTCAATGGACCGCTTTGGGTAGTGCCTGTGCTCGGCGGGTCGCCTCGCAGACTGGGAGAAGCCGTTGGACAGGCCGCCGCCTGGTCTCCCGACGGCCAAACGATCGTTTACGCCCACGGACACGACTTATTCCTGGCGAAGAGCGATGGCGCCGAACCCCACAAGCTTGTCTCCGCGCCCGACGACGCTTCAGATCCCGCTTGGTCGCCGGACGGCACGGTGATTCGATTCAGCGTCGGGGGTAGTGCGACTACTCAAAGCTCGCTTTGGCAGGTTTCGGTCAACGGGATGAGCCTGCATCGCCTGCTCGCCGCCTGGCACACTCCTCCCGACGAATGTTGCGGCAAATGGACTCCCGACGGGAAATATTTCGTTTTCCAGTCAAGAGGCAATATCTGGGCCCTTGCGGAAAAGGGGAGTTTATTTGGAAAAGCCAACGGCCAACCCGTGCAATTGACCTCCGGGCCGATGACTTTCTCCTCCCCTCTGCCCAGCAAGGATGGCAAAAAGCTGTTCGTGGTGGGAGAACTGGACCGCGGGGAGCTGGCTCGCTATGACGCGAAGTCCGCAGAGTTCGTTCCATTTCTTTCCGGAATTTCGGCGGAGGGCGTCAGCTTCTCCAAAGATGGGCAGTGGGTGGCCTATGTCAGCTTCCCGGAGGGAACACTCTGGACAAGCAAATTGGATGGCAGCCAGCGACTCCAGCTCACCTACCCGCCGCTCTATGCCGTGCATCCTCGCTGGTCGCCCGATGGCAAACAGATCGCTTTTTTTGCCTATTCGCCCGGCCAGAATGCCAAGTTGTACACGGTTTCGACCGATGGGGGAACGCCACGCGAAATGATACCCGAAGACCTCCAGGCACAGAGTGACCCCACCTGGTCGCCCGACGGAGCAAGAATTGTCTTCGGTGGCGCTTCAAATGATCCTAACGCCACTATCCGGATCCTCGACGTTAAGACTCATCAAATTTCGACCCTGCCTGGCTCAAAAGGCCTTTTCTCACCCCGCTGGTCGCCCGACGGACGCTATGTCGTCGCCATGCCTTTCGATTCCCGTGGCCTTATGCTTTTCGATTTCGCCACCCAAAAGTGGGAGGAAATCGCTAAGGTGACAGCGGCTTTCCCCAATTGGTCGAAAACCGGAGACTATGTTTACTTCTTGCATGGGGAGGACCAGCCGTCCGTGATGCGAGTGCGCATTCGCGACCGGAAGCTCGAGCGCGTGGCCGATCTGAAAAACTTCCGCCAGACAGGCTATTTCGGTGTCTGGCTAGGCATGGCTCCCGACGATTCACCTCTTCTGCTTCGCGACACGGGCACCCAGGACATTTACGCCCTAGACTGGGAGGCACCGTAGCCGTCTGCTTTCGCTCGGGGCCGCGCTTCCAAGACCTCCTGCGCCGCATGAATTTCCCGCCGTAGTTCGCTACGAAAGGCAGCCCTGCGAGAACCTTGGCGGACACCCTGTCTCTTGACAAACCGAAAATGGTAGGCTAGGATAGTCAGTTGAAGCCTTGCAGGAGGTCATGGCCTCAAGGAAACATTTTGCTCCCATGCAAGCGCGAGGCGCGAAATCCACCCGCGAAAATATCCCGAGCGGTGCCAAAAAGTCCGGAAAGTTTCCCGATTCCCCATGGACAACAAGTCTGCAACTGGACGGGAAAGAAAAAAGAATTCTTCAAAAGTGAACGAGCAACGCGGGAATGTCTATGAAAACAAAGGACCGCTGTGGAAAACTGACTGGCAAAGCGGGAATGTTATAGAAAACAAAGGCACTTACGCTTTAAAGGCGGGAATGTTGTTGAAAATACAGGTAGTTAGTAGGTGGTAGGTGATAGATGGTAGGTGGTGTGTCGTAGGTGGTAGGTGGGGATGGACCACGGACAACTGACCACCGTCCTCTGATCACTGACCCGCCGCGGCGGGACTACTGACTACTGACATCTTCTCCTGCTTCCCGCCTGCCGCATACTGTGATAGACTCTGGCCGCGTTGGGGGTATTATTCCTTCTGCCATGGCTCGAACACCTGAAGCTCGAAAAAAGCTACGCGAAATCTGCAGGGTTGCGGCGAAAGTGTTTTACGAAAAAGGGTACGACGGCGCCTCGATGCAGGACATTGCTGAGGCAGTCGGCCTGACCAAAGCGGGTCTGTACCATCACGTAAGCAGCAAAGGTACGCTGCTATTTGAAATCATGAACTACGGAATGGATATCCTGGATGAAACCGTGCTCGCCAAGCTAAAGGAGATCCCGGACCCGCGTGAGAGGCTGCGCCGGACCATCCTCGGACATATCGATTTAGTGGTCCGCGCCCGGGACATGGAGATTACCGTTATCCTCCATGAGAACCGCTCCTTGAAAGGTACTTTGCGCAAGAAGATCAACGCCCGGAAGAGAGCTTACATCGAGTATCTCGAAGACCTCATCGCTCGGGTGCAGGAACAGTCAGGCATGCCGCCCAAGCTCTCTCCCCATATCGCCGCCTTCGCCGTCCTCGGGATGATCAACTGGCTCTACCAGTGGTACCACATGGAAGGGGCCGTCAAGCAAGAGGAAATCTCCAGCGCCTACGTGGACTTCTTCTTCCGCGGCCTGCTCGGCAATCCATGAAGGTGAAAGCCATGATCGCCCTTGAGGTGTGTGGGGAATACTAGCCTGGATTTCTCACGACGCCCTTCCGCTCTCGTGGTGAGAACTTCCGGCTAGCCTGCTGCTGCCAAGGTAAGAGGGGCGGGTTCCGACTCTTCGAAAGGGGAGACCTGCACTTTCCATGGCTAATCCAACGATTGCGTTTCAGGGTGAGCGCGGCTCATTCAGTGAAGAAGCCGCCTATAAACTGCTGGGAAGGCGCATCGCGGTAAAGCCTTGCGAGACCTTTGCGGCCATCTTCGAAAGCGTGGTGAGCGGAAAGACAAAGTACTGCCTGGCGCCGATTGAAAATACTTTGGCAGGCTCAGTCTACGAGAATTACGACCTCCTGCTATCGAATGACCTGCACATCGTCGGCGAAGTGAGCCTGCGCATTGTCCACAACCTCATCGCTCCACCCGGCGCCGCGCTCAAGGACGTAACCCAGGTTTACTCCCACCCCGTGGCGTTAGCGCAATGCGGGGAGTTTTTCAAGCGTCATCCCAAGATTGAGAAGATCCCTTTCTACGACACAGCCGGAGCTGTAAAAATGCTGGCTGAGCGGCGCCTGCCCGGGGCCGCTGCCATCGCCAGCCGCATCGCCGCCGAGGTCTACCAAGCCCGCATTCTGGCTACCCACCTCGAAGACCATCGCGAGAATTACACGCGCTTTCTGCTGCTCTCCAGGAGTGCCCACGTGTCAGCGAAGGCCGACAAAGTCTCGATTGTCTTTTCCACCCGGAACGCTCCCGGCGCCCTTTACAAGTGCCTCAGCGTATTCGCCCTGCGGGATATTGATCTGACCAAACTCGAATCGCGTCCCCTCCGTGGCCGCCCCTTCGAGTATTTCTTCTATCTCGATTTCCTGGGCCACCTGAAGGAAGAGCGCTGCCGGAATGCCCTCTCCCACCTGGCCGAGGTGACGAATCTGTTGCGAGTGCTGGGGTGTTACGAAAGTGCTAAACGGTAAGACGGCAGTCGTCAGTTGCCAGTGGTCAGTTGTCAGGCATCAGTGCTACCGTTACGGCAAGTCAGTTGGCGTAAGGTCGGGGTGGCGACTGTCCCAACGCTTTGTAAGGCGGCAAGTGCTTCTCCGCTTTTTCCTTAGTTAGTATCATTATTTAGAGTGATATTCAATAGAGTATTTCCAATTCTTAAATGCTCCCTTCGACGGTTTCATCACAAGTGACTGCCGGCCACTTACAACGGAGCAACTGACCACTGACGACTGACAACTGACCACTCACCACTGATTTACCACGCCAGCGCATAGCGATGGCCGCGCACGTCCGCGCCTGCCGTGCTCACACCTGTGGCGGGGTCGTACTCGACCAGGGTGGGCGCCGTAGAATTACCCCATTCACTCTGCATGACCAGCACATGCCCGCGCTCCCGAAGCGCTTTGAGGACTGCCTCGCTGATACGAGTTTCGACGTCCAGAGCCAGAGGCTGGTCGCGGTGATCGTCAAAGGAGCTGTATATCGCCTCGGAGTTGAATCGCGGAGCTTCCACGGCCTCTTGAGGGTTCATGCCAAATTCCACAACATTCAAAAAGATCTGAAGCAGCGTCTGGTCCTGGCTGTCGCCGCCGGGTGTTGAGAACGCAAGCCAGGGCTTGCCATCTCGAAGGGCGATGGTGGGCGTGAGCGTAATGCGCGGCCGCTTGTGGGGGGCCAGTTGATTGGGATGGCCCGGCGTCAGGACAAAAGCCTGCGCGCGCTGTGTCAGTTGGATACCGGTATCACCCGCGATGAGGGCCGGAATCCAAGCCCCGCTGGGCGTAGCCGAGAGCATGTTTCCGTCCTTGTCGATCACGTTCACGCAAGTCGTGTCCTGAGGTTCGCCGTTGCGGTGGCTGTACCTCGAGCGGATGAAGTCCGCAGAGGCGCGCGCTTGCAAATGGAGTGGGTCGCCGGGAATGTGCTCCGCAGATGCCTTTTCCGGATTGATCATGGGGCGGCGGACGCTGGCATATTCCTTGGAGATGAGCTGCAGGGGAACCTGGCTGAAGTCAGGATCACCGTAATATGCGTCGCGGTCGGCATATCCAAGTTTCATCGCCTCCACAACGGTATGAATATAGTCGGCAGAGTTGTGGCCCATCGACTTGAGGTCAAATCCCTCCAGGAGGTTGAGGTTTTGGAGAAAAACCGGCGACTGGCTCCAGAAGCCCACCTTGTAAACCTCGATGCCTCGATAAGTAGTCTTGAGAGGTTCTTCAACCCGCGCGTGGTAGGCTGCGAAGTCTCCTTCGCGCAGCAGGCAACCCGCCTGCTTGCAGAAATCGCTGATACGCTTTGCAATGGGCCCACGATAAAAGTAGTCCCGGACGGCTTCGAGGGCGGCCACACGTCCCTGCCCGGCGTTCTGCCGCTCGAC
This sequence comes from Acidobacteria bacterium UBA7540, assembly GCA_002478145.1. The sequence goes on from DLMI01000138.1 coordinate 7,686, forward strand.
CTCCGCCAGGCTTTGAAAGGTCCGCGCAAGATCGGCCTGAACGAAGAGTTCACCTGCCTTCGCCGGATGTCCCCCCGGCATATAAACTCGCACTGTGGAGGGCCACTTCTCCCATACCGGCTGAGTGCGAGCCATAGCCCGCGCCAGATGGTCATCAAGCGGACAACCCTGGGCGAGTTCAACGGCAGGCTGGATGACTTCGCTGAGGCTCATGGTCCCGTATTTCTCGAGCGCCAGGAGGATGGAATCCATGGCGCTGGGGACGAGGGCGCTGAGTGGGCCGAAAGAGGGAATAATCCCGCCGCGAGCGTTACCAATCGTGCCGAAGGTGACCAGCCGGGGGTCGTCCCGGCGAAGGTGTTCGTAGAACTCCACGGTGGCAAGTTCAGGCGCGATTCCATTTCCGTTGATGGCCACCACCGGACCGTCCTTCAGCTTGATGAGGATCGGGCACTCGCCACCCGCGCCAAAGCTGGCCATTTCCACTACTGACGCGGCGAAGAGCGTGGCGACACCTGCGTCCACAGCGTTTCCGCCCTTTTCCAGGATTCTCAGGCCTGCCTCGGCGACCAACGGATGGCCTGCCGCCACTACACCGCGCTTGCCCGCCACCAAGGGCTTGAGGGTCGCTGCCGAACTGACGACCCCAGGCAAGTAAACTCCAGCCATGAGAATGAATGTGCAGATCTTTGTGAAAGCTCCCGAACAAACCATCGATGGTCCTCCTCCTCTGACTTGGACATGCCCTTATAGAAGGCTGTGGCAATCGTCCCCAAAAAGCACTCGGCTGTCAAGTCGGTTGGTAGGGCCGGTGCTTGCCGCGGCCTGGCCGCCCCGCCATGGCGGGAGGCGGCCCTACCAGCCGGTTGACCTCTCTTGCGGTCGCGGATAACGCGGCATAAACTTGTGTACGGCCTCCCCAAGTCTGATCGGGAAGCTCCCCTTTATCTTTTGGGCTGCTGGGTGTAAGACATCAGCCCGAAAGGTGGTTTCGACTTATGGTTGGAAATCCTGGAAGTCATCGGAAGCAAACCTTGTGGCCACTCACCATGCTTCTGCTTCTTTATGCAGGCGTGGGCCGCTGCTCTGCCCAGAATACCGAGAGCATCGACGACATCACCGGCAAGTACCATTTCCTTTCCGCCGATGACACCTTGGGGCTTCTGGAAGAAGACGGGAAGCTGAAGGGGTACATTGAAATCCTCCAGGGTGAAGAAGAATCTGACGCCGTGCTGAGCTACGACATTGTCTTAGGGTCGCGCAAGAAAGACCACGTGGAATTCAAGACCAACACGATCCACCGCAGATATTACCGCTTTTCCGGAAAGGTAGAGCGGGGCGCAGGCCACGAACCGGCTGACCCTGATTACCTCCGCCTGATCGGGGACTTGGAAACTGTGACCATCAAGGGAGATAGCGGGCAAGAGTCGGTGGAGAAGAAACATCTGATCTTGAAATCTTTCGGAAAGTCCGAACGCAATGAAGAATGAACCAACTTCACCGGTTGGTGCTATACTTGGTGGGTATGAGACGTTCCACCGTGACTATTCCCGATGACCTCGCCAAGGCCGTGGAAAGCTATGTCCGGGCTCAAGAGGCGCGGCCCGCGCTCACTACAGTTGTCCAGGTTGCCTTACGTCAATACCTGACCGAACGCGGCTACCTCCGGGCGGCAGGCCCTCTCCGGATCACCCCCGCGAAGCGCGGAAGCGGCCGCCGTGATGTGAGCCAGGCGCATGACCGATACTTGGCGGCTCAATGAGGGGTTCCGTCCTCGCTGATACCGGTCCGCTGTACGCTGCCCTCGACCCGGACGACGCGTACCACGCGCGGGCCCACCGAGAGTTAAAGCGACTCGTCCGCGACAAGTGTGAGGTGGTCGTCGCTTACCCAACCCTCCTGGAAGCTTATACCCTGGTACTCTATCGGTTAGGGATGCAGGCTGCCTCTGCTTGGTTAAACGACATCCTGAACGGCGCTGTCTTGCTCAATCCCACGTCCCAGGATTACCATGAGGCTGTGACCAAGCTCGTGGCTTTGCCCGACCAGCCCATCACGCTTTTTGACGCGACGGCAGCGGTATTGGCCGGCCGCTTGGGCATCGAGGTCTGGACCTACGACCATCACTTCGATGTGATGCGCACCGCCGTGTGGCGCTAGGCGCCGCGTCCCTTCCATTTTAGTCTGACGCTTATACCACTCGGTCCTTCCTGGCCTTGCAACCCAGGACCGAGGCGCTACCGAAGAAGCGTCGCGCTTGACGCCCGTGCCAGTTTCCTCTCCAGCCGTTCCATGCGCCTGGCGAATCGCTTGCGGTGAGCAACAGAAGGGAACTGTTCCTCAAGCCGGGCGAGAGCCGCGAGAGTGAATTCGAGCGCCTGCCGGAGGTCGCGAAGGTGATGTTCATAATGGATGGCAAGCTCCTCCAGCGCTTCCACAGCAAGTGGCGGCTCGCGCCGCGAAAGCTCCAGCCATAACTCGACGGCGGACTCATGCTGGCGCTTTCGCTTGAACTCCGCGGCGAGGTGCTTTAATGCCAGGCTTTCGACCGGCTGGGGAAGTCCCGCCGCCAGGGCTTGACGGCATGTGGAGATGGATTTTTCCTGCGAGCCTGCCGTCCCCAGGATGCGGCTGAGGCTGAAGAGGTCGAGTGGCGACCCCAGCGCTTCGGCCCCACCGTCGCCGAGAGCACGAGCCAGTTCCACGGTAATCGCGGCGAGCGTCACCACATCCAAAGCATTGTGGTAGAAGACTGGCTGCAAGCCCCGCGCATCGCCGCTGCGCAAGTAGTCGAAATAGATTGCCGGAATCTCCGATCCCGGCACATCGCCCTCCCGGCTGATTCCTAAGATTGCTTCCTCGAGGTCAGTGAGTTTGCAGCTTTCCAGGCGCAGTTTCCACAGGCGGCGCGCGGGGTGGAGAGCGTCAAAGTGGATCAAGCGGTCCAGGGGCGATTTCATCCGAGCCAGCGCATACCGGGTCTCGAGCAGCGGCACATCGAAGGTCTTTCCATTGAACGTGACGATTCCTTGGCAAGGCTCCAGCGCCTCAGCCAGCGCCTCGAGCATGGCTTTTTCCTCGGGATAGTCACGAAGGAAGAACTGCCGCACCACAAACTTCATGCCTTCGACATTTCCAATGCCGATGAGGAACGCGCAGGTTCCGGTTCCACCGGCAAGGCCCGTAGTTTCCGTATCCAGGAAAACCAGCCGCGATGCATCGGGCATCGCCGCATCCCTCAGAACCAAGTTCAGGGGACTAAGGTCCGCCGAAGGAATATCGCCGATGCGGAGCTTTCCGTAAGGCCGCCCGAAAGGAAATGCCTCGCGCGCCAGGAAGAACTCGCCCCGAGAGTTCTTCAACACTTCGCCCTTCACGTATTCCTCGATCCCCTTGGCAAACCTCTGGGCTGGCAGCTTGCGGGTGGGCTGCGGATTCTCCAGGCGTCGCAGGTACTCGAGCGTCTGCTCCAGTTCCTTGTCACGGTCCCGGGATCCGGAAGCCTGCTTAAGCTGGCGGAGTTTCTGTTCGAGATTCATTTCTGAAAACGTCCGTTGTCCGTTGTCAGCCATGTAGGGGGACGGCTTGCCGTCCCCTTCCTGGGGTAGGGCAAGCCCTACCCCTACACGCTGTCCGCGGACACCCTTCGCAAGATCTCCAGAGCCACTTCTTTTCCCTTTTCTCCAACCTCGCCAATCGGGCCCACGCAGGAGGGGCAGCCCGAAGCGCAGGGACAGTCTGCAATCAGTTTCTGAGTCTTTTCCAACAAAGATTGGCTCATGCGGAAGAGCGGTTCGCTGAGCCCAACTCCGCCAGGATATTTATCGTAGAGGTAAATGTTGGGTTCAAAAGCTACCACTGCAGCTTTTGCCTCGAAACCTGCGATTTTGGATTTTAGATTTTGGATTTTGGATTGGTCCCCATCGGCCGGCAGGGATGAAGGGTCTTGCTCTTTATCCTGAATCCCGAATCCTGAATCCTGAATCCTGCCTTCTTCATTCTGACTTCTGACTTCTGATTTCTGACTTCTGCTTTCTTCGTTCTCCCCCACGGCCACACCCAAGTCTCGAGCGTCGCACATCACCAGCAGCGTGGCAATAGCTACAAGGGCGTTGGCCAGGCCATTCACCCCATCCAGTCGCTCCGTCGAACCGTAGGGCAGGCTTCCCATCATGTCGCGGGGGAGGGTGAGCCAGAAGGCGGTGGTATGCATCTCCTGCTCGGGCAGCGTCAGCTTGCCATCGCCGACATTCTCCATGGTGTGGAACTTAATCTTCTTGAACCCGACCACCTGGGTATTCACTTGTACCTCGCCATGATTCTTGCTGGCCGGGCCGATGGGCGCCGAGTCGAACCTTTCGAGGACCTTGATTCTCGTGTAAGAGATGGCGTCAGTGAAATACTCGCTCGTCACCTGGTGGACGTAAGCTTTCCGGTCGTCGTAGTCGAGGCGCTCGACGTGGTACTGTTGGCCATCCTGCATGTAGATGGCCTTTTCGTGGAGGGTGGTCAGGGCGCTGGAAAAATCCACTTCGCCGATCACTTTGGCTTCGCCGGTCGTATCCACGATAACGAAGTTGTCCGAAGAGACCGAGCGCAAGCTGATCGCGTCGGCGGGGTAACTCTCCGAAACCCAATGCCAACCGTCGGTCGTGTGGTGCAGAAAGCCGACTTCCTCGAGGTGCTCGCAGAGTCGCCGTAAGTTGAGCGAGCCGAATTTCTCATCCTCCCGCAAGGGCAGTTCGAAGGCGGCGCACTTCAGGTGATTGAGCAGGATAAGGAGATTGTCAGGATTGACGTAACCATGTTCAGGCGATCGGCCAAAGAAATAGTCGGGGTTCTGCACCATGAATTGGTCGAGCGGTGCACTGGAGGCCACCAGCACGGCGGCGGAAGTTCCCTGGCGGCGGCCTGCCCTGCCGACGCGTTGCCAGGTGGAGGCGATGGTCCCGGGGTATGCCGCCAGCACGGCTACGTCCAGGCTTCCGATGTCAATGCCCAGCTCGAGAGCATTGGTCGCCACCACGCCCAGCAGGCGACCGTTGCGCAGGTCGCGTTCAATCGCGCGCCGCTCCAGCGGCAGATAACCGCCACGATAGCCTCGGACCGCTTCCGGGGCCAGGGGGGCTCGCGAAAAATCCTCCTTCAGGTAAGTCACCAAAATCTCCGTGGCAAGTCGGCTGTTGGCGAAAACGATAGTCTGAAGGCCGCGCGCCAGGAAGGTGCGGGCAATGCGCCGGGTTTCGTTCAGATACGAACGCCGGATGCCGAGTTGCAGGTTTACGACCGGCGGGTTGTAAAACACGAGATACTTCTCTGCCGAGGGCGCACCGTTTTCGTCCACAAGAAAAACGTCTTCCTCGATGATGCGCGTGGCTAATTCCGCCGGATTGGCGATGGTCGCTGAGGTGCAGATGAATTGGGGCTGGCTGCCGTAAAACTGCGCAATGCGCTTCAAACGGCGGAGCACGTTGGCCAGATGACTGCCGAAAACTCCCCGGTAGTAGTGCAGCTCGTCAATCACCACGTAGCGCAGGTTCTCAAACAGCCTCTGCCATTTGGTGTGGTGAGGCAGAATGCCGGCGTGAAGCATGTCCGGGTTGGTGATCACCAGGTTTCCCCGAGCGCGAATGGCCTTGCGGGCGTCCTGGGGCGTGTCTCCGTCGTAAGTGAAGGTCCGGATCTCCTCTCCCAGCTTCTCCGTCCACCTATTCAGTTCCACCAACTGGTCTTGCGAAAGCGCCTTGGTGGGAAACAGGTACAGTGCCCGGGCCTCGGGGTTCTGTACCAACTCGCCCAGAATCGGCAGGTTGTAACAGAGGGTCTTCCCGGATGCCGTGGGCGTGACCACCACCACGTTTCTGCCTTCATGGGCCAACTCACACGCGCGCGCCTGATGTGTGTAAAGGGAAGCAATGCCACGCGCCTTGAGCGCCTCGAGAAGCCGGGCGGGCAGAAACTCTGGAATTTGGGCGGTCTGTGCCTCTCGTGCCGGGAAGTGTTTAAGGACCGTCACTCCGCCACGGGCGGTTGAGCCCTTGAACTTCTCCCGGATTTCTTCCAGGGCGCTCTGGATCGGCGCCAAGCCCGCTGCGGCGGGCGTCCCCACGTTTGCTAGTGCCTCGCTTTTCCCTGACACCTGTCGCCTCCTCGATTTCGCCTTTTATTCGCTCAATATACCACAATTCGCCGCCGCCTCCAAGGCAGGTGAAGCGCAGAACACAAAGACCCCGACTGCTGATCGTAATCTGTGTCATCTGCGGAACCTGCGGATTATAACAAGCGGGCAAAAACAAATCCGCCGATTGCGCCGCTGACGCAGATGAGTCAGACCGCAAAGGCCCCGACTGCTGATCGTAATCTGTGTCATCTGCGGAATCTTCGGATTATAACAAGCGGGCAAGAACAAATCCGCAGATTGCGCCGATGACGCAGAGGAGTGAAGAAGGACGCTGGGGTAGTAAATCACCTCTGGCATGCAGGATGAAGAACTAGTAAAATGCTCCCCAAACGTTATTAGACCCCACGGGGACACCGGAAAAGAGCGGCGGATCGAAGGAAGATTGTTACCAGGGAGCGAAACATGAAACTCACACAGCATCGACGGGTCAGGTCAGAACGACGGCTGATCTCTTACCCCATACTTCTGGGATTTTCCTTACTTCTGTTCGGCGCGATTCCCGTCGCGGCGCAAACGGATGTGACAGGCTTCTGGGTTCTGCGCGTGCCCACCGGGGACGGCAACTACCGCGAGTCGTTCTTCGACCTCAAACAGTCCGGCGAGAAAGTTACCGGCAAGATTCTGATGGGTCCTCGTGAAACGCCGATCAGCGACGGGACTTTCAGCAACGGCAAACTACACCTGGTCGTTACCTTCCGGTTTCAGAACCAGGAACGCACCGTTAACTACGAAGGTACGATGGAGGGCGGCAAGATCTCAATGACCAGGCAGTTTCCCGGGCGCGACCCGGTCGCGGGTATTGCCGAGCGCACCACACCGGAAGCGGCGCTTCCTCCACCGCGCCTGCCCCTGCCGGCACTGCATGATGTTCCCGACAACGGCCTGGCGCGCACGCCTCCCATGGGCTGGAACAGTTGGAACAAGTTCGCCGGCAAAGTGGACGACGCGGCCGTGCGGGGCATGGCCGACGCAATGGTCGCCACGGGCATGAAGGATGTGGGCTACACCTACATCAACATTGACGACACCTGGCAGGGCTCCCGCGACGCGCAGGGAAACATCACCCCCAATCGCAAATTCCCCGATATGAAGGCGCTGGCCGATTGCGTTCACTCCAAGGGATTGAAGATCGGAATTTACTCCTCACCGGGGCCCAAGACCTGCGCGGACTACCAAGGCAGCTACGGACACGAAGAGCAGGACGCGAAGACTTACGCCGCCTGGGGCTTTGATTATCTCAAGTACGATTGGTGCAGCGCCGGCGGCATTTACAAGGATGAGGATATGCAGGCCGTCTATCAGAAGATGGGTGATGCGCTGCTGGAGACCGGCCGGCCTATCGTTTTCAGTCTCTGCCAGTACGGACTGGCCGAGGTATGGAAGTGGGGGCCCAAAGTCGGCGGGAACCTTTGGCGGACTACCGGAGACATCAGCGACAACTGGAAGTCGATGGAAAACATCGGTTTCAAGCAGTTCAACATCGCTCCCTATATCGGGCCGGGCCACTGGAACGATCCGGACATGCTGGAAATCGGCAACGGCGGCATGACCGGCGACGAATACCGCACCCACATGGCCCTCTGGTCGCTGTTGGCAGCCCCGCTGCTGGCCGGCAACGACCTGCGCGCCATGAGCGATGAGACAAGATCTATCCTGATGAATACCGAGATTATCGCGATTGACCAGGACCCCGAGGCCAAGCCCGTGAAGAAGATCTCCGAGCTGGGATCGACGGTGGTCGTGGCGCGGCCCCTCAAGGGCAACGTGGTAGCCGTGGGGCTTTTCAATCGGGGTGAGGCCACTGCAACCGTGGCCGTCCGCTGGGCTGATCTCGAATTGCACGGCAAGCTGAACGTGCGCGACTTGTGGGCTCACACGGATAGAGGCCCAATAGCTAATCAGTTCTCAGCCACGGTACCCGCGCATGGGGTCGTGCTGATTACGGTCAAGCCCTAGTGAGCCAAGAGGAGGTAGCGCAGACCTGTTCTTTAGGTCTGCGGCTTTTCTCGCCGACCGCGCCCAAGGGCCGCGGAGCTACAAAACAGGTCCGCGCTAGTCGCTGCCATGAAGAGCAGAGCGGCAAGCAGGTAGCGCAAACCTGCTTTTCAGGGTCTGCGGCTTTTCTCGCCGACCGCGCCCAAGGGCCGCGGACCTACAAAACAGGTCCGCGCTACTCGCTGCCATGAAGAGCAGAGCGGCAGGCAGGTAGCGCAAACCTGTTTTTCAAGGTCTGCGGCTTTTCTCGCTGGCCGCGCCCAAGGGCCGCGGACCTACAGAACAGGTCCGCGCTACTCGCTCCACCGGCACCCGCCGACTGGCCCGACCGTTCGGTAACTGTGGGTCATTGAGTCGGTTGACTTTGGCTTTTCACAATCTGATAATTCCCAAGCGGCCGCAATACGGTCTGCTCCGCGGCCATAAGTTCGTGAGGGAGCGCAAAGAGGTTCGCGGGGAAGAATCCACGATGGAATCACAGGCAATTCCATTTTGGCCGTCAAGTCGTATCTGCGAGGATGCATGTCCACTGTGACAAACCAGGTTGTGAAAGCTGGGAAGCTCGAGAAGCAATTGCTCGTCGGCGCGTACCGGATGGTCTACATGTCGCGGCGAGTGGACGACAAGGAGATTCAGCTCAAGCGCCAAAACCGGGCCTTCTTCCAGATCAGCGGCGTCGGTCACGAAACCATTAGTCTTGCGACGGCCCTTCACCTGAAACCCGGTTACGACTGGATTTATCCTTACTACCGCGACCGCGCGCTATGCCTGCAACTGGGAGTGACACCTTACGAGATGTTCTTGGCTTCAGTCGGCGCCAAGGATGATCCAGCGTCGGCGGGCCGCCAGATGCCTTCCCATTGGGGTTCCAGAAAGCTCCACATTGTTTCCCAGTCCAGTCCGACGGGCACGCAAATCCTGCAGGCCGTGGGGGCCGCCGAAGCCAGCCAGTATTTCGCCCTGGTGAAAGAAGCCGCAGAGCTCGCCACAAGTTTTCATTCCGATGAAGTCGTATACGTTTCACTTGGCGATGGCGCCTCGAGCGAGGGCGAATTCTGGGAATCGCTCAATTGGGCTTGTGGCCGCAAGTTGCCAGTCCTTTACGTGGTGGAAGACAACGGGTATGCGATTTCTGTGCCGGTTGACGTGCAAACCGCCGGCGGCAGCATTTCGCGTTTGGTGAAGAGCTTCCCTCATCTGCTGGTGCTGGAATGTGACGGGACGGATTTTCCCGCCAGCTACGAAGCCGCGGGGAAAGCGGTGGAGTACGTCCGCCAGCGGAAAGGGCCGGCGCTGATTCATGCCCACGTGGTGAGGCCTTATTCCCACTCGCTATCCGACGATGAACGGCTTTACAAGTCCGAAGAGGTGCGTCAACAGGAAGCACGTCGAGATCCTCTGCTTCGACTTGGCAACCTGCTGCGGCAGGAAGGGCTGGCCAGCGAGAAAGAGTTGAAAGACATCGAGGCCGAAGTGGACGGCGAAATCCGGGAAGCGGTGGACCAAGCGCTGGCCGCTGAGCCCGGCTCACCCGACACGGTCTTGCGATACCTTTACTCGCCCAGCGTGGACCCCACTTCCGAGCTCTTCGACCAGCCGCCCAAATTCCATGGCGAGCCCAAGACCATGGTCGATCTCATTAATGCCGCCCTGCGCGACGAGATGGCCCGTGACCCACGCGTCGTGGTTTTCGGCGAGGACGTGGCGGATTGCAGCCACGAAGACGAACTCCTCAAGGTGAAGGGCAAAGGCGGCGTTTTCAAGGTCACCCACGGACTGCAACGGCACTTCGGGAGCGCGCGCTGTTACAACACTCCTCTGGCGGAGGCGAGCATTGTAGGCCGGGCCACTGGCATGGCCACGCGCGGCTTGAAACCGGTGGTCGAAATCCAGTTCTTCGA
>DLMI01000037.1 GCA_002478145.1 Acidobacteria bacterium UBA7540
CGTTTCTACGTGATTGCCGACACGCTTGCGTGTAGGTATCCATCGTTACGCGGCTTGAAGCGTGCCGAAGGAGCTCCTGCATGACCTTGATGTCGGCCCCGACAGCCTTAAGGAGAGTGCAATAGGTGTGTCGAAAAGTGTGCCACCCGATTCGCTTATTAATGCCAACGCGGTGGGCGGCCGGAAGTATGTATTCGCGCATCAACGTTTCCGCTCGGTAGGGGTTTCTGCCTTTGTTCATCCTACTTGCGAATACCCAGTCTTCTGGCCCGCACCATTTGGCTTGTTGGCGCCAGGCCCAAAGCGCCTCAACCAAGGACGCGTCGAGAGGGACTGGTTTTTGTGAGGCCTCAGTCTTGCAGGGACCGACCACTTGGTTGAAGATCGATCGAGTCACACTGAGTTGCTTTACTTCGAAATCGACATCCTTCCATTTGAGCCCGAACAACTCTCCCCTTCGCAAACCTGTGCCCAGATCCAGAAGTACGAGCGTCCGTTCCCTCCCCGTCAGCGCGTCGAGAAGTCTCTGAACCTCGTCAACGCTGAGCACCTCTGGAATTGTTCGGCGCTTCGCGCTCTGCCGGACCAGACTGATCGGATTGCGATCAAAAAGATCGTATCTTCTCGCGTGATTGAAAAGGACACTCATCAGGTTACGAATCTTGGCGCAGCTAGCTCTCGAGAGCGGCAACTTCCTCAGCCAGCACTCCACCTCAATGGGTCTAATGCTAGATAAGGTGTGTGTTCGCCAACGGGGGACGATCCACTTCCGCAGATAGCCCCGGTACGTCTCCTTTGTTGAGTGTGTCTTCCATTCGTTGTCGGGTGTCAACTCCCGCTGCTTGTAATGTTCGACCAGTTGAGCGAGTGTCAGCAGCCTTGCTCTCATCCGGCAATCGTGAGAGTTGATTTCGCGCCTTAGCGGAACGATTGCCTTGGCGGCAAGGGATACGTTCTTGAACTGTTCGACTGTCCCAATCACTATGCGGCGGTGTACCCTCCGCCCATCCGGCCCCGGCTCTCTCCATCGAAATTCCCAGACGTCTGGGCCCCGTCGACGGGGCACCTGCATGAGGCATCCATTTTGCATTTGGCCCTCCTCCAATCCCCACTAGCGAGGTCCAGGTTCAATCGGTGACCTCGAATCCTTACCGCGTGAGGCATCGGAGAGATTATGACCGGAAGGAGGCCTGAGGTTGGTAAGGTCAGTGCGAGCCACGGCTTACACTCCATGGGTTCTGTCTTTCAAGGTGGATTATGCGGCCAGGATGGTGTTGGCGGAATATACAACCTCACGCGGCTTGTTGCTGTCCAACGTAGGCACAAACACAGGCACAAGTTATCGGCGTGATACCCAGTTCAGATCGAAGTTTCGGGCATGGATTATCGCTTTCCTGCGGCGATGGCTTGGTCACCTGTCGCGGGCTCACGCGGTAGAGTAATACACAGCTAGATAGCGGCGTTCGATTACGGTACGGTTTTGACACTGCTTGTACGGACTTCCCTTGGGCCATTTAATGCTTTCCATCTGTACTTCGGCCAAGTTATGCTTCCTCCCCGCGCTCTGCCACTCCAAATGTCACACTGAAAACAAATGACTTCCTCTGCCTGAGCGGCCAATTTATGGGTTCAAGGAGGCCATCTTATCGGTTAAGTCACACCACGAGGACACGCAAGGCGTTGGATACGGCGGATGCTTTCATGGCGATTTCCTTTCAGACAGAACCACAAGAACACGTTTGCGGCGTGGCGGAAGGATACATAACAGGAGGGTCGGAACTGCATCCTTCGGTTCTAACACTTGTCGACCGGTGAAAAAAAGTTGGTAAGCGACGTGCCGGGTCGGCAAGGCCCATCCAAACGGTTGAGCCATCAAAACTAAATCAGAACTAAATCGCTGGCAATTTGAATGGGCAGGGTGGATCCTCCGCACGGAAGAAAACCCCATGCGCGTTCAAGTGAACGTATAGTCGCTAGTGATGCCAAGTCGAAGGGAGCCTAGTCCCCTTTCATAGCGGAAGCGTACTCTAGCGCCAATGGATGAGCCACTCGCGATGGACCTAATCCGCCCCCCCCCCACAAAAGACATCAGTGACGCAGTATTGCAAGTTGAATGTTCTCCGCTTGATATTCGCCTTCTCTTCGCTTATTATGTTATTGTCAAGGTTGACTCCCCGGCGCTCTCGAAACCTGTGCCGTGAAAAAGTCTTCATAAGACTGCCCCCTTTATGAGGAACTGAGCGCAGCGCATTCCATCATGGCCCGGAGGAACCCTCTCCAACAAAGGCCGAATACATTTGCGCAGACCAACCTGCCACCCTCACTTTTCGCGTGCGGAAAGGCAGCAGACCATTCATTTACGCCGCCCTTGACACCGCACTAAAGGTTTTCTAGGCTGGCTCGTGCTGGCCGATCCGCTGGTCCGAAGGCCACATCAACATTCAGGGCGTTTTCGCCCGCCGTAAGGGAGGAGTGCCAATGATGAAAGTAACTTCCGCTGTTCTAGCCGCTCTTGCGGCCACACTCGTCGTCGCGACGCTCCGCGCGCAGGTCGAGGAGCGTCCGCTGCCCCACCTGGTGAAAAAGGACGGACGCTTCGCTCTGTTTGTCGACAATGCTCCGTATCTGATAATGGGCATAGAGGACCTGACGATGGGTGAGTGGCCCACGCTTCCAGGCGTGTGGCCCGCCTTGGAATACATGAATGTCAACACGGTCGAAATACCGGTCTACTGGGAGGATTTCGAACCGCAGCCCGGACAGTACGACTATACGGTGATCGACAGGCTCCTGGCAGAGGCTCGCCAGCATCGCGTTCGTCTGGTGCCGCTTTGGTTCGGAACGTATAAGAACGGCCACCCACACTACATGCCCGACTGGATGAAGCTGGCCCCCGACCGCTATTCCCACGCGGTCGACAGGAACGGGCAGGCAGTGGACTCGCCTTCACCGTTCGCCACCGCGTCGCTCGAGGCGGACAAGAGTGCGTTCGCCGCGCTCATGCGACACCTTAAGGAAGTCGACCCGCAGCGCACCGTAATCATGGTTCAGGTCGAGAATGAAACTGGCAACTGGAACAGCGTCCGCGATTACTCCCCGGCAGCGCAGAAGTTCTTCGAAGCGCCGGTACCGCACGAGGTTCTCAGCGCCATGCATGTGAAGACCGCTTCTGCATCCCCGAACTGGCAGGAAGCCTTTGGTCCCGATGCGGACGAGTACTTCAACGCCTGGTCGGTAGCGAGATATGTGGGGCAAGTCGCGGCTGCGGGGAAAGCCGCTTATCCGCTGCCCATGGTCGCCAACTGTGCCTTGCGCGACGCTTTCCATCCGGGCCCTCCCGGCCTGCCAGGCGCTCCCGGCTCCTACGAGAGCGGCGGCCCCACCGACAATGTGATCCCCATCTGGAAAGCTGCGGCGCCGGCGATCGATATTCTGGGGCCCGACGATTACGAGAACGATCCCGCCACCTATTTGAAAGTACTGGAACTCTATCACCGCGACGACAATCCCCTCTACCTGCCTGAGACCGGCTGTCCCGACTGTGCCCGTTTTTTCTTCTCGGCGCTTGGTCTTCACGCAATAGGAGTCTCGCCGGCCACGGATACTACTGAGCCCTATTTATTGGGTGCACAGGCGGGAATACTGGCTGAACAGGCGGGGAACTTGAGCGTTTGGGAGGGTTACAAGCCGGTAGACGATTTCCTGACTCCCTGGGGAATGGATTTCCGGTTGATCGGCCCGATGCAGCGGGAGATCGCCCGCCTCAATTTCGAGGGCAAGCTCCAGGCCGTGGCCGAAAAACAGGGCAACGCCCACCAGATCCTGCATTTCGGATCCTGGAACGCGGAGGTGACGTGGGGAGGATTCCGCCACAATCCCCATGCCCCTGCGGGGAATGCGAAGCCGGTAGGGCGCGTTCTGGTTGCCCAACTTGAGGACAACCAGTTTCTGGTGGCCGGATACTCTTGCCGCGTCGACTTCCGGCCGGCCGGCACCGAGCAGCAACGGAAATCCCAGCATATCGTAGAAGGAACCCAAGAGACTCCCTCAGCTCTGATCGATGGTAAATGGCAGCACCGCCAGTTTCTGCGCGTCGAACAGGTAACCTACGAGAGCGGCCTCTTCAAGCCCATTCGCACCTGGGGTGGACTGGGGGGCGAGACTAACGGCCTCTTCTTTGGCGAGGCGCCTGTGGTGCTGCGCGTCTCGCTTACCACTTATTAGAGGTCGCGGCAGTCTCTACTCCCTCGAATCCGTCGGCGCGTGGTCGTTCGCGCCGTCGGGATGCCCCGGACTGCTGGTAAATTGCATTCAGGGCGTTTTCGCCCATCCAAGTTAGGAGTGCTAAATATGAAAAGGTCCTCCGCTGTTCTAGCCGCTCTTGCGGCCACACTCGTCGTCGCGACGCTCCACGCGCAGGTCGAGGAGCGTCCGCTGCCCCACCTGGTGAAAAAGGACGGACGCTTCGCTCTGTTTGTCGACAATGCTCCGTATCTGATATTGGGTGTAGAGGA
>DLMI01000146.1 GCA_002478145.1 Acidobacteria bacterium UBA7540
GAATTCCTGAAGGCTGGTGCGCTGGGCGCGGGTGCGGCATATGTTGCGTCACACAATTTCGACAAATACGATTTTGGCGCGGGGCCTGCGATTGTGGACAGGTTGAACCAGGGCCCGTTTCCCGCGGACCTGTACCCGAGCTGGAATGTGGTAATGGGGGTGACACCCTCCGATGAGCCGGTGCCGAATTATGGGATGGGACTGATCACCTATCTCTGCGACGAGGTCGAGTTGCAGAGGAGCGGTGTACAGAGTCTCGAATCTGTGCTGGAAGAACTGGTGAAGTTCCCGCTGGGCTCGAAGCTCTACCTGCGCGTGAATTGGAAGGATGTGCAGCCACGCCCGGGGCGCTTGCAACCGAACGCCATCTGGAAGACGGCCTTCGCTCTGGCGCGGCAATATGGGAAGAGCATTGGATTCCGGGTGATGATCAGCAATCCCGATATCCCCGGGTACGCGCTACCCGATTTTCTCCTGGAAAAGGTGCCCTTGGTCAAGCTGGGCGAATGGCAAAAGCGGGAACGGGAGGAGCCGCGATGTGACGACCCCACTTTTCAGGCAGCCTTCCAAGAGCTGATTGATCGGCTTACGGAGGAATATGACGGGCATCCCGACGTGGAGTACGTGGACACGTGCATGTACGGATTCTGGGGTGAAGGGCATACCTGGCCATTGGAAAAGAATCCGTATCCCGATTACAGCACCGCGGAAGCGACGTTTGTGAGGATGTTTGAACACCAAGCGGCGCGATGGAAGAGAACTCCACTGGTAACCAACACACAGCCGGATTTCAGCAAAGTGGGGAACTCGGAACTCGTTGACCGAACGATCCGGAGCGGAGGCTGGCTTCGTACCGACACAATTTTCATTGAGAACGAGCAGATCGAAGCGCTGAGTAACCGTCCCCCCTGGACAGGGGCAGCAATCGAAGTGGGAATGGCGGACGGTTCACCCGCCAGCCTGCATGTTGACGAGGGTCTGACTTACACGGATAACGTGATATGTCACGCAAGGGATGTAGGAGCTTGTTACTTCTCACTTTGGAATTGGCATCGAATCTCGGCAGGTGGCTTGAAGCGGTATTACCAGGCTTACGCTGGATTCTTTGGCGAGGGCGATTGGGTATCGCGTGCGACCTTCCTGGGTGTGGACCTACGAAGAACGCGGCGAAACAGGACTGATCATTGGGTTCATGAATGATGGAATTGCAGGAGTTCCCGGTGCGCTGCGCATGAGCGTGGCCAACGAAGAGGGACAGGAACTCGCCGCCGGCTTTCTAGATGCGGGTTATCCGCTGCCCGGGCGAGTCCGACAGGCGCTCTTTCCTCTGCCGAAAGGAACTGCGTGGCGTGGATTGCGCTTGCGAGCGGAACTCGAGGTCAAAGGACAGAGACACAAGGTGCGTTGGGCGTGCCGGCAAAAGCTGAATGAAGATGGAAGCCTGACACTGCGGCCGACGCAGGGCCTGAACGCCTCGGATGAGACGGGCGGAGCGTGAACTTGAAAGCGGAGCGAAGAAATCGCCACGCAAGTCTGGGATTACCAAAGATCTTGCTACTAGTACCCACTTCTCCGATTACCGCGTTCTATAAAGGGGAAAGTCAATAGAAATACTTCTGCGGCGACTGGAAGGAGTGGTGATGTTCGTGGCGCTTTCCAGCCCATCTCCTGTTGCGAGGTCCTGGGGTTATTCGCTCTTTGTAGATCCATTCTGTTCTCGTGACGGCGCTTTCGGTTTCTGAAGCAAGACAAGCTGCGCGGTTGAACGTTGTCAACCATGGTTCTATCTGAGGCTCGAGGCCTACAGCTTTTTCTGGTTATCCGAGGGGGCATATGGTTAATCAAGAGACTCGCGGTGCTCGGAGCACACTCTCCGCCTAACGCCGTAATGGATACTCACCCTCGAACCAAAGCGTCAGAAGAACCGAAAAGCCATCACCAGAAATAAATCCAGCAAAGGACGGTCCTCAACCCGACGCTCAAGCTGCTTGTTGTTTCAGATGTTCTGCGTCGAAACGAACTCCTTTCTTCCAAACGAGCAAAGTGATGGCCGCGATCTTGCGCGCCAAGGTGAGACGTGCCAAATGCGGCTTCATGCCGCGGGCGACGCAGGCTTCGTAAAAGTCCTGGAAAGGTCCCGCGGTCGAGGCTGCCCGCGTCGCTGCACCCTTGAAGATATTTTTCAAATCATGGTTGTGGTTACGGTTGAGCCCGCGGATGGCCAGGACCTTCTTGGAGCGTTTGAGTTGGCCACCGACGATGCGATATTCCCCGATGGTGTAAGTCCTCAATGCCAAACCACAGTAGGCCCAGAGTTGTCGCTTGGTCCGGAAGCGGTTCGGTGTCTGCATCAGAGCAAGCAACAGAACGGTGCGAATGGGGCCGATCGAGGGAATCTGCTGCAGCAACCTCGTGTTCAGATGCTTCCGGCCTTCCGTTAATAGCTCCCGCCGCGCACCCTGAAGCAACGCCGCTAGGGAGTCGAACTGCTGGTAGTAGAGTTCGGCGC
>DLMI01000224.1:0-19944 GCA_002478145.1 Acidobacteria bacterium UBA7540
CCGCCGTTACAAGGCCTTCCTGATTATTCTTGTGTCCCGCGCCCCGCGCAGTCCCGCGCTTGCGGGACTGCGCGGGACACGGGACCAACAGAGGGCGGGAGCCGCGATTTCGGCGGGGCTGAAGCCCCGCCCTTCCGGCAGCCCCCTAAGAGCGTCTAAACGTGGTGAGAAGTGCGGGCTAGAGGCGGCTTCCGAAACGGCCGGGACCGTTACGCCGCCACGTGGCGAGGTACACTCGCCGCTAAGACACCAAACTGCGCAACTACCGAATTTCCTGACGGGCCGGAATGTGCCTGGGCTATAATTGATTTTGCCGCCGCTATCAGCAGGCAACATGAATGGGACTTCCTCCTAAACTCTGGTTTCAACTGGAAAGGCTGAAGAAAGCACTCCTTTCCACATTCGGTACTTCGAAGGAGAATTACGATACTTCGCATCGGATGTGCTCGAACTGTCGCGCCCTGGTTGAACGCGGTGCGTCTGTGTGCCCGTTTTGCGGAGAGAAATTAGGCTCGGTCCGGGCGCGTTCGTCCCCAGGCGTCCCCGGCAGAATTTTGGGCGTAATCCCCATTCCTTCCACGGCCACCTCGGTGGTTGTGGCAGTGAATATCGCCCTTTACGCCATCTCCTGGTACATGACAGCCTCCTCAGCGTCGGCCCAGCTCAACCCGATGTCAGCCATGGGCGGCATCAGCGGCGAGGTGCTGCTGCGCCTCGGCGCCAAGAGTCCTTACATCCTGGTCGGGCAGTGGTGGAGACTTGTGACGGCGATCTTCCTGCACGCCGGGTTGCTGCACATCGGGCTCAATCTCTGGTGCCTGTTCGATCTTGGTCCTGAAGTTGAGTCACTGTTTTCGACTACCAAATTCGTGGTGTTCTATCTGGTTTCGGGGGTGGCGGGATTCCTCTTGAGCCTTTGGTGGAGCCCCTTCGGGATGTCGGTGGGGGCTTCAGGCGCGATCCTGGGGTTGATCGGCGTCCTGATCGGCGCCAGCTTCCATCACGGTCACCTTGGCAAGGAATATCGTGGGCAACTTTGGCGCTGGGTGATTTACATTGCCATCTTTGGCCTTTTCTTCGCCGTCGATAACGCGGCTCACTTCGGTGGCCTGGCCGCCGGAGCGCTCCTTGGATACCTCGTGCCGGAAGGCGAAGCTGAGACTCGAGCCGGCCAAAACCTGTGGAACCTCCTCGCCGTGCTGTCAATCGTGATCATCGCCGGCTCCTTTGCCCTTATGGCTTTACAGTTGGGCCAGCCCCTCCGCTGAGCTTCCCGCCAGAATCTCCCTCTTGATACGGGAAATGATATCATTCGTGGAATGAAAGAAGGGGCGTAGAGGTCCCCGAGTAGCCGAGACCGCTACGAAGGGCGGCAAAGGGGTTTTCAGCATCCTCTCAGGAGAGAAAAGGCAGGATGCCGTCAAGCAGGGATGGTACGTTGAGAGAATCTATGGATAAGGCGTCTGCAAAATCCGACCCATGGTGGGCGCTCCTGCCGGATGTGTGGTTCCTGATCAGGCCGCGCCGGGGCCTGCTGGCCGTCGGCTTCTGTGTGATGGTGGTGAACCGCGTGGCAGGGCTTGTTCTGCCGGCGTCCTCGAAGTTTCTGATTGATGACATTATCGGAAAGCGTCACCTGCAACTCCTGCTTCCACTGGTGCTGGCGGTACTCGGCGCGACGGTCGTGCAGGGAGTTTCTTCTTTCGCCCTGACGCAACTCCTCTCCAAGGCTGCGCAGCGGCTTATTGCTGACCTGCGATGCCAGGTGCAAGCCCACATCGCGCGGCTGCCGGTGGCCTTCTATGACTCCAACAAGACCGGTGTCCTCGTGTCGCGCATCATGAGTGATGTGGAAGGGGTGCGAAACCTGATCGGCACCGGGCTTGTGGAGTTCGCGGGTGGACTGCTGACGGCGACGTTTGCCTCGATCATCCTGCTGCGCATCAGCGTTGTCATGACCGGCTTGGCTTTTCTGATTCTCCTCGGGTTCGGGCTCGCCCTCCGCGAGGCTTTCGGAGTGATCCGTCCGATTTTCCGCGCCCGCCCCAAGATCAACGCCGAGGTTACAGGACGGCTGACCGAATCGCTGGGCGGGGTGCGGGTGGTGAAGGGCTACCACGCCGAGGCGCGGGAAGCGAAGGTCTTTGCGGCGGGGGTGCGGCGGCTCCTCGACAATGTTCTGAAAACCCTGACCGCCACTTCCCTGATGAGTCTTTCTGCGACCACGCTGCTGGGCTTGGTCAGCGCCCTGATTATGTACCTGGGCGCCCGTCAAATCATTGCCGCACACATGACGCTCGGCACTTTTGTGACCTACACCATCTTTCTGGGACTCCTGGTGGCTCCGGTTTTCCAGATTGTCCTGATCGGCACGCAGATCACGGAGGCCCTCGCAGGACTTGAACGCACGCGCGAAGTCCTTAGTGAGCGCCCGGAGGACGAGGACTCGGCGAGGTCGCTGCGCCTGGATTACATTCAAGGTGAAGTGGTCTTTGAGAACGTCAGCTTCGCTTATGAAGCAGGGAAGACGGTCCTGAACGACCTCAGCTTCAAATCCCAGCCGGGCACGGTCACCGCGCTGGTCGGGCCGTCCGGGTCGGGGAAGTCCACCATGATCGGGCTCATCGCGGCCTTCTACACACCGAGCGGCGGAAGAGTGCTGGTGGATGGAATTGACCTGGCCAAGGTGCGCCTGGACTCCTACCGCACCCGGCTGGGAGTTGTCTTGCAGGAAACGTTCCTGTTCGACGGAACCATCCGGGAAAACGTCGCGTTCTCGCGCCCGGGCGCCTCAGAGGAACAAATCCTCGCGGCTTGCCGCATCGCCCGCGTGGATGAGTTCGCGGAGACATTCGAGAAGAAGTACGAGACACTGGTCGGCGAGCGGGGGGTGAAGCTCTCCGGCGGCCAACGCCAACGTGTTTCCATCGCGCGCGCCATCCTGGCCGACCCGAGAATCCTGATCCTCGACGAGGCAACGTCGAGCCTGGATTCCGAATCTGAGGCGATGATCCAGGAAGGGCTTTCTTACTTGATGCGCGGTAGGACCACCTTCGTTATTGCGCACCGCCTCTCAACCATCCGGCGTGCGGACCAAATCCTCGTGGTGGAGGGGGGCCGCCTCATCGAGCGAGGCACTCACGAGCAACTCTATGCTGCCGCGGGACGCTATCACGACTTGTACACCAAGCAGCACGGAGTCGAGTCTAACCTCTTCCTCGCTCCGGGTGAAGGCGACAAGGTGCGGGAAAGCGCAACGCCGGCGGAACCCTCTGCCCTTGCGGAACGAGAGGGGACGATCCCCAACGCGGTGCGCCTGCTGCGCGGGCGGGATGGATGATGACGGTTGCCCGCTGTGGGGGCGAATCTTGTATTCACCCCCGTCTGGGGCGATCACAAGGAGCGCCCCTACGCGGCTAGAGCGGGTATATACTTGTCAACATGGAAAAAATAAAAATCGAGCAGCACAGTTTTATGGGGATCTTCTGGATCTGGGCATGGCTCTTCACCATCGGGTTTCTGCACCTGACTTTTTGGAAGGGTGTCCTCGCGTTTGTATTGTGGCCGTATTATCTTGGTACGTGGTCCAGCTCGCTCCTGCACTAATCACAATCGGCCATTTCATGAATGGGATCATGGCGCCGGACTGGCAAGGCTCGCGTCCACCGGCTCATACATCACGGCTGAGGGGTGATGGACTTCCTCGAAGGTCGCGATGCGGTCCGCAAGGCGCAGAGTCAGGCCAATGTCGTCAAGGCCTCTCAGCAGGCATTCGCGTCGGAAGGGATCGATTGGGAAGGAGAATTTGAGGCCAAAGTCATCTGTAAGGGTCTGATTTTCGAGGTCAACGGTCAGCCGGTATCCCTCATTGTTCTCGGTCCGCTGGAATAGCTCGTTCACTTCGGCGTCGGGCAGTGTGACCAGGAGCACGCCGTTCTTGAAGCAATTGTTATAGAAGATGTCGGCGTAGCTGGTCGCGATGACGGCCTGGAAGCCGTAATCGAGAATCGCCCAGGGAACATGCTCGCGGCTGGAGCCGCAGCCGAAGTTGGCGCGCGCCAGCAGAATTGATGCGCCCCTGTAACGGGGATAGTTCAACACGAAGTCCGGATTGGGCTTTTCGCCATCCAGGTAACGCCAGTCGTAGAAGAGCACGCGCCCAAAGCCTTCCCGCGTCAGCCACTTCAGAAACTGCTTGGGGACCATCTGGTCCGTGTCAACATTGACCCGATCGAGAGGGGCTACAAGTCCTGTGTGTTTTATGAAGGGTTGCATATGCTTCGTCCGTTGTCAGTCATCTGCGATCGGTTGTCCTTGGCAGTCATTCTTAACCCCGAAGGGGTTGAAATTGAGTAGCCGTGGGCAAGGGCACGCTTTTTGTGCCCGCCGCCCACGGATAGCATCCCCATAGCTGAACCGACCCCGAAAGGGGTCGAACAGTTCGGCCCCTCCAGGGCCGAGAGGGTTTTCGATGCACCGCAGCCGTGGGTTTCACCCACGGCTATTCACGGAGCTCCCCTTCGGGGAGCACGAGACGCACTACTCTATTTTCCCGACTTTCCATTCCCGAACATCCACAAAGTGGCCCGTGATGGCGGCAGCGGCGGCCATCATGGGGCTGACCAAGTGAGTGCGGCCGCCCTTGCCCTGGCGTCCTTCGAAGTTTCTGTTCGTAGTGCTGGCGCTGCGCTCGCCGCTGGGAAGCACGTCGGCATTCATCCCGATGCACATGCTGCAGCCGGCATCGCGCCACTCGAATCCCGCGGCGCGGAAGATTTCATCCAAGCCTTCCTTTTCCGCCTGGGCTTTCACACGCCTGGAGCCGGGAACGACCAGCGCGCTTTTCAGTGTCTTCGAAACCTTCCTGCCCGCCGTAACACGCGCTGCCAGGCGCAGGTCTTCGAGGCGGGAGTTGGTGCACGAACCGATGAACACGTAATCAAGCGGGATATCAACGATGCGTGTTCCCGGCTCGAGGCCCATATACTCGAGGGCGCACTCCGCGGCCTTGCGGTCCACAGGGTCCGAAAAACTGCTCGGCTCGGGTACTTTTCCCGTAACGTCCGCGACCATTCCTGGATTTGTGCCCCAAGTAACTTGTGGCGCGATCGCAGCCGCGTCCAATTCAAGCACCCGATCGAAAGCCGCACCGGGGTCCGAGGGCAAAGACTTCCAACCATCGACGGCGACTTGAAAATCCTTGCCGCGGGGAACGAAGGGACGCCCTTCCAGGTACGCGAAAGTGGTGTCGTCCGGTGCCACCATTCCTGTCCGTGCCCCGCCCTCAATGGTCATGTTGCAGACCGTCATTCGGCCATCCATCGAAAGGGCGCGGATGGCCTCTCCGGCGTATTCGATGGCGTGTCCGGTCCCCCCCGCGATGCCCATCTTGCCAATGACGGCGAGGATGATGTCCTTTGCGGTCACGCCCGGAGTGAGGCTTCCGTTGACCCGGACCAGCATGGTCTTTGATTTGAATTGCGGGAGACATTGAGTGGCCAGGACGTGCTCAATTTCGCTGGTGCCGATGCCGAAGGCCAGCGCGCCGAGGGCGCCGTGAGTCGCCGTGTGACTGTCACCGCAAACGATGGTCTGGCCCGGTTGCGTGATGCCGAGTTCGGGGCCGATCACGTGCACAATCCCCTGATTGGGATTCTGCATGTTGAAGAGCATGATGCCCGTTTCGCGGCAGTTGCGCTCCAGGGCCTCAAACTGCGCGGCCGCCACCGTATCCAGCAAAGGGAGGTGCCGGTCCTTGGTAGGCACAGAGTGGTCCATGACCGCAAACGTAAGGTCAGGTCGCCGCACCTTGCGTCCCGCCGCTTTCAGGCCGGCGAAAGCTTGCGGGGATGTTACTTCGTGAACGAGATGGCGGTCGATATAAATGAGCGGGGGTTGCCCGGGCTCTTCAGCCACCAAGTGGGCATCCCAGATCTTTTCGTACATTGTGCGTGCAGGCATAATTTTTAGCGGCGTTCTGTCGTGCCAGCGCCCCGAACGACAGATTATACGCGAACCTGCGGCCTCTATCAAATTAGCGGTAATTCAGCCTGAAATTCGACTCGGCCGAAGACTTCGGGCGGGCAGTAATATTGCAGGTTCCCGAAAAGCTGACCTCTGACTTCTGGCTCCTGACTCCTGCTTAACAATCGTCACTGAGTGTGGTTTGAACCCGCTCATTTTAACGCGCTTTGAGTTAGAATCGAGTCTATTGATGATGCGCTGGAAACGTTACTGAAGAAAGGCCTCAAGGCGAAAGCGCGGGGCCGTTTACATTCTTATGACTCCTGAAGAAAAAAGACTCTGAGGGCGGTTGCGATTGAGATATCCCCTTTTCCATCTGGCCAAGCAATGGGCCGCCGCTTGCGGTCGTACTTGCTGTCGAAGGGATTTCCTGAAAAAAGCCACAGGCGTTTGCACCGCTTTTGCGGGCTTGGCAACCCCTGATGTAGCAAGCGGGGCGAAGGCTCCCGAGAGGAAAAGAGATATGGTCCGTTGGCAAGCACACACCATTGCAAAGATTCCAAACGGCTACCAGGTGGCGGTTGCCGATGTCAACGGCGATGGCAAGCCTGACATCCTGGCGTTAAGCTCCGTGGAGAGCGTTGTGGAATGGTATGAGAATCCTTCCTGGAAGGCTCGGCCCATCACCACGGCAACCCATCAGAACATCAGCCTGGCGCCGTTGTTTCGCAATGGCTATCCGCAGCGCGGCTTGGCGCTGGCCAGCGACTTTGCGCTCAATGACAGCACCTATGGTGGAAGTCTTTGGTGGGCGGAACCGGGGAATTCGTTAGACTCCGAATGGTCGCTGCGCTTGCTCGGCCGGATGCCCAGCTCGCACCGATTGCGCTGGGCGGACCTGGACGGGAGCGGCCGCCTGGGGTTGGTGGATGTTCCCTTGTTGGGTTATGGCGCGAAGGAGCCGGACTACAAAGTCGCTGCGCCGCTCACCTGGTTCGAACCTCCGGAGCCACTCCTGCGCGGACACGTATCTGCCACTGACGCCGGCAAGGGTGAGTGGTTTTCCCACCTGATTGACGGATCTCTGACGGTCGTCCATGGCGTCCACATCATTGACTGGGACAACGACGGCCGCGATGAAATCCTGACTGCCAGCTTCGAAGGCGTCCATCTCTTCCGCTCCACCGGGACGGGCCGCGACCTCCTTTGGACGAAGACCCACCTCGCTGCGGGCGACCAGGTTTCACGCCCCCATCGCGGGTCGAGCGAAATCGGCGTCGGCAGGCTAGAGGGGCGGCGTTTCCTCGCCACCATCGAGCCCTGGCATGGCGAGCACGTGGTTGTTTATACGCAAGACAAACCGGGCGATTTGTGGGGTCGCCATCCGATTGACGACAGTTTGCGCGACGGCCACGCGCTGGTGTGCGCCGACCTCAATGGCGACGGCAATGATGAAATCGTGGCGGGGTTTCGCGGTCCAGGGACCAGCCTCTATGCGTACTACGCCTCAGACGCGTCCGGCCTGAAGTGGGAGCGCCAGACGCTGGATACTCAGATGGCGGCGTCAGGAGTGGTCGTGGCCGACCTCAAGGGCGACGGCCACGCGGGTGTTGTGGCCGTCGGCGCTTCGACGGCAAACGTGAAGTGGTACGAGAATCTGGGCGCATGATCATTGAGTGATTGATTCATTAAGTCATTGAATCATTGAAAAGCGGTGGCGAGAGGACAGGGCAATTTTGAATTTCAAATTTTGGATTGCCCCCATGTACTCCCTGAGATCTGAACTCAACGAGATGCGCGGGAGGCTGGCGGGCCAATTGGGCGCGGACTCATTCAGAGTCTCTTTTGACCGGTGAGCGAAGGCGGCAAGAGTTGAAAGCCAGGTTACCATTGCCTATTTCGTGGGCTTTCTTGATGACCTCGAGGCTTTCTTCCCAATGGCGGAGGTAATCCACTTCCGTAGGGAAAGGAAGAAATGATGGCGACGCTCAGTCGTAGTCGCTTCCAGTGAGCTGTCCCCTGACAAGGGAACTTCAGGGCGTGTCAGGAAGATCGCAAGCACTAGCGCGGCCAGGACCACCAGGAATTGAACGAGAAAGATGATAAGCAGGACTAGCACTAAGTACAGCACCGAGTTCTCCCTCGCAGTTCGAGCCGGATGTTTAAAGAGCCCTTGCGAAGGTCGCGCGGAGCGCGGCGAGCGCCCTGTCCAAGGAAACGAGTGTCATCCTGAGCGGCCAGTTCATAATTCAGAATTCATAATTCACAATTACCCCAGCGCCCAGCCCCAAGTCCCCAGCACCTGACACCTAGCACCTGGAACCTGCCTTTCCGCACTCACCTGCCATCTACCACCTACGGCCTTCACACTTGATCTATCGGCACAGGCACGCAGTTTGATGAGGGTAAACCGAGCCTTCTCTCAGGCGCGATCTTAGTGGGTATGTCATTCCGAGCGCAGCGAGGAATCTCGCTCTGGACGGAGGTTGATCGGAGCTCAAGGCGGACTAAGGGTTGGAAGAAAGAATCAGAACGAGATTCCTCTCCCGCGCCTGCGGGATCGGAATGACAGTCGGGCAGGTGTACGGCAGGTGATGGAGTCTGTTAGGGCTGGCGATTCGGTGGGTGACGGCGCATGATGATAGCCGTGCCGTCCCCAAACTCGTATTGGACCTCGTCCATGAGCTGATGGATCAGATACACTCCGCGGCCAGCTTCGCGGTAAACGTTTTCCCCCATGGTTGGATCCGGAAGCTTACTCGGGTCAAACCCGGTACCGGAGTCTTTGACGACGATGAGTATTCCGCCGCCCTCCTCAATAGCCACGCACGTTCGCACGTACTTTTCGGGGTCGCTGCGATTGCCATGAAGGATGGCGTTCATGAGCGCTTCTTGCAGGGCAAGCTGGACGTTCCCGAGATCGTGACAACAACCATTTGCTTCGAGCAAACCAAGGACCTTGGAAACAAGGCCTTCAATATGGCGAGTGTCCGAAGGAATCAATTCGTCCAGCTTGACGACCAGCTTATCCTGGTCAAACTCGCACTGGGGCGGGATGTGCTTCAAGTCCGGCATAGTACCGGCTTTTCTGCGCCAATAAAAACTCTACCACAGCAGAGCAACTGACTCAACCGTCAACGTCCGATCTTTCAGGTCTGTCATGGTGAGTCCGTCGGCCTAGGCCGAACGAAGCATCTCGCCCTGCTGTTTGTCGGCGGAAAAGTCCAGAGCGAGATTCTTCGTCCCGACAAGTCGGGACTCAGAATGACAGCATGGTCAGGTCCAGTAATTGCGGTCAAGCGAGCGATACTGAATGGCTTCGGAGATGTGGGTAGTGCCGATGGCGTCGGCGGCGTCGAGGTCGGAGATCGTGAGCGCTACTTTCAGGATGCGGTCGTGGGCGCGGGCGCTGAGGCCCAAGCGCGTCATGGCGCTCTCCAGCAGGCGCTCGCAGTCGGCGGAGATGTTGCAGTACTTGCGGATCTGCCGCGAGCTCATCTGGGCATTGCTATAAATCTTTTCCCCCGGGAAGCGGCGCAACTGGCGCTGGCGGGCTTTTATGACGCGCTCACGAATCAGCTCCGAACCTTCCCCGCCCGAGTCCTGCCGCAGCTCCTGGTAGCGGACGGCGGGCATGTCGATGTGGATATCAATGCGGTCCAGCAGCGGCCCGGAAATCTTCGAGATGTAGCGCTGAATGAGGGGCGGCGTGCAGGTGCACTCGCGCGTGGGGTCATTGAAGAACCCGCACGGACAGGGGTTCATGGCGGCGGCCAGCATGAAGCGCGAAGGAAAGGTCAGGGACATGGCGGCGCGTGAGATGGTGACCGTCCCGTCTTCCACAGGCTGCCTCAAGACCTCGAGTACATTGCGCTGGAATTCCGGCAACTCGTCCAGGAAAAGCACGCCATTGTGTGCCAGGCTCACTTCGCCCGGGCGGGGCACGGCGCCGCCTCCAATCAGTCCGGCATCCGAAATGGTGTGGTGGGGAGAACGGAAGGGTCGGGTGCCCACCAGGCCCGCGCCCGGGTCGAGCACCCCAGCGACGCTGTGGATCTTCGTGGTCTGGATCGCCTCATCGAAAGTAAGCGGCGGCAGGATGGTTGGGATGCGTTTGGCCAGCATGGTCTTGCCGGCGCCCGGCGGGCCGATCATCAGGATGTTGTGGCCTCCCGCGGTGGCAACTTCAATGGCGCGCTTGGCGTGAAGCTGCCCCTTGACGTCGCGGAAATCCACGTTGTACTGGCTGGCTTGCGCTAGCATGGCGGCGCTATCCACTTTGGCCGGCTTGAACTCGCGTGTCTCATTGATAAAGTCCACAACTTCCGGCAAAGAGCCCAGGCCGTAAACCTCCAATTCCTCTACCACCGCCGCCTCGCAGACGTTTTCCACTGGCAGGACCATCCGCTGAATACCCTTCTGACGCGCCATGGCGGCAATCGAGAGCGCACCCTTGATGGGGCGAAGGCCGCCATCGAGCGAAAGTTCACCCAGAAACAAGGTGTTCTTGAGGTCGGTTTTCAAAAGGACGCCGGTGGTGCCCAGGATGCCCAGTGCGATGGGCAAGTCAAATCCCGAGCCTTCTTTCTTCACGTCCGCCGGGGCGAGGTTGACCGTGATGTTCTGGAAGGGAAAGTCCAAGCCGCAATTCTTGATGGCGGATTTGATGCGCTCGCGGCTTTCGCGCACGGCGGCGTCGGGAAGACCCACGGTGGTGAAATTGGGCAAGCCGGCGGAAATATCCACCTCGACCTCAACCGGATAGGCGTCAATGCCGAAGACGGCAGCGCTGAGTGCTTTGAAAAGCATAGGAATAACTTCGTATTGAAGTAGGGGCGGTTCGCGAACCGCCCCTACGTCGAAATTGTAGCGGCGAGTTTATCCGTCACCTGACGGACCATCTGGCAGTGTAAAGCCGCCTCTGCAACAAGCTGACCCACTACCGACCGATCTGCGAGTCCTTGATAGGGGTGGAAGTATACCAGAAGCAACCTCAGCGCGTCCTGGAAAACGCAAAGGGCGTATTCCACCCCCCGAGCCAAACCCGTGTCGCTTCAGGGGAAGAGCAGGTGGCGCGGATCCCGCCGGCAAAGGGCCATTGCGCCGGGAAGTATAATTCGCGGCCGAGTGGTTCAGGCAACTCAGAATCCCGAAACGCACAGGCTAGGCTCCATCTAGCGCGCCTTACGCCAGTCGATTTATACCGGGACCCTTAGGAGCGAAGGAGACCACAGCGACGGGCGAAATAATGGAATGAGGGATTTCTTCCTGTCGCAGTGTTTGTGTCAAAGAGCTTGAGAACCTCGAGCATGTAGTCGATGCGCGAATCAAGATGCTTCGGGATGGTGTCATTGAACTGCTCTTTCGTGAGCTCACTCGTGTTGGCGGGCACTTGTACACCTAATGGATTGTTGTCCGGGAGGCCGGCTAGGTACCAACTTTCGATTTCCCTCACAACAATGAGGGCTCGTCTGTCGTCCAGTTGTGTGAACTTCTGCAACAGAGCTTCTTTTTTCCTGGGGAAACATGGGTGGGCGTTAAGGTCACCGAGTAGAAGGTAGTCAGCGCCAATCGACTTGATGCTTCTCAGAAACGCGTTTACCTTTTCTGCCTTCCTCTGGGCATACTTCAACGCCTGTACGAAATCGTAGCAAGAACTGAGCTTTGGAATGACGACACGCTCCACAAACCTTAGGTCGTCGTCCCCTTCTACCAGCAGGAATAGTCTCGTGTAGGGCATCTCAGGCGTGAAGCAAGTTCTCGACGAAGAGTTCCTCTAACCCCATCTCGTTCTGAAGAAATACCTTGACGTCTTTATTCTCTGACGGCCGGGAAATAGTCGAAAAGCCCTCCCCATTTCGAGAGACAAGTAGAACGTCCCCAATATCGGCATGTCTGACCACTTCGGGGTTATGCGTGGTCACAATGATCTGCTTCCCCTGGGAAGCGTCTTTCATCATCGCGACGATCTTTGAAATGAGGGAAGGGTGGATGTTTCGTTCCGGTTCCTCAATGATCGCCACGGGCTTTTTCTCAAAATACAGCGCCGCTATGAGTGCAGTAACGTTGATCGTTCCATCAGAGATAAGGGAAGCAGGCAGGGACTGTTTCTTCGCATAAGTCTCCCTCAGGCTGAAGAGAAGTGATTTGTCCGCAAACTTTTCCACTTCAAGGCCCGCGACAAAGGGAAGAAGGTCCCCCAAGAAATTTTCCAGTTTTCGCTTCCGGTCCCTGTCCTCAATAATGTTCTTCAGAACGATGGCGAGGTTGCTGCCGTCCTCCTCCAGATCTGCCTTTCCGGTGATCGGCGTGGCCTTCTTCGGCAGCTTAGGATCGAAGTCGAATATCGCAAGGTCTTCGAAAAGAGGTCTAAAGAAGACCTGAGAATGTACCAAAATAAGAGAGCGGCGTGGAACCGCTTCACGGAGGAAGGAGGGAACGATTTGGTATTCCTCCATGGACAGCCCCTCGGGTGGAGTAACCTTCACGGTCGTCCGGTCCCCATCCCTGAAAATGAGTATCTCACCCAGGCCGCGGTGCTCTGGCACTTCGGCCTGCCCGCCGTCTCGCTCGAAGGTGCGAAACTCGCTCTTGAGGGTCAAGCGGTCGTCAGTGATTTCGAAGTCGGTCCCTTTTCTCGCGAAGGCGATCGAGAAGCTATAGGTGACTTCAAGCGGCTCCACGCCCAGGTCAGTCTTACTGGTTTTCGACAAGGCGATGAAGCGGACCCCCCCGTCGCCTTCTTGCGAGAGAACGAGCTTTATCGAAAGATTCTTGGCGGTGCCGATGTTTAGATTGGTGAGGTATTCTGCCCCACCCTGCAACGATATCGCATTGTCCAGGCCGTGCCTCGCAATATCTCGCAGGAACTCGAACACCCGTATGAAGTTTGACTTCCCTGACGCGTTCGCCCCGATCAGGACATTGAACCTCCCCAGGTCAACTTGCAGTTCCTTGAAGCTCTTGAAGTTCTTAACATGGATTGTTTTGATGGTCATTTGCTCTGCCTCTTACCGATGCCGATTTTAGCAGAAAACGGGACGACTCGCTCGCCTGTTCTCCACGTGGGCCGGCACAGTCGCAGCTCCGCCGAGGCGGAATCGTCTGTTTTGCGACTGTGGGCGGAGATCGTAGGGGCTGGAAAGACAGAGTCGCCTGGACAACAATCGCGGATACACAGTCGGGGGTGGATCCTTCCTCGGCAATCGGAGGGCGGCGCGTTCATCGCGCCCCTTGCCATGCGCGCGATGTAAAACGCGGGCGTGCCAGCCGAGCATGACAATAAGGGCCTCAGCCTCTCGCGCCGTTCAAGAGCCAGCGGACCACCCCCACCCCTCTTGAACCAGGAGGGGAGCGGGTAAATGGCCTTGACAGTCTAAACTTGACAAACCCCAATCAATCGGCTAGATTGGTAGCGTATGGAAAGGGGCGGAACCTTCGAGAGCCGGTTGGGCGGCTGGACCCGCCCTGCTGACGATAAGTCCGTGCGAGCCAGGAAACAGTCCTCATGCGGGCTTTCACTTTCGACTGTCCCGCCGCGGCGGGGTTTGACTGCGCTCTGGCCAATGTCCCGCGAAAGAAAATTCTTTTTTGCACGACCAATGCGGGAATGTCTATGAAAACAAAGGACTGCCGTGGAAAAGTGGGCAGCAAGCGGGAATGTTTATGAAAATAAAGGTAGTTATCCGTTCAAACCCGGAATATATATGAAAACAGGCAAGTTAATGTTTTTCAATCAAAAATCAACCAGAACCAGCCTTCGGATCTCCCGCCGCAGCGGGTTGACCGCGCCCTGGAGAATCCACCGCGAAGAAAATTCTTTTTTTGAACGAACTATGCGGGAATGTCTATGAAAACAAAGGACCGCTGTGGAAAAGTGCGACGAAACCGGGAATGTTTATGAAAATAAAGGTAGTTATCTGTTCAAAGCCGGAATGTCTATGAAAACAGGCAGATTAATGTTTTCAATCAAAAATCAACCAGAACCAGCCTTCGGATCTGCCGCCGCAGCGAGTTGACCGTGCCCTGGAGAATCCACCGCGAAAGAAAATTCTTTTTTTGCACGACCGACGCGGGAATGTCTATGAAAACAAAGGGCCGCTGTGGAAAAGTGGGGCGGAAGCGGGAATGTTCATGAAAATAAAGGTAGTTATCTGCTAAGAGCCGGAATATATATGAAAACAGGCAGGTTAATGCTTCTGCTTGGCGATCTTGCGGGGACGTGGCTGGCAACAAGGGCAGAAGTGGCTGCTGCGCCCCGCGATCACGATGCGCCGGATCGGCCGACCGCAACGACGGCAGGGTTTGCCGGTGCGCTGGTAAACGCGGAGGCGCTGGGCGTAATTGCCGGGGCGGCCCTCGATGTCCACGTAGTCGCGGAAGCTGGTGCCCTGGAGCTTCACGGCGTGCTCCAGGACTTTCCTGACCGCCCTGAAAAGGCGGCGGGCCTTCCGGGCGGAAACCCGGCCGGGCTGCGCCAGCGGATGCATGCGGGCCACAAAGAGCGACTCATCCGCATAGATGTTGCCGAGCCCGGCCAGCAACTGCTGGTTCATCAGCCAACTCTTGATGGCGCCGCGGCGGGCGCGCATGGCGCTCAGGAACTGCTCCTCGGTCACCTGCTGCGCGTCTGGCCCCAGTCGGCCGAACGCGGCTTCCAGCTCCTCACGTGTGCAGGAGCGCATCCTGCCGAACCGCCGCACATCGCGAAAGCGCAACTCCTCGCGCTCGCCGAGTGCCAGCAGCACGTGTGTGTGCGGCTCGAGTGGCGCGTGGCGCGCGGAGACGGTGAATTGCCCAGTCATGCCGAGGCGCACCAGCAGATAACGCGGCGGCTGGTTTTCGGCGCTGAGCTCGAGGGCGAGCGCCTTGCCCTTGCGCTGCACTGAAACGATGACGCGCCCCTCAATCTCGGCTGCGAATTGCTCCGGCGACCCAACAATGACGCCCGCATGGCGGACCTCAACGGCAAGGATGCGGCGTCCCAGAGCATGCCTCTGGAGACCCCGGGAAACGGTTTCGACTTCGGGGAGTTCAGGCATTGGGCACGATGGTCAGGGTTCTGGCCCGCTTAATTCTCTACAGGCGTCCGCTACGGGCGGATGATACAGGCCCGCCGCCATGGTGATTTGACGGAGCTCAGGAGCTACACAGCCACCTTGATATCGTTCCCTTCAACCCGGACGGGATAGGTAACGACTTTGACGGAACTGTTCCCGACCATCTCTCCTGTGCGGACGTTGTACTCCCACTGGTGCCAAGGGCAGATGACCACCGCGCCCATGAGTTCTCCTTCGCCGAGCGGTCCGCCTTGGTGCAGGCAGGTGTTGTCGGTGGCGTAGATTGTGCCCTCCACATTGAAAAGAGCAATAGCCTTCCCCTTCACCTCCACTACCTTCGCTGATCCCGGAGCAAGTTCGGAAAGGCTCGCAACTTTGACAAACTCCGCCATGTACGCTCCTCCTCTGGAAGGGCCGGGCCTGCGCCCTATTTCAGTAATTCCGAGTGGTCTTGAAGTTCCCCGCAAGGAAAAATGCTTAAGCGATTTGGACCATTTCCGGTGTTCCTGGCTTGCCGATGCGGACGGATTTCTTGAACTCCTCCAACATGCTCTCATCAAGACGGACCTCGGTAGGCCGTTTGCTCAGGCTCATGCCGTCAATCTTCTCCTGCAGCTTCAAAAGGGCATAAAAGAGGTTTTCCGGCCGCGGGGGGCAGCCCACCACGTAAACATCCACGGGGACGATCTTGTCCACACCCTGAAGCACCGCGTAGGTATTGAACGGGCCACCCACGCTGGAGCATGCGCCCATGGAGATGCACCATTTGGGGTCTGGCATCTGCTCCCATATACGCTTGATTGGGGGCGCCATCTTCAGCGTCACCGTGCCGGACACAATCATCAGGTCAGATTGGCGCGGGCTGGGGCGAAACACTTCGGCCCCGAAACGCGCCATGTCAAAACGCGAAGTGGTGGAAGCAATCATCTCGATGGCGCAACAGGCCAGACCGAAGGTGAGTGGCCAAAGGGACGACTTCCGCGCCCAATTGAAAATCTGGTCGACCGTGGTGATAATGAAATTCTGTTCAAAGCGATTCTCAATCCATCCCATACGCCCGCCTCAGCCCCTCTCTTGGAAATACTCAGGATTGGATCCGGAGGCCCTGCGACAACTTTTTATTATACGCCTGGAGCAAAGTCCTGACTCAACTATAGCACCACTAGGTAGCGTCGGGATTTGTGGGGTGGCGCCGGTCCTGAGTGGCGGGACCTGCGCTGCCGCCTTAAAGGGCGGAGCCAGGTTCAGAAAGGCAACTCCTCCACTTGAAGCCCATAGGCCCGTGCCGCTACGCACTGCCTTGCATCCGCAGAAACGAACAAATCGGCGGCCCACTCGGCTGCCGACGCCACGTGGAGAGAATCAGACGAGCGCAGCGGCCAGCGCTCAAGGAGTTCGATGGCGCGCGCCACCACTTGGTCCGTGACATTGACAACGCTCGTGTCGTCGATGTCCTCGAAAAGCGCCTGCTTGGCGTTTACGTACTGTGGCTGCGAAAGCTTCCTCTCGCGGCGGATCCGGCAGAGCGCCGAAACAACTTCGGGGAGGCAGATCACGGAAACCCCCAGTGAAGTTGCCGAAAAGAGAATTTCCTCGAGGCGATCGCTACCGCGTTCTTGGACGTACCGCTTGGCAAGGGCTGACGAGTCGAGGAAGATGTTCAAAGTTTCGACCGCCTCTCTTCCAGCACGGCTCTGCTGAGGGACGCCCCCGCCACCACCAAACGCAGGCCACGGCGCTTCCAGGCAGGTTTGGATTCGCTCAATTCTCCAGGAAGTAACTTGGCAATCGCTTTGCCGTGGCGGAGGATGCGAATGCTCTCGCCCTTCTCAACCAGATCCAGGATCCCGGAGGCGTTCTTTCGAAACTCGCTGAAGGTGACTGTCTTCATGTGCTGGGCCTCCAAGAAAATATTGTACACTCGCGCACAATCAGGTGCAATTACAGCGAACCCTGTGCAGCGTCTTCACCTGTGGCATGGCGCCGGCCTCGCGGGGTGAGATCAGCAGCGTCACCATACACGAGTGCACATTCACTCGGCAGCGGGCTTCAATTCTCGGACCTCGGCAGCCCCTCGCACATCGCCGGCGGCGTCGAGCGCCTGAGCTTCGGCGGTATAGGTTTGGGCATAGGTGGGATCAATCTCGCGCGCCGCATGAAACTGCTCAGCCGCCTCCCGGTACTTGCCGAGTTTCATCCAGCAGCTTCCGAGGTAGAATCGGCCGCTAAGGTCCTGGGGATTCACCTGGACGGCGCGCGCGAAATACGCTGCTGCTTTCGCGTAATCACCGCGAGGAAAAGAGACCGTGCCAAGGATGTCGTTAGCAAGGCTCTGGTAAGGCAGGGTTCGGGTCGCTTTTTGGAAGTAAGCCAGCGCCTCATCGTGGCGACCTTCGAGATCGGCAATCTGGCCGAGGCCGATGTAGGAATCGTAGGTGACGGTATTCAGCGGATCAAAGCTAGCCTGGTTCAGGCGCAGGGCCGCCTCAAACTCTTTCCGGGCCCCTTCGAGGTCGTGCTCGCGGAATTGCAAATCGAGGCCGTGGTGTATACGAACCAGACCAGCGTCGGGAGCGACATTGAGGGAATAGCCGAAAAGGGTTTCGTTGTTGCGCCAGTTTGGAACCGCCCGCACATCCTGAAAACACCAGAAGCACATCACGAGGCCGAGGAGAAGCAGGACGACCGGAGCCAGCCAGACGCGTGGCAGTTGCTGCGGCAGCAGACCCAGACCCAGATAGCCCAAGGCAAGGCAGATGCCTACGGAAGGCAGATAAGAAAACCGCTCCGCCAGCAACGGAAAGCTGAGCTGGCGAACATCCAGGCAGGGGAGCAACGTCACCGCCCACCACACAACCAGGAAGCCCAAAACCCTCTGGCGCTTCCGTAGCGCGCCTGCCGCGACCAGGA
Source organism: Acidobacteria bacterium UBA7540 (assembly GCA_002478145.1). Next base: position 17,934 of record DLMI01000224.1, read on the forward strand.
CGAGCAGTGTCAACCACGGCCACAGCGTGCGCAGGCTCGGCCCGGGATCGAAGTTATGAAAAACGTTAAGGTGGACAGGCCAGAAGAAGAGCTTGGCGTGCTGACCCAACAACCCCATGGCGGCAGCGATGATCTTGGGCCGGATTTTCCAGAGATGCCGCGCCCCGGAGAAATGTCCAAGCGCGGCAATGCGCGCCGCCGAGTAGACTACGGCTGCGCCAGCGTACATAGCCCAGCAAGCCGCCCTGCGGCGCCAGGTCGCGACAGCATCGGAAAAGAAAAACCAGTAGGCAATCAATAGCAGAGGAAAACTGAACGCAGCCTCCTTGAAGAAAAGCGCCGGGAAATAGGCAAGCGCAACAAGAGCGTGACGGGCCACGCGCCGGCTTCCGGCCTTCTCGGCGCGCAAGAAAAGCCGGAAAGCAAGCAGGTAGAAAAAACCGCAACCCATCTCCGGAACGGAGGCGATCCAAGCCACGGCTTCCACGTGCAGGGGGTGCAAGAGCCAGAGTAGTGAGCCGGCAAACGCTGCCAAATCGTTCCCAAGCAATTCGCGCCCAATCTGGAACACTACGAGCCCCGTGGCCATGTAAAGAGCCCACTGGAAGAGATGATATGCGAGGGGGTTAGATCCTGCGACACGCCAAATCATCGAGAAAGAAAAAATGGCCAGAGGGCGGTAGAAGTTCGTTTCCGCCCCTGCCCCAAGAAACGACCATACGGAGCCGGTGAAGACCCGGCGCCAAAGGTGAGGGTTCCTGACGAAGGGGTTATCGAGAAGCAGGACGCCATCGTCGTAAACAAATCCGTTGGACAACACCCCCGAAAACACTACGGCCGCCACCAGCGCCAGTACGGCGCCGGCCGCGTAGGAGTGGTTCTTCACATACTCGTTGCACTTGCTCAGCAAGGCTTAACCTGCCCCCCGCAGTTTCCCAGGTGCAGCTTTGATCCCGGACCGACACGCCAAGGCATTGGAATTGGCAGCAAGCTTGGTCGTCCATTGCAGAGCGAGAATTCTACCGCTGGTGGAGGATTATGCCAAGAGTGTGCGATTGCGTTATCCTATCTGTTGGAGCGTGGCTGGCGGCCGGGAAACAGCCGTCAACGAGGAGGTCCTGAGTTGCAGAAATTAATTCGGAATTACGAAGCGGGCGTTGGGAAGGCGGTTGTGTTCTTCACGGTCGTTCTGTTGCTGGCGATTACCGGACTGGCACTGAAGGTTACGAACCGTGAGGCGCCTTCGATCGACATGCAGCGGGGGATAAGGGGAATCGGCGTGAGCACGCCCCTAGAACTCAGAGTTTACGATTCGCGCTATCGCATCAAGTCAGTTGACGTGGAAGTCCATCAGGGCGACCGAACGTTTCAAGTTCCGGTGGAGAGCAGCGGGTGGGTGGTTCGCACGCCAAAGGGGTGGAAGCTCTGGTCGGGGCATGTCGAGAGTAGTGCCACATTCAAGGTGAGCGTGGGGCGCAAAGAGATACCTGACCTGAAGGAAGGTTCCGCAACGCTCATCGTCACGGCAACGAACGATTCCTGGGGGCGATTCTTCCGCGGTGGCCGGAGCCAACTCATCAAGGACTTGCCCGTCCGCTTTGTTCCGCCTAGCGCCGAGGTTCTCACCGCGCAGCATTACATCAATCAGGGTGGCTGCGATATGGCGCTTTTCAAGGTTTCCCAGGGGACGGTTGAATCCGGCGTGCAAGTGGGCAATTACTTTTTTCCGAGCTGGCCCGTGAAGGATTCCGATCCCACCACACGCATGTGCATCTTTGCATTTCCTTACGACGTTGACCCAACAACCCCGGCCCGCGTGGTGGCGCGCGACGACGCCGGCAACCAGACCCTGGTCAATTTCAATTACAAAGTCTTCCCCAAGAAGTTCAAGTCCGACACCATTAACGTCACGGACGATTTCATGCAACGTGTCGTTCCTCCCATAATGAGCGAGACGCCGGAATTGCAGGATCAGGGCAGCCTTTTGAAGAATTTCCTGCTGGTCAACGGC
>DLMI01000224.1:20093-41490 GCA_002478145.1 Acidobacteria bacterium UBA7540
CCCTTCGTGCAACTTGGGAATTCCAAAGTGGAGGCGTCGTTTGCTGACTATCGGACCTACCTGTACAACGGCCAGGTCATCGACCACCAGACGCACCTGGGGTTTGACCTGGCGGTTGTCCAGCACACTCCGGTAGTGGCCGCCAACGATGGGAGGGTGATTTACGTGGGCTTTTTCGGCATATACGGCAATGTCGTGGTGATTGACCACGGCTGCGGCTTGCAGAGCTTTTATGCCCATTTGAGCTCGTTTGATGTGAAGGAAGGTGAAGAGGTAAAACACGGACAAGTGATCGCGCACAGTGGCCAGACCGGGCTGGCTGGCGGCGACCATCTGCACTTCACCATGCTGCTGGATGGAATCCCCGTCAATCCGGTTGAATGGTGGGACCCGCACTGGATCCACGACCGCATTGAAGCAAAGCTGCAGCCTTATCACTCGGAGTGACGAGTGACGAGTGACGAGCCAACCAACCGACCTCAATTGTTCTTGCTTGTCACTTGTCACTCGTCACTTGTCACTGAAGTTTGGAACCTGGCACCTGACACCTGTTCTTAAGGCGCCACCCGGCTCAAATAAAACTCGATGAACCTCTTGGGATCCGTGCGCATCCCCACCGTAGCGTTCGCGGGCTTGCCTTCGACGACTCGAGTGAATCCTTGCGCATCAACCTCGATGGCCAACTGTTGAGTCTCGCCCAGGCTTGGGTCGATGAGCATAGCCACCGCCATGGGGTCAAACAAAGTCGGAGTCTCGTTGCCCCAGAGGTGGTAGAGAATCGTCAGGGCGCTGGTGAGCGGGGTGAGATGAGTGAAGACGCGGCGGCGTCCGGCGGGGTCGAGTTGCAGCATGGCCGTGACGTCGAGCGGGGCCACCAGGAGAGGCACACCGGATGAAAACACGGTCTGTGCCGCTTCGGGGTTCGACTTGATGTTCCACTCCGCTTCGGGCTTCGAATCCGGCGCATAACCGCGAGCGATTGATCCGCCCATCAGGGCGATGAGTTTGATCTGCTTCGCCACGGAAGGGTCGGATTTCAGTAGAGCGGCTACATTGGTCAGTTCCCCGATGGCGATGATCGTGACTCTGCCGGGCCGCCGGTTGATTTCACTCTTCATGAAATCAACTGCTCCACTCCTGTGCAAGGCGGAACTGGTGAAGCCATTCGCCCAGCGCGTCTGGTCAATCGGCTGGGGCTTTCCAGGCTCGCCTGCATAAACCGGCACCTTGCGCCAAGTTCCGCCCGCTTCCCAAAGCAGTTTGGCGGCAAGGCGTGCTCGCGCCTGGGTGTCGCCAGCCACGGTGGTTACGCCCAGGAGTTCTAACTCGGGGCTATTGATAACGAGCGCCAGGGCGAACGCATCGTCAATGTCCGTGCCAATGTCGGTATCGAGGATGATCGGGACTCTTGATGGCGCAGCAGGAAGGGAAGTCACGGCGAATGCAAAACCAACCAACAGTACTTGGATCAGATTCTGCATATGAACATCACTTCACCACCGGCGCCAGCGCCACGCACACAAGGCCGATGATAAAAAGGGCAAACATTAGCGCCAGCAGCCGCCTGGTGGTTGCATCGGCGCCTTTGAATTCCTTCCAAACGAACACGCCCCAGATCGTGCCGACCATCGTCGAGCCCTGGCCGAGTGCGTAGGAGGCTGCGGGCCCGACCATCTTGGCGTACGATGCAACGAAGTTGGAAATCGTGCCCACCCCCCAGAACATGCCGCCAAAGATGCCCCAGAAGTGCCACGCCCCGGTTCCGCGAAAATAGTCCCCGACCGAAACCGGAGGTCCCGAAACCGGCCTCCGCATTAAGACATAATTCACCGGAAAATTAGAAACCAGCACTCCGAGAGCAAAGACGAAGGCCACGGTGTACGGACCAAGATGATTCTCTCCTTTGATAGCCTTGGCGACGAAAGGATAGAACAGTCCCATCACCACACCGCCCAGCAGGCTGATTGCGATCCCTTTAACGCTCACGGTCTGATCCTTCGTCTGCCTTCGGTAGGCCAGAGCGTCCAGCAAAATTGCCAAGCACACCAAGGCAATGCCTCCAAAAAGCATCAACGGATTGCCTTTTGGCGTGATGATGTAATTCAAGATCGAGCCCACCACCAGCGCCACCCCGACCCCGATCGGGAAGGCCACAGCCATGCCCGCAAGGGCGATAGCTGCCACGATCAGGATATTGCCGAGGTTGAAGACGATGCCGCCGAGGAAAGCGAGCAGCAAGTGATGACCATCCGCAGCCCGGAGGTTTTGAATAAAGCTATCCGGGCTGGCAGGAGCCGTGCGCCCCAGCGTAAATCCCAGGATCAGGGCCATCAACAAGATGCCCCAAACATAATCCCAATAGAACAACTCAACGCGCCAGCTTTTGCAAAGCTTTTGAGTATTGGCCCAACTGCCCCAGCAAATCATGCTGAGAACGATCATGGAGAGCGCGACCGCATAAACGGCGGGTATGAACATAGTAAGTTGACCTCCCGGGGCGGGTTCCGCATCAGCCCGCGCGGTTAGCGATCTTACTCCGGCATGGTGATGGGCACCGTCCGGCCTTCGCGCGCCGACTGATAGATGGCCTCCATCACGGCCACGTCGCGCATACCCTGGACGCCATTCGGCTCGGGCTCGCGGTTTCGGTGGATCGAGTCGGCAAAGGCATCAAGCTCCAGCGCCAGCTCGTCAATGACCTTGAACTTTTTCTCGAACCACCGCTCACCGGTCTTGCCGAATAGACAGCGCTCTTGGTCATACTGATACGCCGGGTTGAGGGCCGCCCAGCCTTTCTCACCGTGGACCTGCAAAAACGACGACTGCGCGGCGCTGAAGCTCGCGGTGGCCTGCGCCACCAGCCCGTGCGGGAAGTTCAGCCGGAAGGCGATGTTCTCATCCACCTTGCTGAATGTCTCGGGATCGGTCGTCCACTGATACGCCGAGGCTTCCAGGGGTTCCTCGCCCACAAGCCAGCGTATGGTGTTCACGCAGTAAACTCCCACGTCCGGCAGTGCGCCGCCGCCCGCGAGCTTGGGATCGAGATGCCACGAGCCAGGCTTCCCCCGACCGCGGATAACAATCCCGAAAGCCGAATGAATGTATTTCAGCCGCCCGAGTCTCCCGCTCGTGATCAGTTTCTTGAGCTCGAGACTGGCAGGCTCAAAATACTTCCGGTAGGCAATCATCAGGCGAACGTCGGAAGCGCGGCAGGCCGCCAGCATCTGACGGCACTCTTCCACCGAATTTGCCATGGGCTTTTCGCAAAGCACATGCTTGGCGGCGTTTGCAGCCTGCACTGCGTAGTGGGCGTGCGAGCCGTTGTTGGTGGCAATGTAGACGGCCTCAACCTGCGGATTGCTAAAGCAGGCTGGCAACTCCTCGTACGTGTAAAAGGCCCCAGCGTGGAACTTCGTGGCAAGGCGCTTGGCCTTGGGCTTGTCACCACTCACCAGGGCCACCAGCTTTGCCTTCTTGCTGTGCCGGAAGCCGGGCAAGATCGCGCCTTGTGCAAATCCCCCTAATCCAATCACGGCATATCCAACGGGTTTGAAAGCTGCCATAAACCTCCTTTACTGGACTCGAAATGAAGGAAGAATACTTCCCGACTTTGGCTGCGCTGTCAAGCCTGTGAGCGTTCAGGTAGTGTCCTAATTGAACTTTCGACTCTCGACGGCTCGCGGTGTGACCGAAGCCATCGCCCAGGAGAGGATAAAACGCCCGCTTGACTTTAACTCCCCGCAGGTATACAAAGCGAACATAGGTATATAACTCCATCCGGAAAAGAGAGGTCGCTCATGAAGCCACAACCCCCGTGGGAAGATGAGTCGGGTGTACTAGTTCTAAGGCTTTACAAGTCAGATAAGTACGGTCCCTGGCTTAAGGACGTGAACAAAGCACACTTGCATCCCGATTGGCCTCGAATCGTGGTGCTGGACCTGTCGGCCGACCAGTTTAAGGAGTTTGATCAGAACTCCTTGGCATTTGCCAAGAAGTATAACCTGTTTCCTGAACAGCCGATATTGTGGACTTCGCCTTGCGCCAAGCCGCCTATCGGTGAAGGTATTCCGCGGGCGGCAGAGTCATCGCGCTATACACTGGTAGGGGTCCACGGTAGTTTCAGTATGTTTGCTTGCGCAGCGTGCCCCCAAAGTTTTATACGGTGACACTGCCCCAGGGAAATAATCGGGGCCTGACGTGGCCACCGGGGCGTTGGACGTCAGTTGGCTGAACGCGGGGCGCAAGTCACCCTGGGATTTTCAGGGGAAAGTTCGCTCGATTGCGCGGCGGATGTGGCGGCCCCGGACCGAGTTGGAAGTGTGCTCAGTGGAGAAAGTCCTTCCGAAGAGTTTCTATGGCGGGAGGCCGAGCCGACGCATGAGATCCTGGAAGGCCGGATCGGACCGAACAGAATCGAAAGCCGGCTCGACCTTGAGCCGTGTCAGGTATTGATCACGGTCTGCGTAGGCCGTTTCCAGCCAAGCAAGTCCCTGCTTCTTTTCCCCCAGGCCAAGATGGATTTGTGCGAATAAGGACGCGGGTACATAGCTTCGCCTGGTGCGCGCGGACAATTCATTTAGCGCCTTGCGCGCCGCGGCTTGGTTGCCCGCCAGGGCCTGGGCCCGTGCAAGGCCCACAGCCCGGTTCAAATCGTTGCCAGAAAGGTTTACCGCTCTTTGACACTCTGCGATGGCTTTCTCGTACATCTTCTTGGCCAAATAGCTGAGCCCCAAGCAATCGTGGGCGTTGGCGAAATCAGGTTCCCGATCGACCATTTTGCCGCATTGTTCGACGGCTTGATCGTAGCGACGGGCATAGTAGAACGTCCACCCGGCGGTGACCTGGGCCGGGATGGAAAGCGGGTCGAGCTCTTGTGCCCTGCGAGCTTCGGCCAAGGCCTCCTCGCCCCGCCCCATGGCCGACAGGTAAGCTGAATATATGCGATGTGCTTCCACATCGCCGGGGCTCAGTTCGAGCGCGCGCTTGAATTGTCCTTCGGCTTCCGGCCAGTTCCAATCCCCCAGGAACCGCACAGCCCCCAGCGAGGTGTGCGCCTCGGCCAAAGTGGGGTCAATCTCGAGGGCTTTGAGCGCATACTGCTTCGCTTGGGGCATGGCCACGCGTGGGGGCAGTGCATCCGTCGACCAGTAATAATCGGCCAAGCCGGCGTAAGCGGAAGCGTAATTCGGATCTATCTGCGCCGCCTGTTCGAAGTATTGCCGGGCCTGCTGCCTCTCCTGCTCAGTCCCCTTATGCCAGTGATAGCGGCCTTTAAGATAAGCGTCGTAAGCGGCGGGGATGACCGGGGGCGCGTGGGTGAGGCGGGCTCGTTCTTGCTGTGTCACGGCGATTCTGATTTCATCTGCAATAGCGCTGGCAACATCACCCTGCAGCTTCAGCACGTCTCGCCCGTCGCGCTCGTAACTTTGGGCCCACAGATGCTTGTCGGTTGACCCCTGAATTAGCTGCGCGGTGATGCGTATGCGGTTGCCGGAGCTCAACACCGAACCTTCGATCACCGCATCCACGCTCAGTTCTCGCGCGATCTGCGGTAGAGGCTTTCGCGTGCCCTTGTACTGCATCATCGTGGTCCGCGAGATCACCCGGAGGGCGCTGATTTGGGAGAGATCTGCAATCAACTGATCGGTCATCCCATCGGCGAAGTAATCCTTCTGGAGATCCCCGGAAAAATTCTGGAGCGGTAAAACTGCCAGCGACTGAATGCGTCCCGGACCGCTCCTGCTTGCTTGCTGTTCCCACCATCTCCCCACACTCAAACCAACGACAATCGCTGACAGCACCACGGCTAAGGCGGTTGCCACGCCTGGATGTCGCCGCCAAATCGGCAATCGCCGCACAGCCGTCCCCGATCGCGGAACCTCGATTGTTGCCAACTGCCGTAGATCTACTTCCAGTTCTGCGGCGGACTGGTAGCGATTTTCCGGCTCCTTCTGTAGGCACTTCAGAATGATCCGCTCCAGTTCCGGAGAGATGCTGGCATTCACCGCACGGGGTGGAACGGCCGCCTGGTGCAAGATGGCGTCCGTCAACCGGGGCGCTACTCCATCCCGAAATGCCCGCTGGCCGGTCGCCATCTCGTACAGCACAGCACCCGCTGAGTAGAGGTCACTTCGAGCGTCAGCAGGTTCAGACCGTAGCTGCTCAGGCGCCATGTAGGGCAAGGTCCCTACCACGCCTTGACCCCCGGTCGTGCTTTCAGTTGTGACATTATGTTTAGACGATTCCCTCGTCACCCTCAACGACTTTGCAATTCCGAAGTCGAGTATCTTCAGTCGCCCGTCAGGGGTGGTGCGCAAGTTGCTTGGCTTAAGGTCGCAATGTACGATCCCCTGGCTATGCGCAGCCGCCAACCCGTTGGCCAACTGTACCCCAAGCCGCGCGATCTCCCTCTCCGGCATCGGCCCCTGGGCCAAGCGATCGCTTAGGGTGACCCCGGGGACGTACTCCACGACAAGAAACTCTGCGCCGTCCTTACTGCCCAATTCGAAAAGGATTTCGATGTTAGGATGATTAAGTTTAGAAAGTGCTTGCGCTTCTTTGCGCAGGCGCTTGCGGACAGATTCGTCGGGCACCAGACTAGGGGGCAGTACCTTTACTGCCACCTCCCGTCCTAGCCGTTCGTCTCGGGCTCGATAGACTTCGCCCATTCCGCCGGCACCTATTTTTTCGAGAATACGGTAGTGGCCAAGTGTTTGGCCGATCATGGAGGGAAACCCCTACTTCCGATGTGGATTTTAGGTTAGACCGGCAAGCCATGTCAACGCATAGGCGGACGAGTCGGCTTGCGGTTTCTTCCTCGGCGAGCAGGCAAGGCGCCGAAGCCATTTCGTTTCGGCACAGTGCGGGCACGCATCCGAGCTGAGGATCAGAATTCAGGAGTTGCGTATTTGCCAAAAGTGGGTAGCGCACAGCCTGGTTCTCCAGAGACTCTGGAGCTTGTGCGCGTGCAATGGGGCGTATGATCGGCTTTCATGTCCTGCAAAAGCAGGAGTCAGAAGTCAGGAGTCAGAATGAAGAGCATCTGGTCCCCACTTTGTGCTCCCGGCTTCGTGCTTTCCGCTTTCTGCTCACCGCCTGGGTCCTCCTGCCCAAGCAAAAGCCGCAGAGTCTCCGAAGAACGAGACTCTGCTCCACCGGCTACAGGCTCCGCAGGTCAAAGGGGTTGCTGTCTCTCTACTCTTCCTCTTCCACCGCGGAGGGCTTGTGCGCGGCGACGATCTTATCGGCGATCGGCTGGGGGACGATTTCGTAGTGCGAGTACTCCATGGAGTAGGTCCCACGCCCTTGGGTCATGGAGGTGAGGTCGGAGGCGTAAGTGAGCATCTCGGCGAGCGGCACCTGAGCCTTGATGGCGGTGGACGCGCCCTTGGGATCCATACCCTGCACGCGCCCGCGGCGCCCATTAAGGTTGCCCATGATATCGCCAGCGTTATTCTCGGGCACCGTGATTTCCACATTCATAATCGGCTCGAGCAAGCAGGGCTTGGCCTGTTCCATGCACTTCTTAAACCCCTTGGAGCCGGCGAGCTTAAAGGCGATTTCAGAGGAGTCCACCTCGTGATAGGAGCCATCGAAGAGGATCACTCTGAAGTCCACCACGGGATAGCCGGCGAGATACCCTTTCGAGGCGGCCTCGACGATACCCTTCTCGACGGCGGGGATATAGTTCCTGGGGATGGCGCCGCCGAAGATATCGTTCACAAACTCGAAGCCGGCGCCGCGTACCAGCGGTTCCACCTTGATCCAGCAGTCGCCGTACTGGCCGTGGCCGCCGGTCTGCTTCTTGTGCTTGCCCTGCGCTTCGGCTTTGGCGCGAATGGTTTCGCGGTAAGGGATCTTGGGCGCCTTGAGCGTGACATCGATGTTAAACCTCCGCTTGAGCTTTGAGACGGCCACTTCCACATGCTGCTGGCCGGCGCCTGAAAGCAGGAACTCCTTGGTCTGCGGGTCACGCGAGAAGCGCAAGAGCAAATCTTCTTCGAGCATGCGATGGATGGCGGTGGAGAGCTTGTCCTCGTCGCCGCGCGACTTGGGTTCGATGGCGAACGAAATGGCGGGTTCCGCCAGCTTCAGCTTGGGGAAAACAATCGGCGCGCCTTTGTCACCCAGCGTGTCGCCCGTCAGGGTATCCTTCAGCTTGGCCACTTCCCCGATGTCCCCCGCATGGAGCTCGGCTACGGGCGTCTGCGTCTTGCCCTGAACGACCCCGATGTGCGAGAGGCGCTCGCTGGTTCCTCGGTCGAAGTTGGTAAGGTTGGCCTCGTTCTTCAGAACTCCCGACATCACCTTGAAGTAGCTCACGCGGCCGGCAAAGGGGTCTGCCACGGTCTTGAAGACGAAGGCAGAAACCGGCTGGTCGTCGGCAATCTTGCGCCTTACAGGCTCGCCGCCCTCGTGTTCCAAGCCTTCCACCTCTTTCCGCCCCAGGGGCGAAGGAAGGTAGTCCACTATGAAGTTCAGCAAATTCTCGCTGCCAATGTTGGGCAGCCCGGCCGCAACCACCACAGGGTAGAGGCGCTTTTCGCAGACCGCGGCCCTCAGACCAGGGACCAAGTGCTCCTCCGGGAGGGTGCCCTTTTCAAAGAACTCTTCCATCAACTTGTCGTTACCCTCGGCCACCATTTCCACCAAGGCCTCGTGAGCCTTGCTCGATGCATCCTTCAGGTCAGCAGGAATCTCGACTTCCTTAGCCTTCCCGGACCCGTTGGAGTCGTAGAGATAGGCCTTCACTCGAACCAAGTCGATGACGCCGTGAAAATTCTTCTCTTCCCCGATGGGGAGCTGGAGGGGAACCGCGCTCCGTCCGAAAGCCGCGTGTAAGGCTTCGAGAGTCCGCTCAAAGCTGGCGCGGTCGCGGTCCAACTGATTGATGACCAGCGCGCGCGGCAAGCCGTATTTCTCGCAGAAACCCCAGGATTTCTCCGTTTGCACTTCGATTCCCGCCACGCCATGAATAAGCAACAGAGCGGCATCGGCCGCCAGAAGCGCCCCCTCCGTTTCGTGCATGAAGATGTTGTATCCGGGGGTGTCAATAAAGTTGATCTTGCTCCTGCCCCATTCGGCATAAGCGAGCCCGGCGGTGATGGAAAACTTGCGCTGGATCTCCTCCTCGTCGTAGTCCGTGATGGAGGTTCCGTCGTCCACCTTTCCGAGGCGGTTCACCATGCCCGCCGCGTAAAGCAGCGCGGAAACAAGCTGGGTCTTGCCGGTATCGCCGTGACCCACCAGTGCAACGTTGCGAATGTCTTGGCCGTCGTAGATTCTCACCGGGAACTCCTTGGGATTGTAGGACCGGCACAAGGCGTGCCTTGCCGGCCGCGAAGCAATCCCTCATCGTAGCACAACTTTTTGCGCCACTCCAACGATACCAAGAAACGGCAGTGGGGCTTTATAGCTTGAAAAAACCGTCTTGCTGGAGTCGCGAGCAGCCGATAGTATTATCGATGCTTGGGCAATTGGAGCTAGAATACTCAGAGGTGTCTCGCTCAATGGCAACTCTCCTCTTTCCGCGCCAGACAGAAACAACCGGTTACGACCCGCTCCCCTCAGTATGGAAAGGCGAAGACGCCGAGTTAATCGAAAGGTTTCTCGAGTTCTATCCCCGCCGGTCCCCTAAACGCATCTTGGATGCCACAATCAATGGTGGCAGATTTTGGCGAGGAAGCAAGCGCAAGATCATTGGTGTGGACATAGAAGCGTCCCACCACCCCACCGTGGTCGCTAATAATACACAAATGCCGTTCAAGGGAGAGTTCTTCGACGTGGTAGTGTATGACCCCCCTCACATTCCCAACCACGGCCGAGATAGGCAGAAGGACTTTACCGTTCGGTTCGGCCTGGGGTCTCACTCCCCAAAGGAGATGGGATATACCTTCACCCACACGTTTCCGCCGTTTGTCCGAGAGGCATATCGTGTTCTGCGGCCGGAGGGTATCCTTCTAGCGAAGATCACTGATTACGTCCATCACCATCGCTACCAGTGGGCTCATGTGGAATTTGTGCAAGCGGCAGGAGTTGTGGGATTTCAGCCATGTGACTGCATCATCAAAATCCGTAAAGGTCCAATCATTGACCCGAAATGGAAAGTGGCTCACCACAGTCGGCGCCAGCACTGCTACTGGCTGATATTCCGCAAGTCGAAAAAGTGTGAGTAGCTATCCTTCCCGTACACGATAATCCCAGTTGCTGAGCAGAAGACAATCCTGAAGGCGTATCCCGCGCACCGAACACTTTCCGTCCGAACCGTCAAAGTGAACGCGAAAAACCCTCTCGCCTTGCCGGTAAACGTCGGCGCCAAGGCTCTGGCGTCCTCTGCGCTTGCCGCTTCCGCGTAGATCCGCTGTCTTGATCAGCGCCAGAAGATCAATTGGAATTTCCAAGACCTGATAATGGATCAGCGGATGTTCCCACACGGCCCTCAGCATCAAAATCACGTCGTACCGCTTAAGGTGATCCATTACTCGCTCGATCAGGACATCTGGCTTCCACGGTTCCTTTTCGGTAGTGCAAAGTTTGGTGATGGTGATTCTGTTGGGCTTTGTCCCCGCTCCGGTTTCTGTCTTTATGGATATCTTGGTGTCCTCCACAAGTAGGTCATTCGCTGGAAGGTTGCGTGCTGTAGGTTCTATCGGCGTGAAGGGTTTCTTGATTTGGGTGAATGCTTCCAAAACCAAAGCCTCAAAGTAAATCCCCTGCGGCGGTATGTTGCGATAGATCGAGTGGTGGACGTTAACAAAGGTTTTCAGGGCGAGCAAGAAATCTGGCGGAAATACTTTGGTCTCAATGTCAGTCACGGCGGACGTGATGTTATCACATGGTAGGTCAACAGGACAGGGGTGGGGTTCGAGATTCTTTCCCCAAAATTCGGCGGGGTTATGAATCGCTGTTCTACTGGACCGGTAAGTTAGGACGCCGCGAGGCTTCGGCTCAGCTTAAGCGCCTTCAACACTGCCATTGGGGTCGGAAAGGACACCGGCTTCGCTAACCAAAACTACTCCGCCCGGAGTGGGGAAAACCGCGCAGATTCTTATTCGGGTTTGGCCGTTGCAATTAAGTTGAAAAAAGGTACGGGGTAGGCGTCAATTCCGAAAAGCGAAAGCGGGCGCAGAATGCTCATCTCCGTGATGTTGCCTGCACCGCCTCACTCCACAGGACCGCTCTACTGTTTCGGCGCAGGAGGGCCCTGTTGTTTCGGCGCGGGAGCGCTCTCTTGTTTCGGAGCAGGAGCGCTCTCTTGTTTCGGCGCTTGGGTGGGGGCAAACGCTTCCCCACCCCGAGGTGAATACTTCTCGAGTCCGGCGATGAGTGATTTCGCTTCGGGCGGAACATCGCCCTTGCCGTCGATGAGAATCTCCTTGGGGTCCACGACGTGGCCATACAAACGCGCGTTGGCCTCCCCATCCTGGGTAATGGCAGCTCCTTTGAGAGAGACGCCGGCAAACAAGCCCCGGGACCGGGAATAAGTCAGAATCTCAGCCGTTACCATCAGATCCGTGGAGGCAGAAGCTGTCCGTCCGACCGGCCCGGCCGCCGCTGAGGCATCCGCGCCAAGTTCCCCCCTACTCTTGAGCAGCCTGCGAATTCCGCTGGGGTTCATCACCACAAAAACCAGGTCGGTCTCCGATCCTCCCAACTGAAACCCATAGCTACCACTGTGCACGGCAATCATCGTTGGTGCACCCCAGGGGCCGTTCCCGCCCCGCCTGCACACCAGCACACCGCGCCCGTAGCTCGCCCCGAAAATGAAAGCCAGTTTCTTCTGCCCGGGGACTATGCCCACGCAGACCGACCTGTCGAGCAGGTCTTTCGGGATGGAGTTATCAGGCGTGTTCATGATTTCGTACATCACCACGGCAGCGCTCTCGAGCCGGTTAGCTACCTTGCCTTGCTTAGCCTGAAGAAATTCGATCGGCAGGCTCAACATCAGGGTTGCAACCATCAGGTATCTCATTGGGTCATCCTCCTGAGTAGTGGATCTTCGGGCTGGTCACATGTCATTATGGCTTTCTCGGAAGAACGGCGCAAGGTCGCACTCCTCAGGCCGACCCCCCTTTGGCCCACATCCGCCCGGCGTCCCCACGTCTCGCCGGCGACTTCCGTGCGGAGAGGTGGTTGCGCGCATGTAGATTCGCAGCACGCCCAACTATAGCACGAGCAATTGACATTCCGTTATTCGTTCATAACTGGGATGCCGAATCTTCTCAAAGGGTTGAGTAGCGTTGTTGAACTCTGAACGTATGTGCTCGAAACGTCATATTCTGCTCGGAGCAGGCAGAATTTCCACTGAAGGCTCTCCTCGAGACCTGGGTTGTGGTCCCAACCTTCCTCGGCGATCCGGAACACCACGAGGCCAGCCTGGGCGCTTTCCTCCGCTTCGGGAAGCGACAGGCATGCTGCGCGGCTCACAGCGTGGCGGAGGTCCACGCCACCTTCACCCTCATACCCGATAAATACCGGGTGAGTTGCGAGCAGGCAATGTTGTTCCTTCCCGTCTTTGGTGGAGTCTAAGCTATCCGCCCAACCGCCCGCGTCCCCCAATAGCGTTGACTTGGCCCTGAGCGCGGCCTAAGATGGCGTCATCGGGAGTGACTCGCAGATCACTTCCAGGCTCCACATCATGCTTGGCAAGATCATTTCCCACTACCGGATTCTGGAGAAACTCGGCGGCGGCGGTATGGGCGTCGTCTACAAGGCCGAGGACACCACGCTGGGCCGTCAGGTCGCTGTGAAGTTTCTGCCTGAGGAATGGAGCAAGGACAGGCAGGCCCTGGAACGCTTCAAGCGCGAAGCCCGCGCTGCCGCTGCCTTGAACCATCCCAACATCTGCACGATTTACGAGGTGGGCGAGCAGGCAGGCCAGCCCTTCCTGGTGATGGAGTTGCTCGAAGGTGAGACACTTGAGCAGCGGATATCGGCCCAGCCCCTGAAGGTCAACGAGATTCTGGAGTTAGCGATTCCAATTGCCTGGGCGCTGGAGGCGGCGCACGCGAAGGGCATCGTGCACCGGGACATCAAGCCGGCGAACATCTTCGTCACCCAGGAGGGAGGGGTCAAGATTCTGGACTTCGGGCTGGCGAAGGTGGCACGGGCGGGCGGGCCGTCGAGTGTTACCGATGTGTCCACGGAATCCCTCACCGCGCCGGGCGTGGTGGCCGGGACGGTTCAATACATGAGCCCGGAGCAAGCCCTAGCGGAGCCGGTGGATGCGCGGACCGACCTGTTTTCGTTCGGGTCGGTGCTCTATGAGATGGCCACCGGGCGAGTTCCTTTCGCGGGTTCGACGCTCGGCGAGACGATCGCCCACATCTTGCACAGCCAGCCGGAAGCCATGGCGCGCTTCAACTCCGAGATCCCGGCAGAGTTGGAGCGGATCACCCTGAAATGCCTGGAGAAGAAACCGCAAGAGCGCTACCAATCGGCAAAAGAGCTGAGGGTTGACCTGCAGGGTCTGAAGCGCGCAACGGAATCCGTCCAGGCGGGGGTAACGGCAGGGCTGGCCCTGCCCAAAAGGGGGCGGCCCGCGGTGCCCCTACGAAAGCGTAGGATTGTCGCGATAGTAGGGGCAGCGGTCATGCTGGTCGCCGCCGTTCTCATCGCGCGGAACGTGGGCGGCCTGCGCGATCGGCTGCTGGGTCCAGTTGGCCCGCCGCGCATCGAGTCGCTGGCGGTGCTGCCGCTGGAGAACCTGATGGGCGACCCGCAACAGGAATACTTCGTCGATGGCATGACCGAGGAGTTGATCGCGGACCTTTCCCAGGTGAGCGCGCTGCGGGTGATTTCGCGCACGTCGGTGATGCAGTACAAAGGCACCAAGAAGTCGATGCCCGAGATTGCGCGGGAGCTGAAGGTGGATGGGGTGATCGAAGGCTCGGTGCTGCGCTCGGGCGATCAGGTGCGGATTACCGCGCAATTGATCCAAGCGGCTACCGACACGCACCTCTGGGCCAAGAGCTACGAGCGCGACCTGCGCGACGTGCTGGCCCTGCAGGAGGAGGTGGCACGAGCGATTGCCGGCGAGATCAGAGTCAAGCTGACGCCCCAGGAGCAGACGCGCCTGGTCCGCGCCCGCCCGGTCAACCCCGAAACGCACGAGGCGTACCTGAAAGCGATGTTCTACCTGTACAAGAAAACGCCGGAGGGGTTCGCGAAGGGCCTGGCGTTGCTCCAGCAGGCGATCGAGAAAGATCCGGCGGACCCCTTGCCGTACGCCGGCCTGGCGCTAGCCTACCCGATCATCTACCACGGCCCGGGCGGGACGATCCCACCACGGGAGGGTTTCCCGCGTGCCCGTGCCGCCGCGCTCAAGGCGCTCGAGCTGGACGAGAGCTCGGCCCAGGCTCATCTCGCGCTCGCCGCCATCAAGCTCTACTTCGATTGGGACTGGACGGGGGCCGAAAAGGAATTTCGGCGTGCCCTGGAATTGAACCCCAATCTGCCCGAAGCTCACGCCCATTATGGTTGGTACCTCCAGCTGTTCGGAGGCTTTGAGGAAGGGCTGGCAGAAGGGAAGAGAGCGGCGGAACTGGATCCGCTTTCGCCCACTTACACCGCCTGGGTGGGCTGGATGTATCTGAACGTACATCAAGATGATAAGGCCATCGCGGAAGCCCGCAAAGCGCTCGACATCGACCCGAACTCGGTGGACGCACTTTTTGTGTTGGGAAGCGCGTATGCAGAGAAGAAAATGTTCGAGCAAGCGATCGCTGCGCACCAGAAGCTGAGGGCGGTCAATCCGGACTGGAAACTTGCCCTGGCAGAAACGTACCTTGCGGCCGGACGTAAGGACGACGCACTGAAGCTGGTGGCTGAAACGGAGCGCGAGGATTACTCAAAGTTTAGCCTGGACCTTTTTGGGATCCAGACCATCCTGGGAAACAGGAAGGAGGCATTCCGCGCCCTTGATGCGGCGTTCGAGTACCATCACATTTTTCTCCCCTGGGAGATGAATGATCCCGAATCCCCCTGGCGCTCCGATCCGCGTTGGCAGGAGTTGCGGCGCCGCATGAACTTTCCCAAGTAGCTTTCCACAGGCCAGAAGTCATCACCTTGCCAAGAAAGCAGAACTTGCGCCCGTGTGTTTTGGGGAGAAACGTGCTCTACAAATGGTAATTGGGGGAGGAGAGGAGGCACTTATGATTCTTTGGCTTGTCTGGGTCATAGTTGCGCTTTCGGCGCTCGGTGTCGGGTATTTGCTGTTTCGAGGCCTGCGTTCCTACTTTAAACTGCGAGGACAGAGGCTGGTCACTTGCCCTGAAACTCAGAAGCCTGCCGCGGTTGATTTGGACGCCATACCCCTGGCGAGGGATGCGGCCTTTGGTACACCGCACCTTCGCCTGAGCGAGTGTTCCCGCTGGCCGGAACGGCAGGGATGCGGGCAGGAGTGCTTGAAACAGATCGAAGCGGCTCCGGAAGGTTGCTTGGTTCGCCGCATCGTTGCCAACTGGTATGCGGGCAAGACCTGCGCCATTTGTGGTAAACCCGTGAATGTAACTGAGGAATGGGTTGGACACGTGCCAGCCCTGCTGAACCCGGAGAAGAAAACCGTTTACTGGGACAAGATTGCGGCTGAGAGATTGCCGGAGGTGTTCCAAACTCACTCGCCCGTTTGCTGGTCCTGCCACAACGCTGAAACTTTCCGGCGCGAGCACCCGGATTTGGTCGTGGACCGCCCCGCAAGATGGTGACGGACGGCAGGCGGGGCGCGCAGGACGCTGACCTAGCCCCCAGCCCCCAGCCCCCACCTACCGCCTAACATCCGAGCAAGAGGAATCTCGTGCGCAAGGCGCGCGTTGTATAATAATCGTTTGCAACTATGCTGCATATCACTTCGACGCCGTTCACCCCATTCACCCGGAATAGTCTGAGGAGACTCATGAACCGAAAGCTTCCTAGTGTCCTGCGCCTTTGCATGACGATCGCCTTGATTCTCGCTTCCTGCCTCATCTCTGCCCGACCGAGCTTGGAAAGTCCGCAAACAGGGAAGTCCGCTGCGCCGAAGGCCGCCGGCAAGACTTCCCTGGCGGGAACGGCGCCCATCCAATCCCAGCGGAACATTGGCAAGGCATACTACGAGCAGGGCAAATACATTGAGGCGATCGGGGAGTTCCAGAAGGTAGTGGCTTCGGGGAAGGCACTGGCAACCGACCACTTTGATCTTGGACTCGCCCTGATGCAGGCCAACAAGCTGGACGAGGCTCTGGGGGAACTCACCACCGCAAGGCAGATGGACCCCAAGCTGGTCGCAGCCGATTACAACCTGGGCATCCTCTACAAGCGCGAGCTTCGCTATCCCGACGCCGAGGCAGCGCTGAAGCGGGTGATTGCGGCCGATCCGGAGGACCCTGCGGCATGGTTCAACCTCGGAACCGTTTACTTCGCCAAGAAGCAACTCGAGGACGCGCTGGCGGCGCATCAGCACGTGGTCAATATGGGTTTCGGCAAGGGGCAGAACTTTTACGTGGCCTCGCTTTTCCACACTTTCACCATCTACGTGCGCCTCAAGCGTGACGAGGACGCGCAGAAGGCCTTGAAGGTTCACGAAAAGATGAGAGACAAGGTCCCCGGGATTTCTCTCCAGAACCCGGCCCTCGAAGGAGGAAAATACGGCGTCATCCTTATCCCCGCCGTGCCCCCTTCAGAACTCGTGCAGAGGTCGGGCCTCGAAAAAGTGACATTTGCCGAGATCTCGGGGCGCCTGGGCCTGACGTTGCCGGCCCAGCAAAGTCCTTCGGCGAACTCCCAAAGCCCAATCAAAGCGGCGGATTATTCGCTGGATTACGCGCGGCGAAATCTGGTTCCGCTCTTTGGGCCTTCCATCGCTTTCGGCGACTACAACAGCGACGGCCACACCGACATCTACGTCGTCAACCCCGCCGGCGCCAACCATCTCCTGCGCAACAACGGGGACGGGACTTTCACCGACGTGACGGACAAGGCGGGCGTGGCCGGGCCTGGCGCCGCGGTCTCCGCCACCTTTGCCGACTACAACAACAGCGGCAAGCCCAGCCTTTTCGTGGCCGGGCTGGACGGAGTCCGGCTCTATCGCAATCTAGGCGATGGAATTTTCCAGGATGAGACGGAAAAGGCAGGGCTGCATTCGATTCCCGGCGAGTTGGAGACTCAGGCCGTGCTCTTCGATGCGGACGTGGATGGTTTTCTGGACCTTGTGGTCACGGCGTACACGAATTTGAACGATCCGCCCAAGAAAGACTCTTTCCTCTTCCCCAACGATTTCGCCGGCGCCGCAACGCACTTCTATCGCAACAACGGCGACGGCACTTTCACCGAGATCACACCTTCCTCAGGGCTGGCCTCGGCCAGGGGGCGCATGCGCGGCGCCGTCTTCGCCGACTTCGATAACGATGGCTACACCGACCTCTGCCTGTTCCGTGACGACGGCCCTCCCTTGCTCTACGCCAACCTGGGTGAGGACAAGTTTGTGAGCCGGACCGCCGAGGCTGGAGGGGCGTTTACAAAGTGGGTAGCCTATGGGGTACAGGCTGCGGATTTCAACCACGACGGTCGTATCGATCTGGCGCTGTGGGGACCCAAAGGCTACCAAGTCCTAATGAACAGGGGTAGTTGGAAATTCGCTCCGCTTGCGCCTCTCCCGCTCGTTTCCGCTCCAACGGGTTTCTTTGCTTTTCGCGGCACGGTTGTGGATGCGAATGGCGACGGCTTTGCGGACCTGCTGGCTCTCGATGCCAGCGGCAAGTGGCGCTTGATCGTCAATCACTCCGGGAAGTTCCGCGGGGGGGAGGTTAGCATTCCTGCCAGTTCGGCAACCGGCGTCGCCACGCTCAGCCCCACCTGGTTGAGCAATCCCGGCAAGCTGGACCTGGTAGGGCTCAGCCCGAGCGGCCAATTGCTGGCCTTTGAGAAAGAAGGTCCCACCCCTCGCTGGCTGGAAGTAAAGCTGATAGGCTACAAGAGCAACACCCAAGGAATCGGCAGTCTGGTCGAGATCAAAGCGGGGAATTATTACAACAAGGTAGTAGTAACAGGAAGCCCTCTCAGGATTTTTGCCGGAGACCTCTCCCGGGTTGACGTGGTGCGCGTCACCTGGCCCAATGCCGTGATCCAGAACTGGATCGACGTCGCCACCGACAAGCCGATTGACGTCCGCGAATCCGAACGCCTGGCTACCTCCTGCCCACTCCTTTACGCCTGGAACGGCCAGCGCTACGTTTTCGTGACGGATGTCCTGGGCATGGCCCCGCTGGGCGAGCTGGCCCCGGACGGCACTCGAACCAAGCCATTCCCCGAAGAGTTTGTGCGCCTCCCTGGGGACCTGCACGCGCAAGACGGCCAGTATGTTTTCCAGCTCACCGATGAGTTGAGGGAAGTCGATTTCTTTGACCAGCTTCGGCTTCTGGCGGTGGACCATCCGGCCTCCCAGGAGATTTACTCCAACGAGATTTATTCTTCTTCGCCTCAGCCCCCAGCCCTTTATTCCCTGCGCGAAAAGCGCTTCCCCGTTTCGGCCGTGGACGATCGAGGCCACGACGTTCTGCCCTTGCTGCTCAAGCAGGACGGCCAGTATCCTGCCGGCTTCGCTCGCCACCGCATCCTTGGCCTCGCTGACCTTCACACCCTCACCCTGGATTTAGGAGACCTGCCCCCCTCCGCCCGTGTCTCACTGTGGCTGAACGGCTGGGTGTTCTGGACGGATTCGAACGGCTCGCGCGCCTTGATGTCCAATAAGCGGCTCGAGATGATTTCTCCTTACCTGCAAGTCCGCAACGCGCGGGGAGAATGGGAAACCGTGATTCCGGATATGGGCTTGCCGAGCGGCACCCGCCGTACCATGCGCGTGGAGTTGACCGGCAAATTCCTCACCGCCGACCATCATGTGCGCATCGTAACCAACCTGTGCGTTTACTGGGACCAGATCTTTTTCTCCCTTGACGATGCCAAGGCCCCCGCGCCAACCGAACTTCCACTGCTCTCCGCAGACCTGCATTATCGCGGATTCTCGACCCCCCTCAGCGACCCTGAACACCTTCGTCCCGATTCGTTCGATTATGAAAACGTGCTTGCCTACGCCCCCTGGAATCCCATGCAGGGCAAATATACGCGCTATGGCCCGGTGGGGAAATTGCTCGCCCACGCTGATGACCAGTTGGTGGTGATGGCTACGGGTGACGAAATCACGGTGAGGTTTGACGGCAGAAGGCTCCCGCCGCTCCAGCCCGGATGCAAACGGGATTTCTTCCTTTACACCCACGGCTGGGCAAAGGACGGCGAGCCTAATACCGCTTTTGCCTGGACCGTCCAGCCCTTGCCCTTCCGTAAAATGGCAAACTACCCGCCCGCAGCGCCGGACCTCGTGCCTTCCGACGACAATTACCGCCGCTACCTGCGCGAGTATTTGACCCGTCCCCGGGTTGCCCTGATTCCGCCACTCGCCCCCGCCGTCGAGCCAGGGCTGTAGGCTGGGGGCTGGGGGTCCCTTTCACCCTGAATTCCGAAGTCGCGCCTTGGATGTCGCCCGCCTCGGGGGGCGGCATCTCTTAGCCCACGGTGAAAACCGTGGGTAGGCAGGAAGACGGGATTTGGGCAAGCCCGCCTTAGCGGGCGACATCGCGTGGTGGGCTGATTTCCCGGTGCACTGGCTTGTTCCAACACGTCTTGACACGCGAGCGGCACGAGTGCCGCATCGGCCTGGGAAAATGACCCCAGCTTTCCTCTCTGAGTCTTGGCAACTGACGACAAGGTGGGTGCAAACGTCCTGCCCCTATGCCGGTTCAGGTGTCACGGAAGCTTTCTGGAGGCCTCCACCCGGGGTGAGTAGCAAAATCGGCGGTTGCTCCTTTCGTTCAACACCTCCAGGAGGGTGGTTACGGTTTGGCCTCAGGAGCCTGCTCCTTCACCTCATTGGAGTACCTCCAGAAGGGCCTGGCGGAATAACCCCACATCTTCCTCGAGTGTCCTGCAAATCTCCGACGCAGAGGTGAGATCTCCACTCTGGGCAATCAATTCCAGGCTGGCCGCAGTTCGAAAGGCCTGCGAGGCAGAGAGAGTCCCCAGTGAGCCTTTGAAGTGATGCGCAGCACGTTCAACGGTCCTGGCGTCCCCCCGGGCTATGGCGTCGCGGATCTCCTGCATCTCTCTGGGGCTGGTCTCTAGAAATGAATCAATGAGCTTTTTCAGAAGTTCCGTGTCGCCCTCAGCCCGGGTCAACAGAACCGATTCGTCAAGAACGCCGTTTTCTTTCTTGTCGATCCGATTTTGCGTGCCAAACGAGCCTTGCGTCCGGTCGAACGCCGCAATTGCCTCGAACAGCTCCTGACTTCTGATGGGCTTGGACACGTAGTTGTCCATGCCAGCGGCCAAGCACCGTTCCCGGTCACCGGTCATAGCGTGGGCCGTCATAGCAACGATGGGCACATGCGTGCCGGTGGCTTTCTCCTTTTCCCGGACCGCTGCGGTGGCCTCAAACCCGTCCATTTCGGGCATCTGAACATCCATCAGAATCAGGTCAAAGGTTTGCTTATCGAGCGCGGCTAACACCTCGCGTCCACTGCCCGCCAAAACAACCTCATAGCCCCGCTTCTGAAGTAGCCGTAAGGCAAAGTATTGGTTGACCTGGTTGTCTTCTGCGAGCAGGATGCGAAGCCCTTTTTGTGGCCGTTGATCCTCGCGCGGACTCTGACGCCTCGCCAACTCCCGCGGGGGCGCCTCCTGGACCTTCAAGCTCATCACGGACAGCAAGGCATCGCGCAGTTCGTGCGCCCGGATAGGCTTGACGAGGTATGCCGCGACACCTAATTCCCGGCAGCGAGTGACGTCCAGACGCTGACCCGTCGAGGTCAGCATCATAATCGTCGGACGGGAGAATTCCGGATGGCGCTGGATGTGCTCCACCAAAGCGAACCCATCCATACCAGGCATCTGTGCGTCAGTCAGAATAAGAGAGAATGGCTCTCCGGCTTCCACCGCCCGCTTCATCGCCGACAAAGCGGCTTCGCCGCTCTCCGCAGATGTCGGGTTGCAGCCCCACCGGCGCAGCCGTTCCGCGAGAATCAACCGGTTCGTAGCATTATCGTCGACGACGAGCACGCGGAGGTCTTGCAAGCAGGCTGGAGGCGGCAAGGGCAACTGTGCCTTGGGGCTTTTCGCCAAACCGAATCGCGCGGTGAAGTGGAACTCGCTACCTTTGCCCTCTTCGCTTTCCACCCAGATACGGCCACCCATCATCTCGACTAATTGTGATGAGATGGCGAGGCCCAGGCCTGTCCCCCCGAACCTGCGCGTGGCTGAACCGTCCCCCTGAGTGAAGGCTTCGAAAATGAGGGCTTGCTTCTCCTTAGGGACCCCAACGCCCGAATCAGCGACAACGAAGTGCAACGTCACACTATACAGAGCGTCTTAAGTA
>DLMI01000049.1:0-159 GCA_002478145.1 Acidobacteria bacterium UBA7540
GCGCGGCGTGAAGTTCGCCAAACCGGCGTTGGCCAAGAAGGAGAACAAGCTGCTCATCCACTGCGCGGCGGGCTGGCACCGCGCCCCGATGATGGCGCTCGCCGTTCTTGGTTCGATGGGATGGAAGCCGCAGGACGCCAAACGGAAGATCAAGAAGTG
>DLMI01000049.1:299-11387 GCA_002478145.1 Acidobacteria bacterium UBA7540
CCTGTGAAATCGCGCATGAAAGTAAGTGTCAGAGGAAGCACATGGTTGACAGGTTGAGTCCTCAGACAGTAGGACTTCGCCCCTTCGCCATAGCTGCTCAACCGTGAGACCGATGCCACATTTCTCGAATGCGCGGACAGCCACGCATTCGGGGGCCGTGCGGCCACAGCAAGTAAACGAATTTGCCTGCGTTTCATTGGACGTCAAACAACTGGTAGCCAAAGGCGGGCAGATTGAACTCAACTCTGTTGTCGATCAGAACTTTCTCGCCACTACGCAAATCTGTGAGAGATTGCGCGTGAAGACCGCTAGTGTCGATTTTTACTTCTTGGGCTGTGGCCCAGAAATTCGCTACTATCAGTACTCGCTCAGTACCATCCGTCGCTGTTCTTGTGAAGGCATAGTACTTGGAATCATCGTTGGTGGGCAGCTTGCGGCGTTGCCCCATCTGGTGAAGAGCGGGATGTGCGGCCTTCGTCTTCAGGAGCCACTGAATCTCGGGGTCCGACGCCAGCTGGTCGTCCTTGTGGCTCCAATCCGAAATGAACTGCCCAGTGGTAGCAACGATGGCTGCTGCTAGACGCTGCTTTTCTGGATTATCTTTGATGGCGACCAGAGTCATATTCAAAGTGCCGCCCGCCGCGACCACCCGGTCGTGGTAGTTGCGCAGGGATTCTTCAATGGGACGTGGATCGCCTGCCTCGATGGCATTCTGGAGCACAAGATAGGGCTTTTCCCACCAGATTCCCAGACCGTAATCTTGGACGGAGTTCCATCCTCCATCGGTGATCCATGCCACTGGGTCTTCGTGAAAAGCGCCGCCGCCTTCGGGCTGGCTGTATTTGTTGCCATAACTGTTGATAACGTCGGTGATACGTTGATGCCCTTTCTCCCAGGAATAGCCGACGTACCAATTGACAGCGTCCATGACGATGCCGTCTATGCCTGTATCCAGCCAGAAGCGGGTTATTTTCTCCGCTTCCTCCTGCCACTCCACACTGGTCCAGTTATATTGGGGGAGTTCTGTGGTCTTCCCTTCCGCATCTTTCCCCGGCCAGCGAGTCCAGTAGTAGCGCTTCGCGCGCTCGCTGTAGGCCCAATGCTCGACTTTATCTGGCTGGTAGTTAAGTAACCAGGTCGGGCGAACCATGAAGAAGGTATCGCCCGAGGCCGGCGGAGGAGCATCCGGGCGATCGCTCCAGAAGAACCACCGGGATTCTCGACTCGCCCGGCCTTCGCGGACATCATCGCAGGCTTTGAGAAACGAAGGGGCATCGACCGCGCTGTAACCCTCATTTTCAAAGATGATCACGGACATCCCAAGACGATGCACGATTGTTACTACGCGCCTGAAATCATCCATGGTCCCGTACTTTGGCTCGATGCGATAGTGATCGCGCGCATCAAGACCGTTGTAGCTCTTTCCTCCATCTGCCGGAGCAAAAATGTTTAAGCCAGTGAAACCTTGTTCCTTGATGGCTTTGATTTGGGCTTCGGCTTTCGCAGGTTCAAGAAGGAGCTGGGGGAATACAGTGTCATCCTTTAGTGAAACTGTGCGCATTGCGGAGGCAGATTCCCACCAGCGCAGCGGTAACACGGTGGTACGCTCCCGGTATTGGCCGCTGGCAGCCTCGGTCGCGGGCAGAACCTGCAGTCGCAAGCTCGCGACTCCTACAAGCAAGAGGCACAAGAAACAATTCTTCGAAAAGCTAATCGGCATGATGACTTTTCTCGACAGGGATCAGAAAGAGCAGCAGAAGCAAAAAAATGAAAGTGCCTGAGTCATCCGGATAATCGGACGAACTACCCCTGAACTTCGATGCGATCTTGCTCAGCTGGTCAGACGGTCGTTTGAAATCAACTTTACTCCAGAGACGCTGACACTCTCCAGTGCATTGGTGTCCCCGGTCCAGGTGAGATGTAAATTGCCTGACGAGGGTGCGTAACAGCGCGCGGTTATCGCTTCTTTGTTGTCGAAGAAAGACTCGATCACCGAGCCATCCATCCACAAATTCAGAGTAGAAATTCCGTCTCGATCCGGAGAGAGCGGTAAGGTCTTGTCGTCTATGGTGACGGAAGGTTTATCCTTCGCGCCGTCGTACTTCATCGCAAACAGCGGCGCGGCTTGGCCGCCAGCCCTCAGTTCGAGTCCGAAGGCGCTCTCCCCCGCTTTGAACGTGCAGACGATCTCACCGGCGCGATTTTGAATTGGCATTCTTGTAAGAGCGGCGCCGACCGTTCCAGAGTTGTGCGCTTTCTGCAAAGTCTGAACATTACTACGCAGCGACTGCAACTCCGGCAGCACTTCCATCCGAAGCTCATTATCCGTCCCCAGTGTAAGCACGCGTGGGAGCGCCATAGCTCCGGCCCACCCAGCAACTTCGCACTCCGCAGGGGAACGGGTTTCCTCCACCCATCCCCACAAGATTCGCCTGCCCTTCGCGTCCACCATGCTCTTCGCCGCATAGTACGATCCGTGATCAAGTAGTCCTCGGGTCTCGGAGTGGAATACGAGTTCACGCCGATCAAACGTGCCTACCTCCCAGTGAACCTTGCGTTTAGCGGAGTAGAGCAGGACATACTTATCCTTAAGCGGAAAGAAGTCCGGGCACTCCCACATTTCGCCGGTATCGGCGGGATTGCTCCCTTTCGCAAGGGGATGGAGATAGGTCCAATTGCGTCCGTCCGGCGAGCGATAGAGCAGCACCGCGCCGCCAACCTCGTGGAAGCCTGAACCTAAGCCCAGATACCATGTGTCGCCATCTTTCCACGGGCAGGGATCCCGAAATCCCGTTACCTTCAAACCTGGTGGGGGTCCATCCAGTACAGGTTTGTCCAGCTTTTTCCAGGTCCGCAGATCGGGATCCATTGACGTCGCAAGGCACTGAACCTCTCGCAATCCTTTGCCGCGAATCGTCTCGAGTTCAACCGAAGATTTCGTCACACCGGTATAGAGAATGCTCGCGGCCTCGCCGCCGGGCAACACGCTTCCAGTCCAACAACCATACGCGTCATAGAAGCCTAGCGTAGGTGACAATGCCAGCGGCATGTGTTTCCAGTGGATAAGGTCGGGACTGATCGCATGGGCCCAGTGCATGTCGCCCCAGACGGCTGCACCTGGGTTGTATTGGAGAAACATATGGTAGTGGCCGCGAAAGAATTGAGGCGCACAGGGATCGTTCATCCAGTTCGCCTTTGGTAGCAAATGAAATTGCGGTCTCAAGGGATCGCGCCGGAGCTTTTCCCTGAGCGTCGGAGACAGTTCTTCTTTGGGCACTGCCGCCTGCTGCGATTCTACGAGTCTAGAGTAGGCATTGCCATGCAAGGCGCATAGCGTGGATGTTGCGGCCGATGTGACGAGAAATCTTCGACGGTTCATTAAAGTACCCCGTTGTCTTGCACGCGATAAAGCGGACTTTACCGAGCCGGTTGCTATTTGAGCTCCCGACTGACTGCAGCTACCATCGCAGCTCTGATCTTCTGCTCAACCTCGTCGTTCATGTAGCCACAATCCAAACGCATATAAACTGAGGTGTACGGGATCGTCGTTGTGGTCTTGATGAACAAGATCCGAAATGTCTTTCCGGCCTCGTCAACTTTGGTCATGACGTCGGTGTGC
The DNA here is from genome assembly GCA_002478145.1 of Acidobacteria bacterium UBA7540. The sequence goes on from DLMI01000049.1 coordinate 3,919, forward strand.
GGAATACTGGAAGCCTGCTCCTTCGGAAACTGCGCCGTGATTTGCTTGCGCAGCTCCGACACCCGCGGGTAGTCGTGTTCATCGATGAACTGAAGTTCCTGGTCGAGAAAGACCGTGGCTCGGAGATGGCGGGACGAGGAGATCGCGCTGGCGACGTACTTCAGCACCGAGGGAAGATCGTCGTTGACGACGATAGTTTCGATTCCCGGATTGGCATAGACCGGAAAGGCCGAGTCTGCGACCACGATCCAGTTTCTATGACCATATAGGGGAAGCCGACTCCGGACAAAAGCTTTCCAGTCAGAGGACGGCGCACTCGCCAGCGTTTGAGAGAGGGATGAGCTAACGAGTAACACCAGAACACAACTAATGGCGCGCAATCTTCCGTTTACTGTGTGCATGACACCACCGTAGAGCGAAACTGATTCGCCGCGATTCGACTCGGGCTGTCTGGCCTGTTCCTACCCTAATAACAGTTATTCAATGATTGCCTGATACGCCAAGGCTTCGACCTGCCGGTCAAGGCTGAGCCCACCCGTCGGATGCAGTTGTCCCATGAAGATGACGATCATCTGCTCTTTCGGATCAATAGAGAATGCCGTGTAGTAGAAGCCTCCCCATTTGTATTCGCCCACCGACCCCAGTTCTGCTAGCGGGGCTTTAATGCCGTCGATCCCAAAACCCAGTCCGAAGCTCCGATCGGAACTGATGTTTCCGAGCTGATCATGTGTCATAAGCTCAACCGACTTGCGGCTCAGGAGCTGGATATTTCCCGCCTTGCCTCCATCGAGCATCATTTGACAGAAGCGCATATAGTCTTGGGCCGTGGAAACCAAGCCGCCACCTCCAGAGAACAGCTTTTTCGGCCCGCGATAGGGATAATCTGCGGAGTACGAGAATGGCCCCTCAGTAATCGGAGTGTCGGGAAAGCGATTCAGGCCTTTGTCCGCATAGTAGGTGTAGACGGTGGCCAGGCGATCAACCTTACCGTTGGGTAGGTAGAAATATGTGTCTTTCATGCCGAGTGGAACAAAAATGCGTTCTCGCAAAAATTGGTCCAAGGGCTTGCCCGAGATCACCTCGACTAACCGCCCGAGTACATCCACACTGAGGCCGTATTCCCAGCGATCGCCGGGATTGAAAAGCAAAGGCACTCCCGCCAAACGCTTCACACTGTCTTCAATGGTGCCTTCGTATTGCAACAAGCCGTTTGCCACATTCGCATTCTTGTACCGAAGACCTAAAACCGGATTCCACTGATAAGTGAATCCTGCCGTGTGCCGTAAAAGGTCGCGAATCGTAATCTCGTGGGTTGCCGGAATGGAATAGGGCTCGCCGGTTGTGGGTTGGACGAACACCTTAGGGTTCTTGAATTCGGGCAAGTACTTGGAGACTGGATCTTCCAGCAGAAAACGGCCCTCCTCGTACAGCATCATGACGGCCACGCTGGTGATAGGTTTGGTCATCGAGCAGATGCGAAATATCGCGTCTGGACGCATCGCTTTGCCTGCCTCGCGGTCCTCCATGCCTTGCGCCTTTAACCAGGCTATTTGTCCGCGCCGAACGACGAGCGTCACCGCGCCGGCGATTCGCTTGTCATCGATGCTCCGCTGAACTGCGGTGCCGATCCTCTCCAACCGCTCCGAAGACAGGCCAACCGTCTCCGGCTTGACGGACCGGAAATCCTGGGCGAAGCCGATGGCAACCAAAACGAACGCGCCAACCACCAAGCGGCTGGCCTTTGGCACGGCTAGTTGCGGACGACGCATGGTCTTCACTCCCTGCCTTCTGAATACGACTCTCAAGAAGAAGTTAACCCCAAGCTTGCACTAGACCTTGGATTCGACTGCAAGAAAGGATGCTTCCGATCCCAAGCGGTTATTTACAAAAGCCTTCACTTCGGCCCAGGTCGGCATTGAGGGCTGCGCTCCGTGATGGGTTACCGAAATCGCGGCGACGGCACAAGCAAAAATGGCGCTGCGTGCAACCGTGGAGCCGCGCATCAGTCCCACTGCAAATCCTGCGTTGAATGCGTCCCCGGCGCCAGTCGTATCCACTGCATTCACGGAGAAGGCCGGGACACGCTCTTTCGCTAGAGTCCCTTGGGCGATGAGGCAACCGCGCGATCCCAACTTCAATAAGACATTCTTGACACCGCAATCCAGGAGGCACTCTGCTGCCGCGTAGGCTCCTTGGTCGCCATTCTCAAAGTTGGTCCGAAGCAGTTCCTCGGTTTCAGTTTCGTTTGGGGTAATCCAGGACACCTTGCGAAGCAGCTTTCCAGACAGCTCGCGCGCCGGTGCCGGGTCGAGCATAAGCGGGATGTTGTGTCGCTCGGCGAACTGGGCTAGGTATTCAACCGTCTCCAGGGGAATCTCAAGCTGCGTCAGAAGCAATCCGGCGTGTTCCAGAATCGTCGCCGCTTTTTCCAGCTGTTCCGGGGTGAGGTGGCCATTGGCGCCCGGCACGACCACGATGTTGTTCTCACCACCTCGTCCGGTAGTGATCAACGCGACGCCGGATGCCCCTTCCACCGTATTCACGTAGGTTGAGTCCACGCCGGCGTCTTCCAGGCCATTGCGCAACTGAGTTCCAAAAGCGTCGTTGCCGACGTTTCCTACCATTGAAACGGGGTACCCAAGTTTCGCTGCTGCGACTGCCTGGTTGGCTCCTTTTCCTCCGTGAAAAGTGTTGAAAGTATCGCCAATGATCGTCTCCCCAACCTGCGGAATACGATCAGCTCCCACTACTAAATCGAGATTGATGCTGCCGACGACAACGATGGGCTTCTGCATAACGATCCGATTTTGACTACTTGGTCACCATGGGTGCTACTGCGATCGATCCCAGCCCCAGCAGGAAGAAGATAAACATTGCGGGAATCAGTTTGCGAGAGGACTGCGGAGCGCTGGCAAATTCTTTCCAGATGAAGACGCCCCAGACGGCCGATACCATCGTCGCACCTTGGCCGATGGCGTATGAGACCGCCGGACCGATTATTTGTGCCTGGGATGCAACGAAGTTGAACACCGTTCCCGTACACCAGATGAGTCCACCCAGGACGCCCCAGAAGTGCCACGCCGCTTTCGCCTGAAAGTATTGAGACATGTTGACTGGGGGAGTGCCGGTGAGAGGCTTTTTCATGAACAGGTAGTTCACCGGGATTGCGCAAAGGACTACTCCGAAGGCGAAGAACAAGGCTACGGAGTATGGCCCCAAGGAATGCTCCCCGGTAACAGCCTTGGTCACGAGCGGATAAAAAATGCCCATGAGCACGCCGCATGCGACGCTGATCCAGATTCCACGCACGCTAATGGAGCGCCGTTCGCTCTCCCTGCGGCGATAGGCGAGTGCGTCAAAAATAATCGCCAGAACCACGAGCGCCATGCCACCGAAGAGCAATCCGGGATGGCCCTTGGGAGCGATGGCGTAGTTCAGGAGAACGCCCACCACCAGTGCCAAGCCGATTCCGATCGGGAAGGCGACTGCCAAGCCAGCGATGTCAATGGCTGCAACTAAAAGGAGGTTGGCCACATTGAACACAGCCCCGCCAGCAATGGCGAAAAGGATATGCCGCGAGTCTGCCTGGCTGATGTTGCTTAGAAATGAGAGATTGCCTCCGCCCCAATTCCCCAGGGTCAAACCCCAAACCAGGCTGCCCAGAAAAATGCCGATCACGTAGTCCCAATAAAAAAGTTGAAAGGCATATCCTGCAGTGAGTTTCATGGTGTTTGCCCACGACCCCCAACACAGCATGCTGATGATCATGAACAACAGCGCAATTCCGTACGCCTCTGGCTGATACATGGCCCTCCCGGTGAATCACGCGCTCGTCCGAGGACAGCGTGCCGCAACCGGGCGGCGCGAGCGATGGGGTAAGCTCGCGCCGCGATCGAAAAGTCACAACGTGTCTAGAACACTATCTTGGCGGCAAGTTGGATAATGCGCCCTTCGCGGCTGCCGGTAACTTCTCCAAACGGGCCCGTGCTGCCGTTCAATTGGGTACTCACCGCGTTCCACTGCGTGTGATTGAACGCGTTGTACATATCCGCGCGAATCTCGGCGTGGAGATTTTCATGGAAAGTGAGGTTCTTGCCGAACGAGATATCCCAATTGTTCTGTCCGGGTCCTCGAATGACGCCCGGGGACGCAGTGCCTTGAACGTTGTTCGGCGGCACGACGAATGCGCTGGTGTTGAAGTACTCTGCGAAAGTACGCTTGGAGTGGGAAAAGTTAGGATTCGCCACCATATCAAGGTTTCCCAGTCCGTTATAAGGAGCAAAATCGTTCGCCTGGTTACCAGCTCCGTTGTAAGCAGTCAGAGCATTGCCCGATTCGAAGGTTGCGATTGCCGAGATGTGCCAGCCGCCGAGAACCGGCCGTAGGTAGGTCGACAGATGCTGTCCATACTGAGGCTGATAGGTGGTCTGGAACAAGAGGCGATGCCGGTGGGAGTTGGTTTCTTCGCCGTATGATCGGATGATACTTTGTGGATAGTTATAACCCGTGTCTTGCGTGCCCTGTCCGACGATGCCTCGATCGCCGAGAGTCTTAGAGTAAGTGTAGTGGGTCAGAATCTGCAGCCCATGGGACATTTGGCGCGTGAATTTCACAATGCCTGCGTTGTAATTGCTGTTCAGGCCAGCCCTCTGCAAGTAAATGTCGCCAAACCTTCCGGAATTGAAGGGCCGGGCGGCGTTATAGGCGTCGATAGAAGCCCATCCCGTCTGATAGGGTGCAGCGTTCTGGTCATAAAAGTACCAACCGTTCCTTCCTTCCGCCCCGAGGTAAGAGAACGTGATTGCAGAATTGTGGAAGAGTTCCTTCTGCACATCAAGCAGGTAACGGTGGATATAAGGCGTGCGAAACGATTGTTGCCGGTCGGCGTAAAAGAGCGTCTGATAAGCACCGGCTCCGTAATAGCCTTGCCCCGGGCCGGTAGACACAGGGAAGGTTCCCAGAGGAACTTGCGGCGACGGCTGAAACACTTGCGACGTGCTCGCTTCCTGCGGGGTGGAGTTGTCGATTTCATCGCCGACGAAGCCGCCGGGGACACCCCCGTAAAGGGCTCCGTCAAGGACATTCGATATCTGGCTCGCGCCGGAGTTGTAGTAAAGGCCGTATCCCGCGCGCACGACGAGCTTGGGGCGAGCCTGCCACGCCAGGCTGAGTCTCGGAGCAAAGTCGTGCTTGGGAGCCGAGGCATAATGCTGCGGCAAACCAGGCGTGACTCCTGGGATGGAGATAGTATCCGTGGCCGGCTCGTAGATGCCGCAGCAAGTGTTGTTGGTGGCGAAGATAGGAATGGGCAGTTCGTAACGGAGTCCGTAGGTGACCGTCAGCTTCTGCGTGACCTTCAACTTGTCATTGAAGTAGGCTCCGTAGTATGGAATGACTACATTCGGTTCCGGAGCAAACGGCCCACCTGCGGAATAGCTGAAGCGCTGATGGATCACCGAAGGCAAGCCGAGTAAGACTTCGGCGAAAGCGTCGCCGCCGACTCCATTGTTCGCTGTAAACAGCTGCGGACCGTTGCCGCAGTATGCGCCCGGGGCGGGTGCGCAGCCATAAGCAACGTAGCGGACGCTGTCGAAGTCCTCTTCCCCTTTGCGGAGATAGGTAAACCCGAAAGTCATGCTGTGACGGCCGCGAATCCAGATCATGTTGTCGGAGAATTGCCGCGAGTTATTGGAAGCGAGAAAATATTCGTCATAGCCCACGGTTGGCTGGGTAAAAAGCTGGCCGTAGTTGAAGATATTCAAGCCAAGGATGCCGGTATTGCCACCGCTGCCCGTGCCCGTATTCTGGAAGATCGAATTAAACGGGTTGGAGGAGCCATTGGTGTAGGAGAGTTCCGATGGGCTCAACGTCACCAAAGCACCACTTCCTATGGCAAAGATGAACTCGTTGGTCCAATTCGAGTTGAAAACATGAGCTTCATCGACAGTCACGACGTGGGATTTGTCGCTTACGTTCGAAGGGGTACTCAGGTTTGGGACCAGGCCACCAGTATTGTTGGGGATGCCGTTGTATTGGGACCAGGCGACAAACACGCTATCTTTCGATGAGATGCGGAAATCGAAGCGGCTATCCCAGTGATAGGGGTCGACCTCCTGCCTCGCCGGGTACTGGTAATTAGCGCCGGCATTGGCCAGGGTCGGCGCCACATTGGCATGAGGAAAGAGGTTTGTGATGCCCTTGATTTGCGAACTTGCCGTCGCTGGATTGTAAAGCCCGGCAGTAACCAGGTTATTGAAAGGGATAGCGTTGCCCGTATACGGGTTGTAAAGCTGCCCAGCCGGATTGGAACACTGTCCGTTCGTCGCGAAGGTGCCAGCATTGACCGGGCCGGTGCAGTCTACTCCAAAATCTCCCGCCCGTTGCGTGTCGGAGGGAACGATGGCGAGGTTATTCCCTCCGGCGAGTGAATGCGGATTGCGCTCGTAGTTCACGAAGAAAAAGGCACGGTCTTTCAGATTGAGGACTTTCGGGATGTAGACAGGGCCTCCCAGGCCGCCGCCGAACTGGTTAAAACGAAATGCGCTCTTGGTTAGCAGCCCCTGCGCCTTGTTGATGGGAACCAGCGCATTCAACGCATCGTTTTCAAAGAAATCATAGACTTCGCCATGGAAAGTGTTGGTCCCCGCTTTGGTGGTTGCATTGAGGTTCGTAAAATCGCGGCCATATTCGGCGGAGAAATCCGCCACGCCGACTTTCACTTCGCCGATGGCTTCGGCAGATGGCTGGAAGCTCGCGCCACTTTCATAATTCTCGTTGGCGTTCACCCCATTGACGTAGTATCCATTGTCACGAGAACCCTCCGCGTTGCCGCCCGCAGTGTAATCCGCGCCGCCGGATGTGTACGATGCCCCGACTTCGAAGGTGCCGCCCAGATTGATGTTCACACGCGGAGACGTGCTGACTCCGGGGGTCAACTCAGTCAATGCGGTCCAGTTACGGCCGTTCATCGGCACGCTGGCAATTTGTTCCTGGCTGATGTTTTGATCGAGATCCGCAGATTCAGTTTGGAGCAATGGCGCGGAGGAGCCAGTCACAGTCACCGTCTCCGCGACCGAGGCCAGCTGGAGTTGGATGTCGCATCGGACTTCGGATTGGGGCGACACCGTCAGTTGGGCCGAAACCGACTTCTTGAATCCCGCAAGTTCCACTGAAACTTGATAGCTCCCCGGTAGAAGCTGTGAAAAGTCGTAGTGCCCGCTCGCGTCTGTGCTGGCAGAGGACTTTTGATTTCGGCCCAGGTCGAGCAGGGTTACCGAGGCTTTGGGCACGACTGCACCGGATGCTTCGGTGACCACGCCGCTGATGCTACCGCGCTGAGAGAATTGAGCGAACGAGGCCAGCGTTAAAACGAACAGAGTGGGTAGCAGAATCATGAACCGCGACAAGGGGGTTCGCATACTGTGTCTCCTGGACCGGAAAGCGGGCGTCACAAGGGTTGCAGCAACCCG
>DLMI01000049.1:11450-23870 GCA_002478145.1 Acidobacteria bacterium UBA7540
GGGTTGCAGCAACCCGCCAGTTTGAAACGTTTCAAATATCGAACGCGAGGAATTTACTCCAGCCGGTTTGCGCTTGTCAACCTCTAAAAACAGATTGCTCGGGAATCTCAGGCTGCTACCTGCGCCTCCTGCCGCTATGTTTGCCCTTACGCATTGTTCCCCCCACGCTTTCTGGCCCAGCGACATGCGGCGGTCCAACAGAATTGCGCTTCTTCAACTCGGTCGGGAGAAGCACCTTTTTCGGCGCAGACCGCAACCCGTCGACCCTCTGCAGCAGAAGACGGGCAGCGGTGGCGCCCAACTGATATCCCGGTTGGTAAACAGATGTCAGGGATGGGTCTGTGAACTGGGTGAACTCAAGGCTGTCAAATCCGGCAATCGACAAGTCCTCGGGACATCGCAGGCCAAGTTCGCGAGCAGCCTGCAAGACGCCAAAAGCCATGAGGTCGTTGCAGGCAAAGATAGCCGTCGGGCGCGGAAGCATTCCAAGAAGCCGAAGGGCCGCCTGGTAGCCACTCTCCGTATCGAAACACGCTTCCTGAACAAATTCCGGCTCTATCTCTACGCGGGCTTCGTTTAGCGCACGCGTGAAACCTTTCAGGCGTTCCGCTGCGTTGGTCAGTTTGAGCGGCCCCGCGATCACGGCCAAACGTCTGTGTCCCATCTGAATCAAATGTTTCGTTGCCAGATAGGCGCCTTCAGCATTGGCCACCAGAACGGCATCACCCTTCCAGCCATCCGGGACCCGGTCGATACAAACCACGGGCACCGAAGCCGACGCGTAGGCGCGGAGGTGACCCGCGATATCCGCACCTGCAGCCGGAATGATCAGCAGGCCGGCGATCTGATAGGAGCGCAACTCGCGAACGTAGGACGCTTCCTTCGAAGGATCGTTGTCAGCATTGCAGAGGATCACGCGGAAGGAGCGCTTGTAGGCGACATCCTCGACGCCCCGAACCACGCCCGGAAAGAATGGGTTCGTAATATCCGGAATCACCATGCCGAGCATGTTGGTCCGGTGTTTCCGGAGTCCCTGCGCCAAGGCACTGGGCTGATAGCCCATACTGCGAATTGCATCGAGCACGCGCTCTCGCAGCTTGGGCCGGACTGTCGCCGTTCCATTGATTACATGCGACACCGTGCCGATCGAAACGCGGGCACGCTCGGCGATCTGCCGCATTGTCACGGGTGCTGTCATGGCTTCGCGCGTCGAAGCACAGGGGGACTGCAGTACTCGGCATTATGGAGAGTAGCCGACCAGTTCACTGCGAGTCTACTACGCAACGGAATCCCACTCCCCCGGAGCGGTCCATACTGGGGGACATCATTAGCAGCTTGCCGTGTTCGTTCAGCTTGTAAGCCTGAGGGAAGTACCAGATCGACCCCTGCGGCTGATAGTAGCTGCCGCCGCGAAGAATGCCGCCCCGTGTGTGCTCGTCAGTAAACTCTTCCGTCCATTGCCACACATTTCCCACCATGTCCATCACGCCGAATGGACTGGCTCCCGCTGGATGTCCATCCACCGGATCGGGACCTCGCATTGTGCGTGACTTGTCGGGAAGCGAAACAGCGCTGTCATTCCACTCGTTCCCCCATGGATAGAGGCGTCCGTCCGTGCCTTGGGCTGCGTACTGCCACTCCCACTCATGCGGCAGGCGCTTTCCGGCCCAACTCGCGTATGCCCGCGCGTCTTCCTGTGAGACCCACGTCACTGGTTTGTTTTCCCATCCCTCGGGATAGCTTCCATCCTTCCAATCCCGCAGAAAATTCAGGTCGTCCTGCGGACGATAGTGAGTCGACTCCAAGAACTTCTTGAACTCAGCGTTTGTGACCGGATACTTATCAATGTAGAAAGACTTGACCTGCATGGGATGTTCATGAAAACGGCGCGGAGAGTCCTCCCATGGATACTGCACATCTACACCGGTGTCATTGAAGCCCTCGATCTCGATGCCTGAGACCTTGAAAAGAAAATCAGCCTGCGGGATCAGAATCATCCCGGAAGGCGCAGAACGAACCGGTTTCGTCGCCTGGATTGGAACAATCTGCTGAGGAACAACCCTCCATTCGTGCGCGTAATTGGCAAGCGGCGTTGCCGTCAGAGCTTTCATTTTGGACATCAGAGCCAGCAGTTTCTCGTCTGGCGGAATGTTAGTCGCAAGGATGGCTCCGTACCCTTTGGCTTCGATCGAAAAGGCAAGGACACTTCTTCCGCCCGGACGCGCCTGAGCCTTGAGTTCTGCGCCATGATAAAGATCGAAGTAATGCACACTTTCTTTGCCTGCAATCTCGATCTGGTCGCCCTCAACCGCGTATTCGTTCCGGTTGACTATCGTCCAAATTACTTGCTCTCCCAGTGGCCAGCGGCTTGCGTAGACGCCGTAGCGGAGCATGGGTGACATCGGTTCCCAGTCCTTGCTAATTAGGAAGGGTGCCACGCCGCGTTCAATCGTCGCCACGCGCCTGGTGGCTTCTGCGTCGCGCGGAGTTACTCCATTCCAGATGCCCCAGATGTTCTCCCAACTCTCCCAACCAACCCCGTTGAAAAAAGCGAATTGTAGATCATCGGTTTTGTCACGATTCCAGCGGTGCGAGATGTTCACCATATGGCGCGTTTCAAGCCACTTGTATTTGTCCACGAGGGGAGTGAAAGGGAATTCGTATTGGCCCCAAGTCATGACATTCCATGCTAAAGCTTCGTCCGACGGCCCTCCCTCTGGCTCAAAAGCGAGTGGATGGCCAATTTTGTCCGCGGCCAGTGAGAATGCCAGCGGAACTCCGTCCTGCGTGTCGCCGTTGATGCCGTCGGCGCCGACTTCCGCCATGAGACTGGCGATGGCATCTGGCCAAGGCATGCCGGGATCCCGTGTTCCTTGGTCCCACATCATCATCGGAAACAAGACTCGCACACCCCGTTGATGGAAGTCGGCAATCATTTGCCTAACACCGGGAACTCCGCCGGGCATGCTGCGAATCATGTCATGTTGATTCCGATTGTCGATCCCCATATTTGGGTAAGTCGGCCATATCAGGACCGCATCAATACCGCCATAGCGCTTCTCAAGGTCGTCCAGGTATCGGTCTACTGTGTACTTCCTCGCGACAGGGTCATAGAAGTACCGATCCTGTACCATCATCTGGGGCTGTATGAAACTTGACTGCGTCCATTTCAAGGCGGGCAAATCGTACCTGGCGCCATCGTAGCCGATACGGATGCGGCGTTCGATCCTCCAGTGTGCGATATCGGCGAGCCATGCCTGATGTTCTGTCTGGCTACACGGTTTCGAGCCACCCTCCCAAAGTCCCTTCATCGTCAGGCAATCCGGTACCGGAATCTGCTGACCTTTGGGTCGGAAGTGCGAGTCTTGAGCATAAGAAATCATGGCGCCAGCGAGTACAAGAAGCACGATTCGCAGGAGTAACTTCATGAAGTGCCTCCTCGGTCTCGACATCAAATTCCGCTCGTAATATAAAACGTTTCAAAATAGTTGTCCACACTTGACGCCGTGGTAGTTGACCCTGTTCACTGTTTGGCGATGAGCAAGAAGTGGCCCCGTCCTACCCTTTCGAAGCCTCCCGTTTACGTAGCTTCTCACTGCTTGGCGAAGAAACTCTGTGAAGGCTGAGCGACCCAAGCTGCGGGAGTAAGTTCTGGGAGGCGCTGGATCGGGCGGTCGGCGAGTCCGGGAAGAACCGCAGCCAAATAGTCGCGCACTGGGAGTTTCAACCTGCGGCAGCTTTCCACGACCGAGAGAATCGCTGCAACCTTCGGTCCTGCCAGTGGGCTGCCAGATGTTAACGTTACCACGGCACACGGACTGCGGATCGCTCAACAGTAACCGCAACCTTGGCATCCTGAAAACGAGAGCGGATTTCAGGGAACTCAGCTGGGCACAGAAAACCGATTCGACTTCCTGCACGGGGAAATTGTGAGGCGAAGAACTCACCCACTAAAGAACAGCGGCTCGGATATTGAGAGAGAGGGGTCGCCCGCGGCAATCGAAATGGTCGGCAACACTCTTAATGTGGTTTCTGAAAGTAAGCAAAATTGTGGCAGGGGGACCTGTAAGCCAAAATTCGCCGGGCTGCGTTGCAAGTAGGTAACTTATTTGAAGTCAGCCGCGGGGAAGTTAACCTCGGATTCTTAAGATGGGAGAGGAATCAAAAGGAGAATCTGACTATAGGAATCCCTAACTAACCCCCAACGGCCAAAACGGATGGGTTTTGAAAACAGTTCTGTCACACCGTTAGCACATCCTCGCACCACCTGCTTTTGAAGCAAGCGTCACTTATACCAGGCTTCGGTAGAATTAGTGATCGGACCGGCTCAGAGCGGGAGTTGTTCCGGCGGGGGATAACCATGCTGCTCTCGCCCAACTCTGCCGTCGTATTTTTTTGTTGTTTTGAACAGCTCGAGATGGCCATCACCCGAAGAAGGTCTGCATCGCTCACGGAGCACCTGCATCTCTTGCGGCGACATCGGCTGAAAGCCGCGCGCAATTCCCACGTTCTGGTGCAGCACGTCCAGCGAGTCGATACCGCAAATTGTGGTCGCGACCGGCAGACTCATTGCATAACGAAGCGCTTCATCCGCCCTCACGACGCCATACTGGATCGGCTGGCCGTCGCCCCCGAGGCTCTTCATGCCGAGCGCTGCAATCCCCCGCCGCTGAAGTTCAGGGAGCACCTGCTGCTCGAAGCTACGATAGGTTGCATCAAAACAGTTGAGCGGCATTTGGACAGTGTCGAATGGGTAATCGTGCGCCAGCATTTTGAGATGTATCGCCGGACTCTTATGTCCGGTGAAACCAACAAAACGTACCTTGCCCTGCTTTTTCGCTTCATCCAGCGCTTCGACCACACCACCCTTTGCGAAATGCAGGTCCGGGTCGTTCTCGTAGATGACCTCGTGAATCTGCCATAAGTCCAAATGGTCGGTGCCCAACCGCTTCAGGGACTCCTCCAATTGTTGCATGGCGACCTTCTTATCTCGGCCGTGGGTGCAAACCTTGCTCATCAAGAAACCTTTATCGCGCCTTCCCTGTAAACCAAGCCCCATCCATTCTTCGCTGCGGTGGTCGTTGTACTCCCATGCGTTGTCGAAAAAAGTGACTCCCGCATCTACCGCCTCCTGAACCAGGCGTACGGCCAGATCACTCGATTGCACCGTCCCGAGATGATATCCGCCAACGCCGATGATCGAGACTTGTTCGCCCGTTTTTCCGAGCGGCCTGCGAGGAATCTGGTCAGCGCCGCTGTTCGTCATTTGCGGCGGAACTGCAGCCGATACGATTTGGCTGGGCAAAACTGAAGTCGCAAGCACTGTCCCCGCGGAAGCCAGGCCTGCTTGGATGAAGCACCGGCGCTCGATTTCGGGAGTTACTTGGGAGCGCTCATTTTGTCGACCATGATCTACCATTGTTCATCTCCTCGACGTCTCTGGTGTTGTCTCTGGCACCAACCAGGGGCCGTCCCCCTTTTCCAACATCTCCGTGACCTCTCTTTGAGTGTGATCGAAGGGAAATCCATGAGGCATCCGGGTCATCGGGTTGTCATACCGCAGCGATACTTTGTATGGCTCGAAGCGGCCGTCGGCCGCTGTCGGAGCGCAACGAGCGCGCAAGGCCTCCATCTCGCTCTGAGTCATCGGCTGAAAGCCGCGCACGACGCGCAAGTTCTGGTGCAGCACGTCCAGCGAGTCCATGCCGCAAATAGTGGTCGCGACGGGGAGGCTCATCGCGTAACGCAACATTTCCTCAGCCTGAACAACGCCGGCTTTTATCCCCCACGCGGTACCGCCCATGCTCTTCATGCCCAGCGCCGCCATGCCTCGCCGATTGACCTCGGGTAGGACCTGCTTCTCAAAGCTGTGGAAGTTGGCGTCGAAGGGGTTAAGCGGCATTTGCACTGAGTCGAATGGATAACCAAGTTCGAGCATCTTCAGGTGAAATGTAGGATCCTTGTGACCGGTGAAGCCGACGAATCTGACCTTCCCTTCTTTCTTGGCTCGATCAAATGCTTCCAGGACGCCGCCTTTGGCGTAGGCCAACTCCGGGTCGTTGTCGTAAACGATGCCGTGGATCTGCCAGAGGTCCAGATGATCGGTTTGATACCGCCGCAGCGAGTCCTCGAGCATCTGCATGGCTAATTTGCCGCTTCGCCCATGGGTGCAGACCTTTGTCATCAGGAACACCTTTTCGCGGCGCCCGTCCCGGAGCGCTCTGCCCAAGATGGTCTCAGTCTTGCCGTTGTAATACTCCCAAGAGTTGTCGAAAAAAGTAATGCCAGCGTCTACTGCCTCATGGACGAGTTGCACCGCCTCGTCCAACGTCGGCACATCGCCGAGATGATGACCACCCACCCCGATAGCGGAAATGTGCGCATCCGTGCTTCCAAATTTGCGATAGATCATGTCTCCCGCCTCCCCTGCCGGCGCTGCTGTTCGTTCCCCTGATGCTATAGAGTAGAAGCTCTCGTTCGAGTTTGGCATGACGGCGGATGTGGCGGCCACAGCACCCGCACCGACTTTAAGAAAGTCCCGTCGAGTCGTATTCATCCTTACGCCTCCAATTCCACCCATCGCCGAGATAGCTTCGACTAGAAAGTCCGGAAACAAGACACACTCGATTACTGCTCAAGTCCTTCAGCCAGAATTTCCGATTTGGCTCACTTTCTCGCGCATCCTATGCCTTTCCTGCCCTCGAAACAACGAAATTTGCCACCAGGGCAGGTCCCCGAGCTCCAATATCCGCAAGCCATTCAGGAATTTGAAGCCGACGCTCAACTAGAGGGCGACAAGGATGCCTTCGAACTCGCAGCCGCCTTGAACGCGGGCTACCGCTCGGGCGGATGGCCGAGCGCTCTACACAACGGAATCGAAGTTTCACTCGCGCAGGCCAAAAGCGGTTACGTGCCTCCTTACCGAATCGCGGAGTTATATGCCGATTTAGGCGACAAGGAGCATGCCTTCGATTGGCTCAACATCGTGAAGGGCATCAGTGGAACCGTAAGCGAGGTTTACACTGCGAATAAAGCAGTCCTACAGTTCGGACATTTAAGCCAGAAAAACCAACAAATGATTGGATTCGACACAACGTCGCTCAGCGACGGCGCGGCATTGACGGGGACTGGAACAGACAGCCAAAACTGGCGTAGCATTGCTGTTCGCCCAACGTTCGGCTTTGAGAACGGGCCCCTGGAGCTACAACGCCGTGACTAGATCGCGCTGCTGCCTCGCTCTCGTTTTGCTTTTCGGGGTGTGGCCTTTCGCGGTACGGAAGGCGTGCGCCGACGCTGTTGTCCGTCCGAACGGCGACTTGCATCCGGCACAGGAGTCCAACTTCACGTTGGAAGGCAAAGTCACCCAGAAGAGCGAGGGCAAGCTGACCGTCAACACCGAGGAGAACATTGTTTTCCACGTGCGCTACGACGAAAAGACGGATATCCGACTCAAAGATGGGGCGCAGGGTTCGGACAAGGACTTGAAGACAGGATTGAAGGTGAGAGTGCAAGGCGACTTCAGCAAGAGCGGCGAGATTCTTGCTGACAAGATTCAGGTGCGCTAGAGGCGCATAGCGCCTGGGTAGCACAGAGCTATCGAGGGCGGCAAGAATGAACACCCCAATCCCACCCAAGTGCCTCAGGCTCTGCTTCCATTCCTCTTTTGTCCAGTTCCTGAGTTAGCGATAGCAAGGCGACGTGTCTCATGATGGAAGGAGATGTCTCAAGTAACCTCGACATCGCCTCTGTACTCCTCGATAATTCTGGAATGAAGCGGCCATTGCTGTTGGGCGTCACAGTCCTGGTCGCCCTGGCGACGCTGACTCAAACTGCTCCGGCTTGCGGCGACCCTCCCGCTCACGCGGTCGCCGGCCCAAAGGCGCAACTTGCTATTGGGGGCCGGGAAGGCAGTATCCAGATTGGAGAAGCGAGCTTTGCCAGCCTCATCCTTCCAAAGGACTCACAACTAGCCATTGGTACCCTGAGCCGAGCCAGCTGCACGTCTTTGAAATTTACGGTCGAACCATCGAGTGGCTGGCACGATCCTTGGGCCAACTGGTATTACTCCGGAATTCCTCAACATGCGACCGGCAGGGACGGCCCACGTACCTGCGGAGTTGTAGGATACCTCCCAGGCGCCGAAATTCCTCCACCGCAGATTAACTTCACACTGAACGACTGGATCGAGTTCGACCGTCCCGGAAAATACAAAATCTCAGTCACCTACCGCACGGAGTTCAGAAAGCCTCAGGACGTTCTCGACGATCCTTACGACGATCGGAAGTCAGCCGTCAACATTACGCTTACAACAGATCCGGTCGAAGTCGACGTGTTGCCTGAAGTAGCGAATGTTGCGAACCTCGCATCAGACGCGCTCATCCTTCTGCAAAGCCACTTTCGCGACGACGATCCCTGGTCATTCAGTCCTGACTCCACGCCTTTCCCGGAGTGGACCCAGTATTCCCACTCAGAGGCGGTTATCCCATTGCTCACGCAGTTCTACGAACAGAACTCCAACGTAGCTAGACGAGGCCTGATCGCCTCGCCGCACCGCAAGCTTGTAGTTCGAGCGATGGAGAAGGAACTAGTGGATCCACGACATTCCGTGGACTTCAACTTTCCAGCGGAGCTAGCCTTCATTGCGGCTGAAGTTCAGCGTCCGGAACTATTCGGCGCTGGCGACAAGGCTTGGTGGAGCCCTGAGTGGGAACAGGCGTCAAAGAGAAGAAATGAGGTTTTCCTTCAGTTACTGGCTGAATACACTCGAAAACTACTGTCGGCGTTACCTCAGAAGCACGCGGCCGCGCAGAGAGACAGCCTTAGTGCCGCGTTGATGATTTTGGCGCGTTGGGACCTTCCCGGAAAGGCTCAACTCCGAATGCAGGCGACGGACGAAGCGGCCCGTCTAATGCCCAGGATGAAAGAAGCACCGAACCTCTGGGAGGAAGAATGGAAGGTCCTTGCCTCGCCTGCTCTCCTCCCATACTTGCGCAAGACTGAAGGTTCCCAGCAGATGCGCTGGCTCTACATGTTGGCCCCACAAGAAGCAAGACAATCAATGATTCATTCGGCAGCGCGTGGTGATTGGGCAACGGCGGCTGGGTGGGCCGCTGTTATGCCAGAAAACGAAAAACCCTCGGCGGTAGTTGATTCTCATCTCGCCAGGGCCCTTCGCCAAGAGCCCGACGTCGAAACGGAGGATAACCTAGATCAGGTTCTGCTTAGGCTGGGCGGGGCGAACCTGATTGCCCCAGTGCGCCAGATACTCGCTTCAGAGTCTTGTGTGGGGAGCCCTGCGCTCTGGGCTTTCTCGCTCAAGCAACAGGGACGACCTGCCGAAGAGAGACTGGTCCAGCGCTACCATCAAGACGGTGCTGACCCAATTTGCAATGCCGATCTGGCCCTTCAGCAGATTTGGCTCAACCATTCTGTGCGACGTTGGTCGCCTCAAATCGAGGCTATCGTTGTCTCGCAACTCGACAAGAGTGACTCCATCGCCACGAATGCTGCGCATTTGCTGGAGCGATTTGGTTCCAAGGATTCAGAACCGGCGCTCTGGACAAAATTGGAGAGATGGCATCGATCGCCTCCATTCCGTATGCGTGACTCGACGCAATCCATCTCACCTGAAAAAGACCTGGAAGCAGCGTTGTTATCTGCGCTTTTGAATGGGCGGAGCTGGCTGCCCGAGCCGCAGCGAATCGATCGTCTGCGCCAATTGTGCGTCTATCGATGCGACAGCTTGAAATGGGCGCGCACGACCGAGCAAATACAACAGTTTCCGGTATGGGTGCTGAACGAGGGAGATCCTCATTTCGGAGAACTCACTAATTCCTTTGACGATTTTAAAGGGTGGATTCAACGGTTTCCTGCAGGCACGAGCTTTGAAATTAATGCGGTTCCGGGGAATGCACCGCTGACCGAAGCCGAGGTGAACGCCCGATATTCCGATCTCGGCGCGTTGATGGGTAAGCTCAAGCTGAAGATCGTAAACGTCTTGCCATACGACGAATACGGACGTTGCAGGGACTCGCGCTCTGATGGGAAGAAGTGATCGATCTGAGAATGGGAACTTTGGACTCCCTCTGATTGTCTACTAAAGAAGGATGCTATCGATGACGCGAGCATTTGTCTCCCCTCGCTTTCGATCCGCTTCATGCATCGTCTTTCTGTGGTGCTTCGCCGTCGTCGTCACCTCAGCCATCGCATTACGGGTTGAGGCTGCAATCTACGCGAGCCGCATTGTCTCTGTCGTGACCGCACTCTCCACTTTGCGCCTTGGGGAAACCTCCAAGGCCGAGATACTGCGGCGGATACCAACCTTACAACCCTCCAATGCGGGGCCATACGGCGCGCTTCGCTGCGACGCCGACGAGTGTTTCTCAGGCCTCGTCGGAAATGGCCTGCCGGCCAGGATATTGCTGGGAACTAGAAACAGCACTCTTGCGTCGCTCTTGCGTTGGTGGGGATTCCGTTTCGAGGGCCTTGACGTCGGGGTCAAATTCACATCCGGAAAGGTTTCGTATTTTGCCTATCGCTTGATGGTGTCGGCACCCGGTGTGATCCAAGGAGTTCCCCCGCCACCACGGGATGGGGAAGCTGGCGCCGTAGTGATTGGGCTCTCGTCTCTCAGGATCATCGATAGCGGGGAGCCGAACTCGACGGAAAAACGGCATCTGCCGTACCGCGTGCTCCCTGCCCGAAGTGCTCCGTCACAGGGCGTGAGCATTGCTCTTACCCCCGATGCCCCTGAAGAAGTCGTGCACCGTGCTTTCGACCTGCGGCTGCACTGCATCTGGAGTTTCGGGGGGTGTCGTCGTTGGAATCAACTTCTGCCGGCGGTGCAACCACTTCTTCGCCGGTGATTGCCGCCAAATCAGTTTTCAAACATAGACTCGTCACTGAGTCTTCCCCAAGTCTGATTACCGAAGAGAGTGGCCGGCGTGCCCGCCACCGGTGTCCAATTAGTGTGTGGGACTGCTCTCATCACGCCGACTGGGCCTCGGATTGAAGGTCGCAGCGTTCTCGCTTCTGCTGTGCGTTGGTGTTGGGCTCGGCTGGATGCTATGGCGGCAATTGCCCCTTCACAAAATCACGGATCAGGAACTGCTTCGGGAAGCGGTTGCGGAGTGGAAGAAAGCCGGAGAACCCGGCTATGGGCCCAACTCTCAGATCTTCGAACAGCAGGCAGCACAGGGGTACTACGAGGATGCAGCAGCCACAGGCCGTCTGTTCAAACCTGCTGAGGATGTCCAGTGGTCAATCGTCGAATTGGTGAAGATTCGTACCGAAAACGGAGACATTCAAGGTGCAAAAGAGTCTATTCAGAGCGTTGCCGGGTCGGACTTGCAAAGGAAGGCTGCTAAGGTCATCGCTCTAATCCAAGCTCAGAACGGGGATCTATCGGGTGCGCTTAAAACGATCGCTCCCTTCGGCGAGTGTGATGAGGTTTTCTTGGCGTATGGAGGTCACCAAATTGAGATGGGGGATTTTGAGGGAGCGCTTGATACCGCTGGGCGTACTAAGTCGGGCTATCAACTCTTCTACGACATCGGCGATGCTCTGCGCACTCGCGGCGAGCAAAGCCGTGCTCGTAAACTCGCCGCTCACATGAAAGACCGGAAGTTCGCAGCTCTCTTCCTGGAGTGTGCACGATTCACTCTTTGGCCCCATCCGGAAGAGGTCAGAGTCATTCAAGCGACACCGTGTGACGACGCGTACTTCGACGCGACACGGGGGAAGTTCGCTGAGGCCGACGAGGTGCTTCGGAAAAACGGTTGTTCGAACGTCTCCTTCGTAGCGGTCCACCAATACGAAGTGGATCCTTCAGGAGCGGAACGTCTGCTGCGTGACAAATCGGATTCTCAAGACCTGGTTTTCGGACTGGGCCAGTTCGCCGCGGTAGCTGCGAGGAAAGGAAATATCGCCGAAGCTCTTCGTCTCCTCAACGATCTTCAAAGTGTGAATCTTGGCGAGAAGAATAAAGGACTCGCTGAAGCAAGGGGCACTGATGCAATTCACCAGATTGCTCGCGCATGGACCATCAAGTCTGGCCCTAGAGCAGTGCTCAAGTGGGCCCGTTCCAGACCGACAACTGAAGAGCGAACCTGGGCGTTGATAGGTATGGCGGAAGCACTTGGGCACGCAACGGCGCGGAGGCATTGTCTGTGATATACAAGAAAATCTTTCTCGCGAGTGCACTTCTTCTGATCTCCGGGCTGGCCTGCGCGCAAAATGACGCAGGATCGCAAGGTACTCCCAAGAAAGACAGCTGCCCAACCTGTCTGGTTAAGGGTTTTGTAGGCCAGTTGCTGGATTTTTTGGGCCAGGCCCGCCAACGAGAGCTGACACTGGAGGCCCGCCTTGCTTTGCCGCAAGAAAAATCCAGACCGCTGCTGGGTTCAGACACTTGACGCGCGC
>DLMI01000008.1 GCA_002478145.1 Acidobacteria bacterium UBA7540
ATCTGGCTCAGGTTGTTGTAGTCGATCGCGAGCTTCGGTTCGTCTCGCAAGCGCTCATCGATCTCGATGGCCTTGCGCAGCCACTTCTCCGCCTCGTCCAGGTCGCCCCGCGCACCGTAAATCTGGCTCAAGTTGCCGTAGTCCGTGCCCAAGTTCTGCTGATCTCCAGATTGCTGGTCGATCTCGATGGCTTCCAGGAGGAGTCCTTCAGCCTTAGCCGATCTACCCACACCCTGAAAAGCTCGGGCGAGCCACACTTTGGTATCCCGAACCCTGTCTTTGAGCCCCAGGCGCGAAAAAATCGCCATTGCTTCATGAAGTGAGTCTAACGCTTTTTCTGATTCATGCCGCTGAGTGTGCAGGCGGCCGACGTCGAGCAGAAGGTTCCCGATCGCGTTATCGTCCGCTGGTGATTTTCTTCGATAGGCGGCGAGCAGGCTTAGCTTTTCCTCGAGATCTCCAGACCAGCGTGTCGTAGCTTTGCTCTCCTCCCTCAGTGAGCCAACCGCTCGATTGTCCGGAGCCTCCTCGACTTCCAGGAAATAGACTGTTCCGGAACGGAAAGACCAGAAGTCGCGCGCCTTCCGCATGAGGTAGGCCACAGTTTCGGGGTCGAGCCAAAAGAGGGCGCAAAGGGCGCGATCACGGAAAAGCTCGCGGCGATAGTTGAGAAGCTGGGAAACTGGAGAGACCTTGGAATAATCACCGCCAGTTTGTGCCCGAACGACTTCCGGCAGGCCGTGGATGAAGAAGAGTGCCCACTCCCGCTGGGCATGGTCGCTAAGGTAGGTGACTGGGTCGGAGATTTGAACGCGATATTGCGGCCCAGCGTCGGATTCATACCTCTCAGCTAGAGTCACTCGAGAAGTCGTGATCCCCTTGGCAGCAAGCGACCTTTCGAGGGCTTCCTCGACCGCCTCAATTTTCAACCGGTTATTGCAGATGCCGAAATAAATGCAGCCGTGCCCGTGAGCGGCGCCTACCGTCGCGGTGATTTCAGCCACACGCTCCTTGTCCACACTGGTGAGCAGCGAGGGCTGGGGAAGAATCGGCTTAGACTCCGATAAGCTCATGGACAATGGGGTTCACCCCGTACCAGCCCGGTCCATTGGGATATTGCAGGATAAAGAGATTGTGCAGCAGGTCGAGCAATGGTTTTTCGTCGTCAGACCTGAGCAGCTTGGTTTTGTGGACGTGCTTTAGAATGTCGATGTATTCCTGGCGCGTCAGGCTGAAGCTGTATTCCATCCTCAGCTTGTCTACCGCCTGTTCCACGTGGGGTTGCTGGATCGAGTTGGCATTGGTGGCTACCGCGCGGCTCGCCGCGCTGTGAATAATCCGCACCAGTTCGCGGACCACTCCCCCGCTCATCTCGACAGCATAATCGAGCGCTTGCGATCCTATCAGCGCCCTATCCAGCCGTCGCTCCGCAATTTCGCGCATGCGCCTCCAAGCCAAATCGTTGCGCACGCCATCTTGCTCTTTGATCTTGAAGTTAGGCAAGATGAAGGGCTCGCCGAAGCTCCGCTTCACCACGTTATATTGACCCGAATAAAGCAGTGAAGTAGGCACGGTGAAGATGATCTTGCACTGTGGCTGCGCCAGGATCGTTCCCTTGTTGATAAAGAGGTCCTTCGCCACGTCCACCGTGGGCTTATCCAGGTCATCAAGGATCAGCAGGACCTCCTGGTTTCCGGCCTCGGGGTGGGTTTCGATCGCCGCGATGACGCGGTTGATGATGTCGATAAGCTGAGGAATGCGAGGCTCAAATCTCTTGCGAAACTCCTGCTTGTCCTCAAAACCGGTCCTGAGCAAGCCCGTAGCTTTCAAGAAGAAGGCACTGATGCCTGCTTCGACCTTGACCTCCGCCTGGTCAGTTTTGCTCCAGACCCGCGAGACTTCGGCAGACCATTCATCGAGGTCCTTCTTAAGCTTCCCGTTCAGGCGCAGAGCTTTTTCCGCCACCGCGTAGAGGCGTGCTCCCATGGCCACCAGCAGGTCCGTATAGGTAAGGTCAGCAATATTGAGCTCGTCCTTGATCGAGAACTGAACGATGAAGAATTTCTGCTGGATGTCGGGGTCGGCGGCGAGTTTGTTCAATGTGGACGTCTTGCCAGAACCCTGATGCCCGCTGAAGAGAGTCTTGGTATCGGCCGTCGTGTTCAGTAGCACGGCTTTCATTTCGAGGTGGGGGCTGTCCGGCCGCTCGACGTACCAATCCGAGTGCCTGGCATCGAGCGACAGCATGGGATCGAAGTTCTCAATCACCTGTCCGAGATATTCGGCTTTCATCGAGTTTCGCTGCTCCTGACTAAAGGATACTACGAAGTGCTTGATTGTAACAGAGAAGGGGCCAGGGGGACACAGATTCAGTCCCAATGGGTGGGCATGGCGGGGTTTGGCGGCCCTGCAATCCGGAACTGGCCGCAAGCTTCCGGCCCAAAATCGTAAACCTACAAATTCAAACTTGGATTCGACGTGGCTACTCACTGCGCAGGGCTGGATTCCCTGCTATACTCTGCTGATTCTATTAAGGAGACGGATACATGAAAAAGAATTTCTCTTTGCTGGTGTTGATCGTTGTTGTCCTGGGCTTCAGCGCGTGCGGATGGGCGCAGCTTGGAATGTTTTCAAAAGAACAGCGTATCGAGCTGACGCGGGAATGGAAAGGCGACCGCTTTCCGGACGGGCGGCCCAAGGTTCCGGATGAATTGCTCAACCGGATGAAGACGGTGGACGCAGAAGAAGCATGGGGCGTGCTCATAGGGGCGGGATACCCGTTTCAGTTCGAGGGGGGGTGGAAAGTGATTAACGCGGGGCCGCGTCTGGCAGCAAGAGTGGTCACTGCCGTATTCATGCCGGTGAGGCCGGACGTCAACGCCGTGCTCAATGAGCACGGCAAGGCTGAGGGCCGCATTGGGGCGCAGAACTCCTGGGTGATTGACACGCTCAAACCCGGTGACATTCTGGTGGTCGATTTGTTCGGAAAAATCAAAGATGGCACGTTCATCGGTGATAACCTTGGGACGTCGATGATGTCCAAGAGCCACACCGGGTTGATTGTGGACGGCTCGGTTCGCGACGAGTCGGGAATAAGGGAGATTGAGGGCTTTCAAGTCTACGCCCGCGGAGTGGATCCTTCCGCGCTGAGGAACGTGATGCTGATGGGTATCAACGTCCCCATCCGGATCGGACAGGCTACGGTGATGCCGGGCGACGTGGCCGTGACGGATCCCGAAGGGATCACCTTCATCCCTCCGCAGATGTGCGAGGAGGTGGCCGACAAAGCCGAGCTTACTCACCTGGTCGACGAGTGGGGCCATATGATGCTGCGGCAGCAGAAGTACGCGCCAGGGGAAATTGACGGCCGATGGACCCACCAGATGATTGAGGAATTCAACCAATGGGCCGCCTCGAAGGGCTCCAAACAACGGATGAAGGAGCACTAAGAGTAACCAACGAAGAGGAGATGAAACGATGTCTAAGCAAAATGACCTGACGATAGACCGACGGGGGGTCTTGAAGACGTCGGCCGCGATGCTGGGCGGAGCACTTGTGGGAACGGACGCCGCGGCCGACTCAGAGCCGCAGCTTCGCAATGTGAATACCAACTCGAGTCCCTCGAGCCTGAAGATCACCGACCTGCGCGTGGCGACCGTAGTGAAACCCGGGCCAGGCCCTTGCACGATCGTTCGCATCGATACAAACCAGGGGGTTTATGGACTTGGCGAAGTTCGAGACGCCTCCAGCCCAACCTACGCGCTCATGTTGAAGAGCCGCATTCTAGGCGAGAATCCACTGCGCATCGACCACCTATTCCGGAAGATCAAGCAATTCGGTGGTCCGGCGCGGCAGGCAGGCGGCGTTGTCTCCATCGAAATGGCACTCTGGGATATCGCGGGAAAGGTGTATGGGGTCCCGATCTACCAGATGCTGGGCGGCAAATTCCGCGACAAGGTCCGGATTTATGCCGACACCACCGAGTCGAAGGACCCCAAGGTTTACGCTCAGAACATGAAAATTCGCAAGGAAGAAATGGGCCTGACGTGGCTGAAGATGGATCTGGGAATCGACATGATCCAAGACACCCCCGGCACCGTAACTCGGCCTTCGGGATTGAGCGCCTGGGAGGAAACATTCCTCCCTCACCCGTTTGTGGCCACCGAGGTGACAGATAAGGGAATCGAAATGCTCTGCGAGTATGTGGCTGCGATCCGCGAAGCCGTTGGAATGGAAATCCCGCTTTCCATGGACCACCTCGGCCACATCGGCGTGAAATCTTGCATCCGGCTGGGAAAAGCTTATGAGAAATACAACCTTTCCTGGATGGAGGACTTGATTCCCTGGCAATACACTGACCTCTGGCAACGCATCACGGAGGCAAGCCCCACACCCACGCTCACCGGGGAAGATATCTACCTGAAGGAGGATTTCATCAAGCTGTGCGAGAGGCACGCCGTGAGCAAGATTCATCCCGATCTCGTCACGTCGGGCGGAATCCTCGAGACGCACAAGATCGGCGACGCGGCCATGGAATACGGTGTCCCGATGGCGATGCACTACGCAGGCCTGCCGGTGGGCTGCATGGCGAGCGTCCACTGCGCCGCAGCCACGGAGAATTTCCTGGCGCTTGAAAATCACTCCCTGGATGTGCCGTGGTGGCAGGACTTCGTGGAAGGCGTTGAGAAACCCATCATTAACAAAGGCTATATCACCGTTCCGGACAAGCCCGGCCTGGGCGTGACGCTCAACGAAGACGTCATGAGGCAGCATCTGAAACCGGGCACGGGCTATTTCGAGCCCACTACCGAGTGGGACAACGAACGTTCCGGAGACCGCCTTTGGAGCTGATCACCGCACGGGACTGGCGTTTGAACCACCACCCGAAGAGTCCTGACTCTGGAGTTTCCTCAGCGCCTCGAGGGCTTGAGGATTTGTGGGCTCGCTCTTCAATCCGGCCTGCAATTCCCGGAGCGCTTCGCGATTCCTTTTTGTATCTGTGTAAAGCAAGCCCAGCATGATATGGGCGCGACCGGAAGAGGGCACTAATGCCTCAGCTTCCTGGAAGGCATGCTCAGCTTCCGCATACCTGCCTTCACGCCAGTACACCAACCCCAGCCCCCAATAACCACGCAGCGTCTTGGCCACCTGGAGGGATTCTTGGAATTGTCGCTCGGCCTCCAGGAGCCTCCCCTGGTCGAAATAGAATTCGCCAAATCCCGCATGGGCGCCATGGCTGAGAGGGGAAAGGTTGATCGCCGTCTGGAATTCCTTTTCTGCGTAGTCGGCATGCCCGGTCTGGTCGTACACTTGGGCCAGGTACAGGTGAGGCTGAGGCTCGTTCGGGTTCTTCAGGATGGAGCGGACCAAGTAGCCCAGCGCGTCGTCATAACGTTTTAGTTTCAGATTCAGCAATCCAAAGTTATTCAGAATCAAGGGATAATCCGGTGCTACCTTATTCGCCTCGCGTAATTCCTGCTCAGCATTCTTGAGATCGTCTCGGTCAAGATAGAGCGCGGCGAGGTTGATGTGAATTATGTAGGCGTCAGGTTGTAGGGCAAGTGTGGCCTTGTAGAACGTCTCGGCGTCGTGCCAATCCCGGTTTCGTCGGATAATTCTGAGAGTGCATAAGGCCGCGATGGCAAGTACGGAAACGACCGCGATGCCACGCCACCAGGCGCTGTGTCTTGTCGTAGCTCTCCACAAAGTCGTCCCCGCCCAGCCCAGAACCCAGCAGAATCCTACAGAAGGCAAATACAAGTAGCGCTCGGTGAATACATTGGCAGCCATCCAAGGCGCGTTCAAGACGGGCGCAAGGTTGAGGAAGAAGAAGAGCAGTCCGAATGAGACCAAACGCACGCGATTCCAGAAGAAGACAAAAAGAAATGCCAGCACCATCAACGCCACAGCACCCTCGACTACCCGTGGGTCGAAAGGACTCGTGTTCATGTGGAAGACATAAAAAGCGCAAAGTTTAGCAGGCCAGAACAGTTTCCAAACGTATTGGCCGGCCAGCGCCAGGGCGGAGAGGATTACCGCGTCCGGCCCCATATCGGGAAATTGGGATCGGCTTACCAACCCTCCCACAAAGTGGGTGCGAACAATCAGGTATACAAGGAGCAGGAGCCAAAGAGGGCCGTAGCGCGAAAGTTTGACTCGAACGCTCGTCTCCTTGCGATCCTCTCGGCAGGAGTGCTCGTAAAGTGTGGCCAGCACCACCAAGGTGACCGCCGGTTCCTTTGCGAGCAATGCCAGGGCGAAGCTCACGACCATAGACAATTCGCCGAGAATCAACCTTCGCCCGTGAACTTTAGAAAGCCCCAAGAAGAACCAGAACGTCAGCAGATAGAAGAGAGCCAACTCGATGTCTGTGATGGCTGCGATCCAGGCGACCGACTCAGAGTGGATAGGATGTACTGCGAACAAGCCCGCGGCCACAAACGCCAACGTGCGGTCGTTAAACATGCGCCAGGTAACGAGAAACAGCAGAAGCACCACGAGCACGTTCAGCACGAGGCTTACCAGGTGAAAGGCCAACGGGATAGGGCCGAGAAACTGGCGACAGAGCAAATACCCGAACGACATCAAGGGACGGTAGTAGTTATGGGGGTAGTCTCCGCCAAGGAAAGACCAAACAGGCGTGGTGAAAATCTCCTTCAAGTGATGAAAATTCTGAAGGTAGGGGTTATTCACAACTTGAAAGGTGTCGTCGTAAACGAAAAGGTTACGGAGAGTATTGAGGTAAGGAACGACCGCAAAGGCCGCCAGAAAAGCCAGCAGCAGGCCGTCGGTCCAGAGTATTGAACGTCGAGAGCCGGGCAAGTTCGAATCGCTCAGCAGAATAAGTATTTACGCCACCGTTCGTCCGAGCGGCCCATCATGCGCATGATCTGGCGGCTGGTGTGCAGCGTAAACGGCCGCGGCGGTCTCAGAAGTTTCAACCCCGCCTCTTCCGGCAGCCGGTCGCCCTTCAAATTGTTGCACTTGTGGCAGCAGGCTACCAGGTTATCCCAGTCCGTATGGCCACCTCGCGAGCGCGGAATCACGTGATCCAACGTGAGCTCGTGCGCCGGCAAAGCCCGGCCACAGAACTGGCAGGTGTAGCGGTCACGCAAAAGCAGATTCTTCCGAGACAAGGCCCGTGTCTGATAAGGAATCCGCCGAAATTCCAGCAGTCTGATGACCGAGGGAATACGAACTGCGAACCGAGCGGCATGGATGAAGCTGCCGTCATCTTCTTCTGTGGTTGCTACGCCTTTCAGGATAAGAACCAAGGCGCGGCGAACTGCCGTGACGTTAATGGGCTCGTAGGTCGCGTTCAATACGAGAACGGGTTCTTGCAGCGACCGTTGGTGGTCATCCTCCGACATAACATTCATCCCGCTGAGGCACTATTACTTGCCGCCCCGTGTTCATTATGTTCAGTTATGCCTAAATTCGTCAATAGGCGAGGCCAGATCGCAGCAGCTTCGGAATCCCCA
>DLMI01000116.1:0-3826 GCA_002478145.1 Acidobacteria bacterium UBA7540
CAGTGATTACAAATGAACACGACCAGGAGAGCTGGCGCATTCTTGAAATCATCTAACGACACCAACTTGCCATTCGGATCCGGAAGGTTAAAGTTGGGCGCACTTGTACCCAACGGAAGCATTGTAGAGGGCGTCTCAGCCATAAAGTATCCTCTTCTCGAACTTAATGGATTTCGCAGGCACGAGTCCAGTTGATCAATATCTCCCCTGACGCCGACCAGAGCCTGATCGGTCGAGTGTTCGATCTCCGCTTGGACTGTCTGAACAGCAGCGGGGCTGTCACAAGCGCATGATCGTGTGCCGTCGCTTCAGGTATGATTTCATCAGCAAAGTAGTTCAATACTACTCAAAGAAAGAAACCAATGACTAATCTAGTTGCGGTACTAGAGGAGCTTAAAAAGGAACGTGCACAGTTAGACAAGGCAATTACGGCGCTGGGCTCGGTGGTGTCTGTCGATTTCCAAACCCCGGCAGCGAGCAATGGTCGGGTGAAGCGGAAATTGTCGTTGGCTGCCCGCAAGAAGATTGCGGCAGCACAACGGGCACGCTGGGCAAGAGTTCGGTCAAAAAAAGCAGCCTAGCAATTCCGCCAACCTGAGAAAGGGCACGCAATTCAAGCGTGCCCTTTTTCTCTGACTCCCTGTAATTGTTGCGGCCTCACGTCCGAATGCTATCACTCAGGCGCAGGCATCGATTGCGCAAGGTCACGCCAGCTTTGTCTTCACCTAGTCGGCTCAGCGCTTACTGATTTCCTTCTCGTAGCAGGACGACGTCGGCGACATCGTGTTCGCGGATGACTGCCAGTGTTTTTCCGTCCGGCGACCAGTGGAAGTCAGTGATTTTCTCGGAGTTGAAGTGCGTCAACTGGTGTCCGGGAGAACCGTCCAGGGGCTGGAGCCAGAGGTTGTCCGCGCCGTTTTCGCTGATCCGGTACGCCAGGGCGTTGGCATTCGGTATGAGTTGGGTGGAAGGGCTTAAAACCTGACTTCCAGCGAAGCGCGGGTCAAGTTCGAGCAGACGCGGGGGAGAAGTGCTGTCTAGATTCGCGATAGCGAACTTGGCACGGGCATCGTGCGTGACCGCGTCCGCAATGTCGACGACGTAGCCGATGGATTTTCCGTCCGGGGAAACGTAGCTGACGGCTTCGATGCCGAACTGGCTTGGGACAGCCGTGCCGGGAACGGGTTCCGCTGTGCCGCCGTCGACGGAAACGCGCATCAGGCGGGCTAATCCGGGGCGGTCGATGTAATACACCCACTTGCCGTCGGGCGAGCAGACAGGATTGGTATCAAAGCCTCCGCTGGTTAATTGTTTGGGTGCGGCACCATCGGCGCTGGCGCGCCAGATCGTGATCTTTGAGGAGCCGGCGTGGAACCACCAGGAAAGCAGCAGGTAGCGGCCAGCGCAGGAGGAGAAGCCGAGAAGGAAAGCGTTCGGGTCGGCGATGAGGGCGGCGGAGTTATGCCCGTCCGGATCCATGCGGGTGACGCTTGCGGCATCGGCAACGAGCAATTTTCCATCGGGAGTCCAATCGAGCTCTCGGGGATCGGCGACTTGCGAAAGCGGTTGCGGTTCCGGAGTGGTCTGGGGCGAGATGGCGCCATCCAGAAGGGCCAGGGCGTGGGTAGTCTTCACCTGCACGCTG
This sequence comes from Acidobacteria bacterium UBA7540, assembly GCA_002478145.1. The sequence continues at coordinate 1,646 of DLMI01000116.1, forward strand.
GAGGCACTCTTGCCGTCGGCGGAGACCGTCAACGTGTCATAGCGATTGGTGTCGCGTGTGATGGGCAGGAGCGCGCCTTTATCGGAGAGCAGTCCGATTTGCGAACGTTCGTAATTCGGTCCCTTGGGGAGAAAGACGGAAAGCAAGGAATGCCCGCCGGGCAGCCACTTCAATTCATGGACCTGGTCATTGGGGAGCATGGCCAGAGTTGCAACCTGCTTACTCGCGGTGTCGAAGCTCTCGACGTAGCTGAGGGCATCGCCTGAGGAATCGAAGGAGTAGGCAATCTGCTTCCCGTCAGGGGACCAACTGATGTGCTGGGGATCGGCGCCACGCGTGGATTGCGTAATAAGCAGGATGGTTTCGTCGCCGCCATCCTCGTTGGCCGTGAGCAAGCGGTACTTTCCGGGCTCGGGGTCATTAGCACGAATGTAGGCGATACGGCGTCCGTCGGGGGAGAAGGTGATGTCAGAGTCGACGTCGTGGGCAACAACCTTCGGAACGCCGCCCAGAACCGGAGCACGGAAGAAATCGAACTCTGTACCCTGATGGTTGGCCGCCTTCTCGAAGTACACGTAATTCCCATCGGGAGAAAAAGCCAGGTGGCGATAAATTCCGGGGGCGGGCGGAACGGTCTGCGTATCGCTTCCCGTGGGTATGTTGCGCAGCCACAGACTTTGCATACCGTTGTCGTTTTGGACGTGGAGGATGTACTTTCCGTCGGGCGAAATCGCGGCCAACTCAGCTTTGCCGGTGTTGGTGACCTGGGTGATGGTGAAATTCTGAAACGGCAGGGAGCGGGAACGGCCGAGAAAAGCGTAGACGCCAAAGCCGGCGGCGCCGAGAAGCGCTAGAACGACCACAACAGTGACGATGGTTCCAACGCGATGCTCTCGGGCAACGGCGGTCACGCTGGAGCTGCTGGTGCTGGACGGAGATGCAGGAAGAGACGAGCCACTTGCCGCCGCCGCAGTGCCCGACGCGGATACTGGCGGCGGCTGAGTTTCGCTGGCGGGGACAGATTCGGAAACCGCGGCGCTTCGACCGGAGCCACTGTCACGCTGGAGGCGCTTCAGGTCGCTGCGCATCTCGGAAGCGTGTTGGTAGCGAAGGTCGCGATCTTTTTCGAGGGCTTTGCCGATGATCTCTTCCAGCCGCAGAGGGACGTGGGGATTCAGGCGAATGAGCGGGATCGGTGTCCGGCTCAAAATCCCTTCAAAAATGATGGCCGACGTATCCCCGCGAAACGGGACGGCGCCGGTCGCCATTTCGTAGAGCACGGCGCCGAAAGAGAAAAGATCGGTGCGAGTATCCAACTCCTTGCCACGGGCTTGTTCGGGCGACATGTAGGCGATGGTGCCGACGGCAGTGCCGGGGCTGGTGAGAAAGGCATCGCTCACGGCGGTAGGCCGGTTCATGGGTCCGTCAGCGTCCGCGCTGGCGTGGGAAGTAGGAACAAGTTTAGCGAGACCAAAGTCAAGGATCTTGGCGTGGCCGCGGCGGGTCACGAAGATATTGGCGGGTTTGATGTCGCGATGGACAATGCCTTGGGCGTGGGCAGCGTCGAGCGCATCCGCGATTTCGATGGCGAGTTGCAGCAAAAGGTCGGTCTCGAGAGGCTGGCCGGAGATGCGGTGCTTCAGGGTGAGGCCGTCCAGGTATTCCATGACGATGAAGGCTTGGCCGTTTTGCTCGTCGATCTCGTGGATGGTGCAGATGTTGGGATGATTCAGGGCAGAGGCGGCGCGGGCTTCGCGCTGAAATCGTTCAAGGGCCTGAGCATTCGCTGCAACCTCTTCGGGGAGAAACTTGAGAGCGACGAAGCGTCCGAGCTTGATGTCCTCAGCTTTGTAGACGACACCCATGCCGCCGCCGCCAAGTTTTTCGACGATGCGATAGTGAGAGACGACCTGATCGATCATTCGAGCCTGCCTGCCTGTCGAGTCGCTCCATATTACGGACGCAGCATCCGCTCGTCAACGAAGAGGCGCTTCTGTCGCGAGTGCTGAACCCAGAAAACTTGCCTCTGCGCGAACAGGGATTTGCGACGGAGCACCGACCGGGCAGATGATTTCGTCGAGACCGAGTTCCACTGCACGCGTAAGGCACCGCGGCAGATGAAAAGCAAGGAAACTAACAGCAAGGATCGCGATCAGTGCTTTACGACCAGCGCACCCCGAG
>DLMI01000116.1:4033-6306 GCA_002478145.1 Acidobacteria bacterium UBA7540
GTGATTTTTAGCAGATAACTGAGAAGACTTCACGACCACCGCACTCCAAAACCGTGCAGCCGTATATGATCGGCCATGACTTCGCTTTCGAGAATGCGAATGTGGCTTTTGAGATTCTCCAGATCTTGTCCCTCGTTGAGCCTCGTTGCTTTGTAGAGTTCTAACAACAGCGTCTTTGGTGAGGCGCCGGTTATTATTTTCATGGTCTGAGGATATTTTCGAGAGCTGTACGCGGCAACGTCACTACTGGTGGGTTACGGTGCTATTACTTTCGGCGGCCGGGAGAAGTGCGGGTTCCATCCTTCCGCCGCTTCCGTGTCACGTGGCTCAGAAAGCCGCGTGTCCCCGAGGATCTGCTGCGATTCTGGATCGGTCACGCGGATAAGAGCATCCGGATGGATATTCGAAGGTGAATGAAGATGCCGAGTTCCGCAGATTCACAGCGGAGCAAGCTGGACTTGGCTTCCACATGCCGACTGTGGTTACGAAAATGCCAACTGCAGGTCCGAATTCGCCGGTGGACGGAGAGGCAGGGGTAACAGCCGACATCAATAGCCAACATATCGACTTGCTGGTCAAGCTCCCCCCGGCGAGAAAAACCACAAAGTTATAGTATGAGGTGGCAGTCCGCATCCAGTGGAGGGATCCGATGGGTGAGATGATTCAGTTCAAGCGCCCGGACGGAAAGACATGCCCTGGCTATGTGGCACATCCCAAAGCAGGATCAAGCGCGCCCGGCTTTGTCGTCATCCAGGAATGGTGGGGACTAAACGATCAAATCAAGAAGACCGCTGATCGGCTCGCCGAAGCTGGCTACCGGGCGCTCGTGCCGGACTTCTACCGGGGTAAGGTCACCAAGGCCGCCGACGAAGCAAACCACCTGATGACGAACCTTAACTTCCCGGATGCCGCCGGTCAAGACATCCGCGGCGCCGTGCAGTACCTGAAACAATCAACGAAGAAGGTGGCCGTGGGCGGGTTCTGCATGGGCGGGGCGCTGACCATCCTGGCGGCAGTGCGCGTGCCGGAGATGGACGCCGGCGCCTGCTTCTATGGCATTCCGCCCCTCGATGCCGCCGATTTGACGAAAATCAAAATTCCCCTCATTTGCCACTTCGCGAACAGTGACGACTGGTGCACACCCGCCAAGGTGAATGACCTCGAGTCCGCGCTGAAGCATTCGAAATCAGAGTTCGAGCTCTATCGCTACGACGCGCACCACGCGTTCATGAACGAAGCCCGCCCTGAGGTGTACGACCCGGCATGCGCCAAGACAGCGTGGGAGCGAACGCTCAAGTTTCTGAAGAAGGCACTCACGTAAACTGTCGCCAACCTCGCGAGCCCAAACTGGCCCAATAGGAGGAACAGCAGAAGTATGCTGACAGACTTAGTAGAGTATTGCAATGACAAATCTCACCGAGCAATGTGATGCGTTTCCTCTAGAAACTCGGAATATCTGCATGGCGAAAGGTAGCCACGGCGAGGTGCCCCACTGTGCCCGCGGATGCATTGTGAAGGTTAGAAGATGATCCTCAAAGAAAACTCCGCGTGTACCGGCTCGCCCGGGCCGATGCTGGGATTGCCGAGGTACGGTACCTCCATGTTCGTCGCCCGCAGTAGCCCGAGGGAAACGGGCGAGCAGAGAAAAGGCTTAAGATAAAGCTCGTGGATGCCGAGCGTTTGGCCTATCGTTCGGCGGTCATGCTCTTGCTGTGCAGGGCGCGAAAATCTCGAGTCTCTCCGCGGCGATGAGGGACATTTTGGCAACAGAATTCTCGACGGAGTGAGAGAACTCCAGCTATGAGCTTCGATGTCTTGTGTTCTCCGGTACGGTTTCTGCAACAGGTCGGGATCTGTGCAGATCAAGACTGGCTGCGAGAATACGAGGCGTGGTTCGAACGTGAAGGGCAGGAGATCTCAGACGCGGTGGACCGCGCCGGCACACCATGGTTACGCATGTTCGATCGGTGGGGCGCGCGGGTAGATGAAATCCTTTACCCACCCGAATACTGGCGCATGCTGAAACATGGATACAGGGCCGGCATGCTCTGGCGAGTCTTTGAGCAAAATTCGCTGGTACCCGCTTACCTTCTTCTCTACGCCACGGGTTTCTATGATCCGGGCTTGGCGTGTCCGTATACGGTCTCTCTGTCCACTGTTTCCCCGCTCTCAAAATATGGAGACGCAGAATTGAAGGCACGGTTTTTGCCCCGCATGTTGCAGCGCGATGACAGTGTCTGGCAGGGAGCAACCTGGATGACAGAGATCAAGGG
>DLMI01000215.1 GCA_002478145.1 Acidobacteria bacterium UBA7540
TTACTTAAGACGCTCTGTATAGGGTTGGTTCGACATCGAGACTGAGTCGTGCAGGACTACGCTTAAGAGGCCACTATTGACCGTCAACCGGCCCCTGGAGCCAAGCTTCTTGAACCTAGCACAAAAACCCCAGGTCGCGTCAGGGGTATGAGTTCATTTCCACACTTCAGTAATTGGCTCGGCATGACCATCGCCGGAATTGAGTGGGAGCACTCCGAAGTTGTCTTCAATTGTCCTCAGAACGCTGTAATGAGTATATGTTTTTGTAATCACTCCGGGCTTCACCATGTCTCCCAGGAAAACGGTATAGATTCGCTCAGTCTTTTCGAAATACCCTGACTCGTCGAATGTGACGATGACGAGAGTTCCTTTCATCTTGTCGTCCAGAGGAAACGACTCCTTCAAAAATTTGTTCAGCCAAGTCGAAGCTTTCATCAATCCCCTCCCAGGTCGCAACACGGGGTCGTGCCCATCGTCGTCCACGTTTGGGCTGTAGAACATGTAACGAGGGAGAGGATGCTTCTTTGGGTCGCTTCGGAAGTCTTCAACGTCAGCGACAAATCTATTGTGCGGGTCCTTGGTAGAGACGGAAACTACGTTGCCGAAGCTTTCTTGCTGGATTTTCGCAAAACTCAAGAACGGGACGTGCTTGCGAACGTATTTTCCACGGTCACCAAGAAAAGGTTGGGGTTCTGATGGGTAATCCTCAGCGTAGTTCTTCCAATCCAGGAAATCAGCGATGGTCCGATGGCTATTGTCGTCGGGCAGAGTAATTTGGTCGTTGCTTCGAACGCCAAACAAGCTGCCGCCAACCATGGCCAGATAGTTGGGATAGGACGGGTGAATCAAAGCCCTGAAGTTGCTGAAGCCAGCTCCCCTCTCTGCTAACTGCGCCAAGAAGGGGTCTTTCATTGCCGAACTGCAATTCTGGTTCTCCAGCACGATAATCAGCGCACGATCGAAATGCTTCCCAGCACTCACAACGGGGGCTGGGCTAGGGCTGGTGTTTGGGCCTGTGGAGGGCTGCCCGCGCTAGCCGGAACCAGAGTCACCGCCTTCAACTGATCAAGCGACGTCAGGACGCTCTGCCAGCGAACGTTGTCTTTTTTCGTTTCGATAGGAACAGAGAGATCCGAATAGAAGTCCAGGATATTCTGGCGCAGCTCCGGTGACGTCCGATCGAACTTCCGCTCGGAAAGTTTGGCCAGCAACGTTGCATAGGATTCGTCGGTCAGCGGGTACTCCGCTGCCTTGGTCTTCTTGCCGGTATCTAAATCCATGTTGGAGAGTTGCAGGGTGTCCGTTCGCAATTCTTCAAGATAGGCTCGATATTGATCCACAGTAGTATTAATGCTCTTAAAATACATCTCCTCCGTCTTCGGGGTGGGGCTCTTGAACGCCATCGCTTTGAATGGCCCTATTTTCGGCATGTAATGCAAGAGCACTGCTAACACTCGCGTGCCGAATCCCGGCTTTGTGTATTCCTTTCCCCAGTTCTTTTCATAGTCGGAGCGCGAAAGACGGTAAAGGAACTTTCGTTTTGAGAAGCTGGGTTCTTCGCGCATCATGTCTTTCTTATGGGTCCGTAGCGCGACCTGCGTCATCTCCGGGATTATCCGGCTGACAGCGTAACGGTACGAGCTGATCGTGAGATTTTCGCGGGGAAGCACGTCTTTCAATTCCACTCCGTAGACCACCGGAAAAACGCGCTCCAGCAGGGGCAGGGACACCTGAAACCCGATGAAATCGTGATATTGTTGGGGGGCATAACGCCTCTTCGCCACCTGCACCATGTCGAACCCGAATTCCGTTCGGATATGCGCCGTTCTGTTCTCTGCGTACCTGACGGAGTTGCCGAACTTCGCCCGCAGCTTCGGGTATTCAATCGCCACGGACAGGTTGATAGCCGGGTGGCCGGCAATGTCTGACGTATAGTGTGCTAAGGCGCCCATGGCGAACGCATACTCGTTAGCGTCCTGACTCTCGCGTAGCAACTCGCGAACGAAGTCCCCGCTACGAACGTAATGCGCCAGATCGCTGAATTGCCTGCTGCCGAATGGGTAGTAGCCGAGGTCCTGGATGACGGCGCCGCCGTAGGCATAGGCATGCGCCTCCGTAATCTGGTCTTCCGTCAGCGCCGGAAATCGCTTGAGCAGGAGAGGCCGGATCTCATCTTTCCAGAGCAGGTCTACGATTTCCTCATGCGTCAGGACGGAATACGCAAACGCGCCACCGCTGCACATCAGCAAGACACAGAGGACGAGTGCAACCGCTGGCGTTTTTCTCATGTTTCGTTTTTCCTTAACGACGGTGAACCCGGAATTCACGTGCCAGACGCTCGTCGCGTCTGGCGCGGTGGTTGTTTCCGTTCGATGACTTGCCGTTCTCCCCACGGATCGCTTATAACCGGTCAAACGTTCGTCCACCCGACGGAGCATTTACCATCAAAGCTAGTCGTGTAGGACCTCGCTGAGGAGACCGCTATGGACCGTCAACGCGCCGTTACCATTGTAATCGACAAAGCCGAGCTTCCTGAACTTATTCATGAAATGACTGACCCGCGACCGGGTGGTGCCCACCATCTGTGCCAACTGTTCCTGATTGATTCTGGGAAATTCAGTTTCGGCTCGACTCTCCTTGCCTAGATGCGTAAGCAGCAAGAGAATCCGGGCCAGGCGTTTCTCGCTGAAATTGAAGAGTCGATCCACGAAATCTTCTTCGACGCGAACCATACGAGAAAGCAGGTAGGAGATGAAAAGCTTTGCAAAGGCAGGCTCTTGACGGATTAGGCGAACAAGAGGCCCCTTATTCACGCGGGAGATAGTGGATGGTCGAATCACCGTTGCGGTCGACATCCGCAGTGATTGTTTTGCCAGACAACCCTCTCCAAACACGTCGCCTGGCCCCAAGATGGCAATGACTGCTTGTTTGCCGCGCGGCGATGCAACCACCAGCTTCACGCTGCCATTCTGGATGTGGAACATCGCATCCGCCGCGTCCCCTTGCGAATATATGACCTGCCGGTCTTGGTAGTCCCGAGTCGTCTTTTGAGTGCCGATCCTTCTGAGGAAGTTCCGGGAATTGAAAGTGAGCGTATGTCTGCTCAAGCTAGATGCCTCCAGCGGCCCGATCTCGCACCCGGGCCGCGTCACCCTCGTCAGGTCGTCGCGCACGGGGCGCGAGTCGCCTTACGCGGGCTCTGAGCTTTCGATCAAGAATGGTACACGGGCCTCGCAGTAAACACAGACCGCGGTCCGCTCCACCGTCTTATTCTCAGGCGTACTTGTCACCTGGAATAAGCGCAGGCAGTCCGTGCAGGTCAGGACGAAATAACCGTCGCCGCCCGGGCGTGTCCGCACAGGGGTACTGATCACTTGCGGGAGGTAAGCGCGATCGGGCGTTTTTCGAGCCAAATCGTGGACGGCCTGCAAGAGTTCGGGGATTTGTTGCGCATACTTTCTGAACCAGCGGTCAGGCCTGGCTTCCTCAGGAAGTTCGCGTTGGATTGATCCCGAGAGTACAATTACCGGTATGGAAGGGAAGCGCCGGCGCACCACCGATATAAACTCGAATCCTGACATGCGGGGCATCTGAAGGTCTGAGATGATGACCTTGGGAAGCTTATCCCGGAGTTTCACCAGACCATCGATTCCGTCCTCAGCTTGTTGTGCTTTGAAACCCGCTTTTTCCAATTGACTTGATAGAAAGTTCCGGATGGTAGGATCGTCGTCCACCAGCAAAACACTATTTGCGGAAACGTCGCGCATAACATTCTCCTCGATAGACACTGGGCAACTATCCTGGACCCCAAACACTATATAAATCCTGGGTGACTCGCGTGTCTGTACCAGAAGGCACACGCGTCTGGTCAAAATTGCTCACTTTAGTTCATGCCGGGGAACTACCGACTGGGGTGGGTGGGAATTACCGAGGATGTTCCATGAAGGCCCGTTGGCAGCGGTCCATTTACAGCCGCCGCATCGGTTATGAGGAAGTCAATCCCGCAGGGCGGGACCGAGCGGCTTGCGCAAGACCTGGCCTTCCGGCTAATCGGCTCCGAATCGGCTTTTCAGGACCCACCGAAGCGCGGGGACGAGCCAACGAGAAAAAATGCCCTCGAACGGCTCAGTTGGAGGCAATCGGGTGTATATTCTTGACTGCCAGAATGCCGAGTAAAATGTCAGGCTTATTCTGCCTCTCTGGCGCAACATGGTGTTCCTCTCTGACATCCACGTACTCGCGGCCGCATTTTTCATGGGATTGGCAGCGGCCGCCCCGATGGGCCCGGTCAACATGCTAGCCATCCGCCGCGGCATGATCGGCGGTTGGCGCCGTACCCTCGCCTGCGCAATCGGCTCCATCGCCGGCGACCTGATCCTCTTCTTCCTGGTCCTCCTCGGCGGTCACTATCTCCTCTCCGACCTGTCCAACCCGACTCTCCAGATTGTCCTGGAGGCCATCGGCGTAGTCGTCCTGCTGCCGCTGGGGCTCTACTTCCTTGTCCGCGCCGTCAGGGAACCCCTGCGGGCCTACACCAGAGCTCGCAAACGCTGGGACAAAAGCAATGTCCCCGCGCGTCTGGTCGCCGATGTCGCCGCCGGTATTGCCCTGACCGTCTTCAACCCCTTAACCGTGGTTTACTGGGTTGGCGTCACCTCCAGCTGGCTCCCGTTCGCCCATTCCATCTTCGGCTCCAAAGCCCCCGGGTGGGGAATCCTGATGGTCGCAGCCGGCCTGATGACCTGGTTCACCACGCTGATCGTCGTCGTTCGCTTCATCCCCCACGGCATCGGCCCGACCTTCTTCCGCCTCGTCAACGCCATCCTCGGCCTCATCCTCCTCGGCTTCGCCACGTTCTGTGCAATAGTCCTGTCCCGCCATTTCCTGCACTGAAACGCAGGGTTCCCAACACTTGGGGTCCTCCAGAATCAACCTTTGCTCGCCGTACGGCTACAGGGTTGCCAGATCCTTACAGCCAATATGGCGGCCGGCCGTAGTAGTCATAAAGCCTTTTCTCATACTCGCGAGTGACAGGCATCGACTCGATATACTCCGGGCTGTTCTTGATGGTTTCCCGGGAGAGGTGTACGTAGACTTTGGAGTCCGGCCAACTCACGTTGTCGATCCACTGAGGCGACACCAGCACCTTCTTGCCGGGCCACCAGTTCCGCGTATCCACCTCGAGGTATCGAATGGCCCAGGTTTCATCATCGATCATGAAGTCCGCCACGTGACCGATCACGCCATCAGCGGCCTCAATGTGATAACCTGTCACCTCGTTGGTGCTGTGCAGATGTGAATCCGCCGACTCTTTTCCCGCCCTGGCTTGCGCCGCTTCCGCTTCCGTCACCGCCTCCCTTTGAACCGCCAAGCCTGCCGGGTAGGACGTAAGACCCCATAGATTGGGCCCACCCCAATAATAGGGGTAACCGTAATACCCCAAGTACACGGCCTCGTGCTGCCGTGAGACGGGCTTGTGCGTATCGATGAGGGGGCTGTCCTCAACCTGCTTTTTCGTCAGCGCTACATCGAGTCGCTTTGATTGCCACTCCACCTGGCGGAGGGCAATGGGCGAGAGCAGCACAAGCCGACCGGGAAGCCAATCCCCGGTATTGACCACGAGGTAGCGGAGGGCCCAGGTCTCATCGTCGAAATAGAACTGCTCCACCGTTCCAATCTCCCCATCGCTGGCTCGGATCGCAAAACCCTTTAGATGGTTGACATTTCTTAACATCGTTTTATCCTCCTTGGCATTTTGTAACTTAGCGTAGCTTTGGTGGATGAACACGAACTCGCCACAATCCCAATCATTGGGAGGTCGAGGCGCTTTCGCTTCATCACTTCTAATAGCCCTTCTTCGATGAGTGGCGAACAGTCAACCTTGAATTCGAGCAACTTTACAAGGTTGATAACCCTCAAGCTGGGTCGCGCCGGAGCAATTGGGTTTCCAGCACCCACCGGATGTCATCCGGCTCCGGCCTTTCGAGATAGTCCACGGCGCCTAGCTCCATCGCTTCCAGATAGCAGTGGATGTCCAGGCAGCGCGCCACCACGACGATGGGGATATTCCGATGCATCTCTGCAGCTCGCTCCAGAACGCATCGTCCCTCAAAACTCGCGCTTCCCTGGCCGACGATGGCGAAGTCGAAGTCTTCCATCTCGACTCGACAGGCTCCTTCTGCATAGGAACTGCACATGACGAAATCGTACCCGAGAGCCGACAGTATGCCCTCGTAAGATGCGAACTCCCGGAGCTCGTCGCAGACTAGCAATACTCTTCCCCTGTTCACATCGCACCTCCCTCCCCTCGGCCCCGTTTGTGAGCTGCGGACCGAGGGAATGACATCGGAATGCAAGACAGGGCAATTAGCGCAGGCCTATCTCGCACTGACCGCGGCGTGTAGTGCAACTTCCGCCGGGCGCGTCGTCTGCAAAATATCCTTTACCTTGGCCACCTCGGCCGCCGTGCCATGAGCCAGGACGAGGAATTTGTCAGAACGGCTGGTCTATGTTTCAAGCCGGTCAGTTGACAAATTCGTGGTCTCCGGGAACCAGCCGATATGGTTATACCCCAGCGGCTTTTCCCGTAGCAGCCCGGTATTGCTCACCTATCTGGTCAAAAGTGCTCATCCAGTTTGTGACCGGGAGCCACAGTGTGGACCGGGGGAAATTACCGAGAGTTCAGCAGGGAGGCTAATCATGTCTCTATGCGATCCTGAGGCGTTTGAACACGGGGACTTTGGCAAAGTCCAAGACGAATGCAAAGACCACTGCCGCCGCGAGTATTTCTCCCACAACAAATACAGGCAGAGGAGTCATGGCAATTCCGCAAGTCGCCAGCGTTGAGGCGATCAGCAGATCAACTACAGACGACGCGAGGAGCCACCGGCTTGGACAAGAGGACCACAGTCGCCGGCGTTCACGATTCGTATAGGTCGTTGCTTGATTGCCGAACACTATGACCACGAAGGCCAGAGTTCGTAGCGGTTCGATTCCCAAACCGAGGCGGAATTTGGCGATGGCCAGGATGGCGGTGCAAAAGACCAGTTCGGAGACTCCCATGAAGACACCCGCGATCGTCAATTCACCGATTCGCCAGGCATTGGGCCTCGGAGACGGTCGCACGTTGTCCGTCGTCAAGGACATGCCGAGGAGGTCGCCGGTGAGCATGATAATAACCATCAACATGGGAGTCAGGATCGCGTGTCCGGTCATGACCAGACCCACCGCCAGGAAGAGCACCTGCACAGTTTTCTTGGTAACCGAGTTTAGCGCATAAGACAGGATGCGCTGGAACGTCACGCGGCCTTCCTTTACCGAAGCGACGATGCCGCCGAGTCCTGGTGTGGTCAGCACGATGCCGGCCGCTGACTTGGCAACATCGGTCGCAGTTGACACCGCGATTCCCATCTGTGCCTGGCGCAGCGCCGGCGCGTCGTTGGCGCCGTCGCCGCACATACCCACCGTGTGGCCACTCTTCTGGAACGCCTTGACGAGGTTGTACTTTCCCTCCGGGAGGACGCCGGCGAAGACAGCGAAATCCTCGGGGCGTACCGCGTCGGGGATGGGTCCAGGTGGCGAGACAGCTCCATCGAGACCTACCGCGCGAGCCACGATCGCGGCTGTCGCAGGGGCATCGCCCGTCACCATGACGGTGCGGACGCCCAACGCGCGCAACTCCGTTATGTGCGCCGCCGAATCGGTTCGAGGCGGATCGCTGAGAGCGATGATTCCCGTGAGCTTCACCGCCTCCGGCGGACCCACCGCGACGGCCAGCACTCTGAAGCCCTGTGCCTCCAGTTGGTTCGCTGTCGTGGACGCATCGGGCGATGCTTCGGTGAGGCCCATGATTGCGGAAAAGGCTCCCTTCACGACACGCACCGTGGCGCCGCTCGAATCCACAGCCGTGGCTTCGGACATCTTCGTGGCAGAATCGAAAGGCACAAATTTGCTCAGTTTCGGCAGATCGGAGGCGACGGCCTGCGAGGCGGCGGAGCGAATGGCCGCGTCGACGGGATCCTGCCCGCCATCCGAGCTGGCGAGGGCGGCGATTCCCAGCACGTGTGTTTCGTCAAAGCCGGGCATAGAGTGTACGGCGGTCACCTGCAGCTCGTTGCGAGTCAGCGTGCCGGTTTTATCCGCGCACAGGACTTCGATGCTTGCCGCTTCATCCACGGCGGAGAGCCGCGTTGGAAGGACGCCCAGATGTGCTAGAGCCCGCGCGCCGAGCGCCGCCGCAAGCGTAAAGGTGGCGGGCAGCGCCACGGGGATCGACGCCAGAACCGCCGTGAGCACCAGAGGAATGATCTCACCCAGCGGCAGCTTGAGAGTGTAGGCATACCCCACCAGCAGCACGGTGATGACGCCATTGAAAATGGCGAGATTGCGTACGACGCGGAGAACAGCCTTTTGCTGCGAACTTTCGACGTGCGCAGTGCGAACCAGCTCCGCGGTGCGTCCAAACTTTGTGCGCGCTCCGGTCGCTGTGACCTCCGCAACCGCCTCACCGCGCCGCACCAGCGCCCCTGCATAGGTTTCGAGGCCGGGCCCAGCTTCGATGGGCACGGATTCGCCGGTGAGCATGGACTGGTCGAGCAGGATCTGGCCTTCGGTCAGACGTACGTCGGCGGCAACCACGGCGCCAACCGATAGCTTCACAAGATCGCCAGGCACTAGTTCGGTAGCGGGCACTGTCACCCAAACATTATCGCGACGGACCGCCGCGTTCAGCGCCAGCCGCGCCTTCAGCGCGGCCAGAGTCGCCTGAGCGCGCCCTTCCTGGAAGAACCCGAGAATAGCGTTGAAGGCCAGGAGAGCCGCGATGATCGCAGCCTCGACGTACTTGCCGAGGGCAATCTCGAGCACGATCGCAGCCTCGAGCATCCATGGAACCGGCGCCCAGAACTTGGTCAGCGCCCTGCGTAATGGATGCAGAGACGTGTCGGGCACTGCGTTAGGGCCGAACTTCTCGAGCCGGCGGCGGGCTTCATCGCTCGTGAGGCCGGTCGAGAGCGGGGCATCCTGAACGGAAGCTTGCGGAGTGATTGGGTGATCCATAGGGTGCAGGCCTTTCGAGTCCGCCGTGGCAGCGCTCGTCAAATAAGAGGCCATAATTCAAACGTTACTTGGCTAGTAGCTTGCGGATAGATTTCAATTCCCGCCGGCGTTTCGCGGTGGTCTTGGGATATGCCATCTTAAGGTCTTTGAGCGCATCCAGGACAATTTGGGAAACAATCAACCGGGCATTCTCCTTATCATCGGCGGGAACGACGTACCAGGGCGCGTGGTGGGTGCTTGTCGCGTTCAGGCAAGCCTCATAAGCCTTCATGTATTGCTTCCAGTATTTCCTCTCGTGAATGTCCGAGAGGCTGAATTTCCAGTTTTTGTCCGCCTCATCAATGCGCTCCAGGAATCGCTTTCGTTGTTCCTCCTGCGAAAGGTGGAGGAATATTTTGATGGTCCGCGTCCCGTTACGATAAAGGTGGCTCTCCAGGTCCACGATGGAGCGATACCGCCCCTCCCAGAGCGTTTTCTCGTCGCGCAACTCCTCCGAGAGCCCCTGGCTGCGCAAAATCTCCGGATGCACCCGAACGATCAGCACTTCCTCGTAATAGGAACGATTGAATATGCCGATCTGCCCGCGTTCGGGAAGCCGGCGCGTCGTGCGCCAGAGAAAATCATGTTCCAGCTCGTCGGCGCTCGGCTGTTTGAAACTGAAAACCTGGCAGCCTTGGGGATTGACCCCGGACATGACGTGCTGGATGGCGCCGTCCTTGCCGGCAGCGTCCATCGCTTGAAAAATCAGCAGCAACGCATAGCGGTTGGACGCGTGGAGAAGGCGTTGCAGCGAACTCAACTCCTCAACGTGTTCTCCCAGGAGTTTTTGATACCGCTTCTTCGACTTGTAAAAGGGCTTCACAATCGTCGGCCACTCCCTGAGTTTGACCTTTTCTTCGGGCCGCACACGGAAATCCCTGGAATTGATTTTCATCTTCATCCCTCCTCAATTCCGCAAAAAAGGTGGGTTTTTGGCCACTTTTTGGCTTTGATTGGGGTTTGTTTGCACTCAAAAACCAGTTCGTTTTTGGCCTCTAAAAAGGCTAAGTCCTTTGCTTTCAATAGATCGGTAGGTTCGTTCCGTCAAAATAGTATCTTTTCTCCATTTCCTTCCGTTTTTCCCCGTCCGCTGGGTCGATTTCGAAATCCCTTCCCGCGCCCGGTTGCCAGCGCTCTCTTACGACAACTCACATAGGCTAGCATGTCTCGGTTCACGTGTCAAGAGCAAGGTGCGAGGAGGACTTTCCCCATTTTTTGTTCGCTGGCTGGCGCAGAGCGTAGCTCTGCGGCCAACAGACAAGACTGAAATCAGGCGGAGCCGATCACTCTCAAAAAGCTCGGCGCGGCGATAGGTGCTTCTGGTCAGGAATCGCAGCTCGCCGGGCGCAAATTGGCGTTTCTGGGTGGCACGACCAGGGCCAGTGTAGCGCGCTGAAGCTCAGAGCTGCGCTCTGCGCCAGCCCGCGAATGATCTCAGGGCGGCGTTGTTACTGCTCATGTCCTTTCCATCGCAGCATTGTATTCGCCACGGCGCGCCGCCCGGTTGCACCTAGCTCGATGATACAGAGCTTGCTGTGCCGCCAACACGTGGGCCTCCTTGCCTTGCCAAATCTCCAGAGCCGGTTGCTGGATGGCGCGGGCAAACGAAAACGCCAACGCCCAAGGCACTCGCGACTTGAATCTGACATTCATGGCATTCAAACGCGCGGAGGCCAGTTCAGCGGATTGGCCACCCGACAAGAACGCAATCCCCGGAACGGCAGCGGGGACGGCTCGCAAGAGACACCTCACCGTGGCGTCGGCTACCTCGTCCACCGGCTCTTGTTTGGGGCAGGTCAATCCCGGAAGCACCATGTTGGGCTTCAGGATCATACCCTCCAGCGTCACCCGCTGTGTGTAAAGCTGGATGAAGACCGTTCGCAGGACTTCCTCCGTTACCTCGCGGCACCGCTCCAGGGTATGCTCGCCGTCCATGAGCACTTCCGGCTCGACGACGGGGACCAGTCCGGCTTCCTGGCACAACGCGGCATAGCGAGCCAACGCCTGCGCGTTGGCCTCGATCGAAGCCCGGCTGGGAATGCCATCGCCTACGGCAATCACCGCGCGCCACTTGGCAAAACGGGCGCCCATTTGCGAGTATTCAGCCAGGCGCTCGCGCAATCCGTCCAGACCTTCGGTTATTTTCTCTCCGGGATGACCTGCCAGGTCCTTTGCGCCGGCGTCAACCTTGATGCCGGGAATGATTCCCGCATCCATGATGACCTTGACAAAGGGAGTGCCATCTTTCTTCTGCTGGCGGATCGTCTCGTCGTAGAGGATCGCGCCACTAATGCACTCACCCAGACCGGGCGTGGTCACAATCAACTCCCGATAGGCGCGCCGGGCCTCCTCGGTCTGGGGAATCCCCAACTTGGCAAATCGTTTGTTGCAGGTTGGGTGACTTTCATCCATCGCCAGCAGGCCCTTGTCGCCGGCGACGAGCGCTCTCGCGGTGTCTATAAGCTGTTGCGCATTCATTTGGGGTTGCTCCATTTCCAGTTCCGAATCTCCGGCAGGTCCTCACCGTATTTGTCGATGTATTGCTTATGCTCGATCAACTTGTCCTTGAGCTGCTGCTTCAGGTAGATGCCCTTGTCGCCGGTCTGCGGCAGGCGGTCGATGGTGTCCATCACGAGGTGGAAGCGGTCCAGATCGTTCAGCACCGTCATGTCGAAGGGCGTGGTGATGGTGCCCTCTTCCTTGTAGCCGCGGACGTGGATGTTGTCGTGGTTGGTGCGCCGGTAGGTCAGCCGGTGGATCAACCACGGGTAGGCGTGGAAGGCGAAGATGACCGGCTTCGACTTGGTGAAGAGCTCGTCGAAATCCACGTCGCTCAACCCGTGCGGGTGCTCGGTTTGCGGCTCCAGCTTCATGAGGTCGACGACGTTGACTACCCGGATTTTCAGTTCGGGCAGATGCTCGCGCATAATGGAGACGGCGGCGAGCGTCTCCAGCGTGGGCACGTCGCCACAGCAGGCCATGACCACGTCGGGTGCAACGCCCTGATCGTTGCTGGCCCACTGCCAAATGCCGATACCCTCCGTGCAGTGCTTGAGGGCGGCGTCCATCGTCAGCCACTGCGGGGCCGGGTGTTTGCCCGCGATCACGACGTTGACGTAATGGCGGCTGCGCAGGCAGTGGTCCATCACTGACAGCAGGCAGTTTGCATCCGGGGGAAGGTAAACACGCACGACCTCGGCCTTCTTGTTGACGACGAGGTCGATGAAACCCGGATCCTGGTGTGTAAAGCCGTTGTGATCCTGGCGCCA
>DLMI01000197.1 GCA_002478145.1 Acidobacteria bacterium UBA7540
ACCGGCAACCCGAACGACCACCCGCGGAGCAAGTCGCGGCATAATGTGCCCATTATCGTGGAGCGTGCGTCACGCCACGAAATGGACCGCCGTCCTGCAAAGCCGTGCCCGGCCACTCGGCGAAGTACCCCCGCCCCGAGCCGCCAGGCGTCCCGACCAACGAGCAAGTATCATACCTGCCGCTCCCGGTGGGTGAACCGACTGACCCTGGGAACCAGCAGGTGTAATTGAGGCGTCCAGACCACAGCAGCCACTAAACGTACGAACTGAGGAGCGACCCAATCTTGGTGAAAGCACTGTTGATGGCGGTTGCCAAGGTAGTCATTCCCGCGGTGGCGGCGAGAGCAACCAAGGCGATAATCAACACATACTCCACCATGCCTTGGCCTTCCTCTTCGCGGTGCAACCGGGCGAGGATACTCACAACTGAATTAGCCATAGCCAAACTCCTTAGCTCTCTCATCTCGATGAGAGCAGCACATCAGGTCTAGCACGTTTCTCTTCGATGAGAGCAGCACATTAAGTCTAGCATGATTCTCTTGTAAGTTCGGAGCAGGGCAATGGAACTTTAGTACTATTGACAAGCTCAGCGATGTCCCACAGATCGTCAGCGATTCGGGCTCCTATCAGTTCTATTGTATTAACCTGTTAGCTAACAAGGTAGCAACACACTCTTAGGACACTACCCGTGCGGAAGCTGCGTTGACTCGCATTGCGCGCCTGGAGTAACCTGTAGCTCTGTGTTGGATCGACAAGGAGCTTTCGGGTGCTTGCTGCGGATGCTGCCTCTTCACCAGGCTGGGCGCGGCTCCAGGGTTGGCCGTAGGCCTTCCATGCCAGCCCCGCGGTCTGGCAGTTTTCGCCGGGCCGGTCTAACACTCTGCGCACTATGGGGATTGTCGGCTGCGTGCCTAGCCTCGGAAACGTTATCGCCATCAGCCTTGCCACTGCAAACCACACCTCTCCTGTGGGACCAAGGCGGCGTTATTGCCGATCTGGACGGGGATGGCCGTCCCGACTTCGCCATCGTACGGGCAGAGGGTTGGGATTCGAAAGGGCTCCGGTATCGAATTGAGCTTCAGCTCACCAGGGGTGTCAGCCCGAGTTCTTTCAGCGTTTCCGCCGAAAAAGGCGGACTGCGTCTTATCCCCCGCGACGTGGACGGCGATGGGGACCTGGATCTGGTCGTCATGAGCGCTTGGGCGCTTGCCCCAGTCGGGGTCTGGATCAACAACGGCCATGGCCAATTCACTCGAGCCGATCCAACTGCCTATCCACGTGCTATCTGGACCGAAGGCCCCAAGGTCGTCTCGAATACTCCGCAGGAGGAACTCAAAGCAACTGTTCCTCAGTCCTACCGATCTTGTATTGATTTCTCCAACGAGTCTTATTTCTGCAACAACTTGCTCTTCGAGCGACTCCTTCCATTTCTGGGCGCCGCCAGCCCTCAAAAGGGCGCCGCAGGTTGGCCGCAAACGAGAGCCCCGCCTTGTTTCCTCCCTTAACGACCAAGCTGGCTGCCGAACATTAACGCTGCCCTCGGGATTGATGGCGCAACGGGTGTGCCTGCCGGCGGTAGCCGCATTTGGACCAAGCCGCGCGCTCCCTCAGAGCTCGAGAGTGTTCAGCGGAGCTGCTTGAGGAGCAACCCGTAGGCCGGCGGTTGACTTTTGCTCATCTCTTGACAGCAATCACAGTTTCGGTATCAGGGACAGGCCCGCGCTCGTTCATTTGCTGGACGGGTGGAAAGATTCAGGAAGGTGACCCATGAAGAATCACTCCCATGCCATAACGGCTCTGATTCTTGTCGCTTGCTTGGCTCCGTGGCTTTCGTCAAGTTGCAGCCACGGATCGAGCGCCGACCATGCGCCCCCGGTAACGGTTGAAAAAGCCCCGGACCCCACCATTGTGGAGGTGCCGGATCCCGAACAATTTCCCCTGACCACAGTTGAGCAGCGCTCTACTTACGACGAGCTCAAGGTGAATGGAGTAGTGACGCCCGATGTCAACCGCTCGGTCCCGGTGCTTTCGCTGGCGGGAGGCCGCGTGGTGGACATCCGCGCCAAGCTGGGGGATGACGTAACCAAGGGCCAGGTGCTGTTGCGGATCAACAGCCCGGATGTTTCACAGGCTTTGGCCGACTATCAAAAGGCCCAGGCCGATGAGGTGCTGGCCCGCCGCCAACAGGAGCGCTCGGAGACACTCTTGGCCAAAGGGGCGATCGCGCAACGCGACTTGGAGGCCGCCGAGGATGCCGAGCAGAAGGCGAAGGTGGATTTAGCCACGGCGGCGGAACACGTTCGCGTGCTGGGCGCGGACGTGAGCCATCCCTCGCCCATCGTGGAGGTTAAGGCGCCGATCTCGGGGACCATCGTCGAACAGAACATCACCGGCGGTACGGGAGTCCGCTCGATGGATAATTCTCCCAACCTCTTTACCATCGCTGACCTCTCCCGCGTCTGGATTCTTTGCGACGTTTATGAGAACAACCTCGCGCAAGTCCGACTCGGCGACTTCGCGGAAGTCCGGCTGAACGCTTACCCGGACCAGGCTTTGAAAGGGCGCATCAGCAACATCAGCCGCGTGCTCGATCCGAGCACTCGCACCGCCAAAGTGCGTCTGGAATTGGATAACGAGCGCCGTCTGATGCGGACCGGCATGTTCGCCACCGCGACGTTCCGCTCCCAGAGCAAGCAGCTCCGCTCCGTCGTGCCCGCCAAAGCCGTGCTTCGCCTCCACGACAAGGATTGGGTGTTTCGCGCAGAAGGCGGCCACCGCTTCCGCAGGATTGAAGTTCAGGCGGGTCGCGTCTCCAGCGACGGCTGGCAAGAAATCCTGGCGGGGCTTGCACCCGGCGACCAGATTGTGGCCAACGCCCTGCAATTCGCCAGTGCCGCGGATACAGAGTAAAGACATGATCAAGCACCTCGTCGATTTTGCGTTGCGCAACCGATTTCTTGTCTTGAGTATCGGTGTACTCCTCCTGATTTGGGGCATCATCTCGTTTCACAACTTGCCCGTGGAGGCCTACCCGGATGTGGCGGACAAGTACGTCTGGGTCATTACGCAATGGCCCGGCCGCGCCGCCGAAGAAGTGGAACAACAGGTGACCATCCCCATCGAGATTCGGATGAACGGTGTGGGCCACCTCACCCACCTGCGCTCCATTTCCCTCTCGGGGCTTTCATTTGTCACCATCATCTTCGACGATGAATCCAACAATCTGACCAACCGCCAACAAGTGTTGGAGAAGCTCACCTTGGTCAACCTGCCCGAGAATCTTAGCCCCCAGATCGGGCCCGACTTCAGCCCGGTAGGGCAGATCTATTTCTATACCCTCACCAGCAGCAACCCCATGATCGACGTCATGGACCTGAAATCGCTGCAAGACTGGGTCATGGTGAAGGAATTTCTTTCCGTACCCAACATCGCGGCCGTCTCCATTTTTGGTGGGATCACCCGCGAGTACCAAGTCCAGGTGGACCCCAACCAAATCGTCGCCCATCGCTTGAGCATCGGCCAAGTCGAGCAAGCGTTGGCGGCTAACAACGTGAATGCGGGCGGCAGCTTCATCCAAAAAGGCCAGCAGGCTTTCAACATTCGCGCCATCGGGCTCATGAAGAATACGGACGACATCGGCTCGACCGTGATCGCAGCACAAAATGGAACACCCATACGTGTGAGGGACGTGGCGGATGTGGTGCAAGGTCCCAAGATTCGCCTCGGGCGTCTCGGCAAGGCGATTCATCGCGAGGACGGACGGGTGATCGATGACGACGACGTGGTGGAGGGCATCGTCCAAATCAGGAAAGACGCCGATGCGGCTCCCACCCTCGAGGCCCTGCACGCCAAGGTCAAGTACCTCAACGAACACGTGTTGCCGCCCGGCGTAAAGATTGTTCCCCACATCGACCGCAGCGACCTCGTGAGGTATACCACGCACACCGTCCTTCACAACCTCGGCGAGGGAATCATCCTGGTGGTCGTCATCTTGTTTATCTTTCTCGGCAACATTCGTAGCGCTCTGATTGTCGCCCTTACCATTCCCTTTTCGCTCTTGTTTGCTTCCATCTGTCTCGACCTCCGCCACATTCCCGCCAATCTCCTCTCCCTCGGGGCACTCGGCTTCGGAACGGTCGTCGATGGAGCGGTGGTGATGGTTGAGAATATCCTGCGCCGCCTCGAAATGCGCGCGAACGGCAACGGCTCGAGAGGTATGGGAGAGGCGATCCGTGTTGCGGCGCACGAGGTCCAACGCCCCGTCTTTTACGCCATCACCATCATCATCGCTGCCTACCTGCCGATTTTCACTCTGCAGCGGGTTGAAGGCCGCCTGTTCCGGCCGATGGCTTGGACCATGGCGTTCGCTATGCTGGGCGCCCTGCTATTTTCTCTGTTGCTCGCGCCGGTGCTGTCCAGTTACCTGTTCCGCCGCCAGACCAGCGAATGGCGTAATCCGATGCTCGCCTTTCTCACCAAGCGATATCGCCATGACCTTCCCTGGTGCATCCGTCATCGTTGGGTGACCGTTAGCGGCGCCGTGGCCGCTCTCCTCTTGACCTTTTACCTGGCTTTCGGCGGTGTGATCGGCTCCGAGTTCTTGCCTCACCTCGATGAAGGCGCCATCTGGGCCCGAGGTACGCTGGCTCCCAGCACCGGCCCCGATGAAGGCGAACGGATCATGGACCAGGCGCGCATTGCCTTCGCCCGATTCCCGGAAGTAACTCAGGTTGTCTCGCAGGTGGGCCGGTCCGATGACGGCACCGACGCCACGGGCTTCTTCAACACCGAGTACTTCATCGACCTTAAACCCCGAAGGGAGTGGCGCAAGCAGTTCCACGGAGACAAAGAGGAACTCATCGCAGCCCTGGACCGAGAGGTTGAGAAGATCCCCGGCGTCGATTGGGGATTCTCCCAACCCATCGCGGACAACATGGAGGAGGCAGTCAGCGGAGTCAAGGGTGAGCTCGCCGTCAAGCTGATTGGTAGCGATTTGAAATTACTTGAGGCCAAAAGCGAGGAAATTGCCAATGTCATGAGGACGGTGCCGGGTGTCGCCGACCTGGGGGTCTTTCGTGTCCTGGGCCAGCCGAATGTGAACATCATCGTAGACCGCGCGAAAGCCGACCGGTTTGGTATAAACGTGTCGGATGTACAGGACGCCGTCGAGACCGCCGCGGGGGGGAAAGCCGTTAGCCAGATTTTGAAAGGTGAGCGCCGTTACGATCTGATGGTGCGCTATCAGGAACCCTACCGGCGGACGGTGGAAGACATCTCGAATATACGTATCCTGGCGCCTTCGGGGGAACGTGTTTCGCTGGCACAACTTTGTGACGTCAAAGTGGAAGATGGCGCCTCCATGATTTACCGCGAGGCGAACTCGCGCTACATCGCCATCCGATACAGCGTACGAGGCCGTGACCTCGGCAGCACGGTTGAGGAAGCCATCCGCGAAGTGAATGAAAAGGTCAAGCTCCCTCAGGGGTACCATCTGGATTGGGCGGGCGAGTACGAGAGCCAGCAACGTGCCAACAAAAGGCTGGCGTACATCGTTCCCATAACTCTGCTGCTGATTCTGCTGATTCTCTATACAGCCTTTGGCTCGTTTAAGTGGGCACTTCTCATCCTTTTGAACGTAGGGATGGCCCCCATCGGCGGTTTGCTGGCATTATTCTTTACCGGAACGCACTTCAGTGTTTCCTCTGGAGTTGGATTCCTCACACTATTCGGCGTCTCCGTGCAGACGGGCCTAATCATGGTTCAGTATATCAATCAGCTCCGCGCACGTGGGCAGGCGGTGATGGAGGCAGCCGTGGAAGGCGCGATCCGACGTCTCCGGCCGATTATGATGACCATGTTGGTTGCAACCCTGGGCCTGCTGCCGGCGGCCCTCTCTCACGATATTGGCTCGGATTCTCAGCGGCCTTTCGCCATCGTGAATGTCGGCGGCTTGATTACCAACCTCCTCATTAGCATCATTCTCCTCCCCACCCTTTACGTCTGGTTCGCGCGCCCCTCCGACACTTTGCCAAGTCCTGAACAAGGAGTTGGGGAGTAGTAAATTGCGGCAGGGAGATGGCGCAGAAAAAATGACTCAATCACTCATGCTCTTTTGTCGCTGGTCCCTCGCTTTGACCGGACGACGGTCGCCTTTGCCTTTGAAACCTGACGTTTCCACTCGCTTCGCCTTGAACGACATGCCACAATCTCTTTTCAGCGTGCTGCAAGAATTCCAAGGAGACCTTTGATGATTCATAAGAAGACATGCTTGAGCCTGATGGCCTTTTTTCTATTCCTCTTTGCCAGTCATCTTGTTGGACAGACATCCCCTGTGGCGCTTGATGATCCGCGAATTGAGGCACGCGTTGATGCGCTGCTCAAGCAGATGAGCTTGGAAGAAAAGGTCGGGCAATTGGTGCAACGCGATGCGGCTGCCGGGATCACTGGGCTCGGCACAGGTGGCGGCGCTTGGGCCGAGCCGGTGGCAGGGGGTGAGATCGGGAGCTTGTACAACATCACCAATCCCTCGGAGATCAACGCGCTACAGAAAGTTGCGATGGGAAAATCGCGCCTGCGCATACCGGTGATTTTCGCGCTGGACGTCATTCACGGATATCGCACCACATTCCCTGTGCCGCTTGGAATGGCGGCCACGTGGGACCCGGCCCTTGTTGAACGCGCGTCGCGCATCGCGGCGGAGGAAGCCTCGGCCGCAGGCATCCGGTGGACGTTTTCACCCATGGTGGACATCGCGCGTGATGCGCGCTGGGGCCGCATTGTCGAGGGCGCTGGAGAGGACCCCTACCTGGGGGCGGCCATGGCGCGCGCCTACGTGCGCGGGTACCAGGGCAAGCAGCTTGACGCTCCGGACTCCATCGCGGCCTGCGCCAAACACTACGTTGCTTACGGCGCCGCCGAAGGCGGACGTGAATACAACACCGTCGACATGTCGGAGCGTACGCTGCGGCAGGTCTATTTACCGCCGTTCAAAGCGGCTGTCGAGGCGGGCGCCGTCACCCTGATGAGCGCCTTCAACTCTCTCAACGGGGTTCCCACATCGGCGAATGAGTTCACCTTGAAGGAAATCCTCAAAGGCGAGTGGAGGTTCCCGGGCTTTGTGGTGAGTGATTACACCGCCATCCAGGAGCTTATAGCGCACGGCATTGCGAACGACGGTCCGACGGCTGCCCGCAAAGCTTTTCTTGCCGGCGTGGACATGGACATGGAATCCAAACTCTATCTGGACCTTGTCGAGCTGGTTCATTCCGGCACTGTGCCTGAGGGGGCAGTTGATGATGCCGTGCGGCGCATTCTGCGCGTTAAGTTTGCGCTGGGATTATTCGATCGTCCTTACACCCCGGAGAAAGCGCGGCCGGTGGCCATCAAACCTGAGTACCTTGAAGTTGCCCGCAGCGTGGCCGAAAAGTCTTTTGTCCTGCTGAATAACGAACCGATAGCGAGCGGCGCTCCCGCGCTGCCGGTCAATTCCAGCGTGCAGACGATCGCGCTCATCGGGCCTTTGGCGGATGACGCCCCAGACATGCTCGGACCGTGGCACACCGCCGAAAGCAACCCCAAAGACGTGGTCACTCTCCGCGTGGCGCTGGCGGAGCGCGCCGCAGCCAGTCAAATAAAGCTGTCTTATGCGCGCGGGACGGACATTTGGGGTAATTCCGAAAGTGGTTTCGCGGCGGCGCTAAAAGCTGCAAGTCAAGCCGACCTCGTCCTCTTGGCGCTGGGCGAAGATGCCGGCTCCAGCGGGGAAGCAGGGTCCAGAGCTCATTTGGATCTTCCG
This sequence comes from Acidobacteria bacterium UBA7540, assembly GCA_002478145.1. Next base: position 7,796 of record DLMI01000197.1, read on the forward strand.
GGCAATCAGCAAAAACTCCTGGAAGCGGTTGCGGCTACTGGCCGTCCGATTGTTCTTATCCTCTTTAATGGGCACCCGCTGGTATTGACGCCAGTTGTTCCGCACGTCCGCGCGCTCATCGAAGCATGGTTCCCCGGAGTGCAGGCCGGCCCGGCGCTGGTGCGGACGCTGTTCGGCGACGCAAACCCGAGCGGAAGGCTAACCGTCAGCTTTCCCCGGGCCGTGGGCCAGGAACCGCTGTACTACAACGCCCTCGACACCGGCCGGCCCGCCGAGGGTATCGACCTGACCCATCGCCCCAGGACCGCCGCCGAGCGCTTTCGCTCCCGCTATATCGATGAACCGAACTCGCCGCTCTTCCCCTTCGGTTACGGCCTGTCATACACGCGGTTCACTTATTCCCCGTTGACGCTCAGCAAGACAACACTGAGCGCCCGCGCGCTGAACTCAGGGCAGGCCGAGCCGCTGCGCGTATCGGCGGAAGTGAAGAATACGGGCGGCCGCTCCGGCGAGGAAGTCGTGCAGCTTTACATTCGCGAGCAGGGTACGAGCGTGGCTCGCCCGGTCCGTGAAATGAAGGGCTTTCGCCGAATCGCGTTGGCTCCCGGTGAATCGAAACGTGTTGAGTTCACAATTGGCCGCGACGAGTTGGCATTCTGGAATATCGCTATGAAGGAGGTGGTGGAACCGGCGCGGGTTACCGTATGGGTCGGTCCCAGCTCGGCGGAAGGCTCGCAAGGCGATTTCGAAATTAATGAATAGTCGCCCTCTGGCGGAACATACCTGAGATTCGCAATGCTGCCCGACAAGTCGACAGTCGACAGTCGGCGGTCAAGAGTTCAGTAGGCAGTATTTGATAGGTGAGGAGAACACTACTTGCCACCTTCAGCATTCCGTCTGCCGCGCGCCGCATGGGATCAGCAGGTGGTAGGTTCGTACAATCCAAAATCTAAAATCTAAAATCCAAAATCTAAAATCGCCGTAGGCGCTTATTGAGCGTAGAATTACGAAACCTGGCCCGTTGCTTTCAATAATTCGATGGAGGAAGGTTGAAATGAAGCGAATTCTGCAAAGCTTAATTCCCGCCATGGCCGCCATTTTTTTGTTCCTAGCCCCCAACACTGCATGGTCTCAAGCCAAGCCGGCTTTCGCCCCCAACGAGATGGAGAGCATCCTTTACGGCGCTGCGTACTACACGGAGTACATGCCTTATGAGCGGCTGGAGCAGGATGCCCAACTGATGCAGCAGGCTGGCCTCACGGTGGTTCGCATGGGCGAGTCCAGTTGGGGTTTGTGGGAACCGGAAGACGGCCGCTTCGAATTCGCGTGGATGGACCGCGTGGTGGAGCGCATGCACAAGGCCGGGATCAAGGTCATCATGGGGACGCCGACCTACTCCATTCCGGCGTGGCTCTACAAGAAGCATCCGGAAATCGTCGTCACCCGGCTGGACGGCAAGACCATCACCTATGGCTTGCGTCAGAATACCGACCTGTCGAATCCCACCTATCGCTACTACTGCGAGCGCGTGATTCGCAAAATCGCCCAGCACTACAAGGACAACCCTGCGGTGATCGGCTATCAAATCGACAACGAAACTTCGTCGGCGGGCGTTGCCAACCTCGGTGTGCAAGTGGGGTTTGTCAATTACCTTCGCGCCAAATTCCAAAGCGTGGATAAGCTGGACGAGATTTGGGGGCTGAACTATTGGGGGCAGAGACTCTACGACTGGACCGAAGTGCCGCCCCGCGACGGAATTCTCAATCCCGGCTGGAAACTGGAGTGGGAGCGATACCAGCA
>DLMI01000050.1 GCA_002478145.1 Acidobacteria bacterium UBA7540
CATTGCCGCTCTGCCATTTCGCGGTTTTGCCAAACTCCAGCCACAACAACGGTTCGACGATACAGCCAAGTGACCGCAAGCAGACACGGCAACTTGCCCGAAGGGGACTTCCGGGGAGTAATGGATTGCATTTCAATGAACAGGGCACCATATTGCAGAGCGAACGGCACTTACTAGACGGGAAGCCGACTTTTCATTCCCAATCCATTCTGTGTGCCCAGCGCCCATAAGTTTCACTGCGACCTTTAGGGAAGTTCTGGTCTGCAGCCGGGACCACTTCGCAGTTAATCCAGCACGGCGAGGTGTTGCTGCAGACAGCGCTCCTGGGAACTGTTCCGCTACATGAACTGTCCCGGATAGTCCTACCCCACATTTCCGATTTGAGCCTCGCCTATTAGGTCCCTCCTGATCTCCGACGCCTCTATTCATATGGGTCTCAACGTGCTGAATATGTTCAGGAGGTCAGCACCCTATGGGTGAGAAACAAAACCAGCCATTTCAGCTTTCTTTCAACAGTTCCTTGAAAGTCGATTTCCAAGGATCGCGAGTCACGTCGGACGGTGGCCTGATTGTGGTCCGCGAACTGGATGAGCGCCTGGGCTTAGGAGATCTCATCGCCCAACACCTCACCGACTCACGGCGCGGGAAGAACACGCAGCTTCCGCTGGCGGACCTGTTGCGCCAGTCTGTCTACAGTCGGATAGCAGGTTATGAGGACATGCTCGATTCCTCCCCCTCATGAACGTGCCCGCTTGATTACCAGAGCGACCACAATAATGACGTCAAAAAACCATCCCAGTGGGTGGTAGTAGTCATATCAGAAGTTTAGTCCGGCTATTAGGACCAACACCATCCACATGTAAGCGGGGATTTTGCGTGGCGGAGTGGGAGGCTCGTTCGTCATGGTCCCTCCAGAGCGTCATGTCAGGGGCGTGCCGCCTTGCCATTTCATAGTGGAGCAAGGCCGAAATCGTTCGGGGCTCTCACAAGGTGTTCCCCTTCCCACGCAGCGCCAATTCTCCCCAAGATGTGGCGAATCAGGTCGGCGTCGAGCGCATTGGATGCGAATGCCTCGGAAACGCCGGATTCCGCCACCAATTCCTGGAACGAGATGAGAGCAGGCGTTTGAAAACCGTCAGGACATCCAAGCTGCTGAAGCGCAGGTACGCGCGGCCGAGCACGCGCGCCCGGCAAATCTTCGGGATCAATGGATTCACTGACGAATTATTCGTGCCCGGAATAGTTTCGCGATGCGAAGGTCGGCATCCGGGCGCATTGGGGGCCGCAGGCTGTGCCGATGGAGGGCGACCGGTATGCACGCAAAATGTATGAGCAAGGCTCGCCGGATTACCACGACCACCTCGCGCGCTTCGGTCATCCCTCCACGAACGGCTGGAAAGACGTCATCCCGCTCTCGAAAGCCGAGAAGTGGGATCCGGAAGAATTGATGGCCTCTGTAAGAAAGCCGGTGCGAGATACTTCGTGAGCATGGGCACGCATCACGATGATTCCTTCCTGTGGAATTCTCAACTGTACAAATGGAACGCCGTGAACTACGAGCCGCACCGCGACGTGGTGGGTGACTGGCAAAGAAACGCCAAGAAACAAGGTCTGCCCTTCGGCGTATCCGAACATCTCGGCGCGAGTTTCACTTGGTTTCAAGACAGTCATAAATCCGACAAGACCGGCGCCGCTCAAATGACCGCATCTTGCTCTGGGTTCCTATCGCGCGACAAGGTCCGGCACCTCCGGAAGACGCACCTTCGAGCCAATGAAGCTGTAATAAGTGACGAATGCGTAGCAGAACAGCGGAACGAGCAGGGCCATGGCCATGCTATGGCTTATCTGGAACACGAATCCCATGATGGGGGTGAAGACCGCCCCGCCGATAATTGCCATGATGATGATGGATCCACCCAGCTTGGTGTTGGGCCCCAATTCCTTGATTCCCAACGCAAAGATGGTCGGGAACATGAGGGACATGAAGAAACTGGTGAGGAATACCGCAAAGACACCGGGCCAGCCGGGGAACAGAATCCCCACGCCCGCCAGTCCCATGTTGATGCAGCCATAAATCCCCATGAGCCTGCTTGGCTGGACAAACTTCATGAGATAGGTAGCCGTGAACCTCCCGACCCCAAATGCCACAAGCGTCCCGGTCAGGAAGTAGCCTGCAATCTTTTCCGGTTCCCGGGTGTAATCCTGAATGTACGCAATGTAGTAGCTCCATGTGCCCACTTGGGCTCCGACATAGAAGAACTGAGCCACCACGCCCTGAACAAAGTGCGGGTAGCGAAACAAGTTTCGCAAGTGGCTGCGCTGACGGCTGCCTTCGGATTCCACCTCTTCAGCGATTCTGGGGAATCTGGTCCCGAGTAGCAGCAGCGCCCAGGCAAAGACAATCGCCCCCAGCACGAGATACGGGGTGACGACTCTCATGGTCTCCGCCTGCAGGTACGGGTCAAACCTACCCGCCGCCTTCAGGGAGTCAATCTGCTGAGGACTCAGTTCGACGCCGGAAAAGACGAAGACCGTACCGACCAACACGCCGATGACTGCTCCCACGGGATTGAACGCCTGGGAGAAGTTGAGCCGCCGTTCCGAGGTTCGTGGATCACCCAGCGTAGCGATGAAAGGGTTCGCCCCGGTTTCCAGAAAGGCCAACCCGCTGGCAATTACGAACAAGGCCAACAGGAAGAATCCGTACTGCCGAACGTGCGCGGCCGGCCAAAACAGAAACGTACCTGTGCTGTATAAGAAGAGTCCCGTCACCAAACCTGCTTTGTAGCCATACTTCCGCATCAGGAACCCGGCAGGCATGGAAAGAAGAAAGTACCCCATATAGAAGGCTGATTGAATCAATCCCGCCTTGAAGCGGGTGATTTCGAAGGATTTCATAAACTGCTTGATAAGAATGTCATTCAAATTGTTGGGAATGCCCCAAAGCAGAAACAGCGCCGTTACCAGAACAAAGGGGAAGGTATTACCGGGTGAGAACAATCGGGCCGGCCGAACCGGGGTTAGATTTTCTTCCACCTGTGGCATGTGGGAGGCTCCGTGACTTTCAATGTTGGATCATGCTAGTCCAGACCAGCGAGCGCGCTGTTGTTTTTCGGTACCGGCGCCGTCGACCTCCTGATAATCAACCGAGTCTCGGCCAGGTACTCAGCGCCGTGCCGAAATAAACAGGTGCGCAGGCCCACAGCGCAGAGGCCTTTCGCTATGTGCCCTGCGCGCCACTGGGGAGAGTCCAGTCGGCCGTGTCTGTAACCACTGAGAATCGATCGTGACGTGGTGCAGTTGCGGGCTTCTCGGCATACCTGTTCGCGCGTTACCAAAGAGCACTGACATGGCCAAGAGGCCAGTAGCATGAACGCTGCTTCTCAACAGCGGGCGTCGCTGTCTAACACTCCTATTGCGACCGAACAGGTCCCGTGGACTCCCGCGCCACCAATTCGGGATCAATCAGGAACGTCCTACCCCCTCGCGGGCACTCCCCATCATCAGCAACCAGAGCCTCAAAGACCATATGCCCGATCTGTTTCCTTGAAACGTCTAAGGTCGTCAAGGCAGGATAGGCAAACTCTGAGAAAGTGATATTGTCATGACCGGTGACCGACACCTCCTCTGGAACCCGGAGGCTGTGCTCGCGCAGGGCCCTTAAGACGCCCAGGGCAATGTAATCATTTGCGGAGATGATTGCGGTCGGTCCGAACCCTGAAGCCAACAACTGGCTGGTGGCTTGCTGGCCTCCCTGGGGACCATCACCGTCGGCCACGACAGTGTATTCCACCTCGGGAAAATGCCTTATCACGTCCAGGAAAGCCTTCTTCTGTTCCAGGGCAGACCCAACGGCCAGGCGCTGACACACGAAGGCTAGGCGACGGTGGCCCAGGGAACGAAGATACTTCACGACCTTGTGCATGCCGTTCAGGTAATTCGTGTTGATAGTTGAAACGTTACCCGCCGCCGTGCCCGCTCCATAAACGACCGCGGGGAGGCCACTTTGCTCGAGCTCGTGGAATAATTCGGCATTTGTTTCAGTCCCAATTAGCGCCAATCCCGCAATACGTCGTCCAATCATCAAACGTGCGGAAGAAACCAGTTTACTTGGCTGGTAGTTCGTGTTTGCAACCGCGACATCGTACCCTCGCATCCTAGCGATTGACTCGAGCGACACCAAGATGTCCAGGAAAAAAGGGTTTTCCAAATTGGATGCAACCATCCCCAGGCAGCGGTTCTCGCCTTTCGCCAGGCTCCGGGCGAGGAGGTTTTGGTGGTAATTGAGTTCGCGCACAAGTCTGAGAACTCGAGTGCGCGTGGAACTTTTCACCAGTTCACTGTCGTTGAGAACTCTCGAGACCGTGGCGACGGATACCTTGGCTCTGACAGCGACATCCCTTAATTTCATTTTCTCTATATGTGAGTCTTAGTCTCCTGAAGCCAAATGGTTGTTAGCGATCTCGGTGACTGCTTCTCGATCACACCGTCTCGCCTACAATATGGATAAAGAGCTCTGCCCCGCGGATGCATCATTTCTCAGAATCCCCGGAAGTCGGTACTCTGCCTCTGGGGGAGACCCGCCTTGGGGATTCTTTTCAGGACGACATACTGGATGCCATGCCCCTCGCAGAACGCTCGTTTCTCAGGTTTGTCTCCGTCCTCGTTCACTGCGTAGATATCCGGTTTGATGAGTGCGATTTCCGGTTCGGCGTCCATCCAGCCGCACCCCGTGGATATCAGGGCTTGTTTGACATAGCGAATCGATTGCACCATGTAACGTCGCTCGCCCTGCGGAAACAAAGGGTGGCCTTCTCCCTTGAGTAACCTAACATTCGCATCATGTCCCACGACGACGTACAGGTCACCTAGTTGGGAAACCTCCTCAAAAAAACTGACGTGCCCAGAGTGAAACCAGTCAAAACAGCCAGTCACAATTACCTTCTTTCGCAACGATCGTTCTTTCTGGGCTCTGAACCGTGGCAGCGGGAAGCCCCCAAGGCTCTCTTCCCGCAAAACACGATATTGCACGCCGCGCGACTTGCAGTAGGCCCTCTTTTGCGGAGTGTCACTTGCTTCGTCTACTGCCCAAATTTCGGGCGGTTGCTCATCGATCTGCGGTAAGGCATCACGCTCCACTCGCCCCGTCACCACCCTTACGTCGCCAACATAGCGGATGGCTTGCAGCAGGTATAGACGTTCTTGCGCAGGGAATTCAGGAGTTTTTCCTTCCAGGGCGCGTACCACCTCATCGGACCACATCATGACCTGCATGCGCCCCAACTTGGATGCTCCCTCCAGGAAGCGCACGTGCCTCGACCCGAGGTTGTCAAAACTTCCCGTTACGACGACGTTTCTCATGCCAGCCCCGTCATTTCGCAAGCCGGACCTTAACGTGGAAAGAGCCCGGTACCATGTCCTCAGTGGCGACGTACAGATAGCCCCCGCCACACCCGGAGTACATTGCTCCCGCATATCTGGCTTGGTAGTACCTTAGAATTCGGAGCAGATCGACGGTGATGGCCGGGTGCCTGACGGTGTGAGGCAGAAGTGCCTCCCAGCACTTCATACACTCATTCAGGCAAGCGCCCAGACTTTCGACGTCCTTGGCCAGAATCGCATCAAAGCACTGCTTGCCTGACTGGCCCAGCCTCTGTATCCACTCGGGATGGAGATTCTTCTCGCCTAGGGGGCTATATGCCTCGGGACGCTGAGTGACAGGCAGGATGTGGATCACTCCTTCCAACCAGTGGGCGACACCAGGGTCGTTGTTCGATTCAATATGCGCAGGGAACAATCCGCCTTCCCACCTAAAGTCATAGTCCAGTCTGCTGACACCTGGATAAATCAGACCGACCATGTCCTGGGATCCCGATGGTTCCGGCTTGCCGTCGTTTTCTGAGGCGTACAATTCCCTGACCAGGTCCTGAGGATCTCTGTCCGGCAACGTCCCGTTCCACAGTTTCCTGGCGACCTCGCGGGTGCTGGTGGCTATCCCGGATCGATCCATGAAGCGGAAGGTCGGTTCCACGCCTACCACGACAATGGAGCCGGGGGGAGAAGGGTCGAGCTTCGACACGAATGGCTGGTCAATCCAACCGCCGGCCAAAGCCATTCGGTAGGGAATCTTGCCGATCAGCGCGGTGAGGTCAGCGTCTTTTTGCAGGTCCATGAGCCTTTGCCACTTGGGAATGCTTGCTCAATAGGGCGTACGTCTCCCGGCCTTCCGGTCAGCATATTGCTGCTCGATCCACGCATAGGTTGCCTTCAGTCCTTGCTGCACCGGCGTATGAGGCTCCCAATTGAGGATCCTCTTGATCATGGTGTTATCGCTGTTGCGGCCGGCGACACCCCTCGGAGCCTCAAGGTCATACTTGCGTAGGAGCCTGACCCCTGCGATCTCTTCGACGAGGCTGACCAAACTGTTGATGGAAAGAAGCTCACTCGAGCCAAGGTTGATGGGAGTAGCAATCAAGTCGTCGCAGTGCATGATCATGTCTATGCCCCGGACGCAGTCATCGATGTACATGAAACTGCGCGTGGCAGTGCCATCGCCCCAGATCACGATCTCGTGCTTACCGCTGTCCTTCGCTTCGATGACTTTGCGGCAGATGGCCGCTGGAGCTTTTTCGCGGCCACCGTCCCAAGTGCCATAAGAGCCGTACACATTGTGGAAGCGGGCAATCGCTGTTCTCAACCTTCGCTCCGCCCAGTACTCTTGGCAAAACATCTCGGACATGAGTTTCTCCCAGCCGTAGCCTCGTTCAGCCATGGCGGGGTACGCATCCGACTCCTTTAACGCCTTCACGTGGGGGTCCCTCTGCAGTTCGGTGTTGTATGCGCAGGCAGATGAGGAGAAGAAATATCTTTTCGCCCCGGCTCGGTAGGCAGCCTCGATCATATTCGTATTGATGAGAATGCTGCGAAGGCAGTCTATTCGGTATTTTTCGATAAAACCCATGCCCCCCATGTCGGCCGCAAGGTTGTACACCTCCCGGGCGCCCTCACAGGCCCTGACACAAGTGTCCCTTTCGCTCAGGTCCAGACAGAGGGTCTCAACGCCGGGCACCTGCTGGTACCATTCGGGAAGTGGCTTCTTGTCAATGGCGCGGATGCGGGTGAATCCTTTATCGTGGAAATATCTGACCAGAGCTCCGGCAATGAACCCGCCTGCTCCTGTGATCACAATCAGATCATCCTTTTTCATTGACGCGTTGCTCCTTGTTAGCAGTTGTTTGTCCATTTCGAAACTCCACTTGGAGTCCGTTAGCAGCGTCCCGTGGGCATGCGACTCTCAGGGATGCCTCGCGGCTCGTGCTGGCAGTCCCGGTGATTCGTCTCGTATGTTTCCTGACTCCGCATTTCCTCGCTGGTCGTAGAAGCGCACGACCGCCCGACTCAGGAGAGCCAGATTCGTCACCATGAACCCCACTCGCGGGAGCAGCCCCCCGGATGGTGTTCTAATCATATGAAGGTGACTTTAAACGTGACCGCATGATCCGACGGCTTTTCCGCCGGCAACTGCACCCTTAGGCCCGTCGCCTCTTGGGTCCAGGTCAGGTGGCCTTGATGGCCCAGCAGTTCCACATTCACGATCTTTCCCGGTGCCTGCGGGCTTGCCGTACCCAGCGCCTGCACCACAACCTCCTTCTCCGGCCAACCCATGACAAATGCATACAGCGTATCCCTCTTCGTCGTGAAACGAACGTCCTCTACGGTGAGCGGCTGGCGTTTGTTTTCATTGAACCCACCGCCCGGCTTCCCGGTACGCGTGCTGGGACCCTCGCCAAAGATCTTCCACGGGCGCGTGCCGTAGATCCCTTCGCTGTTCACTCTCATCCAGTCGGTGATCCCCGCGAGAACCTTCAATTCATCAGGATCAAGTCGGCCACTGTTGGGCAGGGGGAAATTCAAGAGCAAATTTCCGTTCTGGCTCACGATATCCACGAGCAGGTCCACCACCGTCTCGGCTGATTTGTAGCGATGCTGCTCGTACACTTCGCGGTTGTAATGCCAATCGCCGATGCAGGTGTCGGTTTGCCAGGGAACGGGCCGGATCTGGTTTGCCAGCCCGCGTTCGTAGTCCAGCACACAGGTGCCGACCGCGCAGTCTTCCGGCCGCTTGCTGGTGTAAACCGCCTGCGTCTGCCCACCATGCAATTTTGCGCTCAGGTTGTAGAGGTTGGCCGCCGTGCTGTAGCCGTACTGCTCAAAGGGCAACGCTCCGTCGGTGTACAACAAATCCGGCTGGTAATGGTCCACTAGATCTTGAATGCGCAGAAACCAGTGGCGCTTCCAGGAGTCCGGGATGCCGTCATCGTTCCAACCAAACTGTTCCGGAGTGTCATAGGCCCACTTTGCGACACTTGCGTCGTGGTACAGATCCGCATAGGCTGGATTCACACCGTCGTAAGGCACGCCCGCGAGCGGTCCCGTCTTGTCGCCCGCGTGACTTGTGGCAAACCATTTGTAGCTGCTCCACAGGTGTTCGCTGACGCCGAACCGGAGCCCGTGCTTCAAGGCTGCCGCCCGCCACAGGCCCACGACATCCTTATGCGGTCCCACCTTGACCGCGTTCCAGCGGGTGTGCCGGGAGTTCCACAGATCGAAGTTGTCGTGATGCACACCCATGCTCACGAAGTATTTGGCACCTGCCTGTTTGTAGAGCCCCATCAAGTGCTCCGGCTCGAACTCGGCGGCTTTCCACAACGGACAGAGATCCTTGTAGCCAAACTTGGACGGATGCCCGTAGTGCCCCACGTGGTAGTCGTACTGGCGGCTGCCCTGAATGTACATATTGCGGGCATACCAGTCGCCTTGCTCCACTGAGGATTGTGGTCCCCAATGCGCCCAGATGCCAAACTTGGCGTCTCGAAACCACTCGGGAATCTGGTACTGCTGAAGCGATTCCTTCGTCCCTTCAAAGGGGCCCTTGTGAATTTCGAGCCCAGTCTCGCCGCGAAGACGTCGGCCGAGCGCCAGGGCAGGGACTACGCCTGCCAGTACCTTCATCGCAGTTCGTCGAGTAATGTCCATGTCATATATCCTTTCGCTGCTAGAAAATTCCGGCCTCTTACCGGTGTGTCCTTTCGCGAAGATCGAAAAATGTGATTTGTCCTCCTGACTTTCATGCCGACCTATCATCGGGTTCATGTGCACTGTGTTCTGATCCGAGTGAGTCACCCGAAGCGGACGCCGCTCGTCGCCCCGATGCCATGCCCCTCGGGCCCATCCGCTCGTTGCACTACTTTCTCCCCTTGATCGAAGAGTTGCTCGCTAACCCGGTTCCGCACTCCCACCTTGCTTACTTGCGCAGCACAGTCCCCCTCCGCCCCGCAACCGGCAAAACAGCCGCCACCACAGGCTGACTTTCAACCCCACCCCGGAAAACCGTCCTGCGTTCAAATTTCTACGTTTTCACATGCGCGCCGACACTTTCAAGCCACCCTTCAAGATGAAGGCCTGCGTTCCTGCCGGGATCCGTCCCTCGAAGTTCGGAATCTGCCACTGAAGGTCGGTGGGTCAGTGCTCCCTAATGGTTAAACTGAAGTTATCGGAGGTGAAGAGCACATGCAACATTCCATCATTGGCACTCAGCCACCAGCCCTCTTTGCCTGCTCGGTAACCACCATCGTCTAACGTAGAGAGTCTTCTGCCCGAGAGTTCCACCGACGTCGGAGCCTTCGCAGCGGGAAGAATTACCTCGTACCCTCTGATCACTGGCGACTGAGCCTCGTTTATACGAAGCTGGCCCGCTTGGCGATCAACCGTAACTTGTGTACCGTCGTAAAGTACAAACTTTTCGCCCCCCAGACTCTCGGAACCAAATACCCGCCATATCAAGCTGTTCCCAATCGTGCGGTACTTGCTATCAGCCAGATCTTGCGCCAGGGTCTCCGTCTCGGGATTAATCATTGGAATGATGCTCCCCGCCTTTACAAAGATTGGAATGCGTTCCAATGGGGCCTGAACCTCCACCTGATGTCCACCTTCCAATATGTTCCCCGTCCAGTAGTCCACCCATGAACCCTTCGGCAGATATAGGCTACGCGTGCGGGCACCCTCTTTCAAGACGGGTGCAACCAGGATTCTGTCACCCAATAGGTACTGGTATTCGGCGTCGTAAGTTTGTGGGTCATCGGGCCACTCGAGCATCGGGTGGCGGATGATAGGCAATCCGTCCTTCGCTGCCTCCGTCGCGTATGTGTAGAAGTACGGAAAGAGTGATGTGTGGAGCTTGGCGTACTTCCTGAAAAGATCGATCGTTTGTGAATCAAACCATATGTCGATTGGATATTTTGCCAAGTCCTCCAGGCCGCGTCCGGACCAGATGAGCGTTCGCATGATGGGGGTAAGGGCGCCAAACTCAGTCCAGCGCGCATAGAGTTCCTTCGAGGAGCCCGTACAGTCTATATCCGGCCCCCACACGGCAAACCCCGAAAGGCCAGCCGTGATTCCGGCTGGAACGGCCGAGGGCAAGCCACGCTCCACTGTCCAGTTCGCCACTTGGTCACCTGCCGAGAGAGCCCGAGTGTAACCTTGAGAGCCAGCGTAGCCCGAGCGCGCAAAGGTCACCGCGCCCGGCTTGAGCTGGTCAACCATCAAGAAGGTAATCTTGTGGTAGAAAAGAGAATAGAGATTAGCCATGTCCCGCCCGGCATTTTTGCCGAATGCGAACTGGTAATCTTCATTGACGTACTCGCCGTAATCTTCCATAAAGCCATCGAAGTCATAGTCTTTAAGGCTCACTTGAATCCACTTCTGCCACCGGTCCACCGCGGCGGGAGCCGTGAAGTCCAGATCCGCGGCGACCCCTTGCCGCGAGCCTGCGACGAAGGTCATCGAAGGGTAGTCTGGACCGATAGGCTCCCCATCAGGTGTCAGCACAAAAAAGTGCTTTCTTACCCCCTCTTCAAAGTCCGGATTGGGAGAAAAGTAGGGCGTCAAAATCGGAAGCACATAAGGTGTTTTGTACCACAGGACCTTGAAGCCCAACTCGTGCAGTGCTTCAACAAACTCACGCGGCGGACCGTAGTACGGGGCAAGCCCCTGGGGAGCTACCATGTTTCCAGGCATATCGTACAAGTCCATGGGATAAATTGCACTGGCTGGAATCCCCTGTTGGCGGAGTCGGCGGGCCACATCGACCACCACGTCTCGACCCTTAAGAGCGCAAACCCAAACTCCGAGTGCCCAAGGCGGAGACAATGGTGTTCGCCCTGTAAGGCTTGTGTAAGCAGTTATGACTCCTTTGGGCCCCTCGGCAACCAAGAAGTAGCAATCCGTGGAGGGGCCGTTGATCTGGACTGAAAATCTTTGCGATGCCGCTGAGGTCAGATCGAATGTGCTGATTCGTGCCGTGTCGACATACAAGCCGAGGCCGCGAGGATTGAGCAGAAACGGAACTGGGACATACGTCCAGTTATGCCCCGGAGTTATACTCGAGTCATAGTTATCTTCTATATGAAGCTTAACTTTCAGACCGTCAAGCTTGGCTTTTTCGTACCTTTCTCCCAATCCGAAGAATGGCCCTTGCCCAGCAATGCTAATCCCCAGGCGCGCATTACCCCCCCAACTTGGCGCCTCAATCGACAGGCGGATAACGTTCGGGGAGATTATGTCGAGACCCAAAGTCACCCCCTTATCGGTTCCTTCGACCCGGCAGTCTATCGCCCAATGGTTGCCAGTTCTCTGAACCTTCTCAACACGGCTAAGCTGTAAAGGGGGGCCTGAACCTGCCGGGTCATTACTCCACCATATACCGGAAGGTCCGGATGCATCAGAAGCAATTTTCCAGACCGCCTGGGTTGCTTTGTTCAGCAACGAAAGCTTCCAGGGATTCTTGCTCACCTCCAGGCGCCAGAGATTGCTTTCCACGGCGACCCCTTCGTTCGTTTCCACTTGCTCCACCGGCACCGCCGGGAGGGGCCCCTTCAACAATCCACCGGCGCTCATGCGGCTTGGGTGGACCACTTTCTCACCCAAATTTGTCAGCATGTCACGGTATGCCTGGCTGGCAGAAAAGGGGAGCTCTTGAGCAAGAAGGCTCGATGTGTGCATGCACCAAACGACCACCAGGGCGAAAAGTACGAAGGATTGCAGAGAACTCAGGAGCGTCGCTGGAGCATTCAGGTTTCTGTTACCAGCGTGAGCCTTCAAGTCGTCAGGGTTGGTTCTCTCACGATAACGCGCGCCTTTTGGAGCTGCTGAGGTTCGATCCTCTGCTTTTGCCATTTGAGTTACTTCCTCCCAAATCAGATGTGTTGCAAAATTCAGATTCTGGCCGTTGTACATACGATTGCTGGTAGTGAAATAAGCCGCCGACCGCAGGATCTAGCGCTGCGATCCAGCGGTTTCAGACGTTTGCAACAGATCCTATTTGCAATACTTCCTTACTTCAAGAGTCACAACTTGCTATCGGCGCCTGTTTACCACGCGAAAAGAGCTTTGTCAAGAAAAAAAATTTACCGTTACAGCATTTACGTATACATTGTGAATAAGTGCTCTTATGTCAATACTATAGCTAAGCTTCATGATCCTCTGTAACGTTCCACGACCCGCAAACATCATAATCCGCCGATAACAGACCGGGTCCGGCGGGGAAGGTAGTGTCAGAGGCGCTGAATGCGTTGGCAGAGGCGGGGTTAGAAGTTCGGCAGATTTTGCAGGGAGTAAGAGAATTTCACCTTCAGGTGTGGAACGCCGTTACACTCGCCACATGGAGAAACCCAGAAAACACTCACCCACGGAATTGCCGATGTTTTTTCAAATTGCCCCCAAGCCGTTAGGGGAAGAGTTGACGGCGTTGGGAGGAGTGCCGCTGGTGATGCGGGCCTTTTGGTCGCTGGGCCTGCCGGCTGCGATTCAGGAACATGTGCATATCAAGCAGCGAGAGCGGGGCTATAGCGAAGCCACCTACGTGGAAGGTTTGGTGGTGTTGAACGCGGTGGGAGGGGAGTGTGTGGAGGACCTGGAGCGGTTGCGGGAAGACGCGGCGCTGAGCAAGTTGCCGGGGCATGATTTTCCCTCGCCGCGGGCGGCGCTGGAATTTCTCTATCAGTTTCACGACGAGCCAAAGATTGAGGAGGCGAAGCGGATGTGTGCGCCGGATGATAACGCCTATATTCCCGAGGAGAGCGTCGAGTTGCAGGGTCCCGGGCGGGTGAACCATAGCTTGGTGCAGGAGTTGGGATCACGGTGTGCGGGGCAGCGGATCGCCACAGTCGATCAGGATGCCACAATCATCGAGAGCCGGAAACAGGAGGCGCTGCCGGCCTACGAAGGGGAACGGGGCTATCAGCCGATGCTGGCGGTGTGGGCAGAGATGGACGTGGTGTTAGCGGATCAATTTCGGGATGGGAATGTGCCAGCGATGATGGAGCCGTTGACGGTGGCTAAGGCGGCGTACGCGGCGGTCGCCAGGGACGTAGCCGATCGCTACAACGCGGCTTTCTTCCAAGCCGATACGGGCACCTATGGAGACCGGGCAGACCAGCAGACGGCAATGGTGCTGCCGTTCGCACTGGGCATTGCGCCCGAGGATCGGGGCGGGTTGGTTCTGGCACGATTGATCGATCCCATCCACGCACGCAACGATCATGTCGGGGTGGGATTCGCCGGTCCGCCGTTCTTGCTGGGAACGCCCACCGAGGTGCGTCGCGCAGATCTCGCCAATCGGATGGTGAATCGGCACGACTATCCGAGTTGGGCGACTCTCATGCACGATGGCGTGCTGTCCGAGGATTGGCACGAAGGTGGGACTCAGATGCCGTCCTGCGGCGGGCCGGTGAGCATGTGGTTGTATCAGTCGGTGCCGGGCACCCGGCCCGACCCGGCGGGTCCCGGTTTTCGGAAGTTCATTCTGGCGCCGCAGCCGGATGTGCCGACTGGGCTGATGTCGGCGCGGGGCAGCTATCAGCCGGTCCACGGAACGATCGAGAGTGAGTGGACATATTCTGACGGCTAATTCACGCTTTGCGCCGTCGTTCCTGCCAACACCAGTGCAACCATTTATGTTCCGGCCGAAAGAGCGGAGACGGGAACCGAATCTGGCGGGCCTGCTACGCGTTCAGCCGGAGTTCAATTTCTGCGATTAGTACGCGACGCGGCGGTGTACGAAGTGGGCGCCGGTGCGTATGTGTTTCGAGCACATTGGGTGTCGCGCTGACCCTCGCCCTTGTTTAAGGGTTTGATGAAAACCCTGCGAGATGTAGAGCCCTATCAATAGCGAAGAACGCCGGTACGTGCTGGCGCACGCGGAACTCTTTCGGGAGGAACCTCATGGACCGACAGGAATTCTGGAAGTTTGGGGCTGCAGGGTTGGCAGGGACGGTTGGCCCATCGCCCTTGGTTCGGTATCCTGCGGTGAGACCGCCACTGCCAGCAACCAGGCGATCCCGAATCGGTTGCGGCTACCAATGGACTGCTCGCGAGTCGTTAGACTGTATGCACCACAAGCCGCGAGCCTGGAAAAGGTGCGTTACGCGGAAATAGGCGCTGTAGTGGTCTGGAGCGAAGGGTATGGTACGATCACGTGGCAATTGGATACCCCAGGGCCAAGCGACTATGAAGTGTTGGTATGCTACCCGGCTGCCATGGAGGATTGGCAGCTTGCGGATCGACGGAGTGCTGTGACTCAAGGGGCATCGCTGACTGACGGTGGCCTGCCAAATCGACGCCCACCGCCGACCCGCCACGGCGGGCTGTGGGTAGGAAAAGAACGCACTGTGAAGACGCTGCTGCGGTTTTCCCGTTTTTCGGTCCCGCACGGTCGGCACAGATCGCTTTTATCTGCAGCGACTTGTGGAAGCCTTACCTCGCCCTGCGGGGTGATCCGCCGCAAGGCCGGCAGGCGGACGTATTGGACGGGTTTCACTTTTACTGCCGAAAATCCCTGCTTTCAATCGAATTCCTCCGGAATGGACTCTTTGCTTCGACAATACCTCCGCCAATGAGATATTAATGCGGTGGTATATTTCTCAAGAACAGAAATGCGTCGGTGGAGCCTGGCGTCGAGCTTTTCAAACGCGCCTGGATGGGCGGCAAGATTCAGGGGGAGTGTTGCGGTGAACCGATGACCGTGACTAAACTGGGTTCCTGGCGATCTTGAGGTTACTTCGGGGAGGAGTTACTTGGTGGTGGGACAGCGCGCAATACCTCGAGGGCTTTTTGTGCATCGGAGTCATTGGGATCGATCTGCAACGCTGTCTCGAGCTCGTGTTGGCTTGCTTGGATATCGCCCTGACGAGCAAAGATAAGCCCCAGGTTTCGATGCAGGACGGGGAGCTGTTTGCATTGTCCACAAGTCTTAATGGATTCTTGTAGCTGCTCGACCGCCTGGGGCCAATTATGAGCGTTGGCCGCCTCCAAGGCAAAATTGTTAAGCGTCTGCACTCTGTCCGTCAATTGCTGGGTCTTTTGAAGCGCCTGGAAGCGCTCCATGTAGGCCCTGGCTTGCGGATCATTCGCCTTGGCAAGGGTGCGAGCTAGGTTGTATAGGCAAGACAGATTCTGAGGATCCAAGCTGACCGCCTTTTCCCAATGTTCAATCGCCTCCTGGGTCTTACCCGCGCGCATCAGGTTTTGGCCTAGCAAATAATGGGCGTCAGCGTTTTGGGGATCGATCGTGACGAGTCTGTCCAGCGCCTCCGTGGCACGCGGCGACGCGCCCAGAGCCAGGGCAAGGAGGTAGAGCGCGCGAGGGTAGTTAGGCTGCAACCGGCATGCCGTATCGAGGAAAGGAAGCGCCTCTTGTTTGTGGTCGAGGTCGTACAGCACTCGGCCCTTGTTGTAATAGGCTGGGGCATAATTTGGCGCCACACGGATGGCCTCCGAAAACTCCCTCAGCGCTCCTTGTAAGTCATACTGGTCCGCCAAGGCAATGCCCAGATTCAAGTGAGCATCGGAAGACTCGGGACGCAGCGATACCACTTGTCGAAAAGCCTGGATACTCTCTTGGTGATGGTTCGTCTTGCCCTCGACCGTCCCGAGGGCGGTTAAAGCACCGACGTCATTCGGGGAGATTTTCAACGCCCGTTGGATCTGTTCCTTCGCGGCAGGGAAATCTCCCTGCCGGGCCATGAGCAGGCCCAGGTTAACGAAAGCTCTGGCATAGGTGGGACCGCTCTCCGTCACTTGGCGGAAGAGCGCACTTGCTTCAGAGTCCTTCCCTTGCTGACTGTACACGACACCAAGGTTGTTCTGGGCCTCTGCAAATTTCGGGTCAATCTCGAGCGCCGCACGAAATTCCCTCTCGGCTTCGTTCATCTTGCCTTCTGACGAATACACGAGGCCGAGGTCGTTGTGCGCGGTTGCCAGGTTGGGGTCAAGTTGAAGGGCCTTCTCCAAAGCCCCTTTCTCACCTTCTTTGTCCCCTAGCTTGGTGAGCGCCAGCGAGAGATTGTATTGCCACTGGGCATTGTTTGGGTCGAGTTGGACAGCCTTTCGATAGGCCTCAGCAGCTTCGCGCACCTTACCCTCTTGCAGGAGCCGGTTACCTTCGTTATTGAGGTCGCCGGCGGAACTCTCCTCGTTCGCCTGGTTTTTCAGTCCCTGGAATGTCTGCATCTCTTGCTTCGAGCGTGTTACGTCCCCCTGCTTCCGCAGTTGAAGAGCAAGTTGGTAATGGGCATCGGCGAAATGGGGGTTTATTTTCCCGGCCGCGACGAGTTGTTCGATGGCCTCATTCGTTTTCCCTGTCTTCGCCAAAGCCGACCCGAGGTCGTAACGTATTTCGTAATCGTCAGGTTTCAGCTCTCTTGCGCGCTCCAATGTCTCGACAGCCTTCGGGAGTTGGGTCAGTCCTGTGTAGGCAGACCCCAGCAGATGAAAGCCCTCCGCGTCGTTGGGCTGACGGTGGGTGTACTCGCTCAGGTATGATACGGCGTCCGAGAACTTGCCAAGCTGTACTAGTACCTTGGCCACCGAATAGCGCGCCGCATCGTAATGGGGGTCAATCCGCACAGCCTCCTTGAAGTTGGCTATCGCCTTTTGGCATCCGAGAGGTGGCCCCTGCTTTGCATACACTGTCCCCAAATTGAAGTATGCCTCGGCATCGTCGGGATGGGCCTTGATCACCTTCTCGAGGGTTCCAATCGCCTGATCCGACTGCCCGTTCTCCGCATAAGCCACCGCGAGCGTCGTTTGAAGCTGAGGCTTCAGATCCGGGGGCGACGACGATTTGAGTACATCCTGTAAACACACTATAGCGGCGGTGTACCGCTTCTGGTCAATCAGGACCTGTCCGAGATTCAGAGCGGCCACTGCAAATGTGGGGTCGCATTTGAGCGCTGCCTTGAATTCTTCCACCGCTGCCTCCAGCTCTCCCTGCTGCTGCAAAAGGCTGCCCAGTGCATTGTGAGCGTCCGGTGAGTCAGGCTTTTGTTGGATCAGAATGTGGAAATGATCGGCGGCCTTTTTCTCTTCACCTTTTTTGATTAACGCCAAAGCAAGGTTGTAGCGGGCACGCCAGTCCTGCTCATCAAGGCGCAGGGCTTCCTCAAAAGCCGGAATCGCACAGTTCAGTTCGTCCCCTTCCGCAAAAAGAACCCCGAGCGCATTGTAAGCTTCCGCAGTGGCATGACGCGCCACGACCGTTAGGAGGTCGCCCACACGTTGGTTTAACTTGCCTAGATTCTGACACGCCGGGGGCAGAGGTTGTTTCTTCCGTGGGCTGGGTTCGTGTGCCTGCGGTGAGGACGCGTTTGTCGTCCCAGAGAAGACAATTACGCCTAGAGCCATGAGCACGGAACACGCAACATGACAGGCGAGAAGATCGAAGTATTTGTTCTCTGGCATCATTGAGTAACCCACCGTCCCCTCGTCAAGGGCGCAGCACAGGGTTCTTGCTCAGCACTTTTTCCGCTTCACCATGAGCAGATGTTCGCACACCATTACAATCCCGTTTTGTTGGTTAATAGCTTCAAGCAGTTCGATGACGAAACCGTGGTCGCGGCGTTTGGGGGAGTCGCGTTTTTCCTTGAGCGCGACCCTGACGCGAAGCGTGTCGCCGATGAAAACGGGCTTGATGAAACGCAGCCGGTCGTATCCGTAAGTGAAGGTCTGAGGATTAACATCACCCGCACTGAGACCCACGGCAACGGTGAAAACCAGAGTGCCGTGGGCGATGCGTCGCCCAATTTCCTGTCCCTTGCACCATTCGGCGTCCATATGATGCGGATAGAAATCGCCGCTTTGCCCCGCGTGCAGCACGATGTCGGTTTCGGTTATAGTCCGGCCCAGGGTTTCGCGGGTAGAACCAACTTGATAAACTTCAAAGTACTTGGACTGAATCATTGGCTGGGTCCCATAGCTCGAAATCGTTTCCCACTGACAAGCGGCATTTTATTCATAGAATTCGGTCTTTTAAATGAAAGAAAAATGGTATGCGCAGGCGATCCTCCGAGTCTGTGGTTGGTTTGGGTCGTCTTTGTCCACGCGGGGTGGCATTGAGCCGTGGTGATGCTGAGTAAGGACACTGGCTTCGCACCGGCAAAACCTAAGATCCCCTGGCTACCGCCCGCCTCTTGACCCAGATGCGTCGCCAAGCCGAGGAATTTGGCCTTCCACGACCGATGACTGTTCCGGGGGTCGCGATGCTGCGGGTTCTGTGGCTGCGGACGACCTGGGAATTAGCGGGATCGAGTTCTGCTGGGGGCGGACGGAGCGACGCGCAAGTGGGGCGGTCGACTCACGCACGCGCAGTTCCGCCTTTAGGACTACCCGATTTCCGTCGCCGCTCTTGGGACATTGATCCGGAGCCTCGATCACCTGCAACAACATTTCTGTAGCCAACTCGCCCATTTCGTAAGACGGCTGGACGACTACCGTTAGCCTCGGACTGAAGAGTTCAGACCAATCAAAGTCGTCGAAGCCGCACACGCTTACGTCTTGGGGACAGATCAGACCGAGATCCTTGAGAGCACGCATTACGCCCAGGGTCATTCGGTTGTTGCAAACAAGGATGGCCGTGGGCGGATTCGGAAGCTGAAGGAATTCCAACGCCGCGCGATATCCGCCCTCCATTGAAAAACCACCAGGTCGAACGTACTCCTCGCGCAGCGGAAGATGTGCTTCCTGGAGCGCCTTGCAGAAGCCCTGAAGACGTCCGGAACCGGTCAAAGTCGTCTCCGGGCCGACAATGATTGCGATGGATTCGTGGCCCAACTCAATCAGGTGGCGGGCGGCCTGACAACTTGCGAGCACGTTGTCAACCACTATAACCCTGCCGTTGAATTCTCTGGGCTCGCGGTCAAAGCAAACGATTGGGGGTCGCCGCCCAGCCAGCCTGCTCTCCGCCAAGCTCGCTTGCGCGGAGGCTAGCAATATACCATCCACGCGTCGGCGAACGAGCATGGTGAGCAGATCTCGCTCCTGAACCGGGTCTTCATGTGAGTCACACAGCACAACTGAGAAACCGTGTCGGCGGGCCTTGGTTTCAACTCCCCGAAATATATCGTTGAAAAAAAGGTTAGAAACATCCGGGACGACCATGCCGATGGTGAATGTACGGTTGACCTTGAGGCTGCGCGCCACTTCGTTGGGATGAAAGTCCAGAGTCGCCATCGCGTCCTCGACACGCCGGGTCAACTCCGGGCTTACGCCCCTTCTTCCATTTACAATCGTAGAAACGGTGGTCACTGAAACGCGTGCAAGCCTGGCCACGTCTCGCATAGTGTACGAAGTTGACTTCTTCATCGATAAGCTCCCTACCCATTCGGAGTTCGCGACGGCCAAGAGTATATACATTTCCAAAACGATGCGCAACGGTTATTTCTGTTGACTTACAGGAACGTTACATATCATCAGTAGGTTTGGCTATCATGTTGATATAATAGAGCTTGTATACAACACGTAAAAAACTATTGTAACGGTAAAATTATTCTTGACAAAGCTCTTTTCGCGTGGTAAACAGCTAGCGGTGGTCAGTTGTGAGTCTTGGAGTAAGGAAGTATTGCAAACAGGATGTGTTGCAAACATGTGGACCCACTGGATCGGAGCGCTAGACCTTGCGGTCGACGGCTCATTTGACTACCAGCGACCGCAGAAACAACGGCCAGAATCTGAATGTTGGAACAGATCCACATGGCGCTCGTAAAGGCGTATACATATCATCGTTTTTTTGCTTCAACTGCGTCTGCGTCGGGTATTGGTCAATTGGCGCCCCGTGGTGCCCTTTTAATAACCACGACAGAAAACCACCGGGAAACTTGGGGAGTGCACTGCCAGATGGTGGTGTCTCAAAAGGCCCAAGGATTCTTATGGAAAAAGGAGATAAACGACAATGAAATGCTCTTTTAACAAAACCCCAGGTCATCTCGTTTGCCGCCTAAGCGTAATTGCGGCAGGGCTGACCTTGTTTACTGTTTTCCTTGTGAATGCGCCCACCGCATTCGGCCAGGGTTCAACGGGAGCGATCAACGGCACGATCGCGGACGCCAGTGGAGCCGTCATTCCAGGAGCGAAGGTGGTCTTGCAGAGCCTCGCGACTAGTGGGGAGCGCGTAGCCATAGCTAACGCAACGGGAAGCTACGTGTTTCCGGAGGTTCTCCCTGGCAATTACACAATCCAGGTCAGCGCGCAAGGTTTTGCTACTTCGAAGGAGGGAGCCTTCACGCTGAATGTCGACCAGACAGAAACACACAACTTCACTTTAACCATCGGCCCGAACGTGCAAGAAGTTACCGTGTCAGGCGCGTCGATGCACGTGGAGGCTTCCACGGCAGAACTGGGCACGGCGATTGCGGCGACGGAAGTGAACGATCTGCCCCTGAACGGACGGAATTTCCTTGAACTCCTCACCCTGACGCCGGGCATATCTCCGATCAACACAGCTCAGAATGCGGCTGGGGGAGGCATATGGGCAGGCAATACAATCGGCTCGTTCACCTATCCCTCCGTAAATGGGCAGTGCAACCGCTGCAACCTGTTCCTGCTGGATGGATTCATGGACCAGATTACGAACATGAGCATCGTCGGTGCAACACCCATTATCGATGGCATTCAGGAGTTTAAGGTCCAGTCCCACAACGATACTTCGCAGTATGGCGGAGCCGTGGGTGGACTCATCAACGTGGCAACGAGAGGGGGGACAAACCAGTATCACGGCGACGTGTGGGAGTTTCTCCGAAACAACGACTTAGACTCGCGCAACTTCTTCTTCGCGAACACCATTCCCTACAAACAGAACCAGTTTGGCGGAGTCTTTGGCGGGCCGCTCCTCCCCAGCCACTTCCGTAGCGGAGCAGCCAAGACTTGGTTCTTTATATCGTTTGAGGGCTTCCGTAGTGTCAAGTCCAGTTCCACTCTGTTGAACGTCGTCACTCCTGCGGAGCTGACAGGGGACTTGAGCGCTCTCACTGGCACGCAGATCTACAATCCGTTTTCGACCGCGCCTGATCCGGCCCATCCCGGCGAATACACGCGCAGCCCCTTTATGTGCGACGCATCCGGCAATGCCCTACCGGCCGTGAACGGCATTCAGGCGGCGGGCACCCCCTGCAACAAGATTCCCGCTAGCATGATCGACCAGAATCTGGTGAAGTTCGTTCAGGCTGCTTTGCCGACCCCCATTAACACCGGCGTAGTGGGCTACAATGCGATTGACTCCACTCCGAACTTCATCCCACAGGAAGCGGGCTCGCTGCGCCTCGACCACCAGTTCACCACGCAGACCAGTGCTTGGGCGCGATACACGGGATTCGACCAGCCGGATCAGATGGCGGATGGCTGGCCCGGCACGAGGCTGTGGAATTACTTCCATGGCTACCAGGCCGCTGGAACAATCACTCATGCCTTCAGCGACGGGTCCAAGGTTCTCAGTGGTGGCTTCGCGCGGGTCGGTGTTGTGGACAACGAAGTCCCTAATGACGGCGTGCCGCCTAACCTGTGGTCACAGGTCGGGTTTTCGCCCAACTTTGCCGCAAACTTCACAGAAGGTTATTTCTTTAACCCTAGCGTACTCATTTCGGGATTCAATACCAGGCCAAGCAACGGTTGGACAGGGAATCAGATTTCTGACATTTACGAAGGGAGGGGCGACTTCACCATGGTTCACCGCCGCCATACCATCCAGATGGGTGCTGATTTTTCTGCTAACAACTTAGATGCCTGGAATCTTTCTGTTGACGATTCCTTCAGTACCCCGCAGACCTCGAACTTAGAATCTCCGGCAGGAACCGGAGCTGGGCTGGCCTCTTTCCTGCTGGGAGTTCCGGACAGCGCTCAGCGCCGCAATACGCGTCAGACGACGCACGGCGGTTGGTGTGACGGGTTGTATATCCAGGACTCCTGGAAGGCCTTTGGCAAGCTGACCGTCAACATCGGCTTGCGATACGACCTTATGCTAAGGCAGATCTATGGCGACGCAAAGACCGGGAACCAGTTCGTGGGGAACACAGACTTGGACAAAGGGGTGTATATTCTGGCCAATGTTCCGCCCGCCTGCAACGCGGCCGCGGGCGTGGGCGCTCCCTGCATTCCGGGCGGCACCCTGCCTGCGAACGTCATTGTGACCCCCTTCTCGAACCATGCCATCTTGCACAACAGCTATGACAACTGGGGCCCGAGATTGGGACTCGCCTACCACCTGCGTCCGAGCACGGTGGTCCGGGCGGCGGCTGGAAAGTTCTTTGACCTCTGGTCAGCGACTGGGCAGATGGCTCAGAACTACGAAGGAAATTGGCCTTCCCTTGGGGAACTCATCTCCCAAAACCTTAACTACCCAACCTCGACCACTTCGTTGCCCAATACCACTTGGCAGGATCCGTTCCATTCAGGTTCTGGGGCTGTTCAGTTACCGGCCCCCAATCCGTTCAGTCAGGTGAATTGGATGACGGACCCCAGAATACAGAACGCTTACTCCGAGCAGTGGAATACAGGTGTCCAACAATCGTTCGGTGTTTCCACGATCTTGGAAGCCGACTATGTAGGGTCACATGATTCTCGGTTGGACAGCGGAGGAATCGGGAACGTTGCAAGAACTCCGGGCCCAGGTGACATTGCCCCTCGCGAGCCTTTTCCTTATATCACCCCGACCTTCTACGACAAGAGCATTGGCAGGGCCAGCTACAACGCCTTCCAGTTCAAATTGAGGAGAACGGCCACCAAGGGTTTGTCGTACATCATCTCCTACACTTGGTCCAAGACAATGAACACTGGCTGCGATGGCTTTTTCGGGTCGGAAGGCGCCAGCATCCAACAGTACTACCGCCTAGGCGCCGACAAGAGCGTGGCAGGGTTCAACGTTCCACAGATGCTGTCGGCAAACTGGACCTACGACCTCCCCTTCGGCAAGGGCATGAGGTTCTCAAGCGGAAGCAAGGGGTTGGACGCGGTGATCGGCAACTGGGCGCTCAACGGGATTTTCACGATAAGGTCTGGAGAGCCTTTCACCCTCGCCGTCAGCGGTGACATCGCCAATATTGGAGGCAACGACGAGCGCCCGAACATCGTGGGCCCGCCGATTCCGTCGAACCGGACTTGGCAGAATTACATTGACACTTCCTCGTACCAAGTCCCCGCGGCCTACACCTTTGGCGACCTGGGGCGAAACGCCAACAGCCTGGGGAAAGCGTCCAACTTGGATCTCTCTGTCTTCAGGGATTTCCCGCTTCCGCTCACTGAGGTCACACGGCTTCAATTCCGGGCAGAGTTCTTCAACTCGCTCAACCATCCCGTCCTGGGTGGGTGTCTGGATTCCACCGTCCAAGACCCGAACTTCGGCATAGCTGGCTGCACGCGCAACACGGAGAGGCAGATCCAGTTTGGCTTGAAGTTCTATTTCTGAGCCTCCCAGCCATTGGCAATAGGCTTGGAGGTGTTCGGGAAGAACGGAAGGACATTGCGAGAGGTGAAAAGGGCGGCTTCCCAGAACAGTTGGTCTCGAGTTGTTCTGGGAAGCGCCTTCGCAACGTTAAGTGTGATTCAGGGGACGGTTGCCTGGGGAAGCCCGCAAGTTAGCCAGGACGCTCCAGAGCAACTGTCACCGCACTTTTCTCTACCCAAATCCTGCCAGGCAACGATTGAAGGCTCGCAGGAGCTTTCGGGGCTACTGAAAGAAGCTACAATTCATCCCACGTTTGAGGGATTCAATTCCCTTGGCCTTCGCTTGGCGCAAGGGAAACAATACTCCTGTGCTATTTCTGCCTTCGAAGCCGCTCTCCGGCTGGATCCTAAATCTCGGGAAACCCATTACAACCTGGGGCTCGCACTGGGTGCGACGGGTGAGCAGAAGCGGGCTGCAAGTGAACTGCGGCTCGTCGTTCAAGAGAAACCGGATTATTTTGCCGCGCGCGACGCCCTGGGGTTGGCGCTTCAGTCTCAAGGGGACCTCGAGGCGGCGACAGAGCAATTCAAAGCCGCGCTGCGAATCGATCCGCACTCTCCCCGTGCAGCATTCAACTTGGCTAGGGTCTTTCACTCCCAGGGGAAATACACGAGTGAGGTTTACTATTTGCGGCAAGCGCTGGCCTCGGGTCCGCCTAAAGAACTGGAGTTTTCTGCCCGATTAGCGCTTGGAGCTGTTCAAGATGAGATGGGACATGCCGATGAGGCCGTCGTAGAGCTTCGCAAGCTGGTGGCTGCGTTTCCTGATTCCGCAGAAGCGCATTTCAATCTCGGCAACGCCTATGGCCAGCACTCGCGGGACAAGGAGGCCACGGTCGAGTATGAGCAAACGCTGCGGCTCGAC
Source organism: Acidobacteria bacterium UBA7540 (assembly GCA_002478145.1). Next base: position 24,689 of record DLMI01000050.1, read on the forward strand.
GCCAGCTTTGACGCCGCCCGGCTATCACTGGCCAAGGCGCTACTTGAAATGGGCGAAGATACTGCCGCCATTCCCATCGTCCAGGACTATACACGCCGCGCGCCAGGGGACTACGAGGGTCACCTTGTGTTAGGGCAAGCTTACCGGGCACAGGGGGACCTCGCGAAGGCAGCGGAACATTTGCGGCGAGCCGTTGAACTGAAACCTGACAGCTACGAGGCGCGATGCAACCTAGGGATTGTCTTCGCCCGGACCGGGGATACCAATGCGGCGACTCGCCAATTGGAGGCTGCGGAAAAGCTGGATCCTCACGCTCCAAAAGCCCATTTCGAGCTCAGCCTAATTTACGCCAAGCAGAGGCAACTTCAGCGTTCCAAAGACGAGACCCAAGCCTATCAACAGGCTCGGGACTGGACCCAGAAAGACCGGACGTCTGACCTGCTCCGCATAAAAGGAGATGATTTCCTCCGCAAGGGTGATCCGCGAGGCGCTGCAGAAACCTACCGCGAGGCCATCAGAGTTAATCCTAAAGATCCCGGCGTGCATTATGACCTCTCGCTGGCACTTGCGCAGCTTGGAGACAGGCAGGGGGAGAAACAGGAACTTGAAAAGGCGATCCAGCTAGGGCCTAACGTGGCGGAATCCCATAACCAATTGGGAACCCTTTATATGGTGGAAGGGAGGGTCGATGAGGCGGAAAAGGAATTCAAATCGGCGATAGCGCTCAATCCCACGTTTGCGGAGGCGAAGAGCAACCTTGGCACACTCTATGGCCGGATTGGAAACAGTCGCGCGGCCATTCAATTGTTTCAGGAGGCAATCCAGAACGACCCCCAATTCGCTCAAGCCCATGCCAATTTAGGCTTGGCCCTGGCCGCAGGTGGGCATTTCGCCGAGGCTGAGCGGGAGCTCCAAGAGGCGCTCAGGATTGACCCTAAGAACCAAAAGGCCTTGGCTAGCCTGCGCATGTTGAAGGCCCACACCGACAAAGGTCAGGTCCCCGCTCACCACGCCAAGAAGCAGGACAATTGACCACCGAATCTCCCTTGTCCTTGAAAAAAGCTCGCGTCGGGTGCTTCCAGGACTGGCCGCCGGAGAGCTAACCATCAACGACCAGGCAACCAAAACAGTACTATACAACGGATGCTCCCCGCCCCGGCGAAATGGCCCTTTGACGCCAACTCGTTGCTTTCTGTGTAGGCACTCACGTAGAAACGTAGAAATCTGAACACAGGCCGGTGTTTGAGAGTGAGTCATCATCATCACCGCAGGCGGTTTGGGCTTTGAGTATCATCGCCGCAGACGCGTACGGGAACAGCGGGATTTGGTAGGATGAGTTCCTGGAGGTGGCAGGAGGAGAACCCCGGTTGTTTGCGCAACCGGGGTTTTTCATTGGTGGCCCCGATCAAATCCAAGGACCAGCGACGCAGCGCGAGTCATCCTGCCATGATCGGTGTCGGTTGTCCAGTGCTCTCTCCATACCGGTGCCGGTTGCGTGTTCCACCGTTTTTCGCCAGCGTGTTTGCCACTTCCCTCCCTGCGGTGCGGTGTTTAATCTCTGTCGTCATTCTGACCGTGGCCAGCGCTATTGCAGCCAGCATTGTTGTCAGAAAGCCCGCCGCCGCTAGCGCCGCGAGGCCAACCGTCACCACCAACAGAGTCCCGAAGGACGTCTCGATCACCGTGATCGCCAGCGCGCCACCGGCACCCATAGGTATTCTCAAAGTCTCGCAAAGCGGCTGCGGACCGTGAAACCGTTTAGTCCAAGGCGGGGTTGTGTAGCGCCCCCGGATACGTGCCGGCTGCGACGGACAGTGGGAGTTGCCGTTCTTGCAGGGTGGCGAACCAACGCTCGACCAGGTTGATCCAGGACGACCCGGTGGGGGTAAAGTGCAAATGGTAGCGAGGATGGCGCACCAGCCAGCGGTGGATCAACGGGGTCTTGTGTGTGCCATAGTTGTCCAGAATCAAATGCACGTCCAATTCGGCGGGCGTCACAGCGTCGACCGTGTCCAGAAACTGACGGAACTCGACGGCGCGATGCCGCCGATGACACTCCCCAATGACCCGACCGCTAGCTTGGCCAAACGTATCCTGGCCTGATCTTCAACCGGGCCGTCACTCGCGCTGAAATCGCCAAGCTGGGCGAGTTCTGGATCGATCCCACCCGCCGGACTTCCGAAAATAGCGACAGGTTATCCCTTCCGAATGAGCTTGGCAATATATGCTGTTTCCTGGGGCGCCAAGTGGGAAGGTGTCCGGAAAATAAGAAGATCCGAGTCCACCTGCGGAAGCCATTCCACACGGGTGACGGAAAGAATCGGAACGGGCCATTTATCTACGGACGCAGCCTGCTCATCGATCCGCTCTTTGATGTCGCGGTTGGGAACGGCATGTTCGGCTTGGCATTGCATGGCCTCCCGCGAATACACCAGGGTGGAACCAAAAACTCCGGTGGTGTTACGCGCGTCCGCGATCGCGGCGTTGGCGTTGCTTGCCAGAAAACGAATATCCTCGGGTTCGAGCAATCGCTTGCCCTGATTCGCCCAGGAGATATACGAACCCGCCGGAAGCTTCAACCCCTTCGGCGTCTTCACCGCCGCGTGCGAATACGCCCAGATGCCCCAACGCAGGCGTTCCGGGGCGGTGTGGATTACATCCCAGCTTTCCCATGCGTCAAAGGTCTCAATCAGTAGATAGTGCCGGACTTTTGTGTCCTCAAGGACAGCGGCATGCAAAAGCGTGTAGCCGAGTTGATAAGTCCAGCCCAGCGTGGGACGGTTCCAGAAGGATTCTTGCCGCAGACCGACCTCGTTCCATGCGCCTGCCCAAGTTTGGTCGACCCAGACGTCCAGGTAACCTTCCTTCGCAATCGATTCCAGATCCATGCAATTGCTGCGCGAGTCGGCAACCGCGCTGGCCTCGTTCGAATACATCAGCACCAGGGACTGCGGATTTGCTTTCTTGATTTCACGCACGAGGGTGGCAACCGCAGCGGTCGAGTTTCGAATCGCATCGGGAGAAGGGGCAAGGGCGCCAAGGGGTGCCCATCGCTCATAAGGCAACGGCATACCTAATGAATCCCGCAACATGACTGCATCCAGGCCATGGGCTTTCGAAAGGCTCCCCCATTGCTCTGCGTATGCCTTGTGAACCGGCATGCCTTCAGGAATTCCTTCTGGCAATCCTCCCAGCCGTGCGGGATCAAGGGCAAGAGCGCGATCCATCTGGCCCGGGTCTAGGGAGAGAGGAAGCGAAATTTTGTGGGCCAGCACTTTTCGGCGCGAGGGTTCTACGTGTCTACAGTGGGTAGGGATGAGAAAGCCGTGCGAGAGTACATTCGGAACCAAGAAGAAGAGGGCAAGCGGTTGGATCAGCTGGGCCCCTGGTAATGACCCGCCACCGTAAGGTGGCTCAACCCATGTGGGGCCGCGTTAGCGGCCCCGCCTAGCGGTAGTTTACTGTGAAGCGATGGAATCCACAGGGGAGCGCGTTGATTAGGCAATGCCCAACAAACGACCCATGCGTATTACCCACCGAGTTGGGTAATACGTCGAGTTAGCAGCGTTTCTCTCGATGAGTCAATGAGTTAGCCTGTTGATATCTTCGCCTCACAGTAAACTACTGCTAGCCGCTTTGAACGGCTCACAACCTAAAGCCCCCGGCTTTGCCGGGGGATACTTACTTTCAGACCTCTCAGACACAGTACATTGACGGCCGATTCCAACTCCCGCGGTGCCTCTGGTTTCATCGGGTCCACGCTTGCAAACCCAATGAAACGTTTCGTCATGCCGCAGAGTTCCGCAACCTGTTCGTTGCTGCTGACAGCGTCTTTGCGCGCCCGCTCGCAGGCGATGGGATGGAGGACAGCCTTCTCGATCCCTGCAACATCCATTTGCAGGAAGAAAGTCTCAAGCGGCTCAAATTTGCTCCCGATCTGGAACACATCACGCGCCATGCGCCTGTAATCCGGGTATTTTTCTGCGAACTCCTGGATAAGAATCGGATGTGTATGGAAATCAATCATTGCGTTCTCGCCTTGTGCCAGTGTTGGCTAAAGAAATACTCAAAGTGCTGCCGGTTACGGAATGCTCCGGAATCTCCGTGCTGCTCATGTCCAGAACCGCCTATTGAGGCGAATCGACCCCTTCCGCCTGATAGGTTCGGAGAAGATCTGGGACCGTGGGGCGGCTTCGTTACGCGGCCACCTTGTCCTCCGGAACCTTCATGAAGATCGTCAGTACCGCGCTGATGGCGTGGAGCACGGCGAAGATCCACATTACGCCTGGGACACCCAGCAACGGCAGAAAGACACCGACGATCGCAGGGCCGACCCAGGCGCTCGCCCCGGCGCCCAAGTTGAGGATCGACATGGCCGCGCCTATGCGGCCCCGCGCAAGAGCGGCCATAATCGCCCCGAGTGGCGTATAAGCCGACAGGGTGGCTCCATAGAACATGCCGGCAATGACCGCCAGCGTGTAATTCGCTGGGTGTCCCTGCATGGAGTAATAAAGCATGAGGGTTGTGACCGCACAGCCGGTGCCGCCGAACAGCACGACGGTCCTCCGCCACCCGAACCTATCGCCGATAATTCCGAACAAGAGGTTCCAGATGACGTTGGTCACCGACAGCATGGTCAGCAAGCGTAGCCACTGCGCGAGGGTGAAGCCGACAGTGGTGGTGCAATAGACCGGCAGGAACACCAGAAACCCGAGTTGGGCCGCCGTGTTGATCGTTCGCACGATGCCGCCGATTCCGATCTTCGGGATCTGCCAGGCGATCGTCACGCTGGAAATGAGCGTTTTTATTGGATTCTCGCCCGCGGGAGCGAGCCTCCGTGTTCCCGACGGATCCCGAACACCGAGCAGGGTCAGGCCGGCAGCGGCGACGAAAACAAGCGCCCACCAGAGGGTCTGATACGAGCCCACCGCCGGAACCAGGTAACTCGCGATGAGGGAGCCGAGGGTCGGGAAGCCCGCGGCAAATGCAAACCAAAACCAGCCCAGCGATGTGCCGAGATTTCGAGCTGGCGTTGCCACGGTGACCCATACCAAGAAGCCGTATGCGAAGAGCGGATAGCCGAACCCGCGTATTGCATAGAAAAGCAGTAAGAGCAGGTAGTTGCCCGGCGCGACCCCCAGTAAGAGAAAGGCCACGTGGAAAACGAGCCAGACGGCCAGACCGATGAACATGACCCGTTTCGATCCCCAGAGGTCGGAGAGGGCTCCGGACAGCCATGACGCAAACGCAGCGGTGACACCGTACGCCGTGAATACTAGCGCCACTGCTGATGCCGATATTCCTTTGCTGGCGAGATAAGGCGACAGAAATCCCGATTCAACGCCGCAAGCGCACATCAACAGCAGGACAGCGGGAAAGCCCCATGCCAGGGGTGGGTAAATACCGAGTCGCTGGAGAAAGGACGAAGGCGCCCTAACGGGGCTGACGGTTGTAGCTTCCATAGAAAAGGTTCTTCCTTCGGACCCCGTCATCCTGCCAGGACCCTCGCGCAGGTTTCAATGTCCAGTTCTCTCACTGCAGACGGATTGCGATTCCAGTCACTGCTGGCGCGGATCGATGTCACGTTTTCCGTATCGTTCATTCAAGTCCGCAAGACGACTGGTGAGCGGCTTCCTTCAGCCGCCTTGCCAAAAAAATCAGTGTCCACTGCAATTGCCAGGACGGCTTCAGTTAAGTATCCCGGTCAAGTGCCTGGTGTGATTGTCCCGTCCCCCTCCTCGAACCTCAGCCGGGAGGCGATCGACTGAATATCTTCCAGAGAGTGGGTGTTCTCCTGCGCAGCGATTTGCATCGCGGCGTTGCCGATGAGCGTGGCTTCACTCGGCCCTTTCAACAGCTCCAGACCGGTAGCCTCTTGCGCCAGCCTGTTAAGCACCTCGTTCCTCACTCCGCCTCCGACGATGCAAAGACGTTCAAGGGGTTCGCCGGTGCAACGTTGAATCGCGCGGATAACTTCCGCGTAGCGTTTTGCCAAGCTGCGAAATACGACGGAGGCAAGTTCGTGGGGCTGCCTCACTTCCCGAAAACCTTGGGCCTTCAACTCGGTGTTAATGCGAGCGGCCATGTTCCCTAGCGCGAGGAAAGGCTTCTCATCCCTGAGATCGACCCACGCGCCTTCAAGCGGAGCGCAGAGACAATCTTGAGCCAATTGCCCTGGAGAGACGTGCAGCCCCCGCGAGTCCCATTCTCTCAGCAGTTCTTGAAGCATCCACAATCCAATGACGTTGCGTAAGAACCGGATCGTGTCGCCCACACCGCCTTCGTTCGTGATGTTAAGCTGGAATCCCAATTCCGAGACGAGGGGGCGGCGCAGCACCGTGCCCACCAGCGACCAGGTCCCGGAGCTTATGAAGGCCAGACGATCGTGCGGATAAGGAATCGCGGCGACTGCCGATGCTGTGTCGTGGCATGCAGGCGCGACGACCTTCGTGCTCTTTAGCCCCACCTCGTTTGCGAGTTCCGGCCGGAGCCGTCCCAGTGTCGTCCCTGGGGGAACGATGGGAGGAAACTTCTCGAGACTGAGGCCAAAGGCGTGGCACAGTTCCTTCGACCAGTTCCTCGAATATGCCTCCACCATTTGCGAGTTAGGCGCATTGGTGTACTCGGCCACCGGGACTCCGGTCATCCGAAACAGATAGTACTCCGGCGTGCCGAGCCACAGCCAGGTCTTCTCCCACTCCTCGGGTAGTTCCTGGATGTGCGCCAGCAAACCATAGAGCGTGTTGATGGGCATTACCTGAATTCCGGTAATGTCGTAGATATTCCTCACCGGAACAATCTGAAAGGCGCGGTCCATAGCCGACACGTTTCGTGGGTCGCGGAGCGAGTAGGCGTGGCCGACGCGGTTTCCCTCACGGTCGATCAGCACGTATTCTGCTCCCCAGCTATCAAGCCCCAGGCTTTCAACCTTACCGTGTGTTTCTGAGGAGGCGATCTGAAGGCCTTTAAGGATTTCTCCCCAGATGCGTTCTGTGTCCCAGATGAAGTGTGGGCCAATCATCATGGGAGCGTTCGGGAACTGATAAATCTCGCACAGACTTCCCCGATTACCATCCCATTCACACAGTGCAAGGCGTCCGCTGGAATTGCCCAAATCGATGGCGATTATGTTCTGTCTAATGTGCACTCTAGCTGAGTCTCCATATCATATATCCCACACAGTTAATGGATGATCTGGACCACGTCGCCGGCCGTCCTATCACCGGGGCTTAAAGGTGGGAAGTAAGTCACGAAAACCGGTTTTTCATCGAAAGCTCCCGGAAGATCCTCACCCACTTACTCAAGCTTCATCCCGCACCTCAGGAGCTTTGCCATTGGAGCGAAATTGCCTTCTTCCAGGCTGGCGCCAAAGATTGGACGACTGGAACTTGGCTATGCCCAGACGCCCAAGAGAGCGGCAGCCAGCAACCCGACCACAATTCCGTCTTTTCCGTAGAAGCCAACTTTCTCCTTAAATAGGACTAGGCCGCCGAAGGCCCCTAGTCAGATTCCGCAGTTCGACGATCCTTGCCCCCCGCTAAGTTGGGATCCTGCTCCTTTCTAAAGGACGGACCCGGCGCGGGTGCAGACTAAACAAGCGCGGGTCATCGTGTCAAGCAGAATTGCAGCAGAATTGTATGAATATTGCAAAATCTGCAACTCAGACAGTACGCTTACAAATAGAGGGGTTGGCGCGCGCGGCCTATCGGGCTGGTCAAGTGCGCAGCCGTTTGCAGAAAGGACGTTCTCTATGACGCCGATCCAGGGAAGGAGGGGCGACAACGAGGAAACGGTCTCCTTCTGACGCCGCCGTGTGAGCGAAGGAACGGCTCTTGCCACGGCCGGCACGGCTTGAAAGGTTAACAAGCCGCCTTCGGCCAAGCCCACCACGTCCTGGTAGATGTCCATGTCCGTGCGCGCCGGAATCAACACCTCGATGCCCAAATCCCGCTTGCAGTGTCCGTCCTTCTCCCCGTCTATAAAACCGCGATCCACAATCAAACGCTTCAGCACGCCTCGGCCGCGATCGCGGACAAAGTCCCCCCCAACTCGTAAAGCACCGGCGCCTCGTGCGCCCGGCGCGTGACAGGCGACCAGTTCGGTTTCTTCGCCGTGCAGTTCACTTACGAGAACGGAACACGCCTGGAAAGCATGTGCCGCCAGATTGACGGCTGCGCTAATGAAGTCTCCGAGTATGTGGTGGGGACTGAGGGCTACACGAATTGCAAGAACACTATTTCCGATCCGACGGGGAAGGTCGTCTGGAAATACCAGGAGGCTGGAGCAGACCCGGGCAAGTCGAAGTTCAACCCTTACGATCAGGAACATGTGGATTTCGTTACCGCCATCCGCGGAACCCAACCGATTAACGAAGCGGAACATGTCGCCCATGCCACGCTGACCGCCATTATGGCGAGGACCGCAGTCTACACAGGCCAGGAGCTGACGTGGGACCCGATGATGGATTCCAAGGAACACCTGGGTCCGACGGAGTACGCCATGCGGCCGGTACCCATCAAGGCTTTCGTGCCTGTGCCGGGGAATGCGAAAACACCGCTAAGCACATGCGGAGCTGAATCACCCTGGGACGATTGAGAAATTGAGTGACCGACGCGCTGAGAGGGTCTTACCCACAAGCGGGCGACCCTCTTGGCAACAAAGTTCACCGTTTCGTCTTTCCCCTTTCTGCGATCTGTGATTGCGTTCCTGTACGGCCGTGGACGAGGCTTTGGACACTCTTTAGTCTGCGTCCGAGGTTTTCGAGTTTAAGCAGATCCAATGAGGCCCCGCACTGCACTCACGATGCGATGCGCATCCGGCCGGTAGAAATTCTCCATGGGAGGTGAGAACGGAACGGGGGTATTGGGTGATACGACTCGCTTCACCGGAGCGGTCAAACGTCCATGAATGCCCTGGTCGCCCGTCACTCCCAGTCCGATTACCTCCCCAACAGCCGGGGCTTGGGGGAGAGAGACCTTCTGAACTCTACCAGCCTCGGGAAGTGTTGACCCAATTTGTTTTCCCGAAGGCAGGATTCTCATACCGAGGTGTATCCGTTCGTATTCACCGGGTGCTATCAGATGAAGCTGCTCCCTTACTCGCTGGCGCAATTCAGAGGAAAGTAGGAGCACCTCCTCCAGTTCCTGATCAGTCAAACGTCCATCGGGATATAAGAGCTTCAAAAGCCCGGAGGTCGTCTTCAAGATCGCTCTCTGGTCACGCCCTGAAACACCCTGACCGGCGCCAGAGATTCTTCAGGTCTCCTAGCTCGGTCGCGCAGTGGAACCACGGACAACCAATTCGGCATCGAGGGTTATGATCTTCCCTGTCCCCGCTTCTGATTCGTCCTGCGGATTGTATATTCTTTCCGATAGCGTTTCGAACGCCTTTTGGCCCATTTCGTACGCCGGCTGCCGGATGGTTGTGAGTTGCGGTTTGAATAGAAAAGCCAGACTAAACCCATCTAAACCCGTGTTAAAGTCATCAAAACCTACGATGCTGATTTCCTTTGGCGACTCTATTCCAACCTCCTTGATCGCGCGCATTAAACCCACTGTCATAAGGTAATTGCACGAGATGATAGCGGTGGGGCGCACAGGCATCCTGAGTAACTTCATCGCGCATAAATACCCGCCCTCCAGCCGGAAGTCCCCGTGTTCGATCAATTCCTCGGGAATTACTAAATGGGCTTCCCTCGCCGCCCGACGGAAACCATCCTCTCGATCCCGGCCCGTTGATAAGTCGGACCGTCCTGCGATAATTGCGATGCGTTTGTGACCCAGTTTGATCAAGTGCTTGGTTGCCTTGCGGCCCGCACCTACGTTTTCAAGAAGGACAGCGTCGCCCGTGAATCCGGACGGCAAGCGGTCAACTAGAACCATCGGGGGCCGATGAGCGCGGGGAATCTGAGCTGCATGTTGGCATGTGGAGGCGAGCAGAATGCCATCCACGCGCCGTGAAAATAGCGTCCTCATTACGAGCTCTTCCTCTTGCAGATCATCATTGGTGTTGCAGAGTGTAAGGGAATATCCGGCGTGGTACGCCGCGTTTTGCACTCCCCGAATCATTTCTACGAAAAAAGGGCTGGCAAGATCCGTTACCACCATCCCAAATGTTCGCGTCTGCCTCATCCTGAGACTGCGCGCCACATTGTCGGGTTGATAGTTCAGGGCCCGCACCGCCTCTTCCACCCGCTTCGCCAGTTTGGGGCTCACCCCTCTCTTTGAGTTCAGAACGCCCGAGACTGTGGCTACGGAAACATGAGCGAGGCGCGCAACATCGCGCATTGTGTACATCTTAATCCTCCAACAGAACTCCGTTGTTCCCTTCGCCTGTGATACCCAGGAGATATCACATGCTAATTGCCCGCTTTTCGGGGGGCATGTCATCATTTGAAATCGATTACCATTTCTAGCACACCGAGAGTAAGAGGTCAAGGGGAAGTGCAAAAACCAGTTTCTCGATCATTTTGGATTGCAGTCGCATCTATGCCGTCATATAATGCCCAGGAAGAGCAGAAAACCTCTGAATGTTCTTCAGGACCGGCACTTATGTAATCGATTACATTATTGTGGATGGATTCTGAAGTTTGTATGCCGCCCCCGAACGGCACTGGCCGAAGCGACGAGTGAAACCATATAGACGACTTATCCGCGAAAAGGGGTATTCCAAAGGCAATGCCCCCACAGTGCCTGAATCAGCGGGAATCGTAAACATTTCTCCTCTCAAACTCGTGTTGAGCGCCGCTTTTCGATTATCCATGATCATCGGCTTCAATAACGCGCTACAGGTCCGTAGGCCGAACGATCCGCAGCCCGAAGGTTGTGCTGGAACCGAGCAGCGATCTGTTAGCGGTTGGTGTTCGAGGGGCGTGCGAGAGAGCAAATAGCGGGCTGGCTTGAAGGCCAGAATCGAGGCAGGCAATGGTTGACAAGATCAAGTTTGGCACGGATGGCTGGCGTGGCATCATCGGGGATGATTTTATCTTCGCAAACGTTCGCCGCGTCGTCGAGGCAATTGCTTCTCACGTCAAGGAAGAAGGTAAGCCCGAAAAGGGTCTGGTGGTTGGTTATGACACCCGTTTTCTTTCCGTGGAATGTGCTCGCCTGGCGTCCGAAGCGGTTGCGCAGGCCGGAATCCCTGTTGTCCTGGCTGATCAATCGATCCCCACACCTGCTGTGAGCTATGCAGTAGTGGCCCGGGGGGCCTCCGGTGCCATCATGATTACCGCCAGTCACAACCCCTACCAGTGGAACGGGGTCAAGTTTAAGGCCCCCTATGGAGGTTCGGCCGCACCCTCAATTATCAAGCGCATCGAAACCCACCTTCGCAAGGGGGGGGCGGCCCACCGTGCGGTCAGGGAAGAGCAAGTCCGCGCCAATCGAAACCACGGACCTTGTTAGCCCATACCTCGAACGCCTGAAGACCATGGTGAAGATCGAGAAGATCAGGGCCTCTGGGCTTAAGTTCGTAATTGATCCGATGTACGGGGCCGGGCTGGGGTGCATCGCCAGGATCTTTAAGGAGGCAGGTATCGATCATCGCGAGATCCACCGAGAACCTAACCCCCTCTTTCCTGGCTTGAATCCAGAGCCGATTGAGCCCCACGTGCATGGATTGCGCGAGGCTGTTACCGCGGGTGGCTATGACGGTGGGTTTGCCACGGACGGTGACGCAGATCGCATTGGCGCCGTTGACTGCGACGGGACTTTCATCGACTCGCATAAGATCTTCTGCATTCTGCTCAAACACTTGGCGGAAGACCTGGGTATGCGAGGTGAAGTTGTTAAGACTTTCTCCACCACGGAGATGGTAACGAAGATGGCCAGGAAATACGGCTTTCCGTTACACGTGACGCCAATCGGCTTCAAGTACATTTGTGAACTGATGTTGACGTGCGACATCCTAATAGGTGGGGAGGAGAGTGGGGGAATCGGCATCAAGGGCCACCTTCCGGAACGCGACGGGATTCTTAATTCACTTCTCCTCGCTGAGATGATGGCGGATAAAGGGTGGACATTGGTGAACTTGTGCAAAACCTCACGGAAGAATTCGGACCGCACTATTATGGCCGAAGGGATCTGAGAATTGAGAAAGACACCGCGCAGCGAGTTGTGAAGAAGGTGGGGGAGCAGGGAATCAAGCGAATCGCCGGCCTGAAGGTTAAAGCGATCGAGGACATGGATGGTGCCAAGATGCTGTTTGATGAGCCCACCTGGCTGCTCGTAAGGGGTTCTGGTACTGAGGGCGTCCTGCGCCTATATGCTGAGGCTACCTCCCCGGAGCAGGTTCGCGCGTTGCTGGATGCTATGACGTCAGTAGCGCGAAACGAGACGGCCAAGCAAAGCAACGTCGGAGTATGCAAGGGACCTTAGTTAGGCTGAAAGCTGGCTTAAATGAAGACTGGCGTTGCCTACCGCAACCAGCACCCAGCGCTTAGTTAGGGAATCGACTGTTACATCTACAGGAGCGATGGCCGATAATTAAGCCGATGGTAGCAGGAAGCCACCGCGACAGAAGATACCTACCATAATGTAGGAGGCTGCATCAGCTTCTTATGCCGAACTCGACCTGCCACCACGATCGCGGGCCTTTGGCCAAACGCGAATCTTCCGCAAGCACTAACCAGCCGGTAGTCACAGTCGAGGTTGTTAGAAGCCCCAAGAAAGCAAAATTGACCTATGAGAATCGAAATATACACAAATTTTCTGCGTTCGAAAAAGCTTGCCTCTTCCATCTGATGTATGCAATTGAGTTATTTTATAATAATTACTTATAATGAATCATCATGAGGCTGGACATTTGTTCCGTTGTAAAAATGCAAATGTAATCGATTCAAAATATGCTTGACAAGGCCTTTCTCCTGGAATATAAGAAACCGTGTTCGGCGCCTCTGTGTGCTTGATGCCGCTGGAGCAATATTGGCGTCGCGGGGGGAGTTTTGCAGTAAGCAACGTGTCATAAGAGGAGAATTCACATGGCAAGGGAGCAAAGTGCACTGGCCAACCCTCAGTTGAAAAAGAACGATCTCATCGTCATCACCGGCGCTGGCGGTTTCATAGCTGGGGCACTCACTAGGTATTTTCACAACAGGGGATTCGAAAGAATCCGAGCTGTTGACAGGAAGCCTCTGCCAAACTGGTACCAATGCGTACCTGGAGTTGAAAGCCTTTGCCTGGATGTGAGTGAAAAAGAAAACTGCGTTAGAGCTTGCGAGGGTGCGGTAGAAGTCTACAACCTTGCAGCCGACATGGGGGGCATGGGTTTTATCGAAAAATACCGAATAGATTGCCTTCGCAGCATTCTCATCAATACGAATACGAATATGATCGAGGCTGCCTACCGGGCTGGGGCGAAGAGATATTTCTTCTCCTCATCTGCCTGCGCGTACAACACCGACCTGCAGAAGGACCCCCACTTCAAGGCGTTGAAGGAGACGGATGCGTACCCCGCCATGGCTGAAAGAGGCTACGGCTGGGAGAAACTCATGTCCGAGATGTTTTGCCAAGAGTACTGGGCGGAGCGAGGGTTGAGAACGGCGATCGCCCGCTTCCACAATGTGTACGGCCCTTATGGCACTTGGGACGGGGGCCGCGAAAAAGCTCCAGCGGCCATCTGCCGGAAGGTGATCCAAGCCAAGCAGGCCGGGAGTGGTAAAATTGAGATTTGGGGCGACGGATCGCAAACCCGGAGCTTCGCTTATATTGATGACGTCACCAAAGGCATCGACATGATCACGCACTGCGATGAACTGATTGCCACTCCCATCAACCTGGGTTCCAGCGAATCGTCAATTATTGCAAAAACATTACGACAACTTGATTCCTCAATATCGGTCTGTTCCAATCGTCGACCAGCTCGTTGCTTACTGTGAGGTACTGGCGTTCCTGCTGGAAAATCCATGCCGCTGAGAGAGTCATCATGCAAAAAGCCCTTCTATTCCTACTTATGATTACGATGGCGCCGGCATTCCTCAATGCCCAGGACAACAATGGCGAATCCTCGCCAGCCCCGATTCCGGTAGGCATTCAGGCGCGACTCGCCGGGCTGCTGCCGGGACTTGTCGAAGCCGATGCGAAACCCGCAAGCGAGCGGCAATTCTATTCCTCCGATCTCTACCGGTATATCGATGGAGCGGCAGACGCCTTCCTGGGTTTTGACCTGGTCGCGATGATCCATCAGGAGTACAAGGCAAAGGATGCTGACATCACGGTGGACGTTTACGATATGGGCAAACCGCTCAACGCCTTTGGAATGTACGCTGCCGAGCGTTCACCCAGCTATCACTTTCTCGCCCTGGGCGCCGAAGGTTATGTGAGCGATTTCATCCTCAACTTTTTCCAGGGCGAGTTCTACGTGAAGCTGTCTGCCTTCAGCAACGACGGGAAGTCCGTTCCGGATCTTGTACCTTCGGCGCAGGCGATTTCCGCAAAGATCGGGGCGGAAAAGTCGATGCCCGTGGCACTTTCCATTCTTCCGGGGGAGCATCGTGTGGCCCATTCCGAGAAGTTCGTCAATAAATCCCCGCTGGGACACGACTTTCTGTCACCGGCAATTGAGGCCACTTATTTGATTAATGGAAAGTCTGTGGTCCTGCTGATTTCCAAGGCTGCGGATGCAGCGGGAGCCGCCGAGAGGGTCCATCAACTACGGGATTATTTCAGCAAGTCCGGCAAGCTCGGGCCGGAACCGGACCTAGTCCCCGGCGGGTTCCGTGGCTCCAATCGGTATGAGGGCGAGGTGGTGTTTTTCTCGCGAGGAGCTTATGCAATCCTCTGTGTCAATCCTCCTCCCCAGCCGGAAACGTTTCTGAAGGCGATTGTGGACCATCTCGCCAACCCGCAAGTTAATTCGTCGTTTTAGGAGGCAAATGTGGCAGGTTTCGATCGACGTAGTCTTCTCAAAGCAGGTCTGATTGCAGGTGCGGGGATCCCCATCGGTTTGCTTGATTCCCGGTCTCTCTGGGCATCGCCGTCACCCGCCCTGGTGATCGCCCATTACAAGAGTTCACCGGCAGACCCTGACGGCATCGCCGAAGAGGCAAAGCGACTGACCCGCAGTTCCATCGAGTCTCTGGGCGGAATGAGCCGCTTCGTTTCCCGCGGAAATATTGTCTGGGTCAAACCCAACGTCGGCTGGGACCGGCGACCGGAGCAAGCCGCCACCACCAACCCTGACGTTGTAGCCACCGTCGTCGAAATGTGCTTCCAAGCCGGGGCTAAAAAGGTCCTGGTCAGCGACAATCCCTGCAGCGAGGCACGCAACACCTTTCCGCGCAGCGGGATTCAGCAGGCGGCGGAGAAGGCGGGAGCACAGGTGTTCTTCCTCGACGAGCGGAAGTTCCGCAAGATGGCCATTAACGGCAAGGTCCTGAAAGAGTGGCAAATCTACCAGGATGTTGTTGAGGCCGATCGGCTCATCAACGTTGCCATTGTGAAGAACCACAACCTGAGCAAAGCGACACTGGGTATGAAGAACCTGATGGGTGTCACTGGCGGAGCGCGCGACCGCTTTCACCAGGACATCGACAACACGTTGGTAGATCTGGCGGCTTTCCTGAAGCCTCGACTGACCGTGCTCGACGCCATCCGTGTTCTGACCGCCAACGGTCCGACGGGCGAGAACCTTGCCGACGTGAAGAGGAAAGACACGATGGTGGCCGGCGTGGACCAGGTGGCTGTGGATGCGCTGGGCGCCACTTTGCTGGGTTTGAAGCCGGAGGCTATTGGACACATCGTGCAGGGGAACGCGCGCGGTCTGGGCACGATCAACTTCAACTCGCTCTCTCCCAGAAAGCTGGAAGTGTAATCACCATGGCCAAAAAACGGAAAACCCCGCGTGTCGTCTGGCTGCGCAGGTTTGCCCAAAGCGCTTTCTTTGTGCTGTTCATCTACCTGTTCCTCGAAACCACCGACCATCCGATTAATCGAGCGGGAAGTCATGTGACCCTGTTCTTCGATCTTGACCCGCTGGTGGCCCTTAACTCCTTGCTGGCCACGCACAAGGTTGAACGAGCAATGCTGCTGTCGCTCGGGACCTTGGCTGTAACCCTCCTCTGCGGCCGCTGGTTCTGCGGGTGGGTATGCCCCTTTGGGGCTACGCCCAACTTCTTCACGTATCTGCGAGGTGGGCGCGCCAAATCCAAACTGGAGGTGGGTGGGTACAGCCGATGGCAAACAGCAAAGTATTACATTTTGGTGGCGTTTCTGGTGGCAGCCTTTCTGGGAGTTAATGTGGCAGGGTGGCTTGATCCCTTCTCTCTTTTCTTCCGATCCCTTGCGACCTCGATTTATCCCGGCGGCAATTCGGCCATCGTCTCCCTGTTTACCTGGACGTACAACGTAAATCCCGGCGTCGGGTCCGTGTGACTCTCTTTAGTGACCAAGCCGGTCTACTCCTTTCTGCGGGCGCACTTCCTGGCCGTCGAACAGCCGTACTACTGGGGCAGCCTGCTTATTGGCGGGGGTGTTCATCGCGGTTGTGGCGCTGAACTTTTATCGCGCCCGGTTCTGGTGCAGGTATATCTGTCCCCTGGGCGCCTTGCTGGGCGTCGTGGGCAAGAATCCGCTGGTCCGCTTGAAGAAGAGCGGCTTACATTGCACCAATTGCCGCCTGTGCCTGGTTGATTGCCAGGGTGGGGCAAATTCCAGCAACGTCACGGAGTGGAAAGCATCGGAGTGTTTCTATTGCTGTAACTGCATTTCAGATTGTCCGTCGCAGGCTATGACGTTAGCTTCTCAGCTTAAGCAGGAGAAAAGAGATGTTGAAATCCTCGTCCAGATGGATCACTGATTTCGCGCGTCCGCCTAAAGAGTCCCGGCTGGACTTGGGACGCCGGTCGGTTTTGGTCGCTGGACTCTCCGGCTTGGGCGGGAGTCTGCTCTTTGCAATTCATCCACAGGCTTCGAAGCGGTCCTTTAATCCGGCGTTGATCCGCCCGCCCGGGTCGTTGCCGGAGTCGGAGTTCCTGGCGAAGTGCGTCCATTGCGGCGAATGCATGAAGGTCTGCCCCACCAATGCCATCCAGGCGGCGGCTCTCGAGGGCGGGTTGGAGGGAGCATGGAGTCCGGTCATGAAGATGACCGTCGGCTACTGCGAATACGAGTGCAATCTTTGCTCGCAAGTGTGCCCGACCCATGCGATTCAGCAGGTTAGCATCGAAGAAAAACAAAAGATCAAGATCGGCCTGGCGTACTTCGACAAAAACCGCTGCATGCCGTGGGCCTACTCGCGCCCGTGCATCGTTTGCGAGGAGCATTGCCCCACGCCCAAGAAAGCAATCTGGTTCGAGGAAGTCGAAGTTCTGGACATCCAGGGCGAGAAGGTAACGGTCAAGCAGCCCCACGTTGGAGCCCGACCTCTGCATTGGCTGCGGAATTTGTGAGGCCAAGTGCCCGGTTCGAGGACAAGCCGCAGTGCGGGTGACGAGCGTCGGCGAAACGCGGAATCCGGAAAACCAGATGCTGCTGTCGGATAGCAAAAGTGAAGGATAAATTTTGCATTACATCTTACTTGCACCATGGGAGGCGAAGCAATGAGTACCCATAACGGAGACTACACACGAAGAGAATTCATGGCCAAACCCCTGACCTACCTGACCTCGGCCGGTCTCATCGGTTTGGGCGCGGAGGAATTACTGAGGGCGGCGGATTCCGCGCCAGCCCCGAAACTGATCATGCGTCCACTGGGGAAAACTGGCATCTCCTTGCCGATCATCAGCATGGGTGTAATGAATGCGGAAGCCCCAGGATTGATCGTACGTTCCTACGAGGTCGGCATCCGTCATTTCGACACCGCCGCGAGCTACCAGGGGGGCGAAACGAGGAAATGGTGGGCCAGACGATCCGCCAGCTTGGAGTGCGCGATAAGGTCGTTATTTCCACCAAAGCGCATGTTCGTGGACCGGGCCAAAGCAACCCGGCAGAGACCAAGGCGGAGATGCTGAAGACCTTTGATGGCAGCCTCAACCGGCTCCAGATGGACCATGTGGAGACCCTCTACCTCCATGACATTAACGATGCCCAATCCGTCAACGACGCGGGCGTTCAGGAAGCGATCACACAACTGAAGAAGGAGGGGAAGATCCGCTGGGCAGGGGTGTCCACGCATCAGGGCCAGGCGGACGTTCTGAATGCCCTGGCGCGCAGTGGCTTCTGGGACATCGCGCTGGCCGCGTTCAATTACACAATGGCGGAAAACCAGGCGCTGATCGACGCCATGAAGCTCTGCGCCTCAAAGGGGATCGGCATTATAGCCATGAAGGCCCAGGCGGGCGGGTCGAAGCCTCCACAGCAAGAGGTGCTCGGAAGCGACATACAACCGTCGGTCCGCCAATCGGCCGTACTCAAGTGGGTTCTTCAGCATCCGTTCGTTACCACGGCGATACCCGGCTTTACCAAGTTTGAGCACATTGACATGGATGTACCCGTGGCTTCGAACCTGGCATTCACCGACGACGAGCGCAAATTCGTCTCCAACAACGCCATCAAGGCAAGCCAGGAGTTCTGTCAGCAGTGCAGCCAATGCGTCTCTTCCTGCCCCCACCGCGTTGATATTCCAACTCTGATGCGGAGCCACATGTACGCCTTTCAGTACGCGAACCTTGACCAAGCGAGGTTTACCCTAGCCGAGGCTCCGGCAAACGCGGGTCTAGATGTGTGCCGGTCGTGCGCGGTTTGCTCGGTAGCCTGTTCGCATACGGTGGATATCAAGCGCAAGGTGCGCGAACTCATGAGCTTCCCTACGCCGGCTGTCGTAAGGTGCTAGAAGGTGCGCAGACGGGGGAAGTTGAGAAAAAGGGAATCTAGTTAAGTACAGCGGACGGTTCCCTGCCTGGCCCGATTCGCTGCTGGCAGGATAGTTGTGATCCCAGGCCCAGATTCGGCCTGAGAAGTCTTGGTCGCCTTCACGGAAAATGGCGGCCGACAGATACAGACCCTGCGTGACGCCGTAGGGTAGAACAAAGTCGCTTCGCTGGTGGGCTTGCATTGCTTTTGATGTATGTCCCTTAGGGCCTGCGGCCCGCGAAACCTCATGAAAATCGCTCCGGGTTAAAATAGAGGCGGCCGGGAGCAGCGAGATCGAGGGCGCATTGGAGAGGTCGAGGCCGTATGTATGTCTGATCC
>DLMI01000211.1:0-152 GCA_002478145.1 Acidobacteria bacterium UBA7540
GGCGCACGAATTTCCGATTTGGATTTCCGACTCGCGCACGTCGTAAGCTTCTCCTGCCTTGGGCACAACCAATCTACACGGAATTTGCTCTTTGGGGCTCCAGCGCCAGAGTATACACCCGGTTGTCTCCAGCCTCGCGCGGTCTTGTGATT
>DLMI01000211.1:276-58836 GCA_002478145.1 Acidobacteria bacterium UBA7540
CTAGGGTCGGATGCTCAAAGATGGTGGCGTTGATTAGAGCTGAGATCGTAGCCCTGACGTCTAAAAGCTCTTCATACCTGCTTTCAGGTCCCCCACTCCAGACGAGCTTCACCTCATCAAGGGCTTTCTTTTCCATTTCCTTCGAATGCATGCTGTACAACTCGTGCTTCAAATACTCGGTCACAGAGTCGAATCCGTCCTGGTCAAGCCACATTCCTTGACATTGCGGACACCAATCAATAACAATCGACGATTTCCCAAAAAGGACAGAAACCATCTTGACGTTTTTGCACTTAGGGCATACACGCTTAGTTGCCACCGTGCTTGTTTTCTCGATGTTGTTGATTTCATCATTGAGCCATCGCATTGACCCGTGCTCGACTTTATTTTTCAGTCTTCGCAATTCATCCTTGAACAACCAAATTCCCTTGCAGGCCGGACAGCCTTCAAATCTCATCGAGAACACGGTGTACTCATCAAGGGGCTTCCCGCATCCGGGGCACTGGTCAGCCGTGGTCCTCTCCAGCTTAGCGCCCTTGATCGGGAGCACTTGCACCTGCGTATCAGTCTCGCTGCTTTTTCTTTTGATCCGCTTATACCAATAGGGGACATGCACATTGTTCACGAAATCAGAAAATCCCTTTCCGCTTACCGGCATAATTTTCGCCAGTTCTTTGTCAATTAAGTCGAGCTCGCCACCATCAAGCCAAAAACCGCCGCAGTCCCTACAATGGTAGAGGATAATATCCGTAGAGTTCAGAAATCGTACTCGATACAAATTGGAGTTGTCGCATCGAGGGCACTTCCGTTTCTGTTTCTCGAGCTCCTCGACCGCGTCCTGTGAGCAGTATTCGATGCTTCCTTCCACTTGAAAAGCCATCCTGTCCAGCTCGCCTTTATCTAACCAGAGGCTTCCGCACTTCTCACACATGTCGTAAGAGACGAGATCGTTTTTCGTGCTCACCTGATTGTTCATCATCTCGGTGCCACAATTTAGACATCTCATTTCGCCCTATCTCCGCAAAACTGATTTAAGAACGCATCAACGTCGGAGTCCTCAGACGCTCAGGACCGGGATGTGCGACTCGCGAATGATCGCATAGCCACCGCCGTTGGCCCCCAAATGACCGCCGGAGGGAAGGTGGCCGATGACCAGGACGTCAGCCTTCGTTTGCTCTGCCGCGCGGTTCAACAGCTCAGGGACATTGCCGCTATCGATGATGACTTCGGCCTTCGTGCCCACGTCCTGCTGAAGCTTGGCGATCTCCTCGGCGGCCAAGCCGACGATTTTTTCCTTCCACGCCGTGTCGACGTAGGATCCGCCGGGGCCGTAGTCCTCCACCCCAGCGGTGATGTGAACGAGCGTGAGCCGCGCGCCAAACTCGGCGGCCATCTGCGCAGCCCGCGACACGGTATTGCGGCTGTGAGGGCTCAAGTCAACCGTGCAAAGAACGTTCTGGATGGCGAACTCGGGCCCTGGCGCTTCTTCCCTGAGGGTATCGGTCCAAATCGGACAAACGCTTTCGTGCAGCACTTTCGCTGCCACCGAACCCAGCAGAAACCGGTAGAATGCCCCATGGCTATGCCTGGACATCACGATCAAGCTTACTTTTTCATCGCGAGCTATCTGCACGATTTCGCGTGGCGGATCGCCTTTAAGTAACAAGCGTTTGACGGCAATCCCCTCAAGCTCCGCCCGCAGCGCTTGGTCCAGGTCTTTCTGAACTCGCTGAACGATGTGCGCGTGCAAATCCCGGACGGTGAGTTCGTCCCCACTCTCCAGGACACCGGCGGGAAAGCTCAGTGGCGTCACAACGTGCAGCAGGATGATCTCGGAATGGAAATGGCGAGCCAAAAACGCGGCCTGATGAACCACCCCCAGCGGGGCGATTGGGAAATCAACCGGCAGAAGAATCTTATCCATTAACATTTCCATACTGGATCCTAAGCATGTGGCACCCTACACGATTGGTCGTGCCTCGCCTCGGAGCGATTCCCCGGGCACTGGTTGTTCCTCGCAAACAGCGTCCAGAGCAGGGTCTTCGATTCGGGATGCCGCGAAGTCGAGAACTACGCGTGACGTCACGTCGTCATGCTCGAGCCGGTCGCCTTCCAGACTCAAGCCGCTTTGAGCGCCTTGCTCTTGGACGCGATGCACTCCAGCAGGTCGTTCCAGGACTTGACGAACGATCCGGCCCCTTCTTCCTGAAGTTGGGTGCCCAAGGCGTCAATGTCAATTCCGGCGCTTGCGAACTGGTCCAAAACTTTTTCGCAATCACCGCCGTCCGCCGCCATGACCGGACCGATTTCGCCGTGATCGGCGAGGGCTTCCAACGTTCCCTCAGGCATCGTGTTCACCGTGAACGGCGCGGCCAGCGTCTTAATGTAGAGGGTGTCGCACGCCTTGGGGTCCTTCGTGCCGGTGCTGGCCCAGAGCAGTCGTTGCGGTCGGGCACCGGCATTGTACGCACGCTGCCAGCGCGGATTGCTCAACAGATCGAGGTACGCTTTGTAGATGCGACTGGCAACGGCGATGCCAAGCTGGTTGCGCAGCGCCTCGGGTGCTTTGTCCACCACTGCGACGTCCCAGCGGCTGACGAAAACTGAAGCCACGGACCCGACATCCGGATTCAGGCCGGCAGTGATGCGTCGCTCGATGCCGCGCAGGTACGCCTCGGCGGCCGCGACATACTGTGCGCGGGAGAACAGGAGTGTCACGTTGATCGGCACGCCCGCGAAGATCGCCTCCTCGATGGCGGGGAGGCCCTCCTTGGTACCCGGAATCTTGATGAAGAGATTGGGCCGTCCTGCTCGGGCATGGAGAGCCTTGGCGGCGGCGAGGGTGGCGGACGTGTCGTGGGCCAGCAGGGGCGAGACCTCCAAGGAAACCCAGCCGTCTACGCCGTTCGTCAAGTCGTGGATCGGACGAAACAGATCGGCGGCCTGCCTGAGGTCCTCCAGTGCCAGCTCGAAGAACAGCGCTTCGCCCGACTTGCCTTCCTGCAATTTCTGGCGGATGGCGTCGTCGTAGTCGTGACTGTTCTTGATGGCGTGATCGAAGATCGTGGGGTTCGATGTAAGTCCCGTGACCGAAAACTCCTGGATGTAGCGGCGGAGCGTGCCACTGGTCAGTAGACCCCGGGTGATGTTGTCGAGCCAGAGGCTCTGGCCCATTTCGTGGAGTTTTTGGGTCGCTTTCATCATTCCTCTCCTGCCGTAGGTTCCGATGCGATTTGTTACTTCCGACCCCGCCTGGGCGGAGCAGGGCGGGCAGGTCGTACCGGAGCAGTCACCGGTGCGCTGGAGCCGCGAGTCTCCTCAAATCGATCAGGACGTCTCAAATGAACCCTTCATGGCCCAACTTCCTGGTTCTCCAGCGCCTGGACTTTAGCCAGGCGGCGTTGGTGGCGTAGAGCGCCGCTGAAGCGTGCGGTCAGAAAGGTCTCGATCAGTTCCCAGGCGAGCGCAGGCCCGATCACTTTCCCACCCAGACAAAAAACATTCATGTTGTCATCTTCGACGCCCTGATGGGCGGAAAAAACATCATGGATGAGCCCGGCACGCACACCGGGAATTTTGTTCGCGGCGATGGATGCTCCAACGCCGCTGCCGCAGATGGCTATTCCGCGGTCCACCTCTCCCGCGGCGACGGCCCTGGCGAGGGGGATGACGAAGTCGGGGTAGTCATCTTCGGGGTTCAATTGATGTGCGCCGAAGTCCACAACCTCGTATCCCGAGCCGCGCAGCGACTCCGCCAGCCGTCCTTTCAAAGTAAAGCCTCCATGGTCCGCGGCGATTCCCACGCGCATCATGGTTTCTCCTCGACCTGCCGGAGCAGGCTATGGGCCGTCCAAAGTGTCATCGAAGGTGCCATGGGTGCGCGGTGCCTCTTCGTGTTGTGATGGAATTACTTCGCTCTGGAGCACATTTGTCCTCGCACATCAGGCAGCATCGCACCAGCGGAAACAACATGCTGTCCCGTTTTGCTCATCATAGGCAAATATTGGGAATCTAGGCTGAATGGTGGCGCAACTTCTGCCTTAACGTTTCGTTCTTTCAGCGCGAGTTTGCGAGGCTTGACGCCGATGCCGATTGTGGCGAGAATTGACCCTTGCATCGAGGAGACGCCTGCGGAACGAATGATAGTCGGTGCCTAGTGAATAATCGTGTTGATGCCCGTAATCTGCTGAAAGACGGCGATTCCGATTCCGATAATGAGAGCCGGCCGAATTGCGGGAAGAAGTAAGTCAGAGAAGCTGCGGTGCTGCTCTCGCTTCTGCGCGGCGGTCTTGATCTCCTGGAACTCGGCGCTGACATCCGGTGTTCCCCGAATTTTGGTCAGCACACCACGGGCCAAATCGAGCTGTCCCTGCCGGGCAAGATACCGTGGGGTTTCTGGGAGATATAGCATCCCCCCACGAGCAAGATGCCGGGGACCACGGCAAGACCAAGCATCCACCTCCAGCTTCCGGATGCGCCGAAGAGGTAATCAGCGATATAGGCAAGCAGAATCCCGACCGTAAGAGCTAGCTGGAAAAGTGATACCTGCGAACCCCGTGCCTTTGCAGGGGCAACTTCGGAGATGTAAAGAGGCACAACGGAGCTAGCCAGTCCAATTCCCACTCCCAGGATCAAGCGTCCGGCCATAAGGATCATGATGGATGGTGCGACGGAGCATACAAGGGCGCCTGCTATGAAGACAAGAGACGTGATGAGCAACATCTTCCGGCGTCCAAAGCGGTCCGAGAGGGTGCCGCCGCTTATGGCTGTAACCGCCGCGCCGACCAACACCACGCTGACAACCAGCCCCTGCTCAAATGTCGAAAGGCCGAAACTCGTCCTAATAAAAATCAGCGCGCCGGCAATGACACCGGTGTTGTATCCGGCCAGCAATCCTCCCATCGCGACGAATATTGCAGCGATGCAGACGTATCGTTGGCTTGCGACCGGAATGCGAGACGTATGTTCTGGTATCGCAGGATCCAAACGATTTGATTCCACGGTGCACCTGCTCCCTCAAAGCGGGAGCAGAGTTTCGGGGTACAGTAAGGCGGCGTGGCGTAGACGAGCACATCATGGCGGAAAAGCCGTCGCAGGTTCTGCCCGTTCTTCTCGGCGGGGCAGGCTGTCATGGACCCGACACCTGTTTGGTTCCGGCTACACCGGGTTAGGACAAGTCTCGGGCCCTGGCCTGAGAACCAGGACGCCAAGGGGTTGGGTGTAAACAGCCAAGCCCTTGATGAGGGGCATGGTTAGTTCCTCGATCCAATCGAAGGTCTCCCTTCGCCTCCGAAGAGTAAAGGCCTTCAGGGCAGGCTTCGCATCCTGAAACACCCTGTAGACGGCTTGTCCGTCGAGACAGCCCCGGCGAGGGTCATAGTGGCGCCTCCCTGAGTTTCCGGTAGCGCCGAATCAGGGTGTTGGTTGAGCTATCGTGCTGGAGCTGGGACTCTTTCTGGCTCTCGATTTCGGGGATAATGCGCTGGGCAAGCACCTTCCCCAGCTCGACACCCCACTGGTCGAACGAGTCAACCTGCCAGATGGCACCCTGGGTGAAAACGCTTTGTTCGTACAGCGCGACGAGTTTCCCCAGCGCCGCCGGGGTTAGCCGCTCCAGCAAGATCGTGTTGGACGGACGGTTGCCCTCGAAGGTGCGGTGCGGAACCAGCCACGGCGGCGTGCCTTCGGCTTGGACTTCCTGAGACGTTTTGCCAAAGGCCAGCGCCTCCGCCTGGGCAAGAACGTTGGCCAGGAGTATGTCGTGGTGCCGGCCGAGCGGGTTAAGCGGCTGGGCAAACGCGATAAAGTCACAGGGGATGAGCTTGGTCCCCTGATGGATCAGTTGGTAGAAGGAATGCTGGCCATTGGTGCCCGGCTCCCCCCAGTAGATCGGCCCGGTCTGGTAGCCGACCTCCGTTCCATCAAGCGTGACGTGTTTGCCGTTGCTCTCCATCGTCAATTGCTGGAGGTAAGCGGGGAAGCGCTTCAGGTACTGCTCATACGGTAAGACCGCGATGGTCTGCGCGCCGAAGAAGTTGTTGTAATAGACGGCCAAGAGTCCCATGAGCACCGGCAGGTTGCGCGCGAAAGGGGCGGTGCGAAAATGCTCGTCCATCTGATGAAAGCCGTCGAGCATGGCGCGGAAATTTTCGGGGCCGATGGCGATCATCGTCGAGAGTCCGATCGCCGAGTCCATCGAGTAGCGCCCGCCAACCCAGTCCCAGAACTCAAACATGTTGCTGGTGTCGATGCCGAACTTCGCCACCTCTTCGGCGTTGGTCGAGACAGCAACGAAATGCTTGGCAATGGCGGCGGGATGTTTCAAGGTCGTGAGTGCCCAGTCGCGCGCCGTGTGCGCGTTGGTCATCGTCTCCAGAGTCGTGAAGGTCTTCGACGAGATGATGAACAGCGTCTCCTCGGCATCGAGGTCGCGCGTGGCCTCGGCAAAGTCGGTGCCGTCGATGTTGGAAACGAACCGGAAGGTCAGGTTGCGCTGACTATAGTGACGCAGGGCTTCGTGCGCCATCACCGGCCCCAGGTCAGACCCGCCGATGCCGACATTGATGACATTGCGGATCGGCTTGTCGGTGTGGCCCTTCCACTCGCCGCCGCGCACCCGGTTGGAGAAGTCGGCCATCTTGTCGAGAACGGCATGCACCTGGGGCACGACGTCCTCGCCGTCCACGACGATGGATTGACCTTTGGGGGCGCGCAGGGCCACGTGCAGGACGGCCCGCTTCTCGGTAACGTTGATCTTCTCTCCCCGAAACATGGCGTCGATACGGGACCGCAGGCCGGATTCCTCGGCCAGTTGCAGGAGGAGCCTCACTGTCTCGTCGGTGATGCGGTTCTTGGAGTAATCGAGGTAGATGCCGACGGCCTCGGCGGTCAGGCGCTCGCCGCGTTTGGGGTCTTCCGCGAAGAGCTTCCGAAGATGCAACTCCCGAGTCTTCGAGTAATGGGCCGCGAGGGCCTTCCATGCCGCGCGTTGACTGAGTGGTGCTATGGTTGTTGCCATGTTGGTTCCTCTTCCGATATCTGTTTGTCCTTCATCGGCCGCTTGCAACTTGGGGACTTGCACTCGCACACTACGAGAGCGTCGCATCAGCGGCAACAACAATCTGTTCCATTTTGCACACGATGAGCAGAGGGGTACAGCTAGCCCCGTGACCGCCGGGGCTGGGGACTAGGGATTGGGGGCTAGGGATTCGGGTGCAGGGATTCAGGGCTCGGATTCCAAGGGCACCGCTGGAAGTGTAGGGCCGAACTGCCTTCGGCCTCGGGGTGAGCATCGCCCGCCCTTGTCACTGGTCACTCGCCACTTGTCACTGCTCTTAGCAGCTCCCGCATGTGAGCGGGGGCCTCCGGGCGCATGTAATGCTCTGCCACAATGACCGGGGTGGCGGCATACCCATTCGTCAGTATTGCAAATACCAAGTCGTAGTGATGGGCATTCGCCTCTCCTCTGGCATCTCAACGAACGGACCAGCAATCCGGTGGTCTAAGCTGCCGTGATGTTGGCGAGGAAATTTGCAAAAGGGAGGGTACATGAACATAAGACAATTCAAAGGACGCTTCGGGGGAATAGCTCTCGCAACGGCTTTAGGACTGGTGGTTGCAGCCGGCTTCGGAGTCACTCGCCTTCGAGGCGACATGCATACAACCAATCAGCCTGCATCGCTGAAGCTTGCCGACCCGAACGAAGGTCCGAGCAAGAATAGTTTCGCACCGATCGTAAAGAAAGTGCTGCCGGAAGTTGTGAATATCTCTTCTTCTAAGGTGGTCAAAACTTCGGCTGACTCCTCGGGACAGATGCCCGAGGGGATGCCGATGGACCCATTCTTTCGGCAGTTTTTCGGAGGTCATTCCGGCCGCCAATTCAACGCTCCGCGGGAGGATCGCGAGCGGAGCCTCGGTTCTGGCGTGATCGTCAGCCCTGAAGGTTATATCCTTACCAACAACCACGTCGTGGCGGGAGCGACAGAAATCCTTGTCACCACGTCCGACAAGCACGAGTATAAAGCTCGCATCGTCGGCACGGACCCCAGGACCGATATTGCCGTCCTTAAAGTGGACGCAACGAACCTGCCATCAGCCACGATTGCTGACTCATCCAAGGTCCAAGTGGGTGACTACGCTTTGGCGATTGGCGACCCCTTTGGCGTCGGAGAAACGGTAACCATGGGGATCGTGAGCGCCACGGGCCGAGCCAATCTGGGTATCGAAGATTACGAAGATTTTATCCAAACCGATGCACCGATTAATCCCGGGAACTCCGGTGGAGCGCTGGTCAATGACCGCGGCGAGCTGATCGGCATCAACACTGCGATTCTCTCTCACGGGTCCGGCGGGAACCAGGGTGTTGGATTTGCAGTCCCTTCAAACTTGGCCCGAAATGTCATGGATCAGATCGTAAGAAATGGCAAGGTAATCCGAGCATACATGGGAGTCTCCATACAGGAAGTGAGTCCAGAATTAGCCAAGGCGTTCGGAGAAACTGAACCCCGCGGCGCTCTTGTGGGTGATGTCAGCTCCGGGAGCCCGGCGGAAAAGAGCGGCCTGCAAAAGGGAGACATCATTGTGGAATTGAACGGCAAACCGATAACCGACAGCAACCAATTGCGGATGAGCATTTCGATGATGGCACCGGACGCCACCGCGAACTTGAAGGTGTTGCGTAACGGGAGTGAGCGTGATATGGCGGTGAAGCTGGGCGTGCTGCCAACCGATAAAGAGCAGGCTAGCGTTGAGATAGCGAATCCCGAAGGGGCTCTGGAAGGGGTTTCAGTGGGGAACGTTACCGATGAGGCAGTTCAGCAGTTGGGTTTGCCTGCCAACACCAAGGGCGTCGTCGTGACGGACATCGATCCCTCAAGCCCAGTGGCCGACTCGGGGTTGCGGCAGGGTGATGTGATCCAGGAAGTCAATCACCAGCCTGTCACGAACGTCACCGACTTCGATCGAGCCGTTCGCAAGGCGGGAAAGGATCCTCTCTTGCTCGTGAATCGCCAGGGGAGCACTTTGTTCATAGCCGCGTAACTGGCGCAGTATAGGGAACAGGGAAGAGCGAGTTGCTCTTCCCTTCATTCCCCAGCTCCTTAGTTTAAGAGATGATCCCCTTGCGCACAGCATACAAAATCAGTTCGGGCACGCCTTTAAGATTCAGTTTCTGCATAATCTTTGCCCTGTGCGTTTCCACGGTGTATACGCTCAGGTTCAGGAGGCTGGCAACCTCCTTGTTGGACTTACCTTCCACGACCAACTGAAGTACCTCGCGCTCCCGCGGACTCAGCAGGTCATAGGAATCTTCCACACCGCTTCGTTGCAACTTCCTCATGTAATCCTGCAGCAGAATCTTGCTAACCGCGGGACTGAAAAATGACTTCCCCTCTACCACCGCATGAATGGCCTGTACAAGATCTGTCGCGGCGGAGTCCTTCAGCAAATAAGCGCGAGCCCCGGCACCAAGCGCCCGCAGCACGTAACCTTCATCGGAATGCATGCTCAGCATCACCACGGCAGCGTCCGGGTCAATCTCCCTAATCTGACGCGTGGCTTCGATTCCATTCAGGTTCGGCATTCCGATATCCATTACCACAACATTAGGCTTTAAGGACTTTGCCAATTCCACCGCTTGCCTTCCATCGTCAGCTTCGCCGACAACGCTTAAGTCAGCCTGTTGGTCAACCACCAGGCGGAGGCCGGCCCGGATCAGCTTGTGGTCATCTGCGAGCAAAACTCGAATCGAATTCATGGTCGTTGCTGATTAAGAGTGGGGTAGCGGAAACTCCGCCTTCAGCGTTGTGCCGTGCCCGGGCTTCGAGTCAATGGTGAGAATTCCTCCCAAGCGCCGCACCCGCTCTTCCATTCCCAAAATGCCAAGGCCGCGAACCCTGGACGGATCGAACCCGCGACCGTCATCCAATACACAGACCAGAATTTTGTCAGCCGTTTGTTCAACGGTGACTCTGGCATTCTTGGCCGAGCTGTGACGGGCGGCGTTGTTGAGCGCTTCCTGAACCAAGCGGTAGATGCAGATTCTGTATTCGTCTGGGATCTTTTCCGAAACGTCTTCGGATTGAACCTCCACTTCCATTTCACCGCGGCGCGAGACCTCGCGGCCTTGCCACTCCAGAGCGGCGATCAAGCCGAGATCATCCAGCATGGAAGGCCGCAGAAGCAGGGCTATATTGCGCACGGTTTGGACCGTAGTCTCGGCGACCGATTTGATTTTGTCGACATGGTCCTTGATCTGCGTGTTGTCAGAAGGGACCGACGCCGCTAATCTTCCGACCTCCACCAACAAGGCCCCCAGGGACTGGCCGACCTCATCATGAAGTTCACGGGAAATCGACCGCCGCTCTGTTTCCTGGGCATCGACGAGCCGTGCCGACAATTCTTCGAGCTCGGCGCGGCTACGAGCAAGTTCCTGATACCGCCGCTGAGCCTCCTCTCCGAGACGGAGAAGGTAAAGGATACTGGCGAGAGACAATACAATTCCGGCGGTAAGAGCTATCGCCAGCAATCTGGTTTGCCGTGCTTGTAAGCTGGCAAAACTTGCAAACATCTCCCGGTCTGCCGCCCCAAGTTGTTGATTGTTCCAAAGTGCGATTTTCTCCGATGTTTCCTGGATACGTGAGCGTTGCGGAAGAACCTCTTCGTTCAGGAAACGCCAAGCCTGCCTGTGGCGCTCTTCTCGACTCCACGACAAGACCGGATTTAACATGCCCTGTTGCTCGGTGAACAACTGTTGGAGGCTCTCCACCAACGCCCGTTCTTGTGCCTCGCGTCTTTCGGGATACTTTCTTAGCGTCGAATTAATCTCCGCAGTGAGCCGTGAGAATTTCTCAGCCGCGAGTCCGTCGGCTTGGGGGTCTTGGCTCATGAGATATTCCTGTATCCGATCGTTGTAAACATAGATTGACGATGATAGGACCAATAGCGGCTGGCTATGGGCCAGAAAGGTTTGGCGGATCTCTTCCTCTTGCGTGTGCAGTTGGCGTGCGAGACGAAGGGCATCCAGGCCCGCGATGACCATCAGGGCCAATAACCCGCCGAAACTGATCAGCAAGGTCAGCCGCAGCTTCCCAGACGGCCAACCGCCTTCACTCTTAAGTCCATCCTCCCTCACTTGCGAAAACACCTCCTTTGGGACTGCATCTCCTGAAGCTGAGAACTTAATAAGACCACTTTCTTATGCCCAAGGCAATTCACATTCTGCCCCTACGGAAAGCTCGATCGACCACCAAGGGCGGCTAATTCACAGGAGCGTCAAAGGATCGGGGGAGTCGCAGAGCGGGTGCGGGCTACAGATTTCGTGGCTGCGGGAGCTCGGGGGATGTCCTGTTCCCAACCTCCAATTTCCTCATCGCGTCAAGGAGGTTCTGATGCAAAACCTGCGCATATCTCGGAACAGTCTGTGTCGAAGAGTGCCCAAGTATTGGCGCGACGAAATCCTTGAACCCCCCGACTGCCGCGAATCCTTTCAGCCTCAGCTCTACGCTATGAATCGCCATGAGGCACTCCTCAGAAATTCGCGTTTAGGTGTTCAAAATAGTACAGACACCCCTTTCTCGCCGGTACACAATGAAAATGAAGAAACCTCCTAGCCGCTCATCGATATTACTAATTGACGGCGCCGATGATTCCCCGTACGGCCTCTATGTCAAGTCTGGCTCAGAACAAACTACAGCCTGATCATAGTGGGTGAAAGCTGCCACGTGAACGCCGCGTGGGAGGAACGATACAGTTTGAACGGCAACACATAAAATGACTGATCATATGAATGGCGCTCCCATGGCAGGCGCCTGACCCTGCGGAGAGGCAGCTCTGATGAAAACTTATTCGAATACGCCGGCCCCTGAAGGAGAAAAGTCACCCTGGATCGGAATTGGGAAATTCCTGTTTGTAGTCGTCTTGGCAGTCATCGTTTTTCTCCTTGTCCAAAGCATGGTGCGTCACCGCTTCTTTAGAGGCGGCTGGGTCAACCGGAACGGCTCCCTCGGACCATAGCAGGCACTGAAAAACTCTTGGTCGCAGCTGCGAATGATGCCAAGCTACGCGTTCCTTGACGTGAAAATCTTATGCGAACGGCTCACTCGCAAAGTCCAATGCTGCGCAGATGACGACGTTGTCTTTTGTACCTCTCCTATGGATTGGGTCGATCCGCCAGCGGAAGCTGCATGTTTATCCCGCGCCGTGAGTCGTTCAGGTGCAGGGCGATCGGTTCGCCGAAGCCCAAACGTTCATCCAACTCGCGCACCAGAACGAGGCCACCATCGGAGGTGATGCGTGATCTTTGAAATCCACTTTCAGCGAGGCGTCGAAGGAAAGCTGGAATGGCTCGTTTGGTTTTTCACCCACGGGTGTGGGCCTCCCGAGCGTCTCCATTGCCCTCAGGCCCGTGTAAATATTGATGACGCTAACGATTCGGAGATTCGTAGGTGGAGTTCAAAATAGACATGTGGATGTCTTAAAACAGACCCAGTTGGCTCGACGGCGTGGTCGCAGCCGTCGTGCGCCGTGAAGTTTTGCGCTTGAGAACGTTTTCGAGTGAATTACCGAACATCAGAAGCTGTGTCACCATTGCCGGGATCGGTGCTGGCGGCGGAATGATGACTTCTGGCACATCCCTCTCCGGAGGTTCTGCTTCCATTTCCGATGGTGATGTCTCCACGGCCCGAACTCCGAATACTTCCGCCTGCTTCTCCACGAGCCGCTTCCAAACCGCATCCGCACTCTCCCCAATGCCCTTCTCCGTCACCAGTTCCCGCGCCATCGCCATCAGGATGTCATCACCTTCATCGATCGCTTGCAGGCCGTCAGTTGCGAACTTCCCTTCCATCGCCAGCGAAACTAACAGCTTCTTCCCCATCAGCCGCAGACATGTTTCCTGCATGGTGCCGACGTAGTAGAAGAACTTGACGTTGACGTTCGACCACTGTCCAATCCTCCACGAGCGCCGGCTGGCCTGCCGCAGGGTGTAGATGGAATAGCCGGTCTCGTAGAAGAAGATGTCCGGGAAAGACCACAGGTCGAGTCCCGTCTGAACCAAACGCGGGTGCGCGATCACGACCTGAACGCCGGCCCGCAGTTGCCTCTCGTACCAGGACTCACGCTGCTCCGGGGCAACCTCCGTGGTCAGCACCGCAACCCTGATCCCTTCTTTAGCCAGGATCCGCTCCAGGCGCCGTGTCACGTCGCGCTTTTGCGTATAGACCGCGTAGACCTGCACCTTCCTCCCGCGCTCAAGGGAGGCTTTGACTTCCTCCACCAGGCGCCGCTCCTTGGCAAAGACAAAGTCCTCATCGAGGTCGCGTGTGGCCGCGATCAGGAAAGGCTCACGGCGCTGAGTTTCGGGATTGAACTCACGCCCTATCAAGTCCCCGAAACCGAAAGGCCGGTCAGGATAAGCGAGGAGAGCATTCAAGGCGACGCTTGCGACCGACTGGTTGCCTCGATGCTCGCGCAGGGCCTTCTTGATGTCCTGTTCCATGTCCTCGTAAGCCTTCTGCAAAGGCTGATCCATCTCCACGCTGACCACCTCCTCCCGGTAAGGAGGGAGGGCAGCGGAGATGTCCTCCAGCGACACGAACGCACCAAGACTCATCAGGAAGCGGCCGAACAGCAGGGGTGAGGCTCCTGGCCGATGGCGGAGCCGGGTGGTGACTCGCGCCTCAGAACAAGCGTTGTCGGCGGGCTCAATCACCGTGATCTTCTCCAGCAATCCATAAGTCTCGGTAAAGGCCCGAACACCCGCTTCCCCGTATTCAAAGCCCTCTTCCAGCATTCTGGAGGATTCAAGGCGAAACAGAATGTTGAAGAGTTCGTCTGCGTAGCCCCCGAGCAGCGTGCCGGTGAGCACGGCGATGTGGCGGGCGGACGAGGCCAGGGTACCAAGGGCGTTGCCCTGGGCCGTATCTCCTCCCTTCAGCTCGTGAACTTCGTCAGCTATGGCGTAATCGAAGAAGCCATCCATGTACCGGCCGATGAAGTCAACCGGCGCAAAGCGTCGAATCTTCGTCTCATCTGCCTGCCAAAGGGCGCTGTAGAGCGGACGGCGGGCATGATTTGTCCCTTCCGCCTGGCCCAGCATTTCGCTGAGCTTCACCTTCTTGAAGTCCATCGCCAACAGCCGTTCGCCTTCTTTCCCAAGGTAGACCGGAGCCCCGCTGTCCGGATTGACGACACTGCCCTGATAACGCCCGCAACGGGCGACTTGGTAAGCATGCCGCCAAAAGTATCCGAGCTTGGCGCGATCGCGGCCGACCACGAACAGTGCCGGAGAAGGACAAAGCGTGTCCCAACGCTTACGAGCCGAGGATGAAGTCCTGCGCAGGCGCAACTCGCTCAAGCTGGTCCGCAATCCCTCGCGTACGATGCGTTTGTTCCGTAGCTTGACTTCGTTCACGCCGTGGTGACTGTTGGAGTTGGTTGGCGTCCGTAGCCCGTCGACGATGAACACGCGAACACGCGGAAGCGTGAGGATCGCTTCTCGGCACCATTTCTCGACCAATTGCGGCGGAACCATCGCGAGAGCCGTAAACGGTCGGTCCTCAGCGTGGGTTTGAACGGCACCCAGTGAGATCAGCGTCTTGCCTGTACCGCACTCCGCGATCACTGCCCCCGCGCGGGCCTGCTGCCAGCGCCGGACCAGACCCATGATGGCGAGGGTCTGGGCCGGGTAGGGCTTCCGCAGGAGCTTGCTGATCAGGGGTGACGGTGGGTCGTCGATGGAATGCAACGGCGGGTATGACTCAACGATCCTCTCACCCAGTTCCGACGAGCACATCCTGAGGTAATCACCGATCGACTCCGGTATGGGCACAGTCTTCTCCTTTCGCTTTGAGTGCAACGAGTAAATGCGGTTCGCGTGGCGCCGGACCCGCGCCAACAGGTGGGTGATTGTTAGTGGATCAGACGTGAATGGTCGAAGCGCCGGTAACTGCGGCTTCGAGCATGGCGAGAGCGATTTCTACCGTCTGGACATGAAAGCTGGCATGTTTCGGGATGGCCGTGAACGCGATGCAATCTTCACGCACGATCATTTGCTCGCACTCCATGGCGGCGAACTGCCCGGAGGGCACCCGGAAGCTTTCAGGAACCGTAAGTACTTCGTTCACTTCGATCCGAAGCTCATCCAGCATATCCGCAACCTTGAGTGTGGCTGGTTCGACCTCTTCTTCAGTGCTGGCAAGACTTACCCAAGGGGAAAAGTACTGCACAACGTAAGCCCAGTAATACGTCTCGTCGACGTCGGGGTCGAGGCTCTTCTGTTCTCTGAGTGTGGCGATCCGTCCCAGGGCCAGCTCAGCGAGTTCCGGCGTCAAATCCACGAGGGCGAATTCACATCCCCCATTGCAATACTCGTTGTTGCTTGAAACCCTCAAGACGATTCGCATGACGGTACCTCCTCCGCCCAGATGGCGGAAGTCTCCTCGCTTATCTCCTGGCGGCTCCCCTCCTCCAGGTCATCCTGGTTGATTTGGAAGAAACTATTGTCCAGGCTCCAGCGGACCGGCCCATTGCAGGAAGGAACTTCAATTCGCTTCTGCCGCAGGGCGCGTCGAATCCATTTCAGGAACAACTTCTTCGTGCCGTTGACCAGCGCCGGAGAGCATCCCAGCCCGATAAGTGGTTTGATCGCTCCACGACGGCTGAGTTCCTCATTGAACCAGCCAGCCCACTCCGGCACGACCGGCAACCCAAACCGCTGCGCGATGCGGTACAGCACAAACGTCGGGTTGTTGTCACACAGGATGGTCCGCCTCCCTTGTGGATCTGCTCCCGGTCGCGTTTTGGCCAGTTCCGCCGAGATCGCCACCAAGTGGCGGATCGGTCTGCGGCCGGTTACAGTGATAGTCCCGCGGAAGCATTGGGCGTCTTCACCCAGAGTCGCTGCTAGCGGCTCGATCCCCGGAGCTTCCACGGTAAAGAGGTTCTGCTCGATGACGGCTGCCCAGATGGCGCCAACGTCGGAGTCGCCACCCAGAACCGAAATGAGGTGGACCTTGCGGTTCCGTGCGTCTTCGACCTCTCCGATAAATCGATCCAGCCGAAGCCGGATTCGCGTGGTGGTGTCCTTCATTCGCTTCGTGTATTCCAACACGCCGAAGCGCTCGTGGGCATTCTTCATGGTTGACCTCTTGCGAGTCGGGGATTTGACTTAATGGAAAGCCGAAGTGGGAGGACTACTTCAGAATGGCAACCTGGCCGGTGCTGTACACGACCGTCAATTCATTGGAGAAGCGTTCTTTTTCCCTTACCGTTATCACGCCCTGGTCATCTTCTTCTTCTGTTTTTTCCACCAACTTAACAGCCTGCCAGAAGGATATATGGCGCTGATCTCCGGACCCGAAGATGCCGTTCAGAAGTCCCGAACACGCTAGGAGGCCAACGTGGCCGGCGTGTAAGGGTGTGAGGGGCCGGCCTGTGGCAGACACGGGCTCAGCAAAGAGAATGTGCCCCGCCTGTCGATACGCCGCTGACTGCGGCAGAAGATCCTCGATCTCATCCAGTGGCAGTCCACGGTAAACCAGTTGGGCTGGTCCGCTCACAGGCACGTCGTACCGCATCTCGGACTCGGATGGCAGGACCGGGATTTGGGAGGGGTTCCTGGTCAGGGTGGCGTAGTAAAGCCGTGCTCGGGTGATGTCGCTGTCGGTGAGACGCTCTTTCTCACGTCGGCTTCGTCGTGCTCCGATCACCACCACCTGCTTATAGCGCACACACTCAGAGGCTTCGAGCCGGTAAACCCGGACGTCACGGAAATGCGTAGAGAGAATCTGACTACATTCGGCCAGCCGGTCGCCGGGGATAACGAATAGCAGTACGCCACCTGGTTTCAGCCAGCGATAGGTGTGGCTCAGGAACGACTGCTCTGTGCGACGACTGTCAGCCGGCCCGAGTGTCCAATCATAGGGTGGATTCAAATACAGGAGGCCAAAGCACTCGACCGCGCATTGCACTTCCAGCGTATTTCCCTGGACGATGTTGGGAATCCGCTGCCTGGCTTGATCGGCACGGTAGGCATCAAGCTCGATACCATAGCGAAGCACCTCAGCACCGCTGGTGATAACCTCGAAGGCCATGCCATCGCCAACACACGGGTCGATCGCGGACGATGGAGCATCTGGAAACCAGAGGAACCTGCGAATCTGCTGGCCCTCGGACAAGGGTAGCGGGTAGAAGCCGAGCCGACTTTTGCCCTGAAAGCGCACCGGGGACCTCCTTTCTCTGAAGAGCCTGTACTGAGATTTGAATCATAAGATGGCAGTAATGGAAGCATAAGGTGGCAGCAGTGGGGTTCCACTCTGCCCCAAAGCTGGGTATGCGCTATGATCGTGCGGTGTTGCTTGCGCTATCTCCTTCGAAATGAAGCCACTCTCGGTTGGAATCGTCGCAAGGCCAATTGGCACTTACTGCCACTTTATCCTTCCGTTTTGCACCTAGTGCCAACTTATGGTTCAAACCGGCCTTGGACGCCTGGTGTGGCTATATTGATCTGAAAAGGGTTACGAGAGAGCAACTGCCATTTTATGGTTCAAAACGCTGCCATATTATGGCTCAAGTCTCATGCACGATCATCATGGAGAAGATCGTTGGGACTCTTCCTTCTCAAATGGGGTTCAGGCAGCCAGATGGGGGAGAGGGTGTGATGGATATCCCTCGCGGCAGGATTAGATGCAGCCATTTCTCCCAGAGGAAGGGAGTTTTAGGCTGCTATTTCGATTGCCTGGTAGGCACCAACCCCGGCTTCCCGAACGATTCTGTGGCTCCAAACCCCCTTTCCTGTGGGGAGTCAAACAACGTAATGCGTGCTCCCGAGAGTTCGGGAGGATCGGGTTTTCACGCGGCTCACCCTCCCCATCCAGCCGGAGACTTCAGCCACTACATCATCGGCGGCTCTCCTCCACACACGCGAGCGTTACTTCACTGACACAGAATCAAACCAATTCCTTGGCGGGGATTCCCTGGCAAGGGCAAAACCAAAAGCAAAGCCCCCGTAGGTAAGTACGGGGGCTTGAGAATTCCAGTCTCAAATCTTATCCAGACTGGCTAAACTGGGAGCGAAGGTTACTGCGGGGGCGCAGGAGTGGTTTCAGTTTTCGTCTCAGTCTTCGTCGTGGTCGTCTGTGACGCTTTTATCATTCTCACCGACACGACGTGGATCTCACCCTTGTCCGCATGGACATGGGCCTTTATGCTGACGTGATGACCTTCATGACCCTTGAGCGCTTCCGGATTCTGAACCGTCCAAGCCTTCTGGTCCTTGTCATTGGTGAACGTTTTCCCGTCGTCGCTTACGGTGCCATGAAGCGGTATCAGCTTCGTGGTGGTGGTGGTGGTCGTCTCAGTCTTCGTCTGAGTCTCCTGTGCGAACGCCGGCATAGCCAGCGCGAACGCAACCGCGAACGTGAACAGCAATACCAAGAGTTTCTTCATGCTAGATCTGGACCTCCTCATGAATTTCTTTCTCTTCTGCTTCGGGCAAGGCGTGGGCCACTTTTGCGCAATTCCACTGGATAGCGCCAAACAACTCAAATACCAAAAGTTATGAGTACTCGGTGCAAGCCGGCGCGAGATGACGCGAGAGCCAAGTCCATCGTCATACACCAACTCGTATGTCCCGCGCACCAAATGGGGCAGAAAAAGCAAGCACAAGATGGCCGTGAGTGGTCTGGCTCTTGAACGGTTTTGCTCACGGGCAAGACTGCAAATGACTCAAGGCCAGTGGTGCTGTTCCCAATTAACATTCACGCGGCCGAAAGGTCATCTCAACTTTGGGCTCCGGCGAGCACAAACAAAAGCCAAGTCTGCTTGTCGTACCACGGCAGAAAGATGCAAGATTGCAGACTAGCTAGCCTTCTTGGCTGAAGTCGCAATAGAAGAGGCGGATTCGGTCCAGCTCAATTGAGCATCTAACCGTAACTGATGCCACGAAACGAAAGTGGGTACAGAAATCACTGGACAGGTACCGGTTATCGGAAAACCACTGATGATTGGATACTTCTATCCGGAGTGTGAAGCTGGGTCGTGCGGACCGACACCAAACGAATTCAGAACATCGCGCAGAGTTATGACCCCTTCGAGCTTGTGTATGTCACCGCGGCTAACGACGGGCAAGAGTTCGAGCCGGGCCGCGCCCATGCGCTCAAGCGCCAAATCAAGCGTCTGGTCCGGGTGGGCGTGGGGAAAAGAGCTTGCATCCACAAGCTCACCTAACCGCTTGGCAGCAGCGCCTTCTGCAAGCTCTCGCTCGAGCTTTGCCAGGCTGATAACACCTATCACTCCTCGCTGATCGGTCACCGGCCAAGCTCCGAATGCACTCGATCCAGCCCGTTCCAGGGCTTCCCCGACCGTCGCCTGCGCGGGCAGAACCTCCACCGCGGAATGCATCGCCTGCATTACCTGATGCTGATCATGGCGCTGGCGCGTCTCGGCCGTGGGCAGGTGGATGCCATCCTGAGACGCTAGGGCATTGTAGATGGGTTCCCGTTGCAACCGGGAGGAAATGAAGAAGCTCACCAGATTGGAAATCATCAGAGGGACGATGACTGTATAGTCCCGTGTCGTCTCAAAGATCATCAGCACGGAGGTCATGGGCGCACGCACGATACCCGCGAAGGCCGTGCCCATGCCGACTAGAGCGTAGGCCCCGGCTGTCGCGGTATGGGTTGGCAACAAGCGATGCGCTACGCTTCCTACCGTTCCTCCCAGCATGGCGCCGATAAAAAGGCTGGGTCCGAAAATCCCGCCAGCGTTGCCCGAAGCATAGCTGGTGGTGGTAGCCAAGAGTTTCAGAACCACCAGTAGGGCCATCAGTTTGAGCGCCATCCTCCCGTTCAGGGCGTCGCCGACGTACCCATAACCCACGCCGAGGACCTGTGGCACAAACCAGCCCATCAGGCCGACCATCAACCCGCCCACCACGGGTTGGAACCATACGGTCTTCTTCGGGAACCGCAGGAAGCGCTCCCGCATGCCCAGCAGGAGCTTGGTGAAGGCAACCGACACCAGACCGCCGACCACGCCGAGCACCGCATAAACCCCGAATTCCAGAGGATGGACCAGTCGATATTGCGGCACGTTGAAGAGGGGGTTATTGCCCAGAAGCAGGCGTAGCACGACCCAGGAAGTCCCTGAGGCCAGCACCACCGAGCCCAGCACCGGTGCGTGGAGATCGGACACGACTTCCTCCAGCGCGAACAGCACTGCCGCCAGCGGGGTATTAAACGCGGCCGCAATTGCTGCCGCAGCACCGACCGGTAGGAGGGCCTTTACCTTCTCGGGTCGCAGTCCCAGACGACGGCCCAGCACGGAGGCAATGCCACCGCCAATCTGGACGGCAGGTCCTTCGCGCCCCAGCGGGATTCCGCTGGCAAGTGTGGCTGAGGTGCAAAAGAATTTTCCGAGGACCGTGCGTAGGGTAATCACACCTTCGCGGGCGAACAGCGCAGCTTTGGTCTGCGGCACGCCGCTGCCTCGAGCGTACGGAAAGTAGCGGTACAGCAGATACCCGACGCCCAGCGAGCCCGCGACCGGGGTTAGCACCCGTCGCCAGGCAGCGCTACCCACAGGATAGAGCCGCGCTCCCAGTCGTTCAGTCAGCAAGATGAAAGCGACAACCGCCAGGCTCGTCAAGGCACCGATCGCCAGCGTTAGAACAAGGAATAGCTGATCCTCACGTTGCCCGAGGGAGGCTATCCGCTGTAACAGCGGGGTTCTCCGCCGACTCTTTTCTGTCTCCTTGCGGGTATCACTCATCCTGAGATGTTCCCCCTGCAATGGCTTGCGTGGAACAAGTTCTAAGCAAATCAATCCCGCACCGTCAAGACGGGGCACCGGGCGTGGCAAAGCACCTGGTGAGGCGTGACCCACGGCAGATGCGCGGATATCCCAGGGTGGGAAGTACGGTGAGGTCCCATCACAATCAAGTCTGCACCTTGGTC
Organism: Acidobacteria bacterium UBA7540; assembly: GCA_002478145.1. Next base: position 21,228 of record DLMI01000211.1, read on the forward strand.
TTCAGCCACCTTCAGGATGTGTTCCGTCGGCGCCCCGATCTCCACGATGAATTCCGTTTCCACGGAAAGGGTCGTCTCGGGCGGAAGCAGTTCCACAAGGCGCTTCATTGCAGTGTCCCTCTCAGCCTCTGGGTATCCTGACGGAACATCGCTGGGCATCTTGAGAACATGAAGCAACGTCAGGTGGGCGTGCTCGTGCTCCACCAGCCGCAGCGCATACGTAAGCGCTCTGGCCGAACCGGGCAGCAAGTCGGTCGCGTACAGGATTCTCCTCAGCTTCAGTTCCGGCCCCAATTTCGAAGAGATGTGTGGCCCTACTGTGAGCACGGGGCAGTACGCAAAGTCAGCAATCTCTTCCGCTACCGAGCCGAGCACGAGCTTCTTGATTCCCCCACGGCCATGGGTGCCAAGCACGATCAAGTCAGTTTCAAGTCTACCGATCAGCTCCGAAAGCACTTCTGAGATGAAGCCGGAGCCTTCTTTGACCAATTCGTGATGCTTGATTCCCTGGAAGAGATCGGACTTTACAAGGTTTGCCATCTTGTTCTCAGCGGAATGCCGGAGGTAGAACGGGTCCGGCGGCTGAACATCATCGCTAATCTCCGCAGGGACTACACTCACCGTGTACAGCGTGGCGCCGTAACGCCGGGACATGCCGATGGCATACGATAGGGCCGTCTCCGAGCAAGAAGAAAAATCAGTGGCCACCAGGATGTTTTGGAGTGAGATGCGGATTGGGGTGACCAGCGAACACATCGAACACCTCCCTTGAGAAGGCAGTGCGAGAACTTGCTTCCGTTCTTTGTGGTTTCCTATAGGCTCATTCAGCCAAGGTTTCCGTCTTGCCATCCTGCCCGGCATCCATTCTACGCCCAACCGCCTCCGTTGGGGCCGTCTTTTTCGCCCTTTCCATCCCGAGCGACTCCGGCAGCCCAGGGAAGGAGGCCAGATCTGCCTCCTCTGGGCACGGAGACTCCCGAATCGCCTCTTTCCAATCGATTTCTCAGACACCGCTCCGTCGCCCCTCTTTCCTGTGACCTGTTTGCTTCCCCGGTGCGGGGCGCTATCGGGTTGGGAGCGCGGGAACAACTCTCCCGCATGATGCTCCACCTTTGCCACCACCCGCCGGGCCGTCTTGCAACTGGCCGCTTGATAGAGAAAGCCCTTGTACTCCGCCAACGGCTTCACACTGGGCCTTCCCACAGGACGCGGTAGCAGTTCGGCGACATCCCGTTCCAGGTTCTCGTTGGCAGGCATGCGGATGGCGCACTTTACGCCGCGCTCTTCCAGCGCCTCATAAATCTCTGGCCTGGCAAAGACCGCGTCACCCCGGAACGCGACCTCCTTTCCCATTCGTTGCTGTCGTTCGATCTCCGGCAACAAGAGCTCTTCCCAGCCTTCGGCGCTGTGCACGTTGCCGCTCCCGCACGTCGCACTTGATTAGGAGTCTGAGTAGGTGGGACTGGACACGAGGCCGTAGCGAGGGCCTCATGCCCTGCTCAGTTCACTCTTGCACCGCCGCCGGAGTCGCCTCCACAAAGAGGCATCAATCGGCAGACGACCGCTTACGCCCGTTGATAGGCTGATGAAACCGCCGTGATAACAAACCGTCCCGTACCGGAACAACCGCGCCAGCAATGCTAGGGCGTGTTGCGCGAGCGTCGAGTTAACAAATGGCTCCTGGCGCTCCAGTGCCTCAGCGGAGCTACAACTCGGTTCTCCGTCGTTGTCGAGATTCGGATCCACGATCTCAGGAAAGAGCTCTGCCGCAGACCTAAGGCGGAACTTTGCCCTGCGATTCCGCTCATTGAGCGGTTCGCCCAGGATGAACTGCCCGCTATCTGCGTTGTTGCCTAAGTCGAGCCAGTAGGAAACCGTGCTCCAATTCCCAACCGCATCGCGAATCGCAGCCCGTGCGGCCCTCGTATCCACGCACCCTACAACGATGTGAGCACGGAGGTCATCGCCAGAGTAACTGCGCGAGATAAAGGTTCCCGGGCGTAAGTGAACAGGGACCGCCTCCCACTTTAGTCCCCAGAACAAATTCAGCCTATTGACCAAAACTATCGCCTTGTTGAGGCCGACCTCCGACCGAGCAAAAGGTTGGCGAACACAATTGGTGACTGAGATCGTATCGCCGTCCACAACCGTTACATGCAATCCTCCAGGATGACCGCGAGCCACGAGCGATTGATGCAGATACGGCAGACCGGCAACAACAGCGCTGCCTGTTCCTCCACAGCCCACCACCAGCACGCGGACCTGCCGTTCAAGCAACTCCGGATGGATGCGGTGTGTCTCCATGACCAACTCCTCAACGTTCGTTTCCGGGAGCGACGAATTCTTGTAGGGTTTCTCCGGCATCGGTCAGGTACTGGACTGGGAACTGCTTCCTGCCGGCGAGACTTCTCCACAACCCAATGAAACCTCCAGGGTGATTGGTAAGGCGTACCGCGCCCGCCGCGTGTGTGAATTCGGATTGAAAGAATGCGTCTTCCCACTGTGGTATGGACGCGATGTCAGAAGTTTCGGGCACGCGCATGCTGCCGGGGCAGACTCGGGCATCTGTGTTCCAATAGGGAGCGGTCTTCATGCGCGTTTCGGGCTTGGGGCGTGCATTCGTAGTGACAGCTCGCACGAAGAGGTCCCTGCCTGCAACTTTGAAGATAAGAGCCGGATGCGGGAAGAGGAGACCGTTGAGCTTCCGTGCTTCTTCATCCGTCCCTCCGAAGAACATGACCCGCCGTCGCGGCCTTGACCACCAAACCAGCATGTCAGGAGTGCGTGCCAGGACGTTATCAGGAAGGATTTCCGGTTTGACCTGTGCTCCGAGGCCCTGGGCAAGAGTACGTAGGAAGGCCGTGGTCAGGGCTTCACCAGCCGTGAGATAAGGAATCCCATTCTCACCTTGCTTGACTTGGTGCAGGCTTGCGAAGGCGCCATCGCCTCCACCCCGATAAACAAGGACTGCTTCGGCGAGCCTGAATTCTATATTGGCTCCGATGTTGACGTAGGCTTGCATGGCTCTCACCTTGAAATGATCCATTGGTCGTTGCCTGGCATCAGGTCGATGACGCGGCTCGCCGCGGCAATCGTCTGGCAGGCCACCCCGAACACTTGGAAGGCGCCACGAACGCTCTCCGTATCCGTGGGATCAAATGGGATGATGATATTAGGCTCCGGCGTCACTTCCATCATTCCCTGGGCCTCTTCATCAAAGCAGGCTGCAATTGCGTCGGCTTCGGCAAACACGGCCAGCAGACAGGGCAGGGCCGGATTGCAATCCGAAAGCTGTTGGCCGATGTCGTCGTCAAGCTCGGGTCGCTCCGCTTGAGCGGACAGGTGATCGAGGGCGAGTGCGGCCTCCACCAGCTTCGTTGCAATTGGATCGTTGATCCTGTCCTTGAGGCGAGCAAGCTCACCCTCATCCAGTGCTGTCCGTCGCATGCAAGGTGGAATCGACCCCTCGACATCCGGGATTTCATACTGGTCAGCGTCGGGTTCCTGCGCAATCCATTCCCGCAGAGTCTCAGCCCGTTCTTCGGCATCACGATAGTCGTAGACCCTGAGCCAGCGATTGAGGGCTCCAAGGAAGAGGTGGAAGAATGTGGCTGGCAGTTGCGGGTGGATGTTCTCCAGCAACCGCAACGTTGGCCCAAAGGTCGCACAGCCGCAGGTTGCCTCGGAAGGCTCGACAATGAGGAACAATTGGTTGGGCCTGGTTTCATCACGCTCCGCCCATTCACAGGGAGTGTTGCTGATAACGGCGGAAAGCAGGAATCGGTGGCGAATAGCTGAGCCGCCGTGCGTGTCAATCCAACGCTCAAGCGTAAGCCTGATGAAGGATGTTGGGTCGTGGTCCGCCCCTTTCCAATCTCCGGGGACGGCAATGTCCAGCTCGACGAGAGACTTCGCCAAGATCACAGCCAGGCGGTCATCGGCAACCAAGCGGTGAACCAGCGGGACAGCGTCGAGTCGTGGTATTAGCAAACCCCTTCCCTGAGCCATCAACTGACCGGAGGTAGCCAGCCGGGAGGGGCGTCGAGTGGCGTGCGGTTGTAGGTGCGAGCGCTCACCTCGACTGCGGCAGCGCAGAGAGCGGCGGCAAGTTGCAGTTCCCGGCATCTCGCAAACCTCCCGAGGAGTGTCTGGTAACGGGCGTGGCGGCCCTGGCGAAGTCTTTCAAGTTCCGCCAGGACCGCACGCTTCGTCACCTCCTTGCTTGTTGGATTTCGGCTCATTGGGTTACCCCTTCGGGCCGATGGCTCGCGTGAACTGATAGCGCAGCTTGTCTCCGACAGCCTCCGGCCCAGTGATCGAGGCCGTGGCGATGTCTGGATACTGATGCGCATACAGGTTGCGAACTTCCTCCGGAGAAAGCTTTGGATCCGGGTCCGGAAGCCTCACACCGTTAAATTCGAAGATACGAGAAAGTACGTGGCTCTCCATTAGAGTGCGAGACCTCCTTTCGATTGAGTTGAGGCGGGTTCGGGCGTTGTAGGTAGGAACAGACCGAGTGTCCCTGTCGATGCCGAAGAGGACGTAGCCTCAGCAGCAGTTGGGGATGCAGAAGAAGACGCTGAGGTAGGCTCAGCCACCATTGCAGCGGTTCCCTTATCAGGTGGCTTCTGAGTTGCCTTCTTGCGCTCCTCCGTTTTGCGCTTCGCTTCCTCCTGTGCTGCCTTGGCGGCAGCCTCCATGGTGGCCTTGGCTTCGGCCAAGGTGCTGGCGGTTTGCTGGTGAATCTGGACGTAGCCGGCCAGATGCTTGCCGAGGTCGGCATCGAGTTCCTCGGGCGAGCCGGTATAGGTGAGTGGAGTGGTTAGAGCCGGGTTCTCGTCAGCCTTGGCCTGGGTGGGAATGACATTGACGCGAAGCGTCTTGTGATCCACCTTGGCCACCGTGATGAGCACAGTGCGGCCGGCAAGAAGCGGCATGAGTTCAACGAACATAGGACCTCCTTATCGTGGCGCGTGCGGGTTCTTTCTCTCGACCGCGCCGACTAGGTTGTTTGTTGGGAAGATGGGTTAACTAGATTGGGGACAGGCACCTGAAGATTTTCCAGTGGACAGCGCCTAAGAAGGTTTATCACGAGTTAGCAAGGATTATCGGACGAGGACCTCTGTTGGGTTCTCGGAATTTGTCAATGCGTTGAGGCATATCCCGCCGGGCGCGCTGTTTCCGTGTCCAGCACCGGGGACCGGTGCTCACCCTTCGGCGTCGCTCCGCCGAAAGCGGGCAATGGGTCACGTTTCCGATTAAGGCTAGCGACTATGCGACGAATTGGAGAAATTCGGCGGGCCAATTTCCTCGAACAGCGTTCGGGTCCTCGAAGGGAACTTCGGGGGAGTCAGGGGTTGGACTTCCACGAGTAGGCCGTTATAAGGGCGCGAAGCCTCCGGGAATCTGACCGACGGGCTAAAGAAAATATAAGAACCCCACAATGAACGATTCTCCGATGATCCAAAATGCCATAGATAGGCGCTGGCTTATTCGGATCGCCGCGCGCTTATGGGTTCGATACTCGCCGCCCGTTTGGCCAGCAGCAGGGTGGCTGCGTCGATAAGGGCGACGAGTACTGCACCGGTGATGAAGTAGGTTCGAGCATCGAGGGGGGTAATCCGAACAACATGCTCTGCATGGCCTGTGCAACCACAATAGCTCCGGCTATACCGAATGCGGCACCGGAACCGACTTGGTTGCTGCTGGCGGGCTATTGAGTTCCCTCTTCTTATGATTTGATCCTGCTGGTACAATCGCTGGGTGTCCGTTGGTGCACGCGCGAGGGAATGAGTGCCGGCGGGCGAAGCGCAATCCTGACGAGGAGCGTGCTGTGAGTGATCAGTCGGAAGACTTTGCCGCGATGTTCGAGGCTTCGGTCCAGGCCAAGCGCCTCGATCAAGGCGAACTCGTTGAGGGCAGGATCGTTGCCATCGGCCCGGAGGTGGCGTTAGTCGACGTTGGTCGCAAGGGAGAGGCGGTAATTGATATCGCTGAACTGAAGAACGCCGACGGCGAGTTCGAGGTGGCGCTGGGCGATCGCGTTCAGGCGATGGTGGTATCGACGTCAGGTGGGCTGACGCTCTCCCGAAGGCTGGCGGGAGCGGCCGCGAGCGATCGGCAGTTCGAAGCCGCCTTTCAAAGCGGCCTGCCGGTGGAAGGGAAGGTCGAACGGGAGGTAAAGGGCGGCTACGAGGTGCGCATCGGCCGGCGTCGCGCGTTCTGTCCGGTTTCCCAGATCGACGTCCGCGGCGCAGACCCGTCGGCGCACGAAGGGCATGTCTACCAATTCCGGATCATCGAGTACAAGGAAGGCGGCTCGGACCTCGTCGTCGCCCGGCGCCCGCTCCTCGAGGACGAGCAGCGGGCGAACGCCGCCAAGGTCCGCGACAAGATCGTCCCTGGTGCAGTCATGACCGGCCGTGTGACCTCCGTCCGCGAGTTCGGCGCGTTCGTCGATCTCGGCGCAGGTGTCCAGGGGCTGGTCCACGTGTCCGAGATGGCGTGGTCCCGTGTGTCGGACCCTTCGGAGATCGTCAAAGCGGGCGAGGAGATTACGGTCAAGGTCCTGCGCGTGGACGAGGAAAAGCAGAAGATATCGCTCGGGTTGAAGCAGCTCTCCGCCGACCCGTGGTCGAGAGTGCGCGACGTGTACGAAGTAGGCCAAGTGCGGCCTGGCCGCGTCACGCGCGTCGCGGAGTTCGGCGCGTTCGTGGAGCTCGAGCCGGGCATCGAAGCGCTGGCCCATGCTTCCACGTTCGCGCCGACCGGACGATCGGGAGGCTGGTCGGGTCAGGTCGCTCCAGGGATGACGGGCACATTCGAGATTCTCGCCATCGACCTCGAGCAGAAACGGATCGGCGTGGCGCTCGTTCAGGAAGGCTGGGCGCGGGCCGAGGGGGCTACGGGAGCCCGGCCTGGCATCGTTCCGGGCGCGCGCCTGACAGGAAAGGTCGAGCGATACGAGAAATTCGGCGTGTTCGTCTTCCTGGCCCCCGGGCGTACCGGTGTCATCCCATTGAGCGAAACCGGCGTCGCGAAGGAAGGCGATGTCCAGCGAGCCTTTCCGGTCGGCGCGGATGTCGAGGTCATCGTGCTGGAAGTCGATCCGTCAGGTCGGCGCATTCGCCTGAGCGCGAAGGCAGTCATGGAAGCGCGCGAGGCCGAGGAAGTGCGCGAGTGGGCGGAGCGCAATGCTCCTCCCGCCGAGGGCTTCGGGATACTCGCCGACAAGCTGCGCTCGGCGCTCAAGTCGCAAGAGAAGTGACACTCTCACCGTCCCGCCTCTTGGTGCTTCCGCCATCCAGTGTTGGTACGCCGCCCTTGGAAGGCGCATATTCTCAATCCTGGCCAAAATGGCCGAGTCGAATAATGCTATTGTGACCACGATCCGGTTCTCACTGGACGTGTCGTCGCACTCGGAAAGTAAGCTGTGAGTGGCCCGTTGGGCGCATCGTTGTCCTGAAACGGGGTTCTGGGATGTCGGCAAGGCAACGTACCGGTGTCACTCGGATGCATAAACGCGACTCTTGTCGCAATGGCCCCGCTGCGTAGGGGGCACGTTTATTGTCCAATTTCATCGATGACGAGCCCATAGCACGCTGTCCATCCAGCGGTCTCCAACGCGGGTTTTGAAGTTCCCCAAATCTGGACATATAGAACGAAACACGCACCTCTTCCGCATCGAAGGAGGTAAAGCCGCTGCGCGGAAGCAAGAAGTTGGAATCCCGGAGAAGATAAGGGTGGGTCGTTCGAATGTAGGCACCGAAGAGGGAGCCCGTTAAAACGGTATGTCCTCCTCAGTGCCCTCGCTTCCCGGCCCGTTGAAGGGATTCTCGCTTTCGTCCACCGGCTCCGAGGCCTTCGAGGTTTCTGCCGCCTTGGCTCCGTGCCCGTTCTTTGACGGACCCAGGAACCGGAGCGTGATGACGACCACTTCCGTCACATTGCGCTTCTGCCCTTCGCGGTCCTCGTAACTGCGCAATTGGAGCCTTCCTTCCACGAACAGGAATTTCCCGCGGGTCACATGCTCGCCCACAATCTCGGCCCAGCGCCGCCAGGCAACACAGCGAATCCAGAGGGTGTTGGTCTTTTTCTCTCCGTCGCCGTTCTTGTAAGTCTCCTTCACCGCCAAGGAGAAGTTTGCCACCGGTATGCCGCCAGGAGTGAACTTCATCTCGCTGTCGGCCCCAACGTATCCAATGAGCATCACCTTGTTCAACATAATGTGTACCGTGGGACGCACAGGCTGGAACGGGCATGTTCGTCCCTCACGTTCCTCCTCTTGTTTTGCATGGTTCGAATCTGGTGCGCAGGCTGGCAAAGTCGGTCCGCATCGAACTGAAACTTGCGGTCTACCAGATTGCCAGCCAAAATATCCATTTGGGCAGCGACCTCAGCCGTGCCTTCGCGCACCCGGGCACGAACCATCGGCATGTTCCGCAAGGCACCCGCATTGACGCCCTCCAGCAGGGCTCGCGCTTTCCAGACCCGCTCCTTCAACTCCTGGTCTTCCATCCAGCTGCGCATATGAACCGCTGATCCCGAGACCTCAAATTTATCGGTGCCCTATATATCTGTGGAAGAGCGACTTAGGAGTACTGAGAGCTCATTTGACGGAAACAACATGGCTGGCTATCCTGCACTCCATATGGAAACAGGCACACAAGCGGCGAGTGCTGTCGCCAAAGTGATCCTCAGTCGCGTGGTCTCGGAGACTAATCGGGAAGGCGAAAAGACGGTCTGTCACTTCAACGATGATGGCAGTGTGCTCCTCTCCAACTTCCTGGCCGCCTTCATTCGCCCCGGCGACGAAATCACTCTTCCGCTAACGATCGATTCCGCCGGAGCAGGAACCGAAATCTACATCCGCACGGTCTCGTCCTCCGTGCGGAGTCGCGATCTCTACCAGGCTCCCATTAGTTACGCCGCGCAGCCCAAAGCCAATAGGTGCGAGCAACTTTACGTGCGGTCAGAGGTTCCAACGAGCCGGTTGGGCGTTTCCTCCATCTATCTGCCTTGCGACGTCGTGCGCGATTACTTCTACGTCGCCACACGGCGACAGCCCTGGGAGCACCAGAAGAGCTTTTATGACGTTCTGCGGATTACCCCCACCTCCTCGCTTGCTGAGCTGCGTGTAGCCTTCAAGCTCAGGCAATTGGAGCTCCGCGCTGCCGGCACTTCCAACCGCGACAGCGCTACGTTGGAGCGCGCCCTCAACATCCTGGCGCAACCTGAATTGAGGGCTTGTTACGACTCACTGCTCAAGGATTCCTCAGCGCCAGTACTCTTTCCGTATGGGGGCTTCGGTTCGATTTTGGTCGCCGGAGACCGCTCTCGTGATGGCCAGACGTTCTTCGCGACCCAAATCCTGTCTTTCCAGCCCGAGCACCGGGAGCGCCGGTTCCACGCACCGTTGCGGAATTTTGACTTCTACAATGATCGTGCCATCTACCGCGATGTCCGGCGGAAACTCGAAGTGACACTCGACCAATCAGCTATGCCGATGAGATGGGACTCCACCTGGAACCCGTGGAGACACCTATTGGGGGCCAAGGTCGAGTTGCAGGGAACGTTCGTCCAGATGGGTAAGTACCGTCATCGGAATGGTCAGTGGAACTTGGTTAAGTGGGAAACCGCCTTGCCGAGCCGCATCCACGTGAAGGTTCCTGCCAACATTACCGAGCAAATTGAGACAGCCCGCAGGAGCTACCATCGGTTTGGCGAGTTTTCCAACGCCCTGGGCCAAATTCGTGCCCGCATCGAGCGCGAGCCTTTGGAAAGGGAGCAACTGCGCAGCCTCTGCTGGGACCTCGGTATTCCCAGCGACTTTGACATCGTCCAGATCTCGTGGAAACCAGATTACGATTCGTTCTTCTACCAGCAGCTCTGCCGGCGGGCGAGACTGCTCTACCTTTTCCGCGACGAGTATATCCTTGACCTCCCGAGGGTGATCGCGGTCGAGACACCCCAACTGGGTCACGCGACGTACCTGTTTTCCAAGCCCCAGAGCATCGAAGCCTTCCTCGCTGCTTACGTCGCCACCACGAAAGAGGCTATCCGGCAGAATCGGGCTAATGTGGCGGAACGGCTGGGATTCCTAGGGCGCGTCGTTCACGGACCCAACCCACGCATCTGGCTTCGTACCCTAACCGCCCGCCTGGGAGAGGCAGCCGATCACGCTGAGGCAGCATCCGAAGGAGAGTGAATATGCAAGACGAATCGAACACGAAGTCTGAGATCATTGCCCTTCTCGAAGGCCGTACGCAGGTGGGCCTCGAGAACATCCGTCAGTTCATCCTCGACCTCGACGAACGGGATTACATGGAGTTCCTGTATCCTACCGACCCTGATTTCGCCGAAGAACTTGACGGTCGGGACGCTGAGGCGAAGGGAATGCTCGAAACCATGAGAGACATCGAAGGAACTCTTCGCGGCCTGGATCGAGGCAAGATCAAAGTCCAGTGATGTCGCTGGCGTGCTATAATAGCATTGGAAACGGTCATTTTCCGTGTGCCCTACACGTGCCCAACTGGGGCGCATTTCGCGTTTTTGGCGGTTTTGCGACCACGTAAAATCAATAACTTACACGTCGTCAACGGGCTGTTGGGGTTCAACTCCCCCCTCCAGCACCAGGCCTTGCAGGGTTTAAGCCCCCGATGGCGCCCCCTTCTTGCGTTGCCGAAAAAAGCCCTCCAGCAATCATCCTGATCCCGCCGCGGCGGATGCCCCTACGCCCGGCCCCGCACCATTTTGTTCCTCCGGTATCTGCGTTGAACGGGCACCGAAGCAAGTGATTCGGCTCGAACGGCGGCTGTCAACTTTTGAGCGCTTCTTCGAGCTTCTTGAATAAAAGGGGATGGGCTTTGCGAACTTTCTGGCGAAGCGCCTCGAATTCCGATTCACCCTGCCGCAAATAGGCGTCTATCTCAGATTGGTGAGCAAGGTAGAAAGGGATGGCTCCATAAACGTCCTCGAGGGTGATGAGGGGAAATGAATGGGCGATACTTTCCGGCGATGCTCCACGCAGAAAGGCGTAAACAATGGAATCGAGTGAGACCCGGCTGCCCGTGATCCAGTACCCACCGTCTCGCCCCTCGACATACTCTCGCTTCATCCGAGCCTCTGCTCCTGTCCTGTATATTACCGGACGGGACATTCGAGGCCGGAGAAAATTGGGTGCAGACTTGTCTTGCAGGTCTGCGGCTCTGCGGTGGAAACAGCAAGCCCAGCGCAGACCTGTTTTCCAAGGTCTGCGGCTCGAATCTTCCCGTCGCGTTCCGTTTTGCGTCAACCTCAGACAGGGTGTACTCTAAACCCGTGTCGCGCCTGCGCCGTCCTTTCCTCTGGGATCGATATCTCTTCCTGCATCAGCCGCCAGCTCTCAGCAAGAAAGTCCGGTTGTCTTGCATGGATCAGCCGTCAGCCGTCAGATCTCAGCAAGAAGGTCCGGTCGTCCAGCTGATAGCTGATGGCTGATACCAGATAGCCGATTGAGGTGAATCACGCCGCGCACTGCCATCCATCCCGGGGAACACTTGGCCGACGCCATCGGAGCCCTGGGAATCACGGCCGCGCAGTTGGCCCGTGACCTTCAGGTACCGCCCAACCGGGTAACGGGTATCCTGCATGGCGCCCGCGCGATTTCTGCTGACACGGCTTTGCGCCTCGCCCGCTACTTTGGGACGAGCGCCGAGTTCTGGATGAACTTGCAACAGCACTACGAGCTCCGCCTTGCCGAAAAGGAGATCGGCGCGGGAATCAAGTCCCTTCCCTGCCGCAAGGCGCGCGCGGGCCATGAGATTCATTCCCCGGCCGCGTAACCATCTTGCCGGCACGGCGCGGTTTCAATGCACCGCCATCCAGTCAAGCGCGGACTGTCGCCTCGCCCGTTACGGTCTGGTCGAGCTCCGTGCGGCGAGGTTTGGTGAAACATCCGGAAGAGTGGAAATGGTCGAGTGCCATTGAGGACGCGGGGGTGGATGCAGTGGAGCAAGAGAGGCAGTGCGGGTTGGTGGTCGATCGGGTACGGCTCTCAGCAGACGAGAATACGACGATTTGAGCCTGAGCAAAACGGGGACAACAACGACCAAGAAAGAACCGCAGACCCTGGAAAGCAGGTCTGCGCTACCCTTGCTGCTTGATCTTATGGGAGATCCGGCCGATACTTGCACTAGCCATGGCTCGCCGCCACGAATGAGGGCACTGCAGCCAACGCTGAAAGCCCGTTGATTGACCTATTACGATTAAGGCGAGGTGCTTTAGTTGAACTGCCCGTTATTGTTGATGCGAGCCACGGCCGCAAGCCGCGCAAATACGTAGCTCTCGGGATAGGCTTGGCCTGCGCTCAAGCCCAGGGCCTGATAGTCCCTGATTGGAATCAAAAAGAGATTTTTACCGCTGACTCGGCCCAGAAATTCGAGATTGAGTGCTGGTATCGAGATCTCGATGTAACTCGTCTCCGGCACGCCCGCCTTCGCCGCGTCCCTGCTTCGAGTACCAAATATACTTGCCGCGAACTTGGGCCGACCCGACGATACCGGCATCCATGTACCATTGACTTTGGCGACGGTCACCGAAGAACGCACCTGGTGATTGGACAGTACTGGATAGAGTAGTCTATTGCCGCCGACGAGCAAGCTACCGGGGTCTCCCCTGACGGGGAAGCTGCGCAACTTATCCAGGGGCACGTCGTAAAGGAGAATCGGCTCGCCAAGGCTAGACGACTTTGCTTCTTCGGTGGAGCTGAAGCCAAGGAGCCGGTAGTTTTCCGTACTCGCCGCTGCCGCCGCAAGCCGCTGGAGCGCGACGGGGGCGGCCGATTTGGCCGCGAGCGAGTTGCTCGCAATCGTCTTAGCAACGGACTCGGCGAAGCTCGGCGCTTCGTCGGCAGCGCTAGCCCCGCCTGCCCCCATCACAAACGCGAGCAGGCTGCTGGTCATAATTCCCAAGAGCAATCCGGGAAAGGCACTAGTCGTCATACTAAACCTATAGGATGTCATATTCGTCGCCCTGAAACGCATGGTTATAGATATCGCCTGCAGAACAGGTGCCATTGTTATTCGGATTGGTCGACCATTCATCATAGCTAACCAAGTAGGGTTCGGCACTCTCGGGATCCATCACCCATACTTGATTCCCTCCCGCAGTCGTGTAACCGAACGCGACCAAGACGTGCGCGCCGCCTCCACACCAGTTCCACGCAAAGGAAATTGGCTTGTTGTCGGTCGCGAACTGCACCTGCAGTTGGGCCCAAGTCAGCGCGGTGGCCGACGACGTCCCCGAATGACCATATGACCCATACGGTGGCGAACCACCGCAGTTGCATCCCTGGCAGTTCATTTTCTGATCCGTCAGATACTGCATGGCAAAATGGGGAAAGCCACAGCAGTTACTTAGGCCCTTCTCAGTCTTAACCTCGTCGCATTGCCGCACTTGAGTACCGAAATAACCCATCACCATTTCGCCGGTCGCGGCCCAACACCAGTTACTTTGCTCCTGGTCGTCTACGACAACACCCGCCACCACAAGAGAGGCCGGGAAGTTGGGGGCGCTGAATGTCGCGCATTGCAGTATCCCGTTGTTGTTCGAAATATCGCCAGTGCATTGATTGAATTGGCCGAGCGACGTGGCGAGCCAACTCCCGGACTTCGTTTTGCACACGGCGTACAGTACGTCTTCTAGTGACCATAGGTTTCGACAGGTCTGAGTGTACGAGCCGGACTTCGGCGAGCCCACATTGCAGGCCAATGTGCCGTCGAGATTTGTGATGCTGCCGCCCGGGCATTCACTGACGTCGCTGAGAGCGGTTGGTTGCCATGCGCCGGCGCTTGTCTTGCACTCGGCATTGAGTGTTGAACCATTCAGCCAGGCGTAACGGCAGCTCTGTGAATACGAGCCGGAAGGCGGTTGCCCACCAATGTTGCACGCCAAAACACCGTCGTAGTTGGCGATGTCGCCAATGCATTGATCGTAGTCGACCAGCTGCGCCGGTAGACTATTTCCCGCCGCCGTCTTGCACGCGGCATTGAGAGCGAGCGTGCTCCCGCTTCCGCTTACCCAGGGGACAGTGCATGATTGGGTGTAGGAACCATTCGGCGGCGTTTTGCTACTGCAGACCAGTGTTCCGTTGAAATTCGCTATCGGAAATGCGCATTGACTCACATCGATTTGGGATTGCACCCACCCTCCCAACATGGTTTGGCATTCCGCGTTGAGCGAGTTGCCAAACACCCATATGTTGCGGCAGCTACTGGTGTATGAACCGACCGGAACACCCGCGTGTACGCCCGGGGCTACAGTGCAAGCCAAGGTGCCATCCAGATTGGCAATATCACTGCCGGAACTGCATTGGTTCACGCCCACCAGCTGGCTCGAATTCCAGAGTCCTGACGTTGTCTGGCAGTTGGCATACAAGGTCGTCGTATTCGAGCTGTCGATCCAAGCCCAAGCGAAACGACAACTCTTTTGATAGGAGCCGGCCGGTATCGCAGTGTTACTGCAAGTCAGATTTCCCGCAAAATTGGCGATGTCGCCGACGCATTGAGTGTAGTTATTGAGCGTCGTATTATTTTGGCCATTCTGTAGATTCTGGCATGACGCGCTCAGCGTTGATCCGCTCACCTGGATGGAGCTGCAGCTTTGCGTATAGCTTCCCGGCGGGTTTCCCGTTTGCGCAGTGCCTAATGGCGCTAAGACGAGCAGCGCGGCGATAAAGAGGAAGCAATAGCCCCTTATGACGTTAGCAAGCAGTTGGATCATACGACATTGTGGACTGCGGTCGCGGAGCGTGTCAACCGGAATTTCCATTATCGACCTGCAGCCCGACCGATAACATACATCTGACCGCTGCCGAACACAATTATCAGTCGGGTTTGCACTGCAAAGTGCTTCCACGAGCCACGGAAGGGGCCATTGGTGCCTCTCGCGAGAACCCCAAAGACCCAACCGCCCCTCTTTCGACCCGTGTTGAGTCGTCCCAGCCCCGCGAAGTTCTCGTCCTCGGCCAGCATCTCGGTCTCGAAGGTCTGCAACCGGGAGGTCAGAGCGGCGCCTCGATCCCGGACCTTTTCGGAACTGATCAGTCCCGCCTCGCGGGATCGGGTCGTGGGAGAGCCTCTCCGCGTCGTTAAGGTCTTCGTAACCAGCCAGGCGGATATAATCGACTGCCGCAGCAGGTCCGCAAGCGGCAACTGGGTGTTCTTCCCACGCGAGTCCGTCAGATGTTGTTCGATCAATTCTCCGAACCCGAGGCGCTCGTCGAGTTCGCGCACCAGGATCAGGCCGCCGTCGGAAGTGACGCGGGAACCCTGGAAATCAACCTTGAGAGAGGCGCTGAAGGAGAGCTGAAAGGGCTGATCTTGTATCTCACCCATTGGGTACTGACCTCCGGAGCGTCTTCATCGCGTTCGAACCCGTATAAATATAGATGCTGACGGACATCCGCAGATTCGTAAGTGGAGTTCAAGATGGAAATGTGGGAGAAGTTGGAAACTAGCAGCTTGGTCTTCCAGTTCCCAATTTCCAGTTTCCGCCTTCTCCCGTCTCTACTGCGGAAACCCGCTCAGCGCCCGTCGGGCTTCATCCGCATCGGATTTCGCCAAAAGCCTTTGCGGCTGCCTCGAGGGTCAAAGTCACGTCAGCCTCACTATGGGCCGTGGAAACGAACGCGGCCTCGAACTGTGAAGGCGGGAAGTAGACGCCACGTTCGAGGAGCGAGCGGAAGAAGCAAGCGAATTTGACGGTGTCTGATCTCTTGGCGGAGGCATAATCGGTCACCATATCGCTGGTGAAGAAGCAAGTGAACATTGACCCCACACGGTTCACGGTGAGCGGCACCCCGGCCTTCGCAGCCGCAGCGGCCAAGCCCGAGGCAAGCTTTTCGGCGATCACCTCAAGCTGTTCGTAGGTACCCGGGCGGCGCAGAATTTCTAGCGTCTTGAGCCCCGCTGCGACAGCCAAGGGGTTTCCGGAGAGCGTTCCAGCCTGGTAAACAGGGCCAGCCGGCGCGACCCAATCCATCAGGGAGGCTTTCCCTCCATAGGCTCCCACCGGCAGCCCTCCGCCGATGATTTTTCCAAGTGTGGTGAGGTCCGGCTGAATCCCATATAGCTCCTGCGCGCCGCCGTAGGCCACGCGAAATCCCGTCATCACTTCATCAAGAATGAGCACAGTTCCCTGCTCTGCCGTCAGCTTGCGGAGCCTCTCAAGGAATCCGGCTTGCGGTGGTATGCAGCCGGAGTTCCCCACTACAGGCTCAATAATGACTGCGGCGAGCTGATTGCGGTGAACTCGGAACGCCTCCTCAAGGGCTCCCGGATCATTGAAGGGCAGCGTGACGGTCAGCTCCGCCAGTGCCCGAGGAACGCCTGGGCTGTCCGGCAAGCCGAGGGTGGCAACTCCTGAACCTGCTTTCACCAGCAAGCTGTCCCCATGACCGTGGTAGCACCCTTCGAACTTCAGAATCTTGTCCCGGCCCGTCGCCGCGCGCGCCACCCGCAGGGCCGAAAGTGTGGCTTCTGTCCCCGAGTTCACCAGCCGGACACGCTCGAGGGAGGGATAAGCCTCGCGAAGGCGCTCAGCAAGCTCAACCTCGGCCGCAGTACAGGCCCCGAAGCTCGTTCCGGTCTCGATAACCCTGGCCAAGGCTTCCACCACTTCCGGGTGGCAATGGCCGAGAATCAAAGGTCCCCACGATAAGACGTAGTCGATGTAGCTCCTGCCGTCCACGTCGACGATGGAAGAGCCTTTGCCGCCTGCAATAAACACAGGGTCGCCTCCCACGGCGCGAAAGGCGCGAACGGGCGAGTTCACTCCCCCGGGCATCAGGCTCAAAGCTTTCTGAAAGAGTTCCTGGGATCTAGTGGGCATGAGATTCTTTCCCGCCTGAAGGGATGTCCTCGCTTAGCAGGATGCTGAAAAACCCGCCTCGCCTGTCATTCCGAGGAGTCCCGATCTGATCGGGACGACGAGGAATCTCGCAAGTCCTCTGTCTCCAGGGAGAGATTCCTCGCGCAGTTTACCCTGAACGGGCAGTGCGAGATTCCTCGCTTCGCTCGGAATGACAGTGAAGGGCTCGGAATGAGTCGCCTTGGCGACTTCACAAAGGTTTTTCAGCATCCTGCTAGCCGATCGGGAGCGACGTGAAACATCTGGCGAAGAGGGTCTATACCAATGTCCCAAAGCGCCACGGCGAGGCCCAAATAGAGCTTTGTCGCCAGTCCCAAATAGGACTGAGATCCCTCGAGCAACTCCTGGATGACTTCCAGGAATCTCTGGCTTCGCGCCCCGAACTCGACCATGCGCGTGGGGACCGCTTCACCCATGAATTCTCCATAATAGAAAGTGCGGGCGAGCCGCGCCCCCAGCGCCAGCGCTTTGCCGAATTCCTCCTGGACGCGCGAAGGGTAAAGCTCGGGCAGTCCCTCCAGCAGCGACTCCGCGAGCAGTTCGCCGGAGCGCATCGCATAATAGATTCCCTCACCGGTGACGGGATCAACAAGCCCGCCGGCATCTCCCGCCAGCGCCCACGCCGGGCCGCCCAACCGGAGGCCGCTCCATGCATCCACACTGAGCGCAGGAAGCAAGTGGCTGTAGACCTGAGCGCGCTCAAAGGAATATCCGAAGCGGCGCATGAAGCCGTGAAGCCGGTCCCGCAAACCCGCCATGCTATCCTCGCCGATTTTTCCGCAGATGCCCACGGAGAGGTGAGTAGGGCGCGGAAACGCCCAGGCATAGCCTTCAAAATCCTCGAAGAACTGCACGCGCAGCAAATCGTCCCGACCAGGCACGTAATAGCCAAAGGTGAGCATGAAATCGTGGGGTCCAAAATCCTCCGTCAAAAGGCACCGAAGCCGAGTCCGCGCCCCTGCCGCCAGGATGAGATAATTCGCCCCGTAATGGCCCTTTTTGCCTTGCAATTCCCAGCCCGAGCCCGAGCGCCGGAAATCACGGATCCGATCTTCGACGACCTCCGCTCCCGCCACCACGGCGCGGCGAAGTAGCAATCCGTTCAGATTGCATCGGCAATAGATGGCGAGGGGCTGGCGTAGCTGGAACCGGAGCGAGGCATTATTGCCGGCCAGAAACTCAACTTCCCGGACGGGCTTCGCTTCGGCGGTCGCCGGCAACAAGAAGGGATAACGTAGCAAGGCCTTGTGAGTCACTCCGCCTCCACAAGGTTTTTCCCAGCCAAACTTTTCCTCCAAGACCGTAACGCGCCCTCCACCGCGGGCGATCATTTCCGCAGCCATCGCTCCGGCTGGCCCGCCTCCGATGATGACCGTGTGCCCCATTTTCATAATTGAATCTGCTTAAGCCTTCGAGAATAGCACGCCGTCTCATGGCGCGCAAAACCCCCCGCGTCTCGCCAATTCGCCGATAAGGTTGTCGAAAGCAGTAGACACTGGGTTCGGGGCACGTGGTGAGGGCCGGCCTGGTCAAGCGCGCCGAGGAGTGGCAGTGGTCGAGAGTGCACGATTACACGGGAGGCCTGAGCGCGACCTTTAGGCCGAATCGCACTCTGGCCATTGATCGTGTACTTCTGCCCGCCGATGAACGGAGACGAATTTGAAGGAGCGCTCCCCACCCACGCTCGAGGTCACGATTCAGAAGGGCGTGGAAGCTGGAACGATGCACTGGGAACTACTCTAAGCGGCCACCGGGAGAAGCGATTCGATAGCCTGAAAAAGTTCTTGGCTCCGCACTGGCTTAGAAACGTAGCCGTCCATCCCCGCCGCCAGGCAGCGCTCGCGATCCCCCTTCATGGCGTGCGCGGTCATGGCGATGATGGGTAGGTGCGACCCGCTTCCGGTCTCCTTGGCTCGGATCAGCGCCGCGGCCTCGAAGCCGTCCATCTCCGGCATCGAAACATCCATCACCACCAAGTCGAACGTCTGCTTCTGCAGGGTCTCCAGCGCCTCCCGCCCGTTCGCCACCACCACCACGCGGTGGCCCCGCTTTTCCATCAGCCGGGACTCCAGTTTCTGGTTCACGGCGTTGTCCTCCGCCAGCAGCACCCGCAGGCTGCGTTGCTGTTGCTCAAGCGAGTGGCGGGGGACCAAGCGCGTTTCCTCCCCCGCCTCTGCCTTCGTCCCCAGTACCCTGAGAATGGTGTCCAGCAACTGCGACTGACTCACCGGCTTGATCAGGTAGGCAGCAATCCCCAGTTCCCGGCAGCGCGCCGCATCCCCGCGCTGCCCTGCCGAGGTTAGCATCATGATCGTCGTCTTGCCCAAGTCCACTTGCTGGCGGATCTGTTCCACGAACGCGAAGCCATCCATCTCTGGCATGTTGGAGTCCGTCAGCAGCAGGGCAAACGAATCTCCCGACCGACGCGATTCCTGCAGCCTCGCCAGCGCCGCGCCGCCACTCGCCGCCAGCACCGGCTTCATCCCCCAACGCGCCAGCATCTCTCCCAGGATGCGCCGGTTGGTGAAGTTATCGTCCACGACCAGCACCCGCAATCCCGCCAGCTCGGCTCGTTCCATCGCCTGGGGCGAGGCGGCCGGCTTGGCTACCCGCACCGGAACCCGGAAGTGGAAACAACTCCCTTCTCCCAACTGGCTCTCCATCCCGATCTGTCCCCCCATCATCTCCACCAGGCGCGAGGAGATGGTCAGCCCCAACCCCGTGCCCCCGAAGGTGCGCGTGGTGGAACCATCGGCTTGCGCGAACGCCTCGAAAATGAGCCTCTGCTTTTCCGGCGCAATGCCGATGCCGGTGTCGCGCACGGCGAAATGCAACTGCAGTTGCTCCTCACCCGGCGATTCCACACCGACTTCCACCCCCACTTCTCCCCGTTCGGTAAACTTGATGGCGTTGCCCACCAGATTGATGAGGATCTGCCGCAGGCGGGTGGGGTCAGCAACGACTTCCTCCGGCGCCTCGGGGCGGATATCGCAGGTTAGCTCCAGCCCCTTCTGGTCGGCCCGCAAGGCCAGGGGTTTCATAGTCTGGGCCAGGTGCTCGTGCAGCTTGAAGGGGATCGGATCAAGATCCAGCTTGCCCGCCTCGATTTTGGAAAAGTCCAGGACGTCGTTGATCACCCCTAGCAAGTCATCGGCCGATGTCTTGGCCATTCCCAGGTACTCGCGCTGCTCCGGGGTCAGTTCGGTGTCGAGCGTCATCTCGACCATGCCCAAAACGCCGTTCATGGGAGTGCGAATCTCGTGGCTCATGTTGGCCAGAAACTGACTCTTCGCTTTGCTCGCCGCCTCCGCGGCGTCCTTGGCGCGCTGCAACTGAGTCGCAATCTGCCTCCGCTGAGTGATGTCGGTCACATGGGTAATGAAATGGAGGGGCCGGCCCAGTGAGTCGCGAACCAGAGATGGACTGATCTCAGCCCAAACCATGCTGCCGGACTTGTGCAAGTAGCGCTTTTCCATCCGTGGCGCTTCGACTTCGCCAGCGAGCATGCGCCGGCTCAACTCTTGGCTTGCCGCTCGATCCTCGGCGTGGATGATATCCACGAACTTGTGTTGCAGAAGTTCGGCCTCCGAATAGCCCACGATAGCGCAAAACGCCGAGTTGGCCTTCGTCAGAGTGCCGTCGATTGCGGTCACGAGCATTCCGGTCGCGGCCTGGTCGAAGGCGCCCCGAAACAGTTTCTCACTCTCCAGGCGTGCTTCCTCGGCCTGCTTCCGCTCGGTGATGTCCAAAATTGTACCCTCGATGGCGCTGGCGGAGCCATCTGCGTCCTGGACCAGATTCGCATTCGCGATGACCCAGAGGTCGTTGCCATCCCTGCGTCGAAAGCGCGTCTCACGGTTGCTGATCTCCTTTTCGGCCCTCAGTTGGGCGACTAACACTTCGTGGTCAGCCGGCGCAATGTGGGTTCCCACAACCTCCTGGCCGATAAAATCCTCGCGGCAGGCATAGCCGAACATTGTGGCCAGAGCGTGGTTGCAGTCCAGGATGCGGCCGCCGAGGGACACGCGGTAAATGCCAGCAAGGTTGCGCTGAAAGAGGCGGCGGTACACTGATTCCAGCTCCGCTTCGCGCTCCAGCCGCACGCGAATGGTGGCGGTTTGCTCCCTTACCCTTTGCCGCAGCAGCCAGATCCACACCAGGGAGCTGAGCACGAGCACAGCGACGCCGGCGACGAACAAAAGCGCATTCTTCGCCGTAAGCCAGCGGTTGCTCTCGATCAGTGCCAAGTCGGCTGGAGACGCGATTAGGATCAGGAGCGACCTCGGCCGCTCCGGTGTTGCGGCGCGGATCACGGGCACTCCGGTCAGTTCCAGAATCGACTCGCTGGGAAGGCTGACCACGCGCGCGGCGGCGCTCACCTTGGGCAAAAGTGCGCTAAACCACTGGTTGCCGTCCTCCAGCAGAAACACGTGCTCGGTCGGGTTTTCAGTGTGTCCGATCAGCCGCGCCCGGATCTTCACCAGCCTTCCATGAAGAGACGCCTTGAGCACCTCGGCCGCGGAGAGCCGAGGCGGCGTGGCCTTCCCCACTTCGGGCGCTTCGGGGACCCGCCGCACTCGTGAATCCCCCAAGGTAAGGCCGTATTCACCAAGAGTTGGGAAGCCCGCGACATCCAGTACCTCGCCCGTGTGAACCACGAGCTCCTTCTTCCCCTGCACGCAAATAGCGCCTGACATGTCGGCTACAAAGAACGTTCCCGCAATCTCCCACGTCACCTCGCCGCGAACGTGCAGCCAGTGAACCAGACGCGGCTTCGCGTCGGAGTTGCTCAGGGTTCCGATGGGGCGGGGGGATGTGGCAAATGGGTCGGGCAGCTCGCGTTCCTCGATTTCGATGTCCTTCATGCTGGGCACGAAGAGCTGCGTTCCGATGCGCTTCCCGTTGGAGTCGATGACCGAGCCGCATACGGCGCGAACTCTGGCGGTCGAGCCAATCAACCGCTGCGCGTCCGCATTATTAGGCTGCGGTATGACAACCACCGCCTCCACCGGGCCATCGACAAGCCGGAAGCTGATGCGGTCCCAGGCCTGGTTTGTGGGCCGTAGGACGCCGCGGGTCTCCACCCACTGGCTGTCGGCCGCCAAGGCATCGAGTTCCGGCAGAGTCAATTTTGCCGGCCGTGGCACTTGCCCCCGTCCCAGAACCTTAATCTTCGGGTGCAAGAGGACCGTCGACACGTCTCCCGCGCCCGTTACGGCGTCCACCCGAACCCGCGCGCCGACAGGAAAAGACTCGGCCATGCCGTGAACGTTAATATACACGGCTCCAGTCTCATCCTGAACAAATAGGAGACCCCATTCCATATCGGAATAGGTGACCACGGCTTGCAAGCGCACTGGGTAGCCGTTCCGCGCGTGGTTCTTGTCGAGCCGGAAAACCTCTTGAATGCTTCGCAACGTCGCCGGAACGGCGGGTGCTTTGCCCGTCGGTGCGGTCGAGGCAAAGGGCGTGAGCAACAACACGGCCATTTGACAAACCGCCACCCTGCCCCGCCGAATCGCCTCGTAACGGAATCGCATCAGGTTAGTCTCCTGCCTTGGTTATCGACCGTTCCGAAAGCGGACTTAAGCGGAAAGGGCGGTGAAGTCCTAGGGCTGTATCAGAAGCGCACCGGCTCACACAGCGACAGGAGTTGTGGACGGAGTCGCACCGGTGCGCTTTCGATACAGCCACTTGAACGAAGCCGCCCGTGCGGCGGACGCGGCGCCTATGGGACTTCAATTGCTTTCAGGGGCTCTGGGATAGGTTGAGGCAAGAGGCGCCATGGCGTTGGGAGGAGCAGGAATCGGCCTCGGGGTGGCATGGCCGTGCGGATTCGTTCGCCATCCAGCCGGAGGGGAACCGTGCCGAGAGGATCAACTGGTCGCTGGCACTCGAGCGGGCACACGAAGGGTGAGTCGCCGAGAAGCACGCGAGGTTGGAAAGAATCGGAAAGAGTTCATCTCGGAAATCTGGGTTAAGGAGAGCACCATGCGCCAATCGGTTGTTCAATACGATAAGTCGGTGCTCTTGCGGTATTTCACACCCTGCGGGCCTCGCCCGTCCATAGGCAAACCTCGACCCTACCCCTACCCCCTTCCAAAGACCAAAACGGGCACTCCGTCAGTTGACAAATGGAAGAAGATAGGCTAGGGTAGTGAGTTTAAGCTAGGGAGGCGGTCATGGCCTCCTGGGAACATTTGGCTGCGATGCTACGCCGATCCCCCAGTCCGCTCTCGAAAGTGTCCCAAGCGGGGCCAAGAGCCCGGAAAACTTCCATGTTTCAGGTGGACAACAAGTCCGCACACGGAAGCGAACGAGAAGAAGAATTGTTTAAATTTGAAGGAACGAAGCTGGAATTTCTATGAAAACAAAGGGTCGGCGTTCCACGGGACAGAGTTAAGCCGGAATGTTATAGAAAACAAAGGTAGTTACGCGTTTGGACCGGGAATATTGATGAAACTAAAGGTAGTTAGTGCCTCGTAGGTGGTAGGCAGAGAAGACGGGCTGCGCCGAGGTCACCCGACACACTAATGTTAAATGGCTATCCCAGCCGCCGGCGCCCTCAAGAACATCCCGCACCTTGCGTGTTAGAATACTCAGTGGAAACACGCCGATTGAGGCGGCTGATCTTTTTGGTAGGGGCTGGAGCTTGTTATGGGTGTTGAGAAAATCCTGACTTTGGAGCGGGCGTTTGAGGTCGTGGAAGACTTGAAGCGGCGCGGTAAACGCGTGGTTTTCACCAATGGGTGTTTTGACCTCCTTCATCCTGGTCACACGCGGCTCCTGGCTGAAGCCAGGAAACTCGGCGACGTGCTGATCGTGGCGATCAACAGCGACCGCAGCGCACGCGCGCTAAAGGGGCCGGCGCGCACCATTCAACCTGAAGCAGAGCGCGCTGAAATCCTGGCGGCGCTGCAAGCAGTCGATTATGTGACGATTTTTGACGACCTCACCCCGCAAGCCGTCATCGCCCGCATGCAGCCACAGGTACTTGTGAAAGGTGGTGATTGGGGGCCAAACGCCATTGTCGGCCGGGCCGAAGTGGAGGCGGCGGGTGGGCGTGTGGTTTCAATTCCCGTCGTCGAGGGCTTTTCGACATCGTCGCTTATCCAAGCAGCCGTGAGGGCAGTGACGAGTGACCCGCCCAGGCGGGACGAGTGACGAACAGAATTATGAATAGTGAATGGTGAATGGTCAATTGGGAACGCGGAACTGGTTTTGCGCGCTGCGCCCAAGGCGTCTGACTGCTGCACTTCCTCAATTCACAATTCAGAATTTACTATTCACTACCAGAATTGGCCCAGCACCTAGCCCCGATCTTTCAAAGGCTCAAAGCTGACGGCTGATAGCCGAGCGCCGAGATCTGACAACGGACAACTGACTGACAACTGACTACTGACGTCCTTCACATCAATGCCTAATTCGCAGTCGCTTCTGCATCCCATTCTCGAGCACGCTGCTTTTCGCAGCGCCTTACGAGCCCTGACTGCTGACTCATCCGCAGCACGGTCGCCGGTGACTATTTCCGGCTTGACAAGCTCCACCAAGGCGCTGGTGGTGGCGGGAGTTGCCCACAAACTGTCTCGCCCGGTGGTTGTCCTGACTTCGGATAACGAGACCGCAGCCCATCTCCAGCGCACAACCTCAACATTTTGTGCCTGGCTCGAACCACTCTCCAGCCCGGCCGTACTGACGCTCCCGGCACTGGACTGCTCTCCTTACGAAGGTCGTTCCCCACACGCCGAGATTCTCGAACAAAGGGCGGTGACCCTGTGGAACGTGGCGCGAGGGCGGACGCGCGTGTTGTACGTCCCGGTGGCAGCAGCGCCGGGGCGCTTCCGGGAGCGCGCCCTCTACTCTTCCCTTGCGCTGGAACTCAAAGTCGGCGATGAACTGGACCTCGACGATCTCATGGAGCACCTCGGCGGGGTGGGATACGAACGGGGAGAACCAGTCTCCGATGTGGGCCAATTCTCAGTGCGGGGAGGAATCGTGGATATTTTTCCTCCCGAGGCGGAATGGCCCTTCCGCCTTGAATTTTCCGGGGATCAGATTGAATCCCTGCGTGAGTTTGACCCCGATACGCAGCGCTCGCGAAAGCCCGTTCCGGCAGCCTTGCTTCTTCCGCTTTCGGAAATAAGACGCTCCCGCCAATTCTTCGAGAAGCTAATCCGCGCCCTTGAGAAACGGGCCATTCCACGGCGACTGGCGGGGGCCCAAACGAACCCTCCAGTTGAACTCGAACCCGAGTGGGCGAGCGAGTACGCAAATCCTTTCCCGGGATGGGAGTTTTTCGCCCCTCTGGTTGAACCCCACCCCAACAGCCTGTTCGCGTTATTTGACAACCCCATAGTGCTCTGGGACGAGCCCCTGGACCGCAACGCGCAATTGAAGCGATTCCTGGAAGGGTTGGCGTCGGGTTTTGACGAGGTCCGCGACGTCATTCCGCCTCGCCCTAGGCCCGAGGATATCTTCCTCACCGAGCAAGAGTTCCTACAGAGCATTCGGGCAGTGCCACAAATCTATCTCAAAGAACTCTCCTTCGAATTCACGCCAGGGGCAGCGATCGAAGGCCCCTCCAGCGATTCAGAAGCGCATGGAATCGAGCACCGCGAGGACACCCAGAAGACAGCGGCGAGCGCGGCCGGGCAGAGCCCTCCCCTACCTGATTACGGGGCGGCGGGGCAGAGCCCTCCCCTACCCAATCCCGAGCTGGTTCTTCTCACCCAACCCTCCCCGAAATTCCAAGCCGGAGTTAAGGGTTTAGTGGATAGCTTGCGAAGCAATTTAGGGCAAGGCATGTCCGTGGTCCTCGTTGTTCCTACCAGCGGAAAAGCGGAACGGCTGCGCGGAATTCTCACTGAATACGAGATCCCCTTCAGCACCGCGACTCAAGGGAGCATCTCCGCTGAGCCACGCCATGGTGGGGAACTCGGCAGGACTGCCGGTGTGGCACTCATGGCCCACGGCGATCTTTCCGAGGGGTTCGTCATCCCCGATTTGGAAGAAATGTGGCTGGCGGACAGCGACCTGTTCGGAGGATTCGACTGGGCTTCCCGTCGCCGCGAGCACTCCGGGACTCTAGCCTTCATTTCGGGCCTGGGCGATCTTAAGGTGGGCGACTACGTGGTGCATGTTGACCACGGGGTGGGGATCTATCAAGGGCTGCGCCAACTCAGTGTCAGCGGGTCTTTGCGCGACTTCATGCTGCTGACGTATCAGGATGAGGCCAAGCTGTACGTCCCCCTGGAGCGCTTGGATTTGGTGGAGAAGTACCGGTCCAGCGGCGACGGCGTCAAACCCGTTCTCGATCGGCTGGGAGGATCCGGTTGGGAGCGCACCAAGAAACGCGTCAAGCGGGCCTTGCGCGACATGGCGCAAGAACTCCTGCAGTTGTACGCCGAACGGAAGATGTGCGGCGGCACACCCACCAGCCCTGACACCCCCTGGCAGAAAGAGTTCGAAGACGCCTTTGAATTCGAGGAAACCCCCGACCAGTTGAAAGCCCTGGCAGACATCAAGCAAGACTTGGAAAGCCCCGAACCCATGGATCGGGTCCTCTGCGGGGACGTGGGCTATGGAAAAACCGAACTGGCCATGCGCGCTGCCTTTAAGGTCATCCAGGATGGGCGGCAAGTGGCGCTGCTGGCGCCCACCACCGTCCTCGCGTTCCAGCACTACACAACCTTTCAGCAGCGGCTCGCCGCCTTCCCCATGCGCGTGGAAATGCTCAGCCGTTTCCGGCTACCCGCCGAGCAGAAAAAGATCGTGGCCGAGGCCGAGGCCGGCAAGGTGGATGTCCTGATCGGAACTCACCGCCTGCTCTCGAAAGACGTGCACTTCCGCGACCTTGGGCTACTGATCGTCGATGAGGAGCAGCGGTTCGGAGTGGCGGCGAAGGAGAAGCTGAGGAAACTCAAGGCGGGGGTGGACGTGCTGGCGATGTCCGCCACACCCATCCCCCGCACCCTGCACATGTCGGTGGGCGGATTGCGCGACCTCTCCGTCATCGAGACTCCGCCGCGAGGCCGGCTGGCCATTCAAACCACGGTAGCGCCCTTCAACCAGAGCCTAATTCAGTCCGCCATCCTGCAAGAGATGCAACGGGAGGGCCAGGTCTTCTTGGTCCACAACCGTGTGGAGTCAATCTTCAGCATAGCCGCGATCGTGCAACGTCTGGCGCCCAGCGCGCGGATCGGTGTGGCGCACGGGCAAATGGAAGAGAAAGAGCTCGAAAGGGTCATGCTCAAGTTCATGCAGGCCGAGTACGACGTCCTGGTGGCGACGGCGCTGATTGAAAACGGCCTCGACATCCCCCGCGCCAACACCATCATTGTCAATCACGCGGAGCGCTTTGGCTTAGCCGATCTTTACCAGCTTCGCGGCCGGGTGGGGCGGTCGAGCCGCCGCGCCTATGCTTACTTCCTCGTGGCCGCCGAGGAAACATTGACCCCGACGGCTCGCCGGCGGCTGGCGGCGCTGAAAGAGTTCTCGGAGCTGGGCGCCGGCTTCCGCCTCGCGGCCTTGGACCTTGAATTGCGCGGTGCGGGCAACCTCCTGGGCGCCGAACAGCATGGACATTTGAATGCCATCGGCATCGACCTCTACCTGAAGATGCTCGAACAAACCGTCGAAGAACTGAAAGGCGCCCCACAGAAGATTGAGGTCCGCACCACACTTAACCTGGGACTTGATATCAAAATTCCCGACAGCTACGTCGCCGACGAGAGCCAGCGCCTGCGTCTGTATAAGCGGATTTCCAGCCTGGCAACGCCCGAAGCGCGTGCGGAACTCGAAGCCGAGCTCACCGACCGTTATGGGCCCATTCCTCCCTCAGTTTCAAACCTCCTCTCGTATGGACTTCTGAAATCCGCCGCCGAGCAACTTCTAGTGCAATCCATTGAAAGAAAGGCGGAAGATATTTGGATGCGGTTTCATGAGCAAACTCCCCTGGAGCCCAGAAGAATAACCACATTCGTGCGGCGACGCCGTGAAGCGAGCCTTCGACCTGACGGCGTCTTGCGTTTCAGGTTGCGCAACCTGGGGGAGAATACTTTGCAGGAAATCCAAAATGTCTTGCAGGAATTGCAAACCTAGCATTAAGATGACTAAGGCTCGATAGGGTCGAGTGTTTGGGGGAAACAACTCCGGCAGGCGAAACGATATCGAAGATTATAGGGACTTCGGGTTTCGCGAGGGGTTAAAGGAAATGACCAGACGAAGATGGGCTTTACTGGCAGGAGTGGCGCTGGCAACGGGCGTTGCTTGCCTGACCCTACAGGGCGCAAAAATAGTTGAGCGCATCATTGCGCGCGTCAACAGTGAGATCATCACCCAACGGGCGTACGAACAGGAGCAAGAGAAACTCCGCCAGCAACTCGCCCAGCAATACTCGGGCGCCGAACTCGAGGCCCAATATAAAGAACAAAGCAAGAACCTCTTACGCGACCTGATCGACGAATCGCTCATGGTCCAGAAGGCCAAAGATGATGATATCAACGTCGAGACGGACGTGGTCAAGGAGCTCGACGGCATTCGCAAGAAGAACAACTTGGCAACCCTCGAGGAACTGGAGACAGATGTCGAGAAGCAAGGATTGAATTACGAGGACTATAAAGACCAGATCCGCCGCAACCTGTTGATGCGAGAAGTCATCGGCCGCGAGGTAGGCTCCCGGATTCAGTTGTCGCGCGACGACGCGAGGAAATTCTACGAAGCCCACAAGAAGGAATTCGAATCTCCTGGCATGGTGCGCCTCGGACAGATTCTCATCTCCACTGAAAAACGAAAGCCGGAAGAAGCCGAGAAGAGCGCGAACGACGCCCTCGCCGAATTGAAGGCCGGACAACGTTTTGCGGAGGTTGCGAAAAAGTACTCCGACGGGCCAAGCGCTGAGCAAGGTGGCGACGTGGGATTCATGAAGGAAGCATCGCTAGCGCCGGATATCGCTGCGGTGGTTGCTAAGTTGGACGTCAATGAATTTAGCAACCCTATTCAGATTAAATACGGGTATATCATTCTCAAGGTCCAGGAACGATACAGCGCCGGTATTCCCAAATTTGAAGAAGTCGAACAACGCGTCAACGAAGTCCTTTACGACCAGAGAATGCAGCCGGATTTGCGGGAATACCTGAAACGACTCCGCAAAGAAAGCTATATCTACAAGGCCCCCGGATACGTTGACACGGGCGAAGAACGACCAAGCGAAACCCAACTGGCAAATAGAGGGCAATGAAGGAGCGCTTCGTAACCGACCTCAGCCCGGACGCCCAGGTTCGAACCACCTTCCTAGTTCAAGCCCGCGAACGGAAAATCGCCCGCACGGGAAGCGCGTACCTTGACTTGGACCTGCGCGACGCGAGCGGGGTTGTGCGCGCCAAACTGTGGGACTGTGATCGGCATGCGCTGGATTTCGAGGTTGAGGATATCGTGGCGGTGGACGGGGTTGTCGAGGACTACCAGGGGACTCTACAGATTCGGGTGCGCAAGATTTCCAGGTGCTCTCCCGACGACGTGGACCTTTTCGACTACCTTCCGCATTCACGCCGAGACCCTGAGGAAATGTACGTCACACTGCTAGACCGCCTGCGCCGGGTGCCCGAGGGACCTTTGCGAATGCTATTACTTACCATCATGGAAGACCCCTCGATCGCAGAGAAGTACAAGAGGGCCCCCGCCGCGATGAGTTATCACCATGCTTTTCTGGGTGGCCTTCTCGAGCATGTCTTGTCGCTGGTACAACTCGGCGACCAGGTTTGCGACCACTACGAGTTCCTGCGCCGCGACCTGCTGCTGGCCGGGCTGGTGCTGCATGACGTTGGAAAAATTGAGGAGCTGAGTTTCTCTCGTGGCTTCCGGTATTCCACACGGGGACAGTTGCTGGGCCACATTTCGATAGGCCTCGAAATGGTGCAGGAGAAAATGCGTCAGATCCCCGGCTTCCCCGCGGAGTTAAAGGGCCAGATCGAGCACATTATCCTTTCCCACCACGGTAAAGTGGAGTTCGGGTCGCCCAAAGAGCCTGTGTTTCCTGAAGCTCTCGTCGTCCACTTCCTCGACGAGATGGATTCCAAACTGGAAGCGATGCGCGCCCAGTATGCGACTGACCAGGACCGTCCCGGCGATTGGACAGCCCGCAACCCGGCGCTGCGAAGGGAACTCTTGAAGATCGAGAGAGGCTCGCCCGCCTCCTCGAATGGTCCCGATGCGGAAAAACCGTGAGCAACCTGGCGTCACCATCTGACATCCTCAGAATCCTTCCTCATCGTTACCCCTTTTTGTTCGTCGATCAAGTAACTGAATTCATTCCGGGCCAGCGAATCGCGGCCACCAAACGCTTTTCGGTGGACGACGCGGCCCCGCGCGGTTACCTTCCGGCTTCCCCGATCATTTCGGTCGGGATACTGTTGGAATTGGTCACCCAGCTTGGAGCAATCTTGGTTATGGAGCGACCCGAGATGGCCGGAAAAGTGGCCGTGATTCTGCAAATTCCCTCGGCACAACTTATGAAGCCAGTTGAGCCCGGCGATACCCTCCGTGTGGAGGCGGAGGTGATAAGAATCGGCGAGCGTCTGGGTGAACTCCACGGAGCCATCTACCACGCAAGGGAACTCGTGGCCGAGGGGAGAGTGCGGTTCGCGATTGCCGACGCAGCACAAATTGATTTTAGATTTTAGATTTTGGATTCTGCCTGAAGGCCGAATTCTGATTGTCCGGGATTTTAGATTTTAGATTCTAGATTTTGCCTGGGTCCTGATTCGTTATTGCCTGAATCCTGAATCCCGACTCCTGAGCTCCATGCTATTCGAAGAACTGCGAATTCGTGATGTGGTGATCCGGCCGGCCCATATCCTGGCGCCGATGGCCGGCATTACCGACACTGTGTTCCGCCGGTTCATCAAACGATTGGGCGGATGCGGACTGATTATGACGGAGTTCGTGTCCAGCGAAGGAATGCTTCGTCAAAACCTGCGCTCCAAGCGCTACTTGTATTACACCGAGGAAGAAAGGCCAATTTCCGCGCAGCTTTTTGGCGCCGATCCTGACCACCTGGCGGAGGCGGCTCGCGTGATCGAAGAGCTAGGCTTCAACCTGGTCGACCTGAACCTGGGCTGCCCCGCCAAGAAGGTCGTAAAGTGCGGCGGCTCAGGCTTGCTTCGCGACCTCCCGTTGCTCGAGAAGATCCTGCGAAAGATTCGCGCCGCGGTACGGATTCCCTTTACCATAAAGTTCCGCTCCGGCTGGAGTGAGGCGGAGATCGTGGCACTCCAAGTGGCACGCATGGCTGAGGAGTGCGGCGTTGAAGCGCTGAGCGTTCATCCTCGGACGCGCCTGCAAGGGTTCAGCGGGCGTGCCCGATGGCAGATTATCCAAGAGGTGAAGTCCCGGGTGCGCATCCCGGTAATCGGCAACGGCGACGTGGTGACTCCGCCGGACGCCCTTGCCCTTTACCAGCAGACGGGCTGCGATGCCGTGATGATCGGGCGCGCCGCCGCCTCCAATCCATGGATATTCCGCCAGCTTTCGGATTTCTTCCGAAACGGGACATTCACGCAGCCCACCGAGGCTGACCGCTACCAGTTGATCCGTTCCTATTATCAAATGTTGGTGACCGAAGAGGTTCCCGGCGCGGTAGGCAAGATGAAACAGTTCGCAAGCTGGTTCACACACGGAGTCCGCAAGGGGGCAGAACTCCGCAGGTCGATCCAGAGCGCGCGTGGCGCCCGCGAAGTCCTGGATCGAGTCGACCAGTTCTTCAGCCCCTGCGTTTCAGCAGTGACCGAGCCGGAGGAGGTCGCCTCTTGAACTCCAGGGAGGCTTGACTCGCCCATGGACAACTCAGAAAGACCGGCTGGAAGTGAACGACGGGCTCAGAGGCGGCTGAAAACCGCGATGCCCATCCGGGTCCGTGGGGTCGATGCACGGGGAACGGAATTTGAGGAGTCAACGGTGACCGTGGAAGTTAGCCGGCGAGGCCTTTCTTTCCTGACCGAGCTGGAATTGAAACCTCCTGCAACGGTGACGGTAGTAATCCCCGGCCGCGGACCAAGACACCCCGGAGAAGGGGCAACGGACTTCTTTTCGACGGCGGCTGTCGTCCGCATCCTTAAAGAGGCTGACTCGTACCGCGTTAGCCTCCGGTTCATCGGCGCCACCCTGACCACATACAGCGCCGAGACTCCTTAGCAGGACGCTCAAGAAAGGTATTAGTCCGGATTTCTCACCGGGCTAAACCACTTTCCTCGAGCCGCCGGAAGGGCGGGGCTTCAGCCCCGCCGAAAAAGCCAGCTCCAATTTTCTGTCCGTCTCGCGCCCCGCGGTCGCCGCGGCGACCAGCCGCAAGCTGCGCGGGTCGCGAGAGACTGGAATAATCAGGAAGGTCACGTAACGGCGGGGCTGAAGCCCCGCCCTTCCCTTCCGCGGTGAGAAATCCCCGTTAGTATGTCCTTGGGAGCGAAGGAGTCAGGAGTCAGAATAAAGGCTTCGAGGTATCGAGGGGCAGCGGGTTTGCGGTAAACGAACCCCCCGCCACGAGTCACCCGTCACTTCTCTTTTTCAGCGACCCGCTAGGTTCGCTTGGTCTTTTCCATTTGCAACAGGCGATACGCCTCACTGCGAGAGATGCCTCGGGCCTTGGCCGCCGCTTTGAGCGCCGCGCGCTCGTCGAGCCCGCGTTCGGCCATCAACTTCTCGATCTCCCGTTTAATAAGCGAATTCGCAGGACGAGTTTCCCCCGACGCGGAGGCGGTCCCAACCAGGAGGGTTATTTCCCCCCTCATCGTCTTGCCTTTCGCGCGGTCTAACAATCCGGACACCGTCCCACGCAAAAACTCTTCGTGGACCTTGGTCACTTCGCGCGCCAAGACCACTTCGCGGTCCCCCAGAATATCCCGCACATCCCTCAGCATCTCGAGGACGCGATGCGGCGCCTCATAGAAGACCAGGGTCTTGGTTGCTGTTTTTAGCTCTTCCAAGGCCTTCCTGCGCGCCCCTTTCTTGCTGGGCAGGAACCCGAGAAACCTGAAATTGTCCACGGGCATGCCCGACGCAGCCAGCGCCGCCACAAAAGCCGAGGCGCCGGGAACAGGAACCACGGGGATGTTGTGGCGGACTGCCAGATGCACCAAGCGGAATCCCGGATCGGACACCACGGGCATCCCCGCGTCGCTCACCAGAGCTATGTTGTTTCCCTCTTCCAACTTGATGACCAGTTCCGGCGCGCGGGTCATCTCATTGTGCTCATGGTAACTTATGGTAGGAGTTCGGATCTGATAGTGGTTGAGCAATTCCTGCGTCCGCCGCGTGTCCTCGCACGCAATCAAGTCCACTTCCTTCAGGATGCGGATCGCGCGCAGCGTAATGTCCTCCAGATTCCCAATGGGTGTCCCAACAACAAAGAGCCTGCCCTTAGAACCGTTCGTGGAATCCTCCAGAGGGTCCATAAGTCCTGGCTTGGTCGAAATAGATCGTCGCGGCATAGGCGTCAAGGGTCAATTACGACTTCAAGTGTATCAACTAGCTCAGGCAAAGACAACGGAGAGTTAGGACATGACCGCGAAATTCGCGTTTTGACGCCGGAGAAGCTGGCCTATATAATTACTAGTAGGGGTTTTTGCAAGGAGGTTAAATTGCCGCTTTACGAATACGCGTGTACGCAGTGTGGACAGCGCACCGAGAAAATCCGGAGGTTTTCCGATCCTCCACTGACCAAGTGTGAGAAATGTGGAGGCAAGCTAAAGCAGCTCGTGTCTCGGTCTGCCATCCGGTTCAAGGGGAAGGGCTGGTATGTGACGGATTATGCCAGGAAACCCTCCACCGCCACTGCGAACAGCGCCGCAAGCTCTGATAATGGGGGCAAAGAAAAAGGCCCTGAAGGCGCTAAGAAGGAAGTTCTCCCCGCCAAGACATCCAAAGATAAGCCCGTCGCTGAAAAGAGCCATTGACGAGCGGGATTCAGGATTCAGGAGTCAGTAGGCGGCCCGCGCGGATTGCGTTCTGTCCCCACCTACCACCTACTACCTACCCCCTCCTGACTCCTCTTTCAGAGTTTAAGTGACTTGAGGTATTTGCGGAAGGCGCTTCCAAGGTCTGGCCGCTCGAGCGCCAGCTCCACCGTGGCTTGAAGAAAGCCCAGCTTATCACCGGCATCGTACCGCTTTCCTTCAAACACATAGCCGTAGACCGGTTCCTTTTCGAGCAAGCGCCGCAGCCCATCCGTTAGTTGGATCTCGCCTCCCGCGCCAGGCGTCGTGGCCGCAAGCTCATGAAAAATGGTGGGGGTGAGGATGTATCGGCCTATGACCGCCAGATTCGAAGGCGCCTCGCGAGGACCCGGCTTTTCCACCATGTCCTCGATTCGGTAGAGCCGACCGTGCCATTGAGGGTCCGCTACAAGCTGGCCGCGAATGATGCCGTAACTGCCCACCGCTTTGCGCTCCACTTTCTGTATGGCGATGACGCTTCTGCCGTAGTGCTCGAAGACCTCCAACATTTGCTTCAGGCAAGGCACCGGGTTAACTATCACATCATCGGAGAGCAGGACAGCAAATGGCTCTTCGTCAACCACGTCGCACGCGGTGAGAATGGCATGGCCCAGGCCGCGTGGGATCTGCTGGCGAACATACACAAAGCGCAACAGCCCTGAAATCGAGCGCAACTGCTCCCGAAGTTCTTCCTTCCCTCTTCCGGCCAACTCCTGCTCGAGCTCCGCCGACAAGTCAAAGTGGTTCTCGATGGCCGTCTTTCCCCGCCCGGTTACGAATATCACCATCGGGATGCCGGAAGCGGCAACTTCTTCAACCGCATACTGCACCAGAGGCTTATCGACGATGGGGAGCATTTCCTTGGGCTGCGCTTTGGTGGCCGGCAGGAACCGCGTGCCAAGACCGGCAACAGGCAGAACCGCTTTACGAATCTTCATGAGCACCTCAGCCTCTCGCACGATGAGCAAGCTTCGCAATGGGCACAGTGTAGCGCCACAGTCCGAGTCGCGTCAACGCAAGGATTCGGGCAAGGATTCAGGATTCGGGATTCAGGATTCAGGAGTCAGTGGTCCGTCGTCCCGCCGCGGCGGGTCCGTGGCCAGCTCCCAGGCCTTGAAAAACCGGGCCTAGGTGCTGGGCCAATTCTGAATAGTGAATGTAAATTCTGAATTGTGATTTGAGGAAGTGCGGCAGTCAAACGCCTTGGGCGCAGCGCGCAAAGCCAGTTCCCCGTTCCCAATTCACCATTCACCATTCACTATTCATAACTTCTTCCCACTCTCGCGCCTATGCTAGCATCTAGGGTGAGGATTTCGAAATGTTAGTTCTTGGCATCGAATCCAGTTGCGACGAGACCGCGGCAGCCATCGTGGCGGATGGCGCGAAGATTCTCTCGAGTGTTGTCGCCTCGCAAATCCCCACTCACGAAAAGTATGGTGGGGTTGTCCCCGAGCTGGCTTCACGCGAGCATCTGCGCAAGATCGAGCCAGTCGTCGACGAGGCCTGCCAGCGCGCGCGAGTCGGAATACGGGATGTGGAAGGCGTCGCGGTAACGGAGGGACCAGGCTTGGTCGGGTCGCTCCTGGTCGGCCTGGTCTATGGCAAAGCCCTTGCCCTCGCGCTGGCGAAACCGCTGGTGGGCGTGAACCACCTGGAGG
Organism: Acidobacteria bacterium UBA7540; assembly: GCA_002478145.1. The sequence goes on from DLMI01000211.1 coordinate 56,779, forward strand.
GTCACATCCACGCCGTTCTACTCGAAAACAAGATGGCACGCCTCACAGGGGACCCGGTCGAGGAGGCAAACCTCCCGTCCGTTTCCCTGGTCGTCTCCGGCGGTCACACGAGCTTGTTCCTGGTTGAGGATGGTGGCCATCCGGCCAATTCCCATCCTGTCTTCAATTACAAGCGGCTAGGACATACACGTGATGACGCCGCCGGTGAAGCTTTCGACAAAGTCGCGAAACTGCTGGCACTGGGCTATCCCGGCGGACCGGTCATTGACCAACTGGCTCCCTGGGGGGATGCGGAAGCGGTCGATTTCGGCCGCATCAAGATGAAGGGCAACCCGCTGGACTTCAGCTTCTCCGGGCTCAAGACCGCCGTCTTCTACCGCGTCCGCGGCACCCCGCTCGCCCTCGAGGCCGAGCAGCGACGCGCCTGGCGCAAAACCAGCGAAAGCGCCCGTGCAGACGAACTGCGCGCTCATTGCTCGCCCCAGACACTTGACCTCATCGCCAGCTTCCAAAACGCCGTGGTCCGCGACCTCCTCGAGCGCACCCTGGCTGCGGCGGACGCCTCGCGAGTTGACTCGGTTTTTGTTTCCGGGGGAGTTGCCTGCAATTCCCTTCTGCGCGCTCGCTTCCTCGAAACCTCCAGGGCACAAGGATTTCGACTCTTCTTCCCTTCCCCCGCCTTATCCACCGACAACGCCGCGATGATTGCCGCGGCGGGATACTACAAGCTGAAAGCCGGACAACGTGCGGATGCGACCCTTACAGCGCATGCCTCACTTCCACTCGGGACGTAGCAGGAGGATTCAGGAGTCAGGATTCAGGATTCAGGGGTCAGTAGGCAGCAATTGGAGATTGCATTCTGCCCCCACCTACCACAAACTGCCTACCCCTTACTGATAACTGGCCACTGCTGGCTGCCTTTGAAAAGCCGCAGGTTCAGAGAACGGGACCTACGCTACGGTTGGTGGAGCCATCGGTTTTTCTCCTGAATCCTGACTCCTGAATCCTGAATCCTGTAAAATGGTAATTCTTTTGCCAGCTTCTGCGGCTCAAGCTGACTCTTCTTATGCGCTTCGGTGTTGACACAGGCGGGACATTCACGGACTGCGTAGTCCTCGAGCAAGGCAAAGTTAAGATCCTCAAGGTCTTTTCCACGCCCGAGGACGCATCGCGTGGCATTCTGGAGGGCGTCCGCCGGCTGGCCGAGTCATTGCAACCCGCTGGCCCGCTTGAGATCATTCACGGCACGACAGTAGGCACGAACAGCTTGCTCGAGCGGCGCGGCGCACGCGTGGCGCTTGTCACCACCGCAGGGTTCGAGGACCTCATCGAGATCGGCCGGCAGGCGCGCCCGCGGCTTTACGACCTCGACGCCCGGCTGGCTCCGCCCCTTGTCTCGCGAGCTCTGAGGTTTGGCGTCAGGGAAAGAACGGCAGCGGACGGCACGATTCTTCAGAAGCCTTCAGCAGCCGCAATCGCAAGGCTGAAAAGTAAGCTCAAGGGTTTGCGTGCCGAGTCGATTGCTGTTTGTTTCCTCTTTTCGTATCTCAATCCCGCGAACGAAGGAATGGTGGCGCGAGCGCTGAAAGAGCTGCAATTGCCCATCTCCGTATCCCACGAGATTCTCCCCGAGTTCCGCGAATACGAACGGCTGGCCACGGTCGTAATAAACGCCTTCCTGGCCCCTAGAATGGGGGAATACCTCAAGCGGCTCGAACGCGGTGTGGGAGGCGATGTAGTAGGGCCGAACGGCGTTCGGCCCTGCGGCGAGCGCCGCTCGCCCCTACCTTACGGCGACGCGCCCGGCCGGGTCTACGTGATGCAATCGAGCGGGGGCATTACAACGGCGGCGCGAGCCGCCCGTGAGCCCGTGCGGACTATCCTCTCCGGACCCGCCGGGGGCGTTGTGGCGTCCACATGGCTTACCCGGCAGCTTGGGATTTCGCGCGCCATAAGCTTCGACATGGGTGGCACCTCCACTGATGTATGCCTGATCGACGGCCAGCCTCGCACCACCAACGAAATCGCCGTGGGCGGCTTGCCGGTGGCTGTTCCCGT
>DLMI01000211.1:58958-63215 GCA_002478145.1 Acidobacteria bacterium UBA7540
GCAGGCGGCGCCTTGCGCGTCGGCCCGCAGAGCGCCGGCGCAAAACCCGGCCCTATCTGCTACAGAGGCGGCGGCGCCCACCCCACCGTGACCGATGCCAACTTGTTGCTTGGCCGCCTTGACCCGGACCACTTCCTGGGTGGTGAGTTCCAGCTCGACCTCCGCGCCGCAGAACGGGGCTTTGCAGACTTCCTGCATCGCCATTCGCGCAGCACTGGCTTTAAGACTGTGCCGGAACTCGCCGCCGGCATCGTGGCAGTCTCCAACGCCACCATGGAAAAAGCTCTGCGGGTCATCTCTGTGGAACGCGGCCACGACCCAAGAGAGTTTGCTCTCATCTGCTTCGGCGGCGGTGGGGGACTGCACGCCGCGGACTTGGCGCGCTCGCTGCGGCTGCCCAAAGTGGTAGTGCCTCAGAACCCTGGCGCATTCTCTGCTCTTGGAATCCTGCTGTCTGACGTCATCAGGGATTCCGTCCGGTCTGTTCTCTTGTCTGTACCCGAGGAAGGGAGACATTCTTCGCAGCGCTGGGCGGAGTTCTGGCACGACCTCGGAAAGCGTTTCGCAATTCTCGAGCGCGTGTCGCGAGCGGAACTTCAGCACGAAGGATTTCCGGCCGAACTAGCACGCGCGGAGCGGCGACTGGATCTCCGCTATGCAGGCCAGTCCTACGAGCTCTCGGTGCCTTTTAGGACAGATTTTCGCCGGTTGTTCCACCAGGCACACGAAAAAGCCTATGGTTATGCGCATCCCGGCCGGACCATGGAGATCGTCAACCTGAGGTCAAGGCTCGTGATCAGAATGCCGAAGCCGCGCCTGCGTCCTTCCGCACGCAAGGCGCGCAGCCTCACGCAAGCTGCCCTACTCAAGACCAAAGCCGTCTGGTTCGGCGGAAAGCCGCTCCAGACCCCAATTTACGACCGAGAATATCTTGAGCCGGGGGCGAGACTCCAGGGGCCAGCCGTGATCGTCGAGTACAGTTCCACCACGGTGGTTCCCCCGGACTTCGAGTGTTACGTAGATGAGTATTTGAATCTGCTCCTGGAAAGGAACTAGTCTGCGCAGGATTTTGGCAGGATGCTGAAAGAGCTAAGGCGTCAGTGGTCCGTTGTCCGTTGTCCCGCCGCGGCGGGTCCGTGGTCCGTAGTCCATGGTGAGTTGTTGCGGATCCGTGGCGCGCTCCGCCCTGAAACCTGACACCTGGCACCTGAAACCGTTTTTTGGCTCGTCACTTGTCACTCGTCACTCGTCACTGCTCTTAGCGATGCGTATCGACCCGGCAGAACTCGAGATCTTCAAGAACCTCTTTCACTCGGTGGCGGAGGAGATGGGGGCCGCACTGCGCCGGTCCGCCTTTTCGCCGAATATCAAGGAACGCAGGGATTATTCCTGTGCTGTGTTTGACGGCAAGGGCCGCGTGGCGGCGATGGGCGACCACATGCCGGTTCATTTGGGCTCCATGCCCATGTCCGTTGCGGCAGCCCTGGAAGCCCTCGAGCTCGCGCCGGGCGACATCGCCATGCTCAACGATCCCTACGCCGGCGGCACTCATCTGCCGGACATAACCCTGGTGATGCCCGTCGTGCCACCCCACAAGACCACCGCCAATCCTGGGCGGAAGCGGCAGCCTGTCTTTTACGTCGCCAATCGCGCCCACCACTCCGATATCGGCGGCGCACAGCCAGCCTCGATGGGCTTGAGCGAGGACATTTACCAGGAAGGCTTGCGGATTCCGCCGGTGGCGCTGGTTCGGGAAGGAGTCGTTCAGAGCGATGTGCTGACTTTGCTGCTCGCCAATGTGCGCACACCTGCCGAGCGCGAGGGCGACCTGATGGCCCAGGTGGCAGCCTGCCGGCTGGGAGAGCGCCGCTTGATAGAATTGCTCGAAGCGTATGGCGTCCCCAAAATCCGCTTCTGCCTCGAGGCTCTACAAGCCTACTCGGCGCGACTGATGCGGCAAGCCCTCCGGCAAATCCCCGATGGGACATATGCCGCCGAGGATTTCCTGGACGACGACGGGTTCAGCGATAAACCTGTGCCTCTGCGCGTGTCGATCCGGGTAGGGCGCGGCCAAGCCACTGTAGATTTTGCCGGCAGCTCTCCCGCCTGCCGCGGAAGCGTCAACGCGGTCATGGCGATTACAATTTCCGCCGTCTTCTACGTTTTTCGCTGCCTGCTCGGAGAGGAGGTGCCCGCCTGCGCCGGCTTGATGGAACCCATCGAAGTACGCGCTCCCGTCGGAAGCGTGGTGAATGCGCAGCCTCCCGCGGCTGTGGCTGCGGGCAATGTTGAGACCTCGCAACGCATCGTGGACGTGCTGTTGCGGGCGCTGGCCAAAGCGCTTCCTCACAGGATTCCAGCCGCCAGCTCGGGGACGATGAACAACCTCTCTTTCGGCGGCGTCGACCCACGCACCGGCGAACCCTTTGCCTATTACGAGACGATTGGCGGGGGAATGGGCGCCCGTCCGACAGCGGATGGTTTGAGTGGAGTCCACACCCACATGACAAACTCACTCAATACCCCCATCGAGGCGCTCGAAGCCGCGTACCCGGTGCGCGTGCGGCATTACTCGCTGCGCCGCGGCTCAGGCGGCCAAGGGCGTTTCCGTGGGGGTGACGGAATCATCCGTGAAGTCGAGTTCCTTACGGACGTTCGCGGTAGTATTCTCTCTGAACGCCGCCGATTCCAACCTTACGGGCTGGCCGGTGGCAAGCCCGGCAAGGCAGGAAAGAATGAGCTCATCCTGCCGGGTCGTACTTTAAAGCTCTCTTCAAAGGCTGTCTTCAACGCACCGCAAGGTAGCGTCCTGAGAATTGCAACACCCGGAGGCGGAGGCTGGGGGAAGAGAAGGATTCGGGATTCAGGATTCAGGAGTCAGGGGCAAGCGTAGCGCAGGTCCCGTCCCGCCCTGCGGGAGACCTGCGGCTTCACCTGTCGTAGCGCAGGTCCCGCTTTCTGGACCTGCGGCTCTTCAAGGGCAGCCAGCAATAGTCAGTTATCAGCAGGGCGTAGGTTGCAGGGGGCAGGTCATAGGCAGTAGGTGGTAGGTGGGAACAGGGTGCAATCTCCAAATGCCGCCTACTCACTCCTGAATCCTGAATCCTGACTCCTGAATCCTGCTGAAATGAACCGGGAGCCCACAGGGTTCCCTCACCAAAGGGAGGAAAAATGGAAATAATTGATCGGCGAGACTTCATGAAAACCATGGCGGGAGCTGCGGCGCTAGCTGCCCTGGACACGAAAACGGCATCTGCGTCTGAGTCGGGACCGCTGCTTCTTTCTACCTGGGTCCACGGGAAACCGGCGAACGAACGCGCGGCAGAAGTCTTCAAGAGTGGTGGAAGCCTTCTGGATGCGGTCGAGAAAGGAATCAACGTTCCGGAGAACGATCCGAAGGTCATGAGCGTTGGCTACGGCGGCCTTCCCAACGAAGAAGGAGAAGTGGAGCTTGATGCCGCCATCATGGATGGGACGCGCCATCACGCCGGCGCGGTTTGCAGCCTCCGTCACATCAAGAATCCGATTTCTGTAGCGCGACTGGTGCTCGAAAAGACCCGGCACACCACGCTGGCGGGCGAGGGGGCTTTCCGCTTCGCGCTCAAAATGGGATTCGAACCGCAGTCGCTCCTCACCCCCGAGAGTCTCAAGAAATGGATGGATTGGAAATCCGACCCCCACAGAAAGACTTATTGGGTGACTTCCGAAACCCACGACACCATCGGCATGGTCGGGACCGACGGAAATGGCCACGTGGTCTCGGGGTGTTCGACTTCAGGGCTGGCGTGGAAACTCCCCGGCCGCGTGGGAGATTCTCCCCTGGTTGGTTGCGGTGTCTATGCCGACGACAACGTGGGAGCCGCCTCCGCCACCGGCGACGGAGACCTGATGACCAACTACTGCACCAGCATTTCGATTGTGCACTACATGGCGAGCGGCATGTCTCCCCAGGATGCCTGCCTCGAGTTGTTGCGCCACATGGTGAGGACGGACCCCAGGAATAAAGATGGAGACTGTTGTGTGATCGCCATCAACAATCGCGGCGAAATCGGAGCGGCTTCCATGAGGTCCCCGTATCGGCTGAAGTATGCGCTGTGGATGAACGGCGAGAGTAATCTGCTGGACGCCGTCGCCCTGTATTAACGGCTCGGAAAGTAGCGCAGACCTGTTTTTCAAGGTCTGCGGCTTTTCTCGCCGGTCGTGCCCAAGGGCCGCGGACCTACAAAACAGGTCCGCGCTTGTATCTTTGCTTCGCCG
>DLMI01000088.1:0-36077 GCA_002478145.1 Acidobacteria bacterium UBA7540
TATTTATGACGTTCTGTATAGTTTCCTCACGGGACTCCTCCTCGACACTGGCCAGCACCTCGCCATGCTCAGTAAACTTGATGGCGTTGCCGATCAAATTGACCATGATTTGCCGCAGGCGAGCGGGGTCCCCCGTCAGATAGACGGGGATGCCTGGTGGGATGCGGCTGACCAGCTCCAATCCTTTCTGGTGCGCCCGCACCGCGAGAGACTTGAGCGTGTCATCCAGACAGTTTTCTATGTTAAAGACGATCTGGTCCAGATCGAGTTTCCTGGCTTCGATCTTGGAAAAGTCGAGAATATCGTTAATGACCCCCATCAACGACTCGGCGGAGACCTTGACCCAATTGAGGTACTCGCGCTGCTCATGAGTGAGCTCGGTGTCCAGCGCGAGTTCCGTCATGCCGATCACTCCATTCATGGGAGTCCGGATCTCGTGGCTCATGTTGGCCAAGAACTCGCTTTTGGCGCGGTTGGCAGCCTCCGCCCTATCTCTGGCTTCGACCAATTGGGCGTTTATGTGAGTCAGCTCGGCGGTGCGCGCCATAACCTGTTCTTCCAGATTCTCCCGATGTCTCTGAAGCTCTTGATCTCGCCCCTGGATCTGAGCCAGCATTTCATTGAATCCGTCGATCAACCGCCCCACCTCGTCGTCGCTCTGCTTGACGACACGGACGGTATAGTCCTTCTCGATTGAGACCATCCGCGCGGTGTGGGCAAGCTGCAAGATGGGCTTTGAGATCACCCCCTGCAGTTTGGAGGAAAGCAGGAACGCGAACAGTGAAGTACCAAGCAGAACGATCGCCACAATGCCGGCAAATCGCGTGAGGCGCGCTTGGATTTCCTTCAAGTCCGACTCGAGGTAAACGGTTCCGACGAGCTGATCGTAGAGCATAATGCGATGAAAGAGGATCAGACGGTCAGAGGTCAACCTGCTCCCGCCGGGTTCGGGCGGGGGCACCACAAATGGTGAGCTCAGGTCGGCCCGTCGATAGATGGCGAAGGGCTTGCCGTCGGTCGAATAGATGCAAGCGGTCAGGATGTGCGGCTTGGCCTTTAGTGCCGAGAGGAGCTCCCTGGCCGCCTTCTGATCGCCGAAGGTCAGCGCCGCAGTGCTGTTCGACCCGAGGATCTCCGCGAGAGTTTCAAGGTCCCGCCGCATCGAGCCTCCGAAGGCGACAAGGTCATACGCGAGGAATGCAGCGCAGGCCAGAATCAATGCGGCCCCGACCGTCACCATGATGATGACTTGGAGCTTGCGCTGCAGGGAAGAATTCAAGTTCTTGAACATCGCTTATTTACAACCTGCCGTCGGCCTTCCCGCATTGAACGAGCGACCGCTGTTGGGCCTCCCCTTAGATCCCCGCGAAACCTTGGGGTCACGCCTGTCGCTGCCAACATCGCGAGTCTCGTTTAGGAGGCCTGAAATCCGGGTCGAGATGTTCGAGCCTAGCCTTTTCAGCCACACCGACCGGTCGTGCCAACTCGTCAATAGATGATTCATACCGCGCTGCATCACTCCCACACAACCTTCGCCAGACTCAAGAGTTTCGAGCTGACCTTTAGATTTGCCAGGTCGGCCGCGCCCACATTGATCTCAAACCGCACCTTGCTGTCTTCGATGAGAAAATCGATGATGCACCCCTGTTTGGCATCACCCGGGGTGTCGCCCACGGTAAGCACGCTGGCTCCTTTCAAACCCTCCAGGATAGAACGTACCTTCCTCCGTTCCGACGAACTAACAAAAAGGACCTGGCAACTCCTTGCCTCTTGAACGTTCGAAACGTGCCGAACCTCAAACGCCTTGCCATTAAGGTTCTTCCCTTTCACCACCTCTTCGAGAGCGTGGTCGAAAGGATCCTCGCCCATAACGCACACCATCAGGGAGTCTCCGTTACCTCTGGAAATTCCAGCGGGCCACTCGATGAATTTTGTGAAGTTGTACAGGAATGCGGCCTTGACCTGATACTCGCCGGGCCCCTGGGCACTTGCCGAGACAGCACCCAAATTGCCTATTCCGGCCAGGCCTATAAGGACGAAGACGACACCCGGAAAACGCCCGCGAGGCCCCACCCACCGGTGGAAGGAAATCCCTCCGCCAGCGCTGGGCTGGGCTGCCGTTTCCGTGTTGCCGGAGCGAGCCTCGTTGCTTAGTGCTGCCATGAAATTACCGCGCAAACGCGTGGTCGCTTCAACCGCGATGCGACCCGTCCGCGATTTCAATCTTGAATAGCCCGGGAGCGGATCGCGCCAAACTGCGCAACTCGTACGCGGGAATCGTAGTTCCTGTCCTGTTGCCGAACACCGATTTTGACAATCGAGTCATCGAATCCGCCATCGGGACTGTTTAAAGCCGGTTTCAACCGGGCGTGTTTGCAGCGCCACCTGGGAGAAAGGCTTCTTTCTCCTGTTCTTTGACCTTCCTCATGGCGAACGCCCTCCAAACCACCAACGAATCTCTCCAAAGACGCTTCGCTGGATCTGGGTTGATATGATCAGGGTCTCGTCAGCGAACTCGATGTGCCGAGGCTGGAGGAGGTTCTGGCCCACCACACTCAGCTCCCAGGAGCGGGCAGGGCGCCAGCCAAGGCGTGCATCAACGCGCGCGTGGTCTGAAACACCCAGGGCGCTGAGGCGCCCGACGTAGTAGAGTCCGCTGTCAAACTCAAAATGCTGGGGCAGATCAATGCTGGAGCGGATTTGAAACTGATGTCGCGGGGAATTGCCCACGGCCAGCGGAGAATTTGTGTCCAGGCTCCCCGGGTCAGCGTGTAGGTTCATCTTGAGCCACGCATATCCAGGACTCACCTTCCACCACCTCGACACACTCAAGGTCGAACTGACTTCCGCGCCGTAAGTACTGCCGTGCATCTTGTTCATGGTCACTTGAGGAATTACCAGGTGCAGGGGAGGGGGGCTCGATTCGAGGAAGGGTTCAACAGGCTCATAGGTCCGGAGGCGATCATAGATGTTATAAAAGGCCGAGAAGTCCGCGGAGACACGGCGGCTTGCCTGGGCACGATACCCCACCTCATAGGCAAGAAGTTCTTCAGACTGGAAGTGAGGATTACCGAACACACTCACCAAGGTAGGAACCCCATCGGGACCAGGCATTGCCGTTTCGTTGAACCGGAGAGCAATATCCTCAAGGGTAGGCTGCCGGATGGCACGGGATATCGCTGCCCAGGCGGCCTGGCGGTTGCTGGGGGACCACAGTAGGCGTGCGCCGGGTTCATACTCGAAGCCCGTGTAACTATTGTGCTCGAACTTTGAACCGAGCGTCAGCCAGAGGGGGTTCGAGAGGCGAATTTCATCCTGAACGAAAGAGCTGAATAAGTCATCAGACCTTCCCGCAGGGATCATGGCGATCGAGTAGCCCGGTCGCACGTAAAGTGAATCGCGCCGGTAGCCGAGTCCCCACACCAAGTCCTGTCGAGAGCCGACCGCCAGATGGTATTTGAAGTCGAGATCAAAGGTGTCGCGATCCTCATGCCCGCCGTACTGTGTGCCGCGCACTCCGTCGTAGTAGATCTGCACCGACGCATCCGACCTGTCCGAGAACTTATGGCCCCAGCGCCCCAAGATACTTCCGCCCTGGGCGGAAACCAACTCGTTGAAGACGGCTTGAAAGGGCGGAGCAAGTGATACAAAGCTATCGACTGTGTCTCCTTCGTTACTTCTGTAAAAGTCGCCTTCCACCGTCAGAGCGTCTTTCCCCGTCAGGTCCCAATCAGACCGGAAGCCTTCATGCGACATGTGCCAGCCGTCCGCCGCACGGGCGCCGGAGGGGAGAACCAGGCTGCTGTTATTGAGATATTGCCCGAAGGCACGAAAGAAACCGTGGCCACGAAGCTTACCGCCGTATTGGACGAGCCCCTGAGCGGTGGTGATGGACCCGCTTCCTGCCTTAACTAGGCTGCCTTGAGTAGACTTGGCGCTCTTCAGGATGATATTGATGACGCCATTCATCGCGTTGGCGCCCCAAACGGTGGCGCCCGGGCCGCGAATCACTTCGATGCGATCGATGTCTTCAAGCGGCACATCCCGCAAGTCCCAGAAGACACCTCCAAATGTCGGTTCGTAGACACTGCGGCCATCAATCATCACCAATAGTTTGTTGGCCAAGTTATCGTTGAAACCGCGGGCACTGATCGCCCAGGTGTTCCCGTCCACCTGCGCCACGTCCATGCCCGGCACCATGCGTAGAAGGTCCGGGATATTCCTGGCGCCCGATCGGCGAATGTCTTCCTGCGTGATTACGAAAATCGCCGCTGCCACCCGGGCTAACTTCTGTTCCTTCTTGGAAACACTCGTCACCTCGATGTTCATCAGTTGCTCGAGGCTGGCTTGCGAAAGGTCGGTCTGCGCCCTGGCCCCGGTGGGGAGTCCGAATACAAGAAATGCACAAAGGTATCCCCAGATTCTGTCCCTTGGGCGAACCGGGCAGCCTTTCTGGCATGTGTTTATGTCCATAACAACCCTCTTCAGGGCGAATCCTCCTTGAACCACCAACGAATCTCTCCAAAGACGCTCCGCGGAATCTGAGTGGATTGGAGGACGCCGTTGTAATCGACAAACTCCAGGTGCCGAGGCTCGAGGAGGTTTTGGCCTACAACACTCAGCTCCCAGGAGCGGGCAGGGCGCCAGCCAAGGCGTGCATCGACGCGCGCGTGGTTTGAAACACCCAGAGCGCTGAGGCGCCCGACGTAGTAGAGACCGCTGTCAAACTCAAAATGCTGGGGCAGATCAATGCGGGAGCGGATTTGAAACTGATGTCGTGGGGACATGCCCACGGCCTGCGGAGAATTTGTATCCAGGCTCCCCGGCTCAGTGTGTAGGTTCATCTTGAGCCACGCATATCCGGGACTCACCTTCCACCACCTCGACACACTCAAGGTCGAACTGACTTCCGCGCCGTAAGTACTGCCGTGCATCTTGTTCATGGTCACTTGAGGAATTACCAGGTGCAGAGGAGAGGGACTCGATTCGAGGAAGGGTTCACCAGGCTCATAGGTCCGGAGGTGATCATAGACATTGTAAAAGGCGGAGAGGTCGCCGGAAATGCGGCGGTTTGCCTGGGCCCGATATCCTGCTTCATAAGCCAGAAGCTCTTCGGATTTAAAGTTGGGATTGCCGAACGCACTCACGAGGGAGACAAGTCCGTCGGGGCCAGGAAACGCCGCCTCGTTGTAACGGACTGCGACATCCTCGAGAGTAGGTTGCCGGATGGCGCGGGATATCGCCGCCCAGGCGGCTTGGCGGTTGCTGGGGGACCACAGTAGGCGTACGCCGGGTTCATACTCGAAGCCCGTGTAAGCATTGTGCTCAAATTTCGAACCGAGCGTCAGCCAAAGGGAATCTGAGAGGCGGACTTCGTCCTGGACGAAAGAATTGAGGAGCTGATCGTCGCTGGCGGGAGGGATCATGGAGATCGAGTAGCCCGGTCGCACGTAAAATGAATCGCGCCGGTAGCCGAACCCCCACACCAGGTCCTGGCGGGACCCGACAGCCAAATGATGTTTGAAGTCGAAATCCAAAGTGTCACGATCCTCGTGAAGGCCGTACTGCTGACGGCGCCCACCGTCGTAATACATCTGGAGCGCCGTCTCGGATCGGTCTGAAAACCTATGGTCCCAACGTCCCAGAATGTTCCCGCCCCGAGCAAAAATGCGCTCGTTGAAAGTCGCTCCGAAGGGAGGGGTAAGTGACAGGAAGGTGGTTAGAGTTTCGCCTTCGTCACTGTTGTAGAAGTCTCCTTCCACGGTGAGAGAGTCTTTCCCCGTCAGGTCCCAATCAGATCGGAAGCCTCCGTGCGACATGTGCCAGCCGTCCGCCGCACGGTCGCCGGAGGGGAAAGTCAAGCTGCTGTCGTTTGAATACTTCCCAAAGGCCCGAAAGAAACCGTGGCCACGAAGCTTTCCTCCGTATTGGACGAGCCCCTGAGCGGTGGTGCTGGACCCGCTTCCTGCCTTAAGCAGGCTGCCTTGAGTGGACTTGGCGCGTTTCAGGATGATATTGATGACGCCATTCATCGCGTTGGCGCCCCAGATCGTGGCGCCCGGACCGCGAATCACCTCGATGCGATCGATGTCTTCGAGCGGCACGTCCTGCAAGTCCCAGAGGACACCTCCGAAGGCGGGGTCGTAGACACTGCGGCCATCGATCATCACCAGCAGTTTGTTGGCATAGAGGTCGTTGAACCCCCGGGCACTGACCGCCCAGGTGTTCGCGTCCACCTGCGCCACGTCCATGCCCGGCACCATGCGTAGAAGGTCCGGGATATTCCTGGCACCCGACCGGCGGATGTCCTCCTGGGTGATTACAGAAATCGCCGCCGCCACCCGAGACAACTTCTGTTCCTTCTTGGAAACACTCGTCACCTCGATACTCATCAGTTGCTCGAGGCTGGCTTGCGAAAGGTCGGTCTGCGCCCAGGTCTGGGGTGGCATTCCGAGCACCAGGAATGAACAGAGGGGCAGCCAAATTATCTTCATCATACGAACGGACATGGCTGCGCCCTTTTGACTCATGGACATAGAATCTCTTTATGTCTATCGGCACTCGACCTAACTCGTATGAGCCTGGATTCTCCCTTTGCTGATCCGCCGGGCGACTTCTACCCGAATTCAGAAGTTCAAAAACTCAAAACTGCCTAAGTAGTGTCGTGACAATGAGCTGTCTTGTGAAAATCAAACCTCGCGCAAGTTGGACTCGTGCAATGTAACTTACTGAAATCGTACGGGTTATCCCTTAAATATTACAGATTTGCGCTAATTCCTTTGCGTTCAACTTACGATTTCAGGTTCTTGGATTTCTCACCCTTAGCGCTATGCGGGCTCTACCGCGATGCAGACTCGCCGAGGGTCAGGACCTGGTGGGAAGAGACCAATGCGGGGGTCTTACTCCCGATTGACGCGGTCTTTATCCCGGACGTAACATCGGCATGTGGGAGCCCAGGAGAAATCACGACTTCTCGCCCCGCACCTCTGCCCTTTCTGCGTGCTGCTGCTGTTCACCCTGGTTTCCATAGGCGCCGATGAGCTCAGCAAGAGCTTTGATTATTCCGAGCGGATGTGTTCAGCAGCAGGAAAAATGAGAGGTTATCGAACTCTTCGAGTCATGGTGGCTGCCTTACAAGATGCTCAACGTCTATCGCTATGGAAAAACATCATGTCAGCCTTCTATTCAACGTTAAAGATCAGCCCTTTATTCATCCGCCTGCCGTTCATTGTGTGGGTCTTCGGCGTCACACTCCTGCTGCTAGCATCGCCAAGGCATGCCCTAACTCAACCCAGCTTTATGGATAATTTCAGAAAAGTTATGGATCGCCCTGGTGATCTCACCCGGCCGCTTCAGCAGGCAAGGCTGGCGTAGGACTTACCCAGCGCGCTCGAAAGCCTACCGGCGATGCTGCGCAATTCCGGAATCGAGGTTGTTTCAGAGACGCCGGGAACGGAGGTCCGCCTGGGAGCCAAAATGGTGCCGGTGGAAGGGCAGGTGTGGTGGAAACACTTCAAGGGAACGAAGCAGCGCCCGTGGATCGATGTGATTGAGTTCAAAGACGAAGAATCCGCGAAGCGAATCTTTGACCAGCGCGGGCAGTGGCACAGTGGGGCGAAGTTCCCGGACTATTTCGTGTTCACGACCCTGTGAGTTCCAAATGGGCTTGGCTCGGCGTTCGAGCCTACTCCTGCCGCAGGACGGTGTTGGGATCGACCCGCGAGGCCCGGCGTGCGGGGATATACGCGCCCAGAGCGGCCATGGCCAGAAGGGCGATGGTGACCAGCGCGACGAGAGGCAAATTGAAACCGTGCCCTTCCGCCAACGCGGCTATGGGTTTAGCCGCGGCAAGACTCAGGGCCAAGCCGATGACGACTCCACTGCCGGCCAAAATCATCCCCTGCTTCAGCACCATCCCGACCACGGCGGCTGGGTCCGCCCCCACTGCCATGCGGATTCCGATCTCGCGCTGCCGCAAGCTTACGGAGTAGGTCATCAACCCATAGAGCCCGACCAAAGCCAGCACCAGTCCCAGCACCCCGAGCCCGGCCATGGCTTCGACAAACAGACCGAGCGTCTTATGGGCGCGCACGTCGAAGAATTCCTCCATGGTCCGGACGCCATAAATCGGCTGGCGCGAGTCCAGCGATCGCACCAGGTCGCGCAGCGGCCCGGCCAATCCGGCCGAAGGTCCCTCGGTTTCGAGCATCAGGGTCATCGCTGCGGTGGGGTTCTGAGCCAGCGGCAGGTAAAGGTATTCCATCGGCGGTTCGATCGGGAAAAAGTACTTACCCTGCTTCGCTACCCCGACGATCTCGGCGAACGGTCCCTCCGCGCTATTCAATCGCAGCCGTTTTCCGATCGCGTCTTGATTCGGATAGTACTTGTGGGCGAACAGCTCGTTGACGATCACCACGGGCGCGGAATCCGCCCGATCCGTCACTGCAAATTCGCGGCCCTCCACCAGGGGCACGCCGAGGGTGCGGAAGTAGCCGTCGCTGACGGTGTTCGAAAACACACTGACCGCCTCGGTTCCGGTGGGCAATTGGACACCCTCGGGGATGACCCGGATCGCAGGTGACGCCGGGACTATGGGCATTGCCTGTGCCAGAGCTGCCGACTTCACACCCGGCAGAGTACGCGCCCGCTCCTGCAATCGCCGGTAGAATTCGTTCGCTTGCTCCGTCGAGTCCCGAGCCAGAGTGGGGTTAAAGCTGGCCATGAGAATGTGGTCCGTACGGAAGCCGGCCGGGGAGGAGAGAAGGTTCCCCGCCCCGCGATATGCTTGGGTTGCGACCACCAGCAACAGGAGCGAACCCGCCACCTGCGCCATCACCAGCGCGTTCCTTCCCAGGAATCGGCCCCGCTTGCCGGGAGCAGCCCCTCCGGCCTTTAAGGCGGGAACCAAGTTAGCCCGGGTGCTTTGCAGCGCTGGAGCCAGTCCAAACAGGACGGCGCTCGCCACGGAAATCAACAGCGCGAACAGCAGTACTTGAGGGTCGAGTTTCACATCGATCATGAGGGGAACGTCGATGGGGATGCGGATTTGTGAAAACCGATTCGCACTCGCTTGCGCCAGAAGGAGCCCCAGCGCTCCACCCAGGATGGAGATCACCAGGCTCTCCGTCAACAGTTGGCGGATCAGCCGGGCCCGCCCCGCTCCCATGGCCAGCCGCACAGCGATCTCTCGCGCCCGGGCGGAGGCTCGGCTCAGCATGAGGTTCATCACGTTCGCGCAAGCGATCAGCAGCACCACTCCGGCCAGCCCCGACAGGAAAAGGAAAAGCGTTACGGCAGGCGCAATCTTCGTGGATTGCCGGTAGGTCATAACCACCAACGAGCAGGTGCGGTTCGTCTTCGGGTATGCCTGGGCGAGTTGCTGGCCAATCACCCTGGTCTCGGTGGTGGCTTGCCCAAATCGGATTCCCGGCTTCAGTCGTCCCATGACCGTCAGCACTCGAAGTCCGCGCGTTTCGAGTTCATTCTGCCCGGACCCGCCGGCCAGCGCGGGCTGCATCGCCAGGGGGACATACAGGTCGGCGCGCATCCAGGCATTCGGCCCCGTGAACGACTCCTGTGCTACACCCACCACCGTAAAGGGGAGGCTGTTGAGGAAGATGCTTCGACCCACGACGCCAGGGTCCGAGGCAAACTCGGTTTCCCAAAGAACGTGGCTGAGGACGACCACCGCATCACGCCCCGGCACTTTGTCCTCGTCGGGACGGAAGTTCCGCCCAAGGTCCGGGCGCACGCCCAACACGTCAAAGAAATTGCCGCTCACCAGCGCCCCGAACTTCATCTGGGGTTGCGCCGCTTGATCTGGGGCGAAGCCAAACTGGAGGTATTGTGAGGCGGTTAAACCGGCGAAGGAATTGCTCTTCTTCTGGAAATCCTCGAAATCCGGGTTGGACAAACCGGAGTATTGGAAGATGTTTCCGATGCTTTCGCCGCGGAATTGCGACTGGACCACCATGATGGCCGAAGGGTCAGTCACGGCCAAGCGCGGAAGTAGAACATAGTCCGCCAGACTGAAGATAGCCGTGTTGGCCCCAATCCCCAAAGCCATCGAAATGATCGCGACTAGAGCGAACCCGGGATTGCGTTCCAGCATGCGCAAGGCGTAGCGCAGGTCGTGCATCATGATTCCTGCTCCTCTTGCACTGGGAACAGAGCACGTAGGGTGCCAAGCGACATGGCCTGTATCTTATTGACAATGCGCAATCTACCTGAAATTGCGC
Organism: Acidobacteria bacterium UBA7540; assembly: GCA_002478145.1. Next base: position 10,239 of record DLMI01000088.1, read on the forward strand.
GGGCGGTGGCTGTCCGCTTTTGGGACGGAGGTGCGCGAAAATGAGACTGCGAGGAACGATTCCAAACTCGCTGCCCGACTCAGACGCCCGCGGGGCGGCGCACTCGGAAGCGATCCACTTATGGTTGTGTAACTTGCATACCGAAATGTGCTGCTACCCGGATAGTGGGCGGCCACTCGCCCGGAATCTCCAGCAGCGCTGCGGAATCTCCAAGAGAGCGGTTTTGAACTGAAACTCTAAAGTGGACAGCTTCGTCTCAGCCCATATATGGCAAGACGACCATCTGGAAAGGGGTTGGGATGGGACTTAGGAACGTTGGATTGCATGTGGCAGCCCTCGTGGTGCTGTCGTTACTGTTATTTTCCCCGAGCCGGTTGCTGGCCCAAATCCCTTCCGGCACGCTTCGTGGCCAAGTGTCAGATCCCTCCGGCGCCGCCGTGCCGGGCGCCAGCGTAGAGGCGGTCTCTTCCTCCGGGCAAACCAGTTCCGGGGTTGCGACGAACGAGGGGAGCTATGAGATCCGGGGACTCGCGCCGGGCAAGTACGCGGTGCGAGCTCAGGCCAAGGGCTTCGCTGTTTTTGAGCAGCAGAGCGTGGAAATTGTCGCCGGCCAAGGCCGAAAGCTTGATATCACGCTCCAAATCGCCGAGGAGAAGGAGCAAGTCACCGTCTCGGACCAAACGACGAAGGTTAGCGTCGCCCCAGAGGAGAGCGCCACTTCCCTCGTGATCAAGGGGGAGGACCTGCAGGCACTCTCGGATGACCCCGATGAATTGCAGTCCGAACTGGAAGCGCTGGCGGGGCCGGCGGCGGGGCCCAATGGGGGCCAGATCTATGTGGATGGCTTCACGGCCGGGCAGCTTCCCCCCAAGGCGGATATTCTTGAAATCAGGATCAACCACAATCCTTTCTCCGCCGAATATGACAAGTTGGGCTATGGCCGTATTGAAATCACCACCCGCCCAGGAGCGAGCCAGTTGCACGGCCAGGTCCTAGGCAATCTGAATGACTCAGTTTTCAATTCGCGGAACCCCCTCGTGACGCAGGAACCGGGCTATCATTCGGAGTTTTTCAACGGGAGCGTTGGGGATGCGCTCAGCAAGAAGGCCTCGTTTTTCTTCACGTTCTTCCGCCGCGACATTCAAGATAACTCGGTGGTCTCCGCCTTTGTTCTCAGCCCCACGCTCACCCAGACACCGCTGAGCCAGGCTGTCGCGAGTCCCAGCACCCGCACCAATCTTAGTCCGCGCTTCGACTACCAATTGGGCGCCAACAACGTCCTGACGGTTCGCTACCAGTTCTTTGACAACAACACGCGCAATGGCGGAATCGGGCAACTCAACCTCCCTACGCAGGCCTACAACACCCATGGCCTCGAACATACCGTGCAGGTGAGCGACACGCAGGTGTTCAGCGCCAAGACGCTGAACCAGTTTCGCTTCCAATATCTCCACGACGACACTGACCAGACTGCCCAGATCCTTCAGCCCACCATTTCTGTTTTGGGGGCCTTCATGGGGGGCGGCAATGCAAGCGGGGTCTCCTCCGATACCCAGAACCATTACGAGTTTCAAAACCTGACTTCCTTCTTTCTTGGCAAGCACACCTTGGTTGTAGGAGGCCGCTTGCGGGATTTGCAGGATTCGAACACTTCCGACGCGAACTTCAACGGCACGTTCACATTCCCCTCGCTCAACGCCTACCAGGCAGCGGAGCAAGCCCTCCAAGCCTGTACGGAGGGAGGGGGAACCGGGTGCGAGGTGGGCGGGGCCAGTCAGTTTTTGATTGTCGCCGGACGCCCGCTCGCCACCGTCAACCTGCTTGACGTGGGGCTCTTCGCGCAAGATGACTGGCAACTCCACCCCAGCATGACGCTTAGCCTGGGCCTGCGCTGGGAGACGCAGAATGACATCCACGATCATTCTGACTTTGCCCCGCGCGTGGGTTTTGCCTGGGGACTCCATCGCGCGCAAAAGGGACCGGCGGCGACCGTCTTGCGGGCGGGCTTTGGCGTGTTCTACGACCGCTTTCCGTACAACCTCGTGCTTGAAGCGGAAAGGTTGAATGGCATCAACCAACAACAGTTAAAAATTCCGTCGCCCAACTTTTTCCCCGACATTCCGCCCCTCAGCACCCTGGCGAGCCTCTCCAGCTCCCTTCCCACCAGTTATCAGATCGCCCCCAATTTGCGAGCTCCTTACGTTTTGCAGTCGGCGGTGAGTATCGAGCAACAGGTTTCAAAGAATGCGACGGTGTCGGTCACCTATCTACGTTCCCACGGAGTTCATCAGTTTCTACTCAATGATATCAACGCACCCCTTCCAGGAACGTTTCCCCTGGGGGACCCCGAGGTCGGTCTGCGGCCATTGGGTAATAGCGTCGGGGATCTCTATCAGTACGATTCCGTTGGCCTCTTCACCCAGAACCAACTGATTACCAATTTCAACCTGCGTCTGAGCACGAAACTTTCGCTGTTTGGCTATTACACGCTCAGCTACGCTGATTCCGACACAACGGGGAACAATCCCAGTGTCGCCATGAACCCGTACAACCTTCTGGAGAGCTATGGGCGAGCGTCCTTCGACGTTCGAAACCGGCTCTTTCTGGCGGGCACCTGGAATCTGCCGCATCGCTTTAGCCTAAGCCCTTTCCTGGTCACCGCCTCCGGGGCGCCCTTTAACGTTACGGTGGGTCCGGATCTGTTCGGGACAGGAGTTTTCAACGCCCGGCCCGCCTTTGCCCCCGCCGGCGCCTCTGGTTCCAATATCGTGGCAACATCCCTTGGCACTTTCGACACTGCGCCGCAAGCCGGCCAAACCCTCATCCCATCCAATTACTTTACCGGTCCTGGACAATTCACCCTGAACCTGCGCCTCAGCAAGACCTTTGCCTTTGGGAAAGAAGTTAGCAGACAGGCGTCCACCGGCGGTGGCGGTGGGTTCGGCGGAGGCAGAGGTGGCGGTGGTGGTGGCCGGGGAGGTGGTGGCGGTGGCGCCGGTGGCTTTGGTCCCAGCGGAATGGGCGGCGGTGCTGGACGGGGTGGCGGCATCTTTGGTCCAGGGAATACCGGGACCAAACGCTACAACCTCACGTTCAGCGTCTATGCACGCAACGTCCTGAACAACGTAAATCTCGGTTCACCCGTTGGTGTGGTCGGTTCGCGGCTCTTCGACCAGTCGAACTCGCTGGGTGGCGTTTTCGGCGGCGGCGGAGGTGGCCAGTCCCAGGCGATGAACCGCCGCATTGATTTTCAAATGGTCTTCAGTTTTTAGTGCATCTTCTCACATGCCTGGGCGCTGAACCGCCCTTAGGTCCAATGCTGTTCACATAAGGGGCATTCAGGAAACACCTTTCCTATTCGTTCCGCAGTGACCCCCTCAACCGGTCCGGCAAGGCGGGCTCTCCAGAAACCCGATGAATTACTCGGTTTGTTTGAACAAGTTAGCTTCGTGGAGCGCCTGGCGTTTTTTCGTGCCTTGGGGCCCCCCGAACGCCCCCTGAGCCCGTCGTTCAGTCGCCGCATCGCGAGTGCCACGAAGCGGCATACCGCGAGTAGTCCCGCCACGCGGGATGAAACCTACGGAAAGGGAAGCCGCGGGATCGTCCCAGCCATGGAGGGGCCGAACGTTCGTAGGGTCAACCCCGTCGGGGTTGGGCGGTCGGGTGGGCTTCGCTGTCCGCAGGTTCAAACCTGCGGCTACTCACGGTTGGCCCCTGCCGAGGCCTGCCACGCTCCCAGCGATCCTCCCTTTCAGTACCCGTTTCTGACATCACGGATAGCCGCTTTCGGCTATAAACGCTCAGAATGACAGGCGGTGGTTTCTTCCTCTACAAATGACAAACAATCCGTATAACAACGGCACTCGATAGGATCAATGATTTCAATTTGAACGAGATTATGGGTAGGGACAGGGATGGCTTAGCCGAGGGGATCGACAACACCTCGCGCAGGCACAGGCTCACACATGCATCTTCACCCAGGCCTCCTCGGGTTGAAGCGCGCCGATCGCCCGAGGATGAATTTTCCGGTACACCTGGGAGGGAAGCGAAGGCTTTCCATCGACCTCGAGCAGCCACGCCACGGGAATTCCAAACAGCCGCGCATTTTCTTCCAGGAAGGGATGGATCACCGCCCAGTCATGTTCTTCGAGCGGGCTAAACTGGCCGCCGTTGAGTTGCTCCTCGGAAACCTTCCCATGCGGGTCGCGAATGTAAATCGCTCCGCCGGAAGCGAGCGAAAACAAGTTGCCGCCGGGGTAGGGAGTATCCAGTTCGACGACCTCCCCCTGGTCACTCAAGGCAATTCCGTTGAGGACAACAAAGCCGCCGCCGTCGAGTGGGTCGCCCGCCATGAACGACTCGGCCAAATAATCAAGGCAGGTGCCATTGATGATTACGCGGGGCCTTCCGACGGCGTTGATGAGGGGACGCCCGGCTGCGTTCCCCAGCACGAATGCGTGCCCACCTTTGCCTGCATAGAGGAACGTCTGGCCGACACTGCCATAGACGACGAGCGTGCCGTCTTTCATGATTTGGGCCAGTTGATCCTGGGCGTCGCCGTGAACGACCACCTCCGCTCCGTCGATGCCGGAGGCGAGATAGTCTCCTGAGGAGCCGTAGACGTCGATATGGACGCCTTGAGTGCCGGCGCCCAGGCCATTGGCGATAAACCGATGCCCCTTGACGTGAGCCAGCATGAAATCTCGAAAGCCGCGCTGGTAAAGCCAAACGATTTTGCGGGCCAGCGAGCGTTCACCTTCTGCCGCAAAGCCGCGAGCGTCTAGAACAACCGTTTGCGCCTGCCCGGATGGACTTGGCACAGGACTGCAATTGTCCACGAAGACATAGGCTTCGGAAGGGGATCGGCGGACAGACTCGACGATCACTCCCAAGCTCTGATCGAAGAGCGAGAGCAAGCTGCTGCGCCGCATCGCGCCCGTGGGGTAGCGACGGTCCATCAGCAGCGTGACGGCTTCCAAGGCACGCTTGCGGTCATTGCCGCTGTCGGCAGCGCGCTCCAGGGCCTTGAGAAACGCGAGCAGGTTTCCATAGTCCCACCCCGACAACTGCTCCTTAACCCAGGCGAACAGCTCATCAACGGGAACGTCGGGCAGCGCCATATCGGTCCGCACAGCGGTTGCACGCCCATCGTACGGCTTCTGCTGCGCACCAGACCTGACGGCCCTGCCGAACTTGTCCGTGCATTGCAGCTTGGCATGGCCATTCCCGTTGGCATGGACGGTGAAAATGAACGCCCCGCCGTCCGTGTGGCTACCTCCACGAGCGTTCCAGTAGCGATCGGCGTGCAACCAGAATCGCGGATCTTCCCGGGCAAGGCTCTCCAAAGCAGCGTCGATGGCTTGCTTCTCCGAGGCTGCGAATCCGACTGAGACCGGACCTTCCTGCAAGGCAAAAACCTGCGGACGCAGCATGCTGGTGTCGGTGATCCCGATCAAGCGGTACTCGCCTTGTGCCGGGGAAGATTGGGCGATAAGAAAGAACCAGGGCCCATCCGGCGAGCCGTGAATGTGCACGGTTTGTAACCGCTGGTAGATTGACTGCCTTTCTTCAGGCAGCAGCGCGAAGTCCCGCTCCGTGGTGGGCGCCAGAGACTCGATGACGTACTCCAGTGGGTAAGCGTACGTCCTGTGGAAAAGGTCGAAGAGGAGGACCGAAACTTCCGTATCCGTCAGGAAGAGAGGGTAGATGTTCCGCTGCGCGAGGTACTCGCAGATCGAGGCATAGTTGGCGAAGTCGCCGTTGTGCACCAGGGCTTCGTGAAGTCCGACGAAGGGATGCGCACCGCCCGGATGCCAAACCTTGCCTTTGGTGGGGTAGCGATGGTGGCCGATCCAGACGTGGGCGCGCGTATTCTCCAATTGGTAATAGCGGATCACGTCATCACCGTAACCGACCATCTTGAGCACTAACATGTTTTTGCCGTGCGATAGGACGAAAGCGCGCTTCTCGCCAGTAGACGCGTAAAACGCACGGTTCAAGCGATAGCTGTTCTGGTAGACGATTTCGTCCTCAATGCTTTCCGGGGATGTGGGCGGCGCCACTGCCGCCTCCAGGCCATTCCTCTGTTTGAACCCTTCGATGGCTTCTGGTCGCACTCGCCCAAAGTACAGGAAAACTTCCGGAGGTTTGACGTCGAGCCTCTCGAGGATGCGCGAGTCATTGGTGCTGGGGAGGGCCTGGGCATGATGGATTTCAAACGTCGGCTCGATGCAGCTTCGTTCGACTTCCGACCTTGCGCTCGTCTCGAGATAAGCGATGGCGAGCAGGTAGTCGTTTTCCAGAATCTCCCGAGTGACACCCAAGTCCTCGGGTACCAGCCCTACGGCTGCGATGCCGCCTCCTTTGCCGTTGCCTCGGTTGCGCATTTGCTCCAAGGCTTGGAACAGATGGCGTCCCGGAATCCTCTCGCTCGAAGCAATTCCGATGACGGCGCAGCCACCTTCGGCCTCGGCTTTGCGCGGGGTTAAATGTCCAGCGCCTTCCGGGATGAGAGACTTCCTGGAGGCGAGGATCTTGGCGATCGTTTCTGGTGAGATCATCACCGCGCTCCCGCGCGACCACGATAGATGAGCAAATCAGTTCTGCCCACGAGATCGCGAATGCTCGTGAGCCCCAGGCTGCGCAGCAGATCGCTGAGTTGCCATTGGAAGGACCGATACAGGTTGCCGAGCCGCTCGGCGCCCCAGTCTATTTCGACCAACTGCGATAGCTCCGGATCGGTGGTGGTGAGCCCAAAGGGACAGCCGCGGCCGCGCTCGCAGTTGCTACAGCGGGTGCAGCCCAAGGCCACCAATTCGGAAGTGCCCAGGACGACCCCATCGGCGCCCAAAGCAATTGCCTTGGCAAGATCATAAGCAGTGCGTATGCCACCGCCGGCCATCACCACGACCTCTTGTCGAATGCCTTCTTGCAGCAGGTAGCGATGGACCTTGGGGATGGCAAACTCAATGGGCATGGCGATGGTCTTCTTAGCGATTTCCGGGGCCGCGCCAGTCCCGCCATAGCTTCCGTCAATGTACACGATGTGCGCCCCGGCGTAATAACTCCCCACGGCTACCATGTCGATATCCGTGGGCGTCGAGACCTTCACGGAAATGAGTGCTTCCGGGTTGATGGTCTTGATCCAATCCACGTGCTTCTTGTGGTCCTCCACTGAATAGACGCTGTGAAATGGGAAGGGCGAAAAGAGGCTGACCCAGGGAAGCGACTCGCGCATGCTGGCAACGCTGGACGTCACCTTATCGCCCAACAGGTGTCCGCCCAGGCCCGGCTTGGCCCCTTGGGCATACTTGAACTCGACAATCGGCGCGCGCTGGATGGTCTCCTCTCTCACTCCGAACATGCCGGTGGCAACTTGGGTGATTACGTGGTCCTTGTAGGCGAGCAGCGAGTCCGGGTATCCTCCTTCACCGGTGCACGTGAAGGTCTTCCATGCCTGGGCCGCTTTGGCTCTGGCGCACATCACCTGCTCGCTGATTGAGCCAAAGGACATGCCCGCCCCATAGAAGGGGATAGGGATCTCGATCTGGCGATCGTAGGGTCGGCGATTGAGCGGGATGGAGAGATCAACTGCCACGTCGTTGGACAGGCGCCGATCTTCAGGCAGGAATTTGAAATCCAGCACGTCGAAGCCGCCACCGGAATTGCCCACGCGGTGTTCCAGGCCGTTGCTGGGCGGCTTCCCGGTTTCGGCTTGCACCCAGGTGGAGAGAATCAAGTCCGCCGTCCAGCGGTGGTCGCCCAGTGCAGGCAGCTTGCCGTTCTTCAACTCCGGCCAGAGGTGAAAGCCTTGATGCAGAGAGGCGGTATGTTTCTCGACGATGAGCTGCTCGGTGCTCTTCATGCTATTGGCCATTGCCTTGGTAGTGGGTCAATTTGATGTAGAGGCGGCTTTACGCCGCCATTTGGCGAGGTAAACTCCCCGCTACAGCATCAAATTGACCCACTACCATAGCCTTCGATCCCGGAAAACGCTTCGCGCTCCAGCTCCTTCTGGAACATGGCACGCCCCATCTCACCGCGGAGCCGGCGGACTTCCCGCAAGCCCATCGCCCCCAGCACTTCGAGCAATTGGTCGCGCCAAGAAGTCAGGAAGTTCTTGAGGCGCTGGACGCCCCAGTCGACGGCGAGCCTTCTAGGTAGCTTGAAGCGGCTTTTCTCCCGCTCGGCGCACTCCTCCACAAACTGCGCCTGTAGGGCCGCCAAAAGCGGTGTGTCAAGGGCGACGGCATCCAGACCGCAGATAATGGCTTTGGGAACATGCTCGGCGGCGATGATCCCGCCGCTCCCCAGCAGCGTCACCTCATCCCGGCACGACGCCTCGACAAAGGTTTTGTGCGCCTCCCGGATGAGGTCCAGCACGAACCGCCCGTTCCGTCCCCGGCCATGATAATTGGCCACCAGGTGGAACACTCGGAACCCCGAGTGATAGTGCCTTAATAGCTCCTCCTTCGAGGCAAGCTCGTAGCGCAAGCAGATCGTGACCTCGGGGAAGCGAGCCCGAGTTTCTTTTAGCAACCCTTCGTTCCCGCTCTCGAGCTCTATCATTCGTGGCATGAAGCGGAGCTTGGGGAGTGTTTGTGCGTCCTCGCGGCCCACCAGCGGAACGATCTGCTGTCCCTGAAACGCGAATTTGCTGAGCACCTTGGCCGGCAAGACGAGCAGCGTCCCTGCCTCTTGCGCTGCTTCCACAAGGATCTCGAGGAATTTGCGGGAGTGGATAGATGCCGGCGGCACATCGAAGAAAACCGGAATTGGAATGGAAAAAGTCTGCACGCTTTCCCCAGTCGTTACCCCCTGTTCGTCAAGAGAAAGGAAGGGTGGCTTCTGACCAATATCCACGCTTGTCGAAATGAACTCCCGGCCGTGAATCCCGTCGCGTGTGGGACGTACGATCTCCGACATGTCGGTCCACATGCCGTCCCAGCCTTCGCCTCCGAAGGGGCCTCGGTAGCCCGCGCCCTTTACGGGTACCCTCCCGGTGCGTGCTTCATAGCAAGTCGTGTCCACGTGCTCGGGTGTGAAGTACGAGTCGCCCAGATGCTGGTGTTCCGGATTTAGCTGTACCTGGACCATCTCGGGGTTCTCAATCGTGCAGCGCAGGCATCCTACGCACGAGTTGCTCCGGGGAGCGAATCCCCCCACCGGCCCGGAGAAGACGCCGTACACGCAGGGCCGGCTCAGTGCAACTTCCGGGTTTCGGCGATAGCGGACCAGCCCTTTGAGCAGGTGCATGGCCAAGCCACGCTTGCTGACTTTCACCCGTGTGCGATTCGGGAAAGGCGCGATTTCGGGCGCGGGGCTCGTCTGAAGGTGGTAGCGGTGATACATGTCGAATCCCTGATTCAATCCAACAAGCTACGCCAAGTGGCTCGATGCAGGGATCACCGGCCCTTGAGAAACCCGATGTCTTGACGGGCGGAAGCCAAGTAAAGCGGAATTTCCCTTTTCCATTTTCGACCGCCCGATAACATACAGCCGAGCGCCTCTGAATGCAATAGTCCGGTCGGGTTTTGGCTGTAGCACTAGCGTGCAACTTCTTCGCGGCAGGCGAAGAAAGCGGAGATGTCATTCTGAGCGGAGCGCAGCGTAGCGAAGAATCTGCTTTTGGTTGCGGCCAAGGGCCACACTGTTCTACCTCTCCTGAGGCTTCCGCGGCCCTACACTGCCGCCTTTCCGACCGACGATTCCGACACCTTGGTCCTACTGCATCCGATACTGTTGATGTCCTGGTTCTTGAGCACACGTTTTGGGGTGCCGAGTTTGGCGATTTTGATCATCGCGCGGCCTACCTGTTCCGTCGTCGTCACGTACTTTGGCAAGAGGGCCTTCCACACGGGATAGAGCGGCGCCATCACAGCGTAGAGCGCTCGGTACAGTCTCGTCTTCGACTGAATTCCGTGCATCGGCTGGATATAGGCGGGACGCAACATATACGCCGCCTTGAAGGGCAACCGCAGCAGTGCGTTTTCGGTCTTGCCCTTCACGCGCGCCCACCTCACGCGACCGCGCTCGGAGCTGTCGGTGCCCGCTCCCGACACATAGAGGAACGTCATGTCTGGGTTTAGCTTGACCAAGGTTTGCGCTGCCGCCATTGTGATGTCGTACGTCACGCGTTGATATTCCTGCTCCGTCATTCCTGCCGAGGAGACACCTAGACAGAAGAAGCACGCGTCATAACCCGAGAGGCTCCCCGCGATAGCGGAGAAATCGGAGAAGTCCTTGTGCACGATTTCGTGCAGCTTCTCGTGCTGTTGCCCCGTCGCATTGCGGCCAATCGTGAGGACGCTTTCCACCTCGCGATCGAGCAAGCATTCTCGCAAGACACCCTGCCCGACCATACCCGTAGCCCCAAAGAGAATGATCTTCATGTTGATTGGCCTCTCCCTTCCAGCGGCTTCTGGCAGGATACTGAGAAACCTTTGTGAACGTTGTCATTCCGACCCCTTCGCTGTCATCCTGAGCGCAGCGAAGGATCGCGCTCTGCCCGCTCAGGGTAAACCCTGCGAGGAATCTCTCCCTGGAAACAAAGGACTTGCGAGATTCCTCGTCGTCCCGCAGGAATTCCCCTTTTGTTCTCACCAAGTTACCTGTTCATACAAAGTTCAACAAAAGTTCACCTCTGGTGCATTGAAGTCGCAGTTAACCTCAGGGAAACTGGCTGTGCGTGGGCGATACACCCGTTCCCCGCCAGGGCAGGACGCAGCCGTCGCTGCCACATTGAAACATGGAGGACCATTATGACTCTGAATCGAAGTTTCAAGCTAGTTGCACCTCTCGGCCTTGCGCTTTTGGCAGGTTGCTTCACTGCAAACCTCGCAAGCGCACAAGGGGTTTACCACGGGAGATTCACTTTGTCCCTCGAAGCACGGTGGGGACACACAGTTCTGCCTCCCGGCGACTACTCGTTCACCCTCGACCATGCCACGAGTACGGGGATGGTCACCATCTGGCGAGGAACCGAGCCCGTAGACACGATCTTGAACCAGGCGACCTACGACCGCCAGACTTTTGACCGTAGCGAACTGATCCTTGTCCGCAGTGGAGGAAACTACTCAATCCGTGCCCTGCGGCTGGCAGACCTGGGTTTGACTCTCGAATACTCAGTACCTAAGACTGGGAGGCAGTTCATCGTTCAGGCACCTCAACTCCTCGAACGCGTCCCGGTTGCGATGGGTGGGTAGTAAGCACCGTTGGACGGCCCGATATGGAGGGCAAGCCTTCTTGCACCATCACTTCAATTGCAGGACAGGCTTGCCCCCGACCCTTTTTCGGGAATCTTTGGCTCTGAGACCCAAACAACCAGTTTGGACGCGGGCAACGCTCGGAGGGAGCATGCCTTGACGCACCACACAAAAGTCCTTGCCGCGATGCGATGGGCTCCGTTGTTAAGCTTCTGCCTCACGGTTCTGGCGGCACCCCAGCCGCCAAACCAGGAAAAGAAGATCAATTCGCTGCCGCAAGCGACCTTGAAGGTTTCAACTGTGGTAGTCAACGTCTACGCGATCGTCAAGGACAACAGAGGCCGTTTGATCCCGAATCTCAATAAGGAAGATTTCAAGCTTACCGAGGATGACGTCGCACAACAGATTGGTTATTTTTCTCGCGAGACAGACAGCCCACTGACGCTTGGCATCATGATTGACACGAGCTCCAGCCAGGAGCAACTGTTGGCAACCGAGCAAGAACAAGCCCGGGCGTTCATCCAACAAGTGCTGCGCCCCAAGGATTCGGCTTTTGTCCTCCGATTCGACGTGGAGGTTGAGCTGCTTCAGGACTTCACCAGTGAACAGCGCCTGCTTGCGCGCGCCATCGACAGCACAGTGATTAATGAAGGCGGGTACAAGCTTCTACCGGAGCCGTCGGCGGGCCCGAGTGTCGGCGGCACTCACCTTTACGACGCTCTCTACTTGGCCTCCAATGAGCTGATGAAGAGTAATGTGGGACGTAAGGTGCTCATCATGCTCACCGACGGCGAAGATCAGGGCAGCAAGGTGACGTCCAACGGGGCGCTCGAAGCTGCGGAGAAGGCCGATGTCATCATCTATTCCGTGGCCCTCAGCGACGACTCATTTTATTGGGCGCAAGGTCTGACTTTTAGAGGCAATCCGGTTTTGAAGAAGTTGTCGGGGGAGACGGGGGGCCAGATGGTTCGGGTGAACCACGCGCGCGACACCGGTGTGGCCTTTCGGGAAATTGCCGACGAGCTACGCGCTCAGTACTTCCTTGGGTACTCACCCTCGAATAACCTGCGTGACGGATCTTTTCGCAAGATTCGTGTGCGCGTGCGCAACCGGAACTACAGAGTCCGAGTTCGCCGCGGCTACTACGCTCAAGCCAACTAGATGGTTCGGCGAAGGTGCCTTGTTCGTTCGCACAAGAGCCCGAAGCTCAGCCGGCATCGGGCGAGCCTCAGCCCACTGCAATTGGTATTTCCAGTCAGCCCCCAGCTCATTTGGACAGCCTGCATCCACACGATTGAAACGAAGGTTGCATAAAGAAAAGGCACAGTCCCGTGGGTGGCGCAGACGTCGTGGTGAAGCTGTGAAACAATCAACTTCAGTCGCAGATAAGCGCCGATCAACGCAGATAAGAGACGTGCTTTCGTCAGCGTTTGTCCGCGTCAATCAGCGGCCTGCAATTTCTTCACACCTTCGGTTTGATGTCTGCGGCGCCTTGCTCGTCACTCGTCACTCGCCACTTGTCACTGCTCTTAACCGCTGCGCCCGCCCCTTCGACCGCCGCCTCGTTTCCTCTCCTGACCCGTGGCCGCGGTCGAGCTTCCGGTTCGACTAGCGGCAAGACCCCTTCCCCCTCGCAACGGATCCGGTGCCCTGAATCTCATGACGCGGACCCGCCGCGGCCGAAGGTCCGCCGATCTTAATGGTGGGCGGGTCTGCGCCACCCCGCGGATCACGCCATCGCTAACGCCGTCTGTCGCAAGTCTTATATTGCCCGTGTGTACGCCGTTACGCGGGCAGAATCACGCCTAGTCCCGCAGCAACGAGAGGCTGCGCGGCGATCAGTGTTGGCGCGGGCCGGGCAGCTCTGCTTACAAACTAATCCCCAACGCGTCAAAAGAGACAGCGTCAAGTGGAATTGTGCCTGACTGCCGAGCAGTGGGCAGGGGGTCTCGATTCTACCGGAACCTGCGGCAACTCATCTTCGTAGGGGAATTGGGAGGTCCGTAATGCAGAAGCTGTTCAGCAATCTTCGCTACGCGGTGCGACAATTCCGGCGGTCGCCTGTTTTTACCTGTGCGGCCGTACTCACCCTGGCTTTGGGAATCGGCGGAACCACGGCAATATTCACGTTGGTTCATGCGGTGATGCTGCGCTCCCTGCCGGTGTCTGATCCCGGGAGACTCTACCGTGTCGGCGATGGCGACGATTGCTGTGTCGAAGGGGGACCGCAGGACCGCTGGGGAATGTATTCGTTTCCTCTGTATGAACGGCTGAAGGCGGAAACACCCGAATTTGAAGAGTTGGCCGCTTTCCAGGCCGGCGGTGCGCTCCAGAGCGTGCGGCGTGAAGGCGAATTGGCTGCCAGGCCTGTGCGCTCGGAGTACGTCACCGGGAATTATTTCTCAATGCTTGGAGTGCGCGCCTTCGGTGGGCGAGTGCTTAGCCCTGACGACGACAGGCCAGGTGCGCCGCCGGTGGCTGTACTCAGCCATCGTGTCTGGCAGACCAGCTATGCCGGCGATACGTCGGTAGTGGGTTCGACCTTCGTTGTGGAGGGCCATCCGTTTACCGTAATCGGAGTGGCTCCCCCCGGCTTCTTCGGCGAAACGCTCCGCAGTGACCCTCCCGATATTTGGATCCCCGTGCAGCAGGAGCCCTTGATTGACGGCGAAGGCGAACTGCTGCACCAGTCCGTGCCCGCATGGCTGCGTGCGATGGGCCGCTTGCGGCCGGGAGCTTCAATTAACGGAATGGCTCCGCGCCTCACTGGGGTGCTGCGCCAATGGATGGAGCATGATTCAGAATATCCAGCCAACTGGATGCAGGACGTGATCCGCATGCTTCCCAGGCAAGTGATCAACGTCGTCCCCGCAGGCGCCGGCGTCGCCGAGATGAAGGAAGAGTACGGGCGCAGCCTTCAGATCCTGCTCTCCGTTTGCGGCCTGGTGCTGCTGATTGCCAGCGCCAATGTCGCGAACTTGCTGCTGGCTCGCGCGGTAACGCGTCGCGGGCTAACCGCACTGCGCCTGGCCCTTGGCGCCACACCGCGGCAGATTATTTCGCAGGCTCTCACGGAAAGCGTCCTCCTCGCGATGGGCGGCGGCATTGTGGGACTTCTGGTGGCCGTGGCAGGGGCGCGCCTGCTGCTCACGCTTGCCTTCCACAGCGCACACTTCCTGCCGATCAGCCCCATGCCGTCTTTCGGGGTCCTGGCGTTCTCCTTCGGATTGGCCCTGGTAACGGGAGTCATTTTTGGTGCGGTTCCCGCATGGTTTGCCACACGTACCGATCCCGCGGAAGCCTTGCACGGGTCGGGCCGCGGTACGAGCGATCGTTCCTCTCTCACACGCCAAGGGCTGCTGATCGTGCAGGCTACATTGTCGGTTGTCTTGGTTGCCGGTGCGACGATGCTGGCGCGGAGCCTAAACAAACTCGAGCATCAGGACTTTGGATATCAAGTTCAAGGGCGCGTGCTGGTGGCGCTGCACAACCCACCGGCCAGCTACACTGAGGCCAAGTTGGCCGCGCTCTACCGTGAGCTTGAGATACGCCTCAATCGCCTGCCTGGAGTGCGGGGAAGCGGACTGGCGCTCTATAACCCGCTCACCAACAACTGGGGGGAACTCATTTACGTGGCCGGCCATCCTGCTCCCAAAATGAGCGAGGAATCCGCCGCATCATGGGACCGAGTGAGCCACGACTATCTTCAGAACTTTGGCATAGCAGTTTTGCGTGGGCGGGCTTTTACTGCCTCAGACAACGAAACTACGGAGCCCGTGGCGATTGTGAACGAAACTTTCGTGAAGCGCTTTTTCAAGAGCGGCGAAGACCCGCTGGATCAGCACTTCGGCCTGGACCTGCCCGAGAATTCCGCCACATTCCGCATCGTGGGCGTCGTGCGGGACGCGAAGTTTGCGGGCTGGCGGTTAAATCGGCCGGCGCTGCCCATGTTCTTCGTGCCGCTCGCTCAAAATGTCGACTACAAGCAGGACCTGCTGAAGAGGGTCGAGCTGCGCTCGCATTTTATCGGGGGAATCATGTTGGCGACCGGCGCCCCTCCCGGCGTGCTCGAGCCGCTGCTGACGAGGACATTGGCGGAAGTCGATCCCAACCTGACCCTCACCAGCGTCAGGACTATGGAGCAGCAAATTGCTCTCTCCTTCGATCAAGAGCGTGCAGTTGCCAGCCTCGCGGGCTTGTTCGGGATTATCGCTCTCCTGCTGGCGGCAGTTGGAGTGTACGGCGTCACGGCCTACACGGTTGCGCAGCGAACGAACGAAATCGGCATTCGCATGGCGCTTGGCGCCGATCGCGCGAAGGTGGTCCAACTGGTACTACGCGGCGCCTTTAAGCGCGTGATGATCGGGCTGGTGCTCGGGTTGCCGCTGGCCATCGGCGCCGGACGTCTGATCTCAGCACAGCTCTATGGCGTTACCAGTTGGGACCCATTAGCGCTGACCGTGGCTGCGAGCGCGCTCGCCCTCTGCGCATTCTTCGCAACCATAATTCCGGCCAGCCGCGCAGCGTCTATTTCGCCCATGAACGCACTGCGGATTGAGTAGCGCACCTCGGGAGTGGGAGCAGGTAGCGCGGAGTTGTCCTTTAACTCCGCGGCTCTTGGCCTTCCCCATACAGTCCGCTATTTTGCTTTCTGCCCCTTGAGGGTCTGGGTCTTGTGCGCGCCCTTCATGGCATGCACGAGGAATCCATCCGCACCCTGCAGCCACACTTCGGCCAGCACGTAATCCGTCACATATTCCGTATAGGACGGCGCGAAGTTCCCAACCACGTCGAATACAAGCTGGGGCTCTGCGAGAGGCGGACTCGGCTGCGCCAGCCTCTTCGTGAAGGGGACCTGAAATTCCTTGCCGGTCGCTTCCTGCCGCAGCGTAATCTGGCCGTCGTCCTTTTGGGCGACCCGGTATTCGCCGGTGGGGAGCTTTTTGCCGCCGGCCTGGAACGTGAACGGGATCTTGAACGCGCCCTGGGCAAAGACCTCCGTAGCCCCCGCGACGAGGGCCAAGGCCGCTGCCGCCACCACCCAAACTGCCAAACGCTTCATCTGAACCCTCCTTTTCCCGGGTTGTAGGGGGACGGCTTGCCGTCCCCTGGCCGTACCGCCTCCCTTTGCCGGGTCACGAGGGTAGGGCAAGCCCTACCCTTACAATAGACCCGCGCTAGGCGAACCACTCCTCCGCAGCGCCGCGAGACGCCTGCGTGGAAGGAACGCCGTTTTTCAGTGCGTCTTCCATGCCCGTGACGAACGTGTCGATTTCCTCCAGCGTCGTGTAAATGTTCGGCGACACCCGGAGGGCCTGATAATCAAAAACCTGGTTCGGCGGCGCTCCGCCGACGAGCGGGACGACGATGATCCGGTACTTGTCCATCAGAAATTTCGCGAGGTCCCGGACATCGATCCCGTCGATGTCGACCGCCGCTACTCCCCACGCCTGAGCGGGCTCGCTGAGATCCGTCAGTATCTTGACGCGCGGATTAACCTTGAGAGCGTTGGCCCAGCGCAGGGTCAGATACCGCAACCGGGCCGCCTTGCGCTCCGTGCCGATGGCCTGATGGAAAGCCAGAGCCTCCCCGAGCGCCGCCCGGATGGCCCAGGGGTGCGTCCCGATGGCCTCGAACTTTCGGATGTCAGTGTCCTGCTGTTCGGGGGCTGCTTGGAGGGGCCAGAATCTCGGGATCATCTCTTTCCGAACGTACAGGCAGCCGTTGCCGATCGGCGCCAGCAGCCATTTGTGCAGGCTGACGCCATAGGCGTCGCACTCGAGGTCCCTCAGCTTGAACGGGAAATGCCCGAGAGCGTGGGCGCCGTCGACGATGGTAACGATCCCCCGCGAGCGGGCAAGGCGGGAGAGCCGCGCCACCGGAAACATCTGGGCGGTCAAGTTGGTGACGTGGCAGAAATGGAAAACTTTCGTTTTCGGCGTGATGGCCTGCTCGAACCGCCGGTAGAGATCGTCCGCCGTCGTCGGGACGGGGAATTGAATGCGCGTCACTTTGATGCCTTCGCGCCGCATGCGCTGGTCCCACGTCGTCAGCATGCGGGGGTAGTCCTGCTCGGTCGTGAGCACTTCATCCCCGGCCTTCAGGTCGATCCCGTTCTGCGCGATTTGGAGCGACTCGCTGGCGCCGCGCGTCAGGGCCATCTCCTCCGGGTCACATCCGAAC
Organism: Acidobacteria bacterium UBA7540; assembly: GCA_002478145.1. Next base: position 27,626 of record DLMI01000088.1, read on the forward strand.
TCCGCCGCCATGCGCAAGCGGATCGTCTGGATGTGGTCGGCCACGATGCCTTGATAATAGATAGGCGCCATGTTGATCATGTCCATGTAGCGCCATTCCGATTCGAGCGCGACCCGGGGCGTCGGGCAGGTAAAGCCGTTATTCAGGTTGATCAGCGTGCGGTCCAGCTTGAAGGCAAACTGGATCTCCCGCCAGTAGAACTCGTCTGCCGCGACCTCCCCGGGCGACATGCTTGCGACCGACTGGGAAGCTTCCAGGACGCGGGCGAGAGCCATCCCTTTGGCCGCGGACGCGACCGTCCCGGCGGCTCCGGCCGCACGCAGAAATGACCGTCGACTCCACATTGTAGACCTCATCAAAAACCTCCTTGATCTCTTTGGCGTTCATGTTGATGATCACATTATAAGGGAGCGCAAAAAGAAGGCCAGTGATTGTTTCTTTGGCTTAGCAGGCAGTTCTAGTCTGGCCAGCAAGTCCGCGATTGAACCTGCCGGCGCCTTTGCACTTGCGACTTCACTTTTGTGCGCGATGGAGGTGGCCACAGCGGTTGTGGCTGCCCAGTGATGAGCCGGAATAGTAGTCACATTCGATGGCATCGTAATGCAGTCATGGGGAAACGCCCAGGTATATCCCGCGAATCCGCGGGTCTGTGCCACCCCGCGTCAGATAACCTCCGCCTCCAGATCGCTGAAGTAATCTGCATCCCAGGCTCGAACGGCCTTCAAGCAGGCTTGGACAACCGCCTTGCACTCGCTCATATCGGGAATCGTAAGCGAGCGGGTGATGCTAGTGTTGTGGGAATACTGGTTGATGAACTTCCAAACGCGCTCGCGCTCGACTTCGTCTGGGAAGAGCTTCGTCATTTTGGTGCGAAGCCCAGCCCAGCGGGGAATCATGATTCCTCCGAACGCCTCCATAAATCGCCGAACGACATTCGGGAGGCTCAACAAGCAGTCGAAGTCCCCCGCCCCCGCCTTGTCGAAGTGGTAGAGCGTCGAAAACAGATAGTGGTATTCGGATTTGAAGCGCAGAAGCTCCTTTGGGATTTCCTCCAAGACCGCTTCCCCGTCGTCTGTCCGCTTCACGTAGAAGACGCCCCAATGCTTCCAGTCGCGCTGCGGTTTCTTGGCGTGGTCGTTGCCTTCGTCATCCGCAGCCCATTCTCTGATGAGGTTGTAAAGCTCGAAGCTGTGGGTCGCAATGAAAAGCTGCCGGCAGCCGGCCAACTGAGTCTTGATCAGCGCGTAGGTGTTGAAGAGATGGCTCGCATCGAGGCTAGAGACTGGGTCGTCAACGACGACCCTCGTATCCGTTAGAGGATGTCGCCCGTCCTGAACGCGGGTGATGAAATAAGCGAAGGCGATCGCAGTTTCTTCTCCTTCGCTGAGGTTCTTGGCAGCGACGCCTCCACGGACAATCTGGAATCTCTTGTCAGCCGACACCTTGACCCGCAAATCGTCCTTGCCGAAGTATGCGAGCAGAAGCTCGTTGATCCGCTCCGCTCCTCTTACGGCTTCGGAAAGTTCCTTCTCCAGAGCGAGGATTTTGGTGTCCAACTCGGCTAACTCCTTGCCCTGTTCGGCAATCGTGGTCTTGAGGGCAGCAATTTGCTGAGTCGCCTCGTTGTATTTCTGGTCTTGAACAAATGAGGCCGCGTAGTGCATTTCGAGCTTGAGGAAAGCCTCTTCCCGCTTCTTGTCGAATTCCGCCGTGCGCCCGTTGTGCTCAGCAATGATTTTGTTTATGGCTTCAATCGCTAAAGCGATTTCATCGTCGCGGTCGTCAATTGCCGGACATTGCAGACTGGTGAACGCCTTGGTTTGTTTTGCGAGCAGAGCTTTCTCGAGCGTCGCCAGCGTGGACTTCCGCGCTTTGATTAAGTCATCGAGGCGGCCTTCCTCGGCCGTGAATGGCCCTTGCAGTTCTGTGTAGAAGTCGCCTTTGTGGTCGAGCGTGATTTGCTCCGCTTGCGCGGACTGAATCGTCCCTACCAAGGTGCTCAACTCGGTCATCAGATTTTCGTAGTCAGCAGAGAAGTGCCCGGTAAGGTGGGTGAGCAAGTCCGGCGGGAGCGGCTGGCCACAGAACTGACACGAATCTTGGCCTACGTGCAGTGGCCTGCCGTCGTTGACCCAGCTTTCGACTGCCGGGTTCTCCTTGAGTCGAGGAATTGGAGCGTTCGCCGTGACTACTTTCGCCAAGAGTACCGCTGCCCTTTCCTTGGCTCGGGCAACCGAGGAGAGCAACACCACTTTGGCGGAAAGGGCGGGCTTCTTTTCTTTCGCCTGGTAAACAGAACGACACTGCGCCAACGTTTCGTCCTCCAGCAGATAACTGTCGGGGGCGTCTTTGCACTCGTTGACCTTTGGCAGGAAGCGAGACTTGTCGTAGTTCGGCACGGCGAGCGGATTCTTGATTAAGTCGCGTGCGTAGTTGGTGAGCGCCTTGTCGATGGCTGAGCTCTTGCCATCCTTTTCTTGTTCCTTGGACACCTTGCTCGAAGCGAGCTTTTCCCGCTTTTCCTTGGTGGCTTTCAGCGTCTCCTGCTTCGCGATGTCTTCCGCGCCCAAAACGAGAATCGGTTCCGCACTCCCATTCTCAAACCTAAGATTCTCACGGACGAAGTCGGTGTTGAAAACCCGGAACACGGGCGCTGTATCCGGGGCGGACAGATCGTGGATCGTCCCGTCCTCGGCTTTGAGTTGCACTTGCGCACCGGCGAAGTCCACATGCGCCTTTTTCTGCTCAAAACACCGAAAGGCGCGCGACAAGGTCGTCTTCCCAGAATAGTTCCAGCCGTAGATCAGGTTGAACCGTTTGAATTCCGGGAGCCCAGCGGGCCACCGAAAATTATTGAAGACTGCGAACGCCTTTATGCTTTGGATAGTCCGAATCATGGCCAAAAACCATCACCTTTCAGGGCACCAGTAGAAAACAGGCATAACTCTTGTTCAGGCCGACCTGCATAAAACCCTTCCCGGCCGGCATAACGAGAAAGCGTCAATGCCGAGGGCGCGGGGCTTCTGCCACGCGGTGGTAGAGCCTCGGAGCCGGCTGGGCAGGGAACGGCGCCAACTGTGACGTCAACTATGGGTGCTGTTCCGCCCAGACGCTGTCCGGCGCGACCGGTGTTTCTGGATGATTCCCGCTAGAGCGCGTAGGGCCTCATTGGCCTGTCCCGCACTCGGAAACGCGGCCGCCACATCGGGCTCAAGCACCACCACAATACTGCCCGCGGCGTAGCGCGACGCATATTTGTTGGGCCGAGCGCGACTGAAATCGTACTCTGGAAGTATGTCATCGACATCGACCCTACCCGCTTCTCTACGTTTACGGTGCTCCTTGTTCATAGTCCCTCCGCTCGCGGGGTGTCGCCCGTCGGGCGCTTATGATGCGAATTGCTTGCGCGCGCTCCGCGAACATGATGGCAAGCAAGCGTTGCCGCCGCGAAAACCCCAGTAAGACGAAACGTTCTTCATCCACAGAGTGTCGTGGATCGCTCGCGACGCGGCCTAGCGGATCCCCAAAGGCGGTCGCTGCCTCCTCGAACGGCACTCCGTGCTTCGCGAGATTTCTCGCCGCCTTCTGCGGATCCCATTCGAATCTCAGCGCCACTGGTTATTATACCTACGCGCGTTAAGAACTGTCAGGTGCCTGACTCTCGTTTAGTCTGGCCTGGATAAAACCAGCCCTGGTCGGCCTAAGTGGAGAGCGCCGAAGCCGAGTGTGCAGAACTTCTACCACGCGGTCATAGAGCTTCCCAGTCGGCTCACCAGGGAACAGCCCCAACGGTGATCGACGATTCGCGGGTTTACCACCCGCCGCCCCCTCTTAAAACAGGAGGGGAAATTGTTCATGACGCCTAGCCTCCCGGAAATCCTCGGGCTGGCGACGAGGTTGGCTCAATTAGACTCCCACCCAACCTGCCATGCAAGTCGAAAATCTCGCGCACCGGGGCCACTTATTTCCTCATCCTTCGACATTGCGAGGCCCCATTCTGTCACCAGCAATGCCACAGCAGAGGCCAGCGCCGAGGCGCGAGGTCCTGTGCCCTGCAAGGGCACCGTAGGGTAGCCGGGGGCAACGCCCCCGGTAAACTACCAGAATAGCCTACCGACCCTGAAAGGGTCGTATTACCTGCGCCGCGGGACGCAAGACCGGCGTGACGCCACCCGAATTCGACCCTTTCAGGGTCGGGCCCTGTTGGGGGGCACGTTTTCCGGGGGCGTTGCCCCCGGCTACTTTATCCCTCCCCTTCGGGGAGGCGGCGGAGGAAGCAGCCATTCGAGAGGCTATTGCTTCACGGCAGCGAACACGCGGGTCTGCGCCACCCCGCGAGATGATTTTGGCGTTTTGAATAAGTCCCCAAAATGGGTGACTACATCCCAGAGGCAATCTGCTGAGCCACTTTCTTGACCTGATCCAGGGGAAGCAGGGTCCCTGTGAAAGTCAAAAAAGTGGCCGCCGTGCCGGAGCCTTTCCCTTTCTTAAAGCTGACAAAGTACTGGAGAGCGCCCGCCGGTCCTGTAAATGCGGCATCTCCCACCCCTTGGATGTCTGCCTTCACCGTACCTTGCATGTTTTTGGTTTGCGAATAAAGCATATCGGAAGAAAGGTTCCTATTAACCATCAGGATCAGCTTCCCATCCTTGTTGGCAAAATTCAGGTCGCCCCCTGCCCCTTTCGATGGGTCTGCGGGGACGAGTTTAATTCCATGAAGTCCAGTGATCTTCTCGACGTCCTGCACCGTCAGATACTGGGCTCCCGGTGCGGGCTTGGTCTGAGAAAAAACCGTCGAAGCACTCATAACAAACAAGGTGAACACAAACAGAACCGTCAGCCAGCGATGCATAATCACTACCTCCTTTAATTTGCGGGCGCAATTCTGAGTCTTGGTCGTGGGTGGCGCATACATTCGTCTTTTATGTATGCGCCCCACGAACACGCGCAACATCCGTGTCACCGCGTCCCACCCGTGGCCTGTCCAGGCTTGTTAAAGGTCGCCGACATAAAAGGCGATGTCGGCGCCACCCCCGGTTCCACAACCAGCCCCAACGCCTGGTGCAATGCCTTACTGCTTCACCAACTCGACGCGGCGGTTTTTGGCGCGGCCGTCCTCGCTGTCATTCGACGCCACGGGAGCGTAGGGGCCACTGCCGTAGGCCCGCAGCCTGCCGGCCGGAACCGCGTACTTCATCGTGAGCGCGGCGAGCACCGCCTCGGCGCGCCGGCGCGAAAGGTCCATGTTCAGGTCGAGCGCGCCCTGGTTGTCGGTGTGCCCGACCACATAGAGTTTCAGCTTGGGGTCGCCTTGAAGCAGCTTGGCGACCTCTTTCAGCGTCGCGTCGGACTCAGGCTTGATATCAGCCTTGCCGGTGTCGAAGTAGATCCCGTAAACGGAAGCGTGGCCGGTGCGGTTGATGTCGTTGGCCAGCGACGCGGCGTCCACCGTGATGAGGTCCGACTCCATGGGCTTCATTTCGATGACGTAGAGCTCGACATTGGGCCGGAAATTCCCGCCCTGGTCGTCAATCAGCAAGCTCATATAAACGTCGCCCTCCGGCCGCGCGAGCTTCGCCGAAACGTAATGAATCGCGTGGTCGGGTCCCCAGTAATCGTCGTATTCGCCGCTACCGTACACCCTTGCATTCGAGCTCCCCGACCCCAAGCACTCCTGCGGGCCGCAAGTAAAGAGCGTCTCAAACCCCGCCTTCTTGAGCGCGCCTTGATAGTTGCGAAAGACCTCCAGCACCGAGCGTCCCTCGGGTGCCACGTAGGTGATGCGCGTGATCTTCCCTTCCAGATGCTGGCTCTTGGTAAATTTCTCGTCAGTCAGCTTGCCGAGCGGAAGGGTGAACTCATCGAACTCTTTGGTGAGATAGCGCGTGATAACCGAGCCGGGATATCGCGAAATCAAGGGATGGTCCTTGCTTCCCTCCACGTCTTGGTCTTGTCCTGCCGCGAACAGTGCGGATAGGCCTAGCAGTAAACAGGCTACGAATACTGTGCGAATGAAAGTTGTCATAGGCTCCTCCTAGAATGAGTGATTGAGCTGGAAGCGGCGAATCCATTGGATGTAGGCCTGCTCGGTCCGGCGGGTGTAATGCCGAGTGGGCAGGACTTCCACCACGCGGTCGTACAGCCTCGCAGTCGGCTCGCCAGGGAACAGCGCCAACGGTGATCGACGATTCGCGGGTTTACCACCCCCTGGCCCTGTACCGTCTGGTGCAGGGCAGGCCCCCTCCTAAAACAGGAGGGGAAATTGTTCATGACGCCTAGCCTCCCGGAAATCCTCGGGCTGGCGACCAGAATGGCTCAATTAGACTCCCACCCAACCTGCGATGCAAGTCCAAAATCTCGCGCACGGGGGCCACTTATTTCCTCATCCTTGGGGATTGCGAGGCCCCACTTTGTCACCAGCAATACCACAATAGAGGCCGTGGCCGAGGCGCGAGGTCTTGTGCCCTGCAAGGGCACCGTAGGGTAGCCGGGGGCAACGCCCCCGGTAAACCACCAGTATAGCCTACCGACCCTGAAAGGGTCGCATTACCTCAGCCGCGGGAGGCAAGACGGGCGTGGCGCCACCCGAATTCGACCCGTCAGCTGACGGGTCGGACCTTGTTGGGGGCGGGTTTTCCGGGGGCGTTGCCCCCGGCTACTTTATCCCTCCCCTTCGGGGAGGCGGAAGAAACCAAGCTTAGACGCCGCCCAGCGCTCCTTGCCTTGGCGCATGAGAACGGCAGCGGCGGGCATGGCCGTAGCAGCACCGGCGCTGCGTGGACATTCCGTCTCTTGACGGGCGGCGGAAAGTAGGCTAGTGTAGTAAGTGGGGTTGTGGAAGAAACAGGAGTCGGGATTCAGGAGTCGCGATTTCGCAGATGGAAAAGCAGGGACAGGTGATGAGGGCAATTCTATGGTGAATAGTGGTATGTGGGAGGTGGGGAATGAAAAGCAGGGGCTAGGGGACTGGGGGACGAATGCCTGCCCACCGCTGGCGCGCCCCAGCATCACTCGCTCAATTTGTCCTGGAGCTCAAGAAAGCCCTGCCCCGAATCTCTCACCACGGAGGGGAAGGGCGGGGTGCGAGACGAACAGAGGGTTGGAAGCCGCTTTTTCGGCGGGGTTAAAACCCCGCCCTTCCGGCCGCCGAACGGAAAATGGAAGAGCATGGTGAGAAATCCGGGCTACCAACCTTGAAGAAGAATTCTTTTTTTGACCGAACGAATCGGGAATGTCTATGAAAACAAAGGACGGCTGTGGAAAACTCTGAGGTGAAGCGGGAATGTTCATGAAAACAAAGGAGATAAGAGTCGAAAGCCGGAATGTTGGTGAAAAGACAGGTAGTTAGTAGGTGGTAGGTGGGGAAAGGCCACAGTCTCGGGCAAGCTGAATTCTTCGCGCTTCGCAAATCACTCCAGCGGATGCCGCCAGCGGAGTCCTGGGAACCGGCTGTAGTCACGGTCCGTGGTGACCCACTCGCTGCCCGATTCGATAGCCAGGGCTGCCAGATAAGCATCGGGGACGAGGTTGCCTTTGACGCCTGCCGCCCGGCAAAGCCGCGTGAAGATCTCCCAATGCCGAGCGCCTGGAGTTACGACGACGCAATTGGCCTGACTGCGCACTTCAGAAGCAAAGCGAAGCGCGTCTTCCCATCGCGTCGGCAACTTGAAGATCCTCGGATGGGTCACAATCCGGAGGAACCCGGACAAGACCAGGTCTGACATTCCGTAAGCTTGGTCGGAACTGATGCACTCCTCCAGCCAGCGGCGGTAGGCAATGTGGTCCAAGGAATCCCGGCGGTGAGCGTAGACGAGCACATTGACGTCAATCAGGACCATCAAGGCCCTCCATGCGGTCGAGAAGCAAGGCGGTGTCGTCAAGGTCAACGTGGGGTTGTACGCCTCCTCCACCGAACGTCAGGAGCCGAACCTTCGAGCGGCGATGCGAGGGCTTACGCCGGGCCAGGGTTTCGCGCAGAGCGTCCTCAAGAAGCGCCGTAAGGGTGGTACCTCTCTCGGCCGCAAGCTTCTTGGCCTGGACAAGGAGTTGGTCGTCGAACCGGATCGTGGTTCTCATGCGTCAAAGCATACCGTGGTGGCATCAATATGTCAAGCGGGGGCTAGGGAGTTGGGGCTGGGGAAGAACAGTAGGCAGAAGGCGGTAAGCAGTAAGCAGCCGGCACAAGGGACACGGCAATCCAAAATCTAAAATCTAAAATCCAAAATCGCCCCAGTCCCTAGCCCCGAGTCCCGACGAGGCAATCCAAAATCCAAAATCTAAAATCCAAAATCGCCCGAGTCCCCCCGGGGGAATCCAAAATCTAAAATCCAAAATCTAAAATCGGTTCACGGCGCCAGCCGGTAAAGCATACGTGGGAACGGGATAGTCTCGCGGACGTGTTCGAGGCCGGCGATCCAGGCGACCACGCGTTCGATGCCCATGCCGAAGCCCG
>DLMI01000088.1:36131-114090 GCA_002478145.1 Acidobacteria bacterium UBA7540
AAGCCCGAGTGCGGCACGCTGCCATAGCGCCGCAAATCGAGATACCACTCGAAAGCCTGGCGAGGCAGGTTGGCCTCCTCGATGCGCTTCAACACCAGGTCATAGTCAGCAAGACGCTCGCCCCCGCCGATGATTTCCCCGTAACCCTCCGGCGCGAGCATATCCACGCAAAGCGCCACTTCCGGGCGTTGCGGATCAGGCGCCATATAGAAGGCCTTCACCTGGCTGGGATAGCGGTGGACGAGCACGGGCCGGTCGAAATTCTCGGAGATGATGGTCTCGTCGGCGCCGCCGAAATCGCCGCCCCACTGAATCTCGCTGCCCTTCTGCTGGAGCATTTTCACGGCGTCGTCGTAGCTCAAGCGCGGGAAAGGCAGCTTGATCTTCTCGAGGTTGGCCACATTGCGCCCCAGCGTCTGCAGCTCAGGACGGCGGAACTCGAGAACGCGCTCAACCACGAAGGCCACCAATTCTTCCCCCAGCACCATCGCGTCGTCGAGGTGGGCGAAGGCCACCTCCGGCTCGACCATCCAAAACTCCGTCAGGTGGCGACGGGTCTTGGACTTCTCGGCGCGGAAGGTGGGCCCGAAGCAGTAGGTCTTGCCCACCGCCATGGCCGCCGCCTCGTTGTAAAGCTGGCCGGACTGTGTGAGGTAGGCTTTATCGTCGAAATAGTTCACCTCGAAGAGCGTGGTGGTGCCCTCGCAGGCCGAGGGCGTGAAGATGGGCGTGTCCACCAAGGTGAAGCCGCGGCCGTCGAAGAAGTCGCGCACCGCTTTGATGATCTCGTGCCGGACGCCCAGGATGGCGCGCTGGCGCATGGAACGCAGCCAGAGATGACGATGGTCCATCAGGAACTCGACGCCGTGCTCTTTGAGGGTGATGGGATAAGGGTTCTCGACCGGGATCAACTGCTCGATCTCGAGGTTGGTCACATCCAATTCGAAGCCGCTCGGAGCACGTTTATCCGCGCGCACCTTGCCGGTGACTCGCAACGAAGATTCCTGGGTCAGAATGCGTACCCGCTCAAAGAGCTCCGGCGAAACCGCGCTCTTCACCACCACACCCTGAATCAGGCCCGTGCCGTCGCGGAAGAGCGGAAACAAAAGCTTGCCGCTCTCTCGCAGGTTATAGAGCCACCCCTGGATAAGAACTTCCTGGCCAACGTAATCCGCTACGCGTCGAATCTCAACCGTGGGAATCAAGGGTATTTACCTCGATTAGTTGTCGGGGCGGTCTGCTGCCGCCGTAAATCCTCGACAGGCTGCTGAAGAGTCCACTCCCGTGTCATCCTGGTCCCGCCGGCCTGGGCCGGAGAAGCATCTCGCCCTGCTGTTGGTCGGCAGAAAAGTCCAGAGCGGGATTCTTCGCTCCGCTTCGCTCAGAATGACAGGCCAACAACATTCTGCAGCATTCCGTTAACAATGCGCCGTGGGGCCGGCTGACACGGCTCCGCCTATGGGACGGCCTCGAAGCGATCTATCACTTCGCGGACTCGCGCCAATACATTCGGTTCCTTTCGCTCCGAGTTCAGCTCGAAAAGGATGGGAAACTGTGCGCCCGCCGAGCGGAAGTCGGGAATGGCCTGCGCCCAATCGATCTCCCCCTCATACGGCAGAAGGTGCTCATCCTTTTCGCCATGGTTGTCGTGGACGTGCATGGCGGCGATCCGCTTTTGGAGCGTTCGGAAGGCCGGCTGAACGCCACCCGCCATATGCGCATGGCCCGTATCAAAGCAGACTTTCAAATCCAGCCGCGTGTAGTGCAAGAACGACAGAATGTGTTCGGGGGTGCTTAACTCACTGGGAATATTCTCCAGCAGAATCTCGGCGCCCCGCTCTTTGGCGAAGATGTTCAGGTGTTCAATGGAGGTGAAAGCGGCATCGAACTTACGCAGGTCATACTCTTCACCGGGAAGGCCCAGATGAAGAACGAGGTAACGAAATGGGAGGAGCTCGGCAACTTCGATGGCGCGCTTGATCTCATCCATGGAGGCGATACGCAATCGGCGCCCCAGGTAGGCAATGGAAATCAGCAGCCCTCCCGACCGCCCCCAATTCCAGTCGCTAAAAAGGGGAGCGTGCAGGGAATGAAGAGTAACGGCGTGGTCGCTGAACCACTGCGCCACATCGCGGAGCTGGTTCGGATCGTGATAGTCCAGATGCTGGCGGGCGGCCATGATTTCGAAATCACGCAGGCCCGCGGCCAGTATCTTGTCCAGGGTATGCGAATTGAGCCTTTCTTCCGCAAACAGGGAGGTGGAGAGACCGTAGTTCATCAGTATCCGACCGCCTTTCCGTAAGCCCGCGGATCAGCCGCGCCGAACTTCCATCCCGAGGCAGGATCAATTTCGATCGCCTCGCAGTCACCCATCCTACCGTAAAAATCAATCTGATACCCGGCTTCCTGCAATTCCCGGATGGTGTCCGCCGAAAATCCGACCCGTTCGAGGATCAGCCGGTCAGGTATCCACTGGTGGTGGAAGCGTGGGAAACACACCGCCTGGAGGACGTCCATCTTGAAGACCAGGACGTTCAAGAGCACCTGGAGAACGGTGTTGATGATAGTGCCTCCTCCCGGGGAGCCGAGAACGAGCCGGAGCTTCCCGTCCTGAAGGACCAGGGTAGGGGTCATACTCGAAAGTGGCCGTTTGTGGGGAGCTATGGCATTCGCGTCGCCTTGCACGAGGCCGTACAGGTTGGGCGCGCCCGGCTTGGAGGCAAAGTCGTCCATCTCATCGTTCAAGAGGAAACCCGCGCCCTCCACCGTGACTCCACTTCCATAGCCGTTATTCAAGGTGTAGGTGTTCGCCACCGCGTTCCCCTCAGCGTCCACCACGGAGTAGTGAGTGGTCTGGAGACCTTCAAACGGCTGGGGATTGCCCGCCTGGATAGGGGCATCCGGCTTGGAATGCAGGATCTCCGCCCGCAGCTTCGCCGCATAGTCTTGACTCGTGAGGCGTGCCACCGGCACCGAGACGAAGTCGGCATCCCCCAGGTAAGCAGCGCGGTCGGCGTAAGCGTGACGCATGGCCTCGGTGATGAAATGCATGGATTGGAACGAATCCGGCACTCCCAAGTCAAGGGGCTGGAGGATATTAAGCATTTCAATCAACCCCACGCCTCCGGAACTCGGCGGGGGAACACTCAGAACCTCGTAACCCCGAAAGTGACCAACCAGTGGCTGGCGCAGCGTCGGTTGATAATGGGCCAAGTCTTGCTCGGTGATGAGGCCACGGTACTTGCCCATGGTGGCGACAATAGCCTGCGCGACGCGACCCGCATAAAAGCCATTCGCCCCCCGATGAGCGACAGCCTCAAGCGTTCGAGCCAGTTCCGGCTGCTTGAAAACCTCGCCAGGCTCGTACAGGCGTCCATCCCGGAGGAAAATTCGGCGTGAAGCATCGAACTTCGAGAGGAGGTCCCGGTCCAGGCGGAGCGATTCGCTGAGGTCGTAGCTGACCGCGAAACCATGCTTGGCGAGGCGAATCGCGGGCGCCATCACGCGGGCCAGCCCAAGTCTCCCATATTTCTGCTCGGCCAGCGCAAGGCCGGCCACCGTGCCAGGAACCGCGGCCGACAAAGCTCCAACCGTACTGGCGTCCGGAATGAGTTCCCCACTGGAGTTGACGTACATGTTTCGGGAAGCCGCCGCCGGCGCCGCCTCACGGTAGTCCACTACCACGGCTTCGCCACTCACCAAGCGGATCAACATAAATCCGCCCCCGCCGATATTCCCCGCCACCGGATAAGTGACCGCGAGGGTAAACCCAACCGCCACCGCAGCGTCCACGGCGTTGCCACCGGCGCGAAGGATTTGGACCCCCACTTCGGATGCCAAAGCCTCGCTCGACGCCACCATCCCATGCCGCGCGGCCACAGGACTGAAAGCGAGTGCAGAGAGCGCGAAGGTCAAAAGAACAAGGGGCGGGAAGAGCTTTTTTTGCCAACTGAAATGCACAGTGCCTTGGCCACGAATGCTAGTGCTTAGTTGCATAGATTCCCGCTATTATTTATGACCCTCGGAAGGGCGGGGCTTTAGCCCCGCCGCCGCGGGGCGGAGAGTTGAATGGGCCTTTAGGCCCTGAAGCCGCGTCGCTCAGGGGCTAAAGCCCCCAAATCCCACCTGCGCCCTACGGCGGGGCTGAAGCCCCGCCCTTCCACCCCCGACAAATAAGGTCGCTAACTTCTACAACTAAGCACTAGACAATGCGAATGAGCGTTCGCCGCTCGTTGACCTTCGTGCATACGTCTGGTGGAACGCCGTCAAGCACCTTACTCTAGGGGAAACCACCGAGAGGCGTCAAGACGAAGGAATGTCATGGGTGCGCGACGTAAGAGTCAAAGTCCCTCGGATGTAGCGCGGGCATCCTGGCCGCGTCGTCCGATGCAGATCATTTTCGTTTGGCCCTTGCGGAAACGATTCTTTCCCTCTCCCTTGGGGAGAGGGTGTCCCGCGACCGGCGCTTTCACCAGCCAGAGCGGGACGGGTGAGGGATCGGTTGCACGCTGAGGAGGATCAGATCGGCGAACATGACGAAGCAACCCCTCACGTCACGCCCTCTCCGCCAAGGGAGAGGGCCTCATTTCCGACTTCGGGCCTCCGTGTCCCGCCGACCTGTGCCCCTGCGCAAGACCGGATGACGCGCGGCTAAAAGCCGCAGACCTAAGAGGCAGGTCTGCGCTTGTTCCGAAAGCCAAGTGTCGAGTCTGTTTGTCGCCGTCCTGAATGAAAGCCAAACGAGGAGGACACAGCACACGAGGAATATCCAAAACCCATATGTCGGATTATAGGTAATCAGAGATCCCTGAGGTGAAAGTCTGTCAAGCCACGGCACCGAGTAGACCGATTCGTACTGAAGCGTGCCTATATATGCCAGGAAGTACGTCGACAGGCCAAGGACGCAGACAGCAAGGAAACGCCGAACCTCATACAAGAACACGGGAAGCGGTTTGGCTCGATGGGAACGAAGCAGAACATCTAGAATGCAGATCAGAACGAAGGCCACTGCTACAGTTACCTGAATTCTTGCGTCGCGAAATGTTGGCAGGTTGAGGGCATAAATGTCGTCAGATGGGCGTTGGTGCAGTAGGAACTCAAATCCTCTGAAAGAATCGCCATCCTGCGCGTTCTCCTTCGTCCACGTGAGCGTAAGACTGATAATGGCTACGCACGCAAGGGTGATCGCGAACCATCTAGATCCGTTTGACAGGTGCTCCGGGACGTCCTTATCCTGGTGTTCGGAAGGGGGTCGATTGTTTTCAAGATACGACCTCCGAGTAACCATCAACATGCACGTGAGAAGGATGAGGCAAGCGTAGAGCGCAAACGGGTAGCTGAAAATAATCGAGTCCGTCAAATACACGAGAGTTAAAGTGAAGCTTGAAATTACTCCGAGCAGTAGTAGGACTACCGCGATGCTGAGAGTGCCCACCGCTAGACCAACGGGAGGCACTTCGAGCCATTTTTCCACACGGGAAGCAGCTTGTCGGAACGGAGCAGCTAGGAACTGAGCCACTGCCATTGCCTGGAAAAGGTCATCGCCGGCCCTGTTTCGCAGATGGGACCGGAGTTGCCGCCTGTAGGCGGACTGCTGAAAACCAAGCACTACAACTACCGTTAACACCGCAAGAACGCAAAACGGAATGACCTTAGCAACCGTTAGAGCATTGACTATAATCGTGCTGCTGGATTGCTCGGAAGAAAGTTGGATTTGAAGACGGTAGGCCTCGTGTCTCTTTGTGTCGTAATCAACAAAGGCTTTCCTCCTTTCATTGGCGGCTTTGGCAAGGAGGTCAAAAGGTGATGTAGTCGGCCAGGAGAGCATCTCGTCAGTATTTCTTGTAATTTCAATCCAAGTGCGACTCGAACCCACATGACACGTGTCTTCCGAGGAGAGAACAAGGGGCTGCGGCCGGGGTGTGCCAGGGTTGGGGTGAAGCGATTCGCGGGCTTGCTGATCGAGATTTTTCTGGAGGGTGTTTTGCTGGTCCACTAGGTACTCGCAGAAGGTCCTATCTATCTTTTCGGCCTCTCGGCTGCCATTCGAGAGCGAAGACCAGACAACAAGCAATACCACAATTGTAAGAATCAGCAGCGACACCCTTAGCTTGACAGTTCTCCAAATGAGTTCAGCAAGCCTGACTTCGGATTCGTTTGAACTGTCCATGACTTTTCACTGACCTTAGGACAAACGGAACATCTCTGTCAATACGTGTGAACCGCGGGTAGTGTGATATTGTTGCGTTTCTCGCCCCTAACTCCCGCCATGGAAGCTGGTATAGCTGACCATATCTGGACGATAGGAGAGGTGATTTCCTAGCGACCTAGGCTGCCGTGTCCGAGTGACAACCAATGAGACAATTGGCCCCCGATGTTAATGGGGATCTCCCAGAAGACGTTGCGCATGGTGTCCCGAGGCGAGACAACGCCTGTTAGTATCAGAAGAACAAATATCATAACCGCCGAAGCTAGAAATACGACCGCATAATGCAGTGCCGTTTTCGCAAAGGACAACAACCCAATCCATGCGTACAACCCAGATGACATCAGCGAGATTATAGCTATGATCAATAATAGCGCGCCTAGAGGGGCACCCCATGTTAGCAACAAACGCTGCTCTTTCTGCTGCGTAGCCGTACTTTCATCTTTGTGCCCAGGGAAAAAGAATTTGATAAGAAGAAAACAGACCAAGGGGACACCTACTCCAGCTGCGATCTGTTCATTTGGAACGTGGTAGACATAACGAGCGATCAAGACGCCAGTCACAGAAATCATGAACATGCGCGGGACTCCACTAACAACGGAAATCACAGCTTTGGTGATCCCGCTAAGTTGTAGTGCTTTGTTGTTCTGGTTCGGTCTCATGTCTGCCAGCCTCGGCTTTTCGCTTTCCATGGGAGGGTTTGAAAACTGTAACCATATCCCCACCCAATTGAATGTAAATGTACAAAAAGATCAGGTATATTACTGTTTCCTCTAACCGTAAGGCTCCTACCATCCATTTCGGGGTAATCCATTCAAATCCACGATCCAGTCCCCTGTGGACCTCCATAAAAAGCGCAAGCGCGATGACACGTTGCAAAGCTTTCCATACGCGTCGCCAAAAGGCCCAATCCAAGGTGTGCGCTCCTCCTAGCCAGATGCATCCCACGACTTGAACAAAGGATAACCAAAAAGAGTACCCCGTCTATCAAGAAATTAACACAATGTCAACAATGAAATGTCTTGCAAGTACAACCAGCAACGCACAGATATATCACTACCGAACCGCGGAACAGCCTAGTCCTCGCCATAGGCGCAAGGTACGGAGCAGAAGGTCAGAGCTAAAAAGCAGGTCTGGGTGACTTGCTGCTTCGCACGTACCAAAGAAACCGCTCACCCGGCCCGCGCCGGCTGGTGAAAACGCCGGTCGCGGGCCACCCTCCCCGCGGGAGAGGGCCGTTTCCCTAGCCCGACCCACCCGAATGTCGTTATTTCGGTTCAATGCGGTTTTTCATCTCTTTGCGGATCAGGTCAGGATTATCAAGTGGTTCGCCGGGCTTAGCCTCGAGGCCCGGTTCCTTTACCTTCGCCGGATCGAAAATCCGGGTGTCTGAAGGCAAGGCGGTGTACGGTGTGAAGTCCGGAGTGTTTGTAAACATGTCGGAGAGGTCCGTAGCTGCGGCGTCGTATTGATTGATGAAAGGCATGCCAAGAATCAAATCGAACGTCTTGAGAATGCTCGCCATGCTGGTATGGATGTGTGAGACGCCCGGCTTCGCATAAGGGCTGATCATCAGCAACAGGCTGCGGTGAGCATCCACGTGGTCCTGGCCGCTCTGCGCGTCGTCTTCGGTCACGAAGATGGCCATGTCTTTCCAGAAAGGGCTGCGAGAAAACAACTCCACCAGCTTGCCCAGCGCCAAGTCGTTATCCGCCACGTAGGAAGCCCGATAGGCGAATCCATCCTCAGGGCGCGGGTCGGCGGTGTGATCGTTAGGGAGCCAGATGTAGATAAACTGTGGCAGAGGTTTCTTACCGCTTACGAATTCATCGAACTCTTTCCTAAACTGGGCGAAGCGATACTGGTCGGAGATGTTGGTATTGAAGGTTGGATAGTCTCGCGACGTGTTATCGAACAGAACCCTCGGCATGGGCGCATTCACGGATTGCCGCGCGCCCGTGGGATACTCCCCCGCACTTTCGTCGTCGCCCGGCAATTCCAGTCCTTCGCCATAATTGCGGAAGGTAGCATGAGCCCGCGCCAGGTTTTCCCACAGCGAACCGTTTTCAAGGTAAGTCTCGGGAATTGTGGATGAGGCCCCGATGTCCAGCCGCCCTGGGGCGTCCTGGTCGGGCACGAATTCAAGCTTGCCGCCGTAGCTGGCGGGCCAAGCCGTTTCTAAGAGTTCATTTGGGTAGTTGCCTACCAGCCAGTGATGGCCGTCCACCGAGACGTCCGAATCCACGTAGAAGTTGTCGCTGAACGCAAAGCGCTTAGCCAGGGCATGTTGGTTGGGTGTGACCTGCACGTGCTCCAGCGTAGGTTCATTCTCTTCCTTGACGGTAGCGTCAATCCCCCAGCGGGCCAGCGTGGCGTCGCGCTCCGCGTCGGCGCCGCCCAGGTCGCCCAACATTTCGTCAAAGGTCCGGTTCTCTTTAGTGATGAAAACCACATGGCGGATCTTCGAGCTGGGTGAGCCTGGGAAGGGAACAGGGAAGTCTGCGGAACGCTTGGACGCTGGCGCCTGTGCCTGCGCCAGGAAACTTGGAATAAAGCCGTTGTTCCTCATCACCTGGAGCGTGAGGGGGCGCAACGCGTAGTCTTTCGGGATCGTCAGGATTGAAACCGTCCCCTTGGTGATGTCGCCGATGTAAGCACCCTCCGGGCCGAGTTGAAAATCTCTCCCCCCATTGGGGCCTGCGCCAAAGCCCTTGGCATTGGCCACAAAGAGCGTCTTGCCGTCAGCACTCACCGCCACTCGCGCCGGGAACCAACCGCTGGGAATGAAACCCAGGAATTGCATGTGGTCGGTTTCCACCACGGCGACAGCGTTGATGCCAGCGCAGGCGATGTACAAGCGCTTTTCATTGGGACTGAGTGCCATGCCGAAAGGCAGGACGCCACGCAACCCTTTGACGGCGCTTGCGGGAGTGAGCAAGGCATTCTCCTCCACCTTCCCGCTGCGGGCGTCAATCACACTGATGCTGTCCTGGGTTGCGTTTGAGACAAAGATCTTCCTCTTTCCTGCGACCACGGCTCCCGGGCTACTTCCGGCCACGATCAGGCCGCCAATGGGTAGCCCGGTTCGTATTCTGTCGAGCACCTTGGGGCTCGAAGGAACCCTCACATCGATCACGTAAAGCGAATTTGATTCGGGAACGTTCGGGTCACCCAAACCGGTAATCTGCTTGCCTTCCACGGCGGCGCCTTCTTCGGCCTCCTTGGAGGGGTATCCAAACGCCGGGAAGGTGATGCCCGTATCTCGTGCATTCTTGGCATCGTAACCCGGAACCAGCGTGTAGCTGAACGTTCCAACATTGGATACGTAAACCCTTTTCCCATCCCGCGAGAGCGCCAGCCCAAAGGGCATCCGGCCCACGGCAATGCTGGCGATGACCTCTTTGCTGTTCGTATCGAAAACCACCAAGCGGAAGTGTGCAAGATCCAGGACATAGAGGCTTTTGCCGTCATGCGAGAGCAGGAGTTCTCCGCTGAGGCTGTGGTTGTAGGTTCTGCTCTGGAACTCACCCTCCAGGCTAAGAGAGCCCAGCCGTTGGTGCGTTACCAGGTCAAAGATGCCAACCTTCCCGTTGTTGCCTTCGGACAGGTAGAGCGTGCGATTGTCGCCAGCGATGCCGGCGCCCATAAAAACGCTCTCCGGATCAGCGTCGGAAGATTTGAAGCCGGGGGGAATCTGGGCCACTTGGGGAGCAAGCCCGAAAATGTCCGTCACGATGCTTGCCGAAAAAGGATGCGTGCCGCTGTTAACGGTGACCAGGGTTTTGCCGTCCGGGCTGAGCCCGAGGCCATAGGGATGGGGCGCCACCTTCACCTGCTTGCCGAAAGGGGTTATAAGGCGCCCATTGGGAAGAACGGTCATTCCTCTGAGATCAATCTTCACCGGTAAGCGGCCCGCAGGAGCTTGCAGAAGCTTAGATTTAACCGTCTGAGCATCTTCTGCGGGAAAACTCCATCGAACCGGTGCGAACACAATGGAAGCCAGGAACAGGGAAATGAGAACGCGACGCTGCATGGGCGGCAACCCCTTTTGTGTGACATAGACTCAGTGTAGCACGAGGGCCGGATGTCTCCACGTCACACTTGCCATGCCCCGACGCCATATCGTGCTGACCAGCGCGTAATTCTGGTATCCTGATTCAGTTTGTAGACTTTTCGGGGAGGATTTATGTGCTGAAGAGGCCCCCGATTAGTGTATTGACAGCGGTTTTACTGATGCTTTTCCTGCTCCATGTCGCCATTGCAGGGAAAGCAACTGACTACCCCCGCCGTCCCAAGCTGGTCCTGATACTCGTAATCGATCAATTCCGATATGACTACTTGGTGCGCTTTAGGCAGCGATTCGTTGCGGGCGGATTCAACCTCTTGCTGAACGGCGCCAACTTTGCAGATTGTCGATACGACTACGCCACAACTAGCGCAGGCCCCGGCCATGCCACTCTGTTGACAGGGGCGTACGCAAACGTACACGGGATCATCGGGAATGAATGGTACGAGCCAACGCTTCGCCGAACGGTCAATTGCGTCGAGGACCCAACCACAAAGTTAGTCAGCGAGCCCGACCGGGCCAGCGCGACCCCGGGATTCTCGCCGCACTACCTTATCGGCAGCACTCTGGGGGACGAATTGCGGGCCGCCACAGACTTTCGTTCGAAAGTCGTGGCCATCTCACTCAAAGACCGCGCGGCAGTGCTCATGGGTGGCCACTCGCCGTCCGCCGTGTACTGGTATGACCCGGGTTCGGGCCGTTTTGTTACCAGCACCTACTACATGCCGGCGCTGCCTTCCTGGGTAGCGGAATTCAACCGGAATTCGCCGGTGAAGGAATACTGTGGCGGGAAATGGACAGTCTTGGCAGAAACAACGGGTGCAAGCGGCCAAACGCTGGGGGAATATCGCGGGATGCCCGAGGAATCGTGCCCTGACCCGAAGTTTCTGGGTTGGCTTCAGCACACTCCCTTTATGAATGAAATTGAACTGGCTTTTGCTCGTGAGGTCGTGCGGAACGAACGCCTTGGCCAGGGAACCGATCCCGACCTGTTGGCCATATCTCTCAGCGTAAACGACTCTATCGGTCACGCGTTTGGCCCCTACAGCCCTCAAGTTGCTGATGTAACCTTGCGAACGGACCGCTATCTGGCCTCGTTCTTTGCCGAGTTGGATAAGCTTGTTGGGCTCAACAACGTGTGGATCGCCCTCTCGGCGGACCACGGAGTTGCTCCGAACCCGGGATTCATTCAGGACCACAAGTGGGGTCCAGGCAACGCCCAGTCTGCCTTGATCCGCAACGCTGTCGAAACTGCGATGGCTTCGGCATTCGGGCCGGGGGCGTGGATTGAAGGAATGGAGGGGCCCTACATTTACCTTGACCACCACGCTTTGATGAACCACCATATTCAACCCTTACAGGCTGAAGAGGTGGCGGCTACGGCTGCTGTTTCCGCGCCCGGAGTGACGGCAGCCTTTACGCGCACCCAGCTATTGACCGGCAGTTTGCCCTCGTCACCTTTCGCCCGTGCAGCGTCGAACAGTTTCAACCCCAAGCGAGGGGGTGACGTCTTCGTAGTGTTGGACCCCTACGCACTGCCTGTTTCAGGGTCCAGAGAAACTACTCATGGGAGCCTTTGGAACTACGATTCGCAAGTACCCTTGCTGCTTTGGGGTAGCGCCTTCAAACCGGGCGTCTATTTCAGCCGATGTCAGCCAATCGACCTTGCAGCGACATTGGCTGCCGCCCTGGGTTTGACCCAGCCCTCCGGTTCCCAAGGCAGCCCACTTGAGCCAGCACTAAGGCAGTAGCGGTACGGTACGCTCGAAAACTCAGCCATGGCACAGGCGATTCAGATTCGGAAAGGGGCCATTTCGCCCTTTTACATATTTCGACTGAGTAGCCTGAAAATAAGCTGCCAGCCAAGTTTTAGTCAGACCGTATAGACTACTTTTCATGGGGAGCTTTTCACAAGGGGAGCTTTTCACTTGACAGTGTATCCCAAATTGTCTAAAGTAGGCAATTCCATCACGTAACCAGTTGCACACAAGTTTGGCCAGCTCAGACCAGAGAGGGCGCGTGCTGATTGGAGGATGAATGAAGAGACTTATTATAGGCTGTGCGGTGGCGGGGTTAATCGCACTGTCAGCCAAGTCCGAAGCAAGGTCGTCCGCTTCGATCAGACTATCCCCCTTGGCCGTAATGCCGGAGGAAAAATACCAAATCGGAGTAGCAAGCTGGTACGGTCAAGAGTTCCAGGGGAGCGCGACGGCGAACGGAGAGGTTTACGACTTAAACGGATTCACAGCAGCGCACCAAACGCTCCCTTTTGGAACTACCGTCCGAGTCACTAACCTCAAGAATAATAAGAACATATTGCTGCGGGTCAACGACCGTGGGCCGCACATCGGACGGCGTCTGATTGACGTTTCGTGGGCAGCCGCTAAGCGCCTGGGATTTGTCCACTCCGGCACCACGCCGGTTCGTGTGGAAGTTGTAACCTATCCAAAATGGTCTCTCTCACTATCAATGGCCAAAACCAACAATTGATCCGCTCGCCACTCCTCCGAACAGGTTTCGACCCTTGATCCCCAGAGGGGATCAATAGAGTAGCCAGGGGCAACGCCCCCGGAAAACGTGCCCCCAACCAGGCCCGACCCGTCAGGTGACGTGTCGAATCCGGGTGGCGTCACTGGTCTTGCGTCCCGCGGCTCAGGGTGATACGACTTTCAGGGTCGGGGAACGAACGTGGCGCTTTCTGGGGGCGTTGCCCCCGGCTACTATCTTCTGCCCTTGCAGGGCACGAAAAACCTACCCTTCGGTCTTACCCCGCTGCACCCTGTTTCTGACATCACGGAGAGCCGATTTCGGCTATCCATGCTCAGAATGGTGCCGAGCGCCTCGGTGCAACGTACCTTGGAGCGAAATACAAGACCGACGACTTCTTCTCAATGTTTTGCATTAGGCGCGTACAATCAGGTGACCTTCGGCTTCCTTCCACGTCTAAATCTCCTGAGTAGAAACCCACGGATTGAGAGGCCGGTTGCCTGTCCAAGGTTGCTAGGAAGCAGCATGGCCGACTGCCACCTATAGGGATGGAACATTTCCTGCCGTTGTCGCGTACTTGAAACCAGACACCCGGCGTAGCGCCTGGGTCCGAGGAAAACCGATGGCAAACAACAATCATAAGAAGCGGCGGCGGTGGATCGTCGCGGGAGTTGCCTTCATTGTCCTGGTTGGGTGCGGATTTGGCATTGCCGCAGCATTACGACCGAATCGTCAGATTGATGCCTCCAAATTGGCCGCGGTCGAACGCGGGGACTTGGCTCGTTCCGTGGTCGCCACAGGCAAGATTGAGCCTCTGGCAAAAGTGGATGTCAAATCGAAGGCCAGCGGGATCGTGGAGAAGATCTTTGCCGAGTATGGCGACCGCGTGAAGCAGGGCCAGGTGCTCGTCGAGCTGGACAAAGAGCAGTTGCACGCCCAGGTGGCTGAGGCCCGCGCCAACTTGCAGGCCGCAGAGGCTGCCGTTCAATCAGCGCAGGCGACTTTCGAGCGCAACGTTGTGGACGCGATGGGTCCTGACCTGCCCTTCCTGAAATCCACCGCCGAGCGCAACCGGAAGCTGGCTGCCGAAGGGCTGATTTCCGCCTCATTGCTCGATGACGGTGAAAAAGCCTATCAGATGGCGCTGAATAAGCAGTTGTCAGCCCAGCGCAATGTGGCGGTCAGCCGCGCCGACGTCGCGCGCGCGAAGGCCCAGGTGGCCCAAATGCAAGCGGCCCTCGAAAACGCCGAGGAGGACCTCCGCAATTCCACCATTGTCAGCCCGATGGATGGATTGGTGCTGTCCAGGGACGTGGAAGTGGGTGACGCCATCAGTTCAATTCTGATCCTGGGGTCGCAGGCGACAAACATCATGACCCTGGGAGATGTGAGCGAAGTTTACGTCAAAGGCAAAGTGGACGAAGCCGACATCAGCAAGGTCTACTTTGGTCAGCCCGCGCGCATCTCGGTCGAGTCGCTCAAAGAAAAGAAGTTCCTGGGTAAAGTAACCAAGATCTCCCCCCTAGGCGTCGAGAAGGACAACGTTACAACCTTCGAGGTCCGCGTCTCGATTCAGAACCCCACCGGGGAGCTGAAAGCAAACATGAGCGCCAATGCTGAAATCATCCTGGAGGAGAAACAGAAAGTACTGATGGTGCCTGAGGCGGCGGTGATCTATGACAAGGACCGCCGCACTTCCTTGGAGACTCCCGATCCTGGGTCCAAGACTGGCCGGCGCAAACTCTCGGTGAAACTGGGCATTTCTAATGGCGTAAAGACAGAACTTGTTGAAGGCCTGAAAGAAGGCCAGCAGGTTATATTGCAGTGACGAGTGACAAGTGACGAGTGACGAGCGGAAAAGCAGAAGTCAGAATTCAGGAGTTGGTTTCTACAAACTTCCCGCCTGTTCTTCACTGACACGTGAAACCTGGCACCTGCACATTTGCTCGTCACTTGTCACTCATCACTTGTCACTAGGTTGATGTCACTGGGCATTCAAGACAGGTTCAACAATGGTCCTTCGCGATCTCATCCTCGACACGTTGCGCACCCTGTGGTCTCACAAGCTGCGGACCTTCCTCACCATGTTCGGCATTGCCTGGGGGATCATCTCCATCACCCTGATGATTGCCGCCGGAGAAGGATTGCGCGTCGGCCAAATGAGACAGCAGGAGACCTTCGCCAAGGACTTGATGATCATCTTCAATGGCCGGACCAGCATGCAAGCGGGCGGGCTGCGGGCAGGCCGTCAAGTGAACTGGCAGGATTCGGACGTGCCCGCCGTGGCGGAGGAGGCCACTGCCTGCCGGTACGTCTTGCCGGAGCTCGAGCGGGAGAACTTATCCACGCGCAGCCTTTACAACAATGCCTCGCCGTTGGTCACGGGTTCGCTTCCCCCGTTCGCTGAGATTCGTTCGATCCACGTCGCTGAAGGCCGGTTCTATGACTGGGGAGACAATGCCCAGGGGCGCCGCGTGGCCTTCCTTGGCAGCAATATCAAGAAGCAACTCTTCTCGACCCGTCCCGCTGTCGGTGAGAGCATTTACATCAACAACCTGCCTTACACCGTTATCGGAATCATGGAAAGCAAAGACCAGAACAGTTGCTATGACGGCTGGGACGTGGATAAGGTCTTCGTCCCCTTCAGCGCCATGCTGCGCGATTTTCCCAACAAACCTCCTCAGCTTTCCACCAGCGTTGATCATTTGTTGGTGGCCCCGAAGTCGCTCGAGGAGCACGAAACCTGCAAGTGGCAAGTGCGCCGCGCGCTCGGACGCATCCACAACTTCGACCCTCGAGACAAGGAAGCCGCTCCCATCTGGGACACGGTCGAGGAGGCCAAGGGATTTCAGAAGATCATGGACAGCATGAAGCTCTTCTTGGGAGCGGTGGGCATCACTACACTGCTGCTGGGGGGAATCGGCGTGATGAACGTCATGCTGGTGGCGGTGCGCGAACGCACCCGTGAAATCGGCGTTCGCAAAGCGGTGGGCGCCAGCGCCCGGGCCATTCTGAGCCAGTTCTTCATCGAGGCGCTCATCGTCGTTCTGTTGAGCGGAGGTCTGGGCATGGGCATCGCCTACGGTCTCTGCGGGCTCGTCGACCTTTTCCCCATGCCGGTCTTCTTTGCGGGTCTCTTGCCAACCTGGAGATCCGCCGTGATTTCATTCGCGATTTTGGGCACCATCGCCGTGTTCTCGGCGCTTTACCCGGCGCGCCGCGCCGCCATGGTGGATCCCATCGACGCCCTGCGGTATGAGCCGGGAGGCTAGCTGTCAGCTATCAGCCGTCAGCTATCAGCTCTCAGCTTTCACCTGATTGAGAGGACGGAAAGGATGGAACGTGCCGCCTCGGAGCCCTTCCGGACACCCAACATGGGAGGCGAGGCGAAGCGAGGTCATTTAAAGATCCGAAAGTCTGGCAAGAGGGACATGAATTGACGCTCTCGATCTACCGGGCGACCAAATCATTCCCCCAAGTTCAGGGCTGGAAGCTGATAGCTGATGGCTGAAAGCTGACAGCCCAAGGTGAGAACGACGTGTTCCGAGAAATCCTCATCCAAGCCTGGTCCGCACTCCGCCGCCAACCGCTGCGTAGTTTCCTCACCATGTTGGGGATTACGTGGGGTATTGCCGCTGTCGCGCTCCTGATCGCCTACGGCCGAGGGCTTCGGTCCGTGGTCGTCGCGGCCTTTGACGCCTTCGGCAAGGGAGCGGTCATATGCTGGCCCGCTCAGACCAGCGAGCAGGCGGGAGGCCAGCGCGCCGGCAAGCACGTGGTCTTCGAAAAAGCGGACCTGGACCTGGTTCGGGAAAACGTCACGCTGGTCAGGACCGCCTGCCTGGAAACGGTGCGTTGGCTTCCTATCTCTTACGGTGACCGTCTGGCCAATACCGCCATTCGCGGGGTCTGCCCCGAGTATGGCGAGATGCGCAACGAAGTGCCCAGCGCCGGCCGCTGGATCAGCCCTGAGGACGTGCTCGAGCGCCGGCGCGTGGTGTTTCTCGGAGCCCGTCTCCGGGAAAAGCTCTTCAGTGGCCAACCTGCCGTAGGCGAAACGGTTCGCATCAGCGGTACCCGGTTCACCGTGGTCGGAACCATGGACCGCAAGATTCAGGACAGCAATTATTTCACCAGCGACGACGAATCCGTCTGGATCCCGTATTCCACCGCAGGGGATATCTGGAACACTCGCTATGCCTCCGTGCTGGTGTTTGAGCCCCTCGCGCCCCGGTTCGAGAAGGAAGCCATGAGGCAAGTACGCGCGGAGGTGGCTAAGCGCCAGCGCTTTTCACCCACGGATGAGCGCGCCATCATGATGTTCGGCCGCGAGCAGTTCCGGCCCATCATCGATGGCATCACCATTGGCTTTGAGGCCCTGTTTACGTTCGTCGGAGCGCTCACCCTTGGCATTGGCGGCGTGGGGCTGATGAACATCATGTTAGTGGCCGTGGAAGAACGCATCCGGGAGATTGGTCTGCGCCGCGCCCTGGGCGCCCGCCGCTGGCAAATCCAGTTGCAATTCCTGGCCGAAGCGCTGGTCATCACCGCGATTGGCGGCGCCATTGGCATTGGCCTCGCCTATGCTGCCTCCGCGGCCATCGGACCGCTTCCCCTTTACGGCCCTCTCTACGAAGACACATCCGGTAAAGGCGACATCCACATTTATATTTCGCTTGGCACCGTCGGTGTTTCCACGGCCATCCTGATCTTCGTGGGACTCCTCAGCGGCTTGGCGCCGGCCATCCGCGCCTCTCACCTCAATCCCGTCGAAGCTCTCCGTTATGAGTGAGCACTTTCACCAATTAGCTGCCGACGAATGAGTCCAGGCGCTTGCGCCCAAAGATCGCAAAAAGGTTTGCGATCCTCCAACCGTGCCATGCCTGATGCAGGGGCAGACCCGCCGAACCGCCCCGACAGCCCACTCGCAAACGGCAGAGGCGTCAAGCAGATTAATGGCTTGAATCCTTAAACCGGCTGACGTAAGATGGCGGCTTTCGCAAGGCGGGAAGCACTGACTCTGAATGCGGCGCGGAATGACGCCGAAGGAGCACGTCATGGAGAGATGGGTGGGCAGAGTTTTGAAGGCGACTTTCCAAAGGAAGTGGCTACTGGCGGTATTCGCCCTGGTCCCGCTCTGCGGGATCGGCGCGCGGGCGGAAGAGCCACGGTACTTTGCCATCCGCCATGCGCGCATCGTGCCGGTTTCGGGACCTGAGATCAAGAGCGGCACGGTGGTAATTGCCAAGGGCCTGATCGCGGCGGTGGGGGAGAATGTGAGCATCCCGCCGGAAGCCTGGGTGATCGAAGGAAAGGGCCTGACGGTGTACCCCGGCTTCATCAACGCGCTGAGCGATCTTGGACTAGGCCCGCCAGCGCCGGCCGCGCCCGGACCGCCAGGAGGTGGCGGGGGCCCCGCCAGGGGTCAACCTCAGCAGCCGCAGCCGGTCTCTCACGGCCCGCAGGATCGACCGGCGAGCACGCCCTGGATGAATGCGGCAGACGAACTCAAGCCCGACGACAAGCGAGTTGAAACCTGGCGCAACGCCGGCTTCACCTCCACTCTGGCCGCACCGATGACCGGGATTTTCCCGGGCCAAGGCGCGGTGGTGAACCTCGCTGGCGAGCGACCGGGCGAAATGGTGGTGGCCGCGCCCAGCGCCCTTCTTATTACCCTCCAACCCCTGCGAGGCTTCGGAAACTTCCCCGACTCGTTGATGGGCGTGATCTCCTACGTCCATCAGGTCTTTCTGGATGCCAACTGGTACAACCAGTCGGAGTCCATTTACCGCGCGCATCCGGTCGGGTTGGAGCGGCCCGCCTATGACCGGACGGAGATCGTCGTAAACGACGCGCTGGCCTCCGGACGTCCGGTCTTGTTGCCTGGAAACACCGCGCAGGAAATTCACCGGGCGCTGGTGCTGGCGGATCGCGCGGGCGCGCGTGCCGTCATTTACGGCGGCCAGCAAGGCTACGAGGACGCCGATGAACTGGCGGCAGCGAAGGTTCCGGTGCTGGTGAACCTGAAGTGGCCGGAGAAGGAGAAAGACGCAGACCCGGAGGCCGAGGAGCCGTTGCGCGTGCTCCGCTTCCGTGACCGCGCGCCCTCATCCCCGGCCGCGCTCCAGAAGGCAGGCGTGAAGTTCGCTTTCTATTTTGAAGGGATCGGAGCTCCCAAGGACGCGCTTAAGAACGCGAAGAAAGCCGTCGACGCGGGTCTCGCTGCCGATGCCGCCCTGCGTGCTTTCACCCTGAACGCGGCGGAGATCCTGGGCGTGGGCGACCGTTTGGGCTCCATCGAGCCCGGCAAGATTGCCAACCTGGTCGTGACCGATGGGGATATTTTCAATGAAAAGACCAAAGTGAAAATGACCTTTGTGGACGGCCGCCGCTACGAAGTGCGCGAGCCCGGACGCCCCACGGCGCCCCCAACCGTCAAGCTGGCCGGGAAGTGGAAAATCAGCCTGACGGGTGCGCAGGGCCCGGAGGAGGCTACGGCGGACCTCAGCATGGAGCCCGATGGTACGCTCGCCGGATCGCTCACCGGCGTCTCCGGCGCCATGGTAGGGTCCATGGGCACGGTCTCGATCCGCGACGGCTGGGTGAGCGGCAACCAGTTCAGCTTCACGCTCAGCCTGACCTTCGGAGGCAGTCCCATCGATGTCATCTTCAGCGGGACGCTCGAAGGCGAGCAGATGAAAGGGATAGCCAGCGGGGGCGGCGCGTCGGTGGACTTTACGGGCTCGCGCCCCAGCAGCACGGCTGCAACTGTAAATACCCATCAGGAGGTTGAGTAGATGAAACGCGCATCCCGTTCGATAAGCGTGGTGGCGATGCTGTCCCTCCTGGCGGTTTGCGCCCTTGGGGCTAAGGCGGCAGAGGTCACGTTAATCAAGTCCGGCACCATCCTTACCATCACCAAGGGGACGATTGAAAACGGTGACGTCCTGATCCGGGACGGCAAGATCGCGGAGGTGGGCAAGGGCTTGACGGCGCCTGAGGGCGCCAAGGTGATTGATGCCACAGGCCTGTTCGTGATGCCGGGCATCATCGACTGCCATTCGCACATCGCGGTCGCCGGAAGCGTCAACGAAGGCAGCGTCAGCGTCTCTTCAATGGTGAACATCGCCGACGTCTTGAACCCCGAGGACGTTGACATCTATCGCGACCTGGCGGGCGGCGTCACCACCGCCAACATTCTGCATGGCAGCGCCAATGCCATCGGGGGCCAAACCATCGTGATCAAGCTTCGGTGGGGAAAGCTGGCTGAAGATCTTCCCTTCGAAGGCGCGTTGCCGGGTATCAAGTTCGCCCTGGGAGAAAATCCCAAGCGCTCCGGCTCCTCGATTTCCGGGACACCGCCGCGGTATCCCTCCACGCGCATGGGCGTGATGGACGTATACCGCGAGGCTTTTTCGGAGGCGGTGGATTACAAGAAAGCCTGGGACGACTACAACCGCAAGAAAGCAGCCGGCGAATCGAACTTGATTCCGCCTCGGCGTGACCTGAAACTCGACCCGCTCCTGGAGGTACTGGAGGGCAAGCGGCTGGTGCACATCCACTGCTACCGCGACGATGAGATCCTGCAGATGATCCGCGTGGCTGAGGAGTTCCACTTCAAGATTGCGACCTTCCAGCACGTGCTCGAGGGCTACAAAATTGCGGATGAAATCGCCAAAAGCGGCGCGGGTGCATCCACATTTTCCGACTGGTGGGCCTACAAGGTGGAGGCCTACGACGCCATCCCGTACAATGCCGCCCTCATGACCGAACGCGGCATCGTGGTCTCGATCAACTCCGATAGCGGCGAGGAGGCCCGGCACCTGAACCAGGAAGCGGCCAAGAGCATGAAATGGGGCGGGCTTTCGCACGATGAGGCGCTGAAGCTGGTGACGATAAACCCGGCCATCCAGTTGCACATCGCGGACCGCGTGGGCTCGATTGAGCCCGGCAAGGATGCAGACCTCGCCATTTATAACAAGGACCCGCTCAGCGTCTACGCGGTGCCGCAGAAAGTCTTGATCGACGGCCAGGTTTACTTCGACCGCCAGCAGGACATTGCCCACCGCGCCGCGCTGGAGAAGGAAAAGAAAGCGCTGCTTGCAAAGGAAACGAAAGCAGCCGAGGGCGCGAAAAGGCCCCGGCGGCCGGGTGCAACCCCGAAGCCGGCCCCGCCAGGCGCAGCGCCTCCCGGCGCACCTCCGAAACCACCGGGAAAGCCTGGTGAGGTGAGTGGCAGCGTGTGATTTCGTAGCGCCGACCCCGCATCGCGGGGTCAGCACCTCGAGTTTCTACATTCTCCCCTCTCCCCCTTGGGGGAGAGGGGCCGGGGGGTGAGGGGGTCAAAGCCGTGAAACCAGAATCAACGCGGCCCTACCGCCAACGTCGCTCCCTCGCGCGTAGCGAAGCGCAGATTGCCAGGGCCCGCGAGCTTCGGCGCAATGAAACCGAATCCGAAGAAATCGCTTGGCGCTTATTGAGGACTCTCAGATTCAAGGGCTTTAAATTCCGCCGCCAGTACGCTGTGGGCTGGTACATTGTTGATTTCTGCTGCCCCCAGCGGCGTCTGATTGTGGAACTGGATGGCAGCGTCCACGCTCAGCCAAGCCAGACCAGGCGCGACGCAAGCCGAGACGCACTGCTCAAACGTATGGGGTGCACTGTGATGCGATTACCAAATGGAATCGTTATGGAGGCGCCGGAGCTGTTTGTGGGAAAAGTATTGGACGTCGCGTGGTCACTGCCCAACGCATTCACCGGCGAGTTGTGAGCTGCAAACGAATGGGCGCAGGCTCACGACCCCCTCACCCGGCCCGCCCCGGCTGAAGAAAACGCCGGTGCGGTCCACCCTCTCCCCCAAGCGGGAGAGGGAAGGAATCTGGACACAGAAGGAGAGCGAAGAAAATGAGCCTTCGACGGATACCGCTAGCGCTCACGGCCACGATGGTGACCGTGCTGCTTGTCACATCGTGGCTTCGCACCAACGCGGCGCCTGAGCCGGCCGCACCCGCGCAGGTCTACGCCCTTCGTGGCGCAAAGGTCTACACGCTGGCCGGCCCGCCGGTCGAGAACGCCACGGTGGTGATCCGCGACGGCAAGATCGCCGCCGTGGGCCAGAACGTGGCCGTTCCCAGCGATGCTGAGGTGATTGAAGCCAAGGGCCTGGAAGTTTATCCCGGCATCTTCGACTCCGTAACCACTCTAGGCTTGAGGGAGATCGAAGCCGTGCCTGCCACGGTGGACACCACCGACGTGGGGAACTTCAACCCGCAATTAGTGGCCATGACGGCCGTCCACCCGCCCAGCGAGCAGATCCCTGTGGCGCGCGCCAACGGCATCACGCACGCCGTCGCCGCACCCCTCGGCGGAGGCGGCGGTTTCCGTGGCGGAGGAGGCACCGTGATAGCCGGCCAGGCTTCGGCCATCAATCTGGCGGGCTGGACGGTTGAGGAGATGCTCATTCGCCGCTCCGTAGCGATGGTGGTGGATTGGCCCAGGTTGCAGACCCGGTCTTTTGACATCACCACCTTCAGCGTCCGGGAGCGCCCGTTCACGGAAGTGAAACAGGAGTACGACAAGAGAATCTTCGAGCTGACGGACTTGCTGGAGCGAGCGCGCCATTACGCCCAGGCCATGGAAAAAGGCTCGAGCGAGAACTACGATCGCGACCTAAAACTCGAAGCGCTCGTGCCCGTCGTGCAAGGCAAGCTGCCGGTGCTCGTGGTGGCCAATCAGAAGCGTACCATTCGCGATGCGGTGGAGTTCTGCGAAAAGCAGAAGCTCAGGATGATCCTGGGCGGCGGGGCTGAATCCTACAAGGTCAAAGACCTGCTGGCCTCCAAGCACGTTCCTGTGATTCTCGGGCCCACGCAATCTCTGCCCGAAGACGAAGACGCACCCTACGATCAGTCCTACGCCACTCCCGGCCAACTGCAGGCCGCCGGCATCAAAATCGCCCTTGCCAGCTTTGACGACGCGTCCTTCGCGCGCCGCCTGCCCTACCAGGCCGCCAACGCTGTTGCCTATGGGCTCCCTTATGACGAGGCCTTGAAAGCCATCACGCTCTATCCCGCTCAGATCCTCGGCCTCGCCGACCAACTTGGCACTATCGAGCCCGGGAAGATGGCGGACCTCATCGTCACGGATGGCGATCCGCTCGCCATCCCTACGCAGGTTCGTTATCTCTTCATCAATGGCCAGTTGACTCCAACGGACAACAGACAGTTGAGGCTCTACGAAGAATACCGCAAGCGCCCCAGACAATGAGGCCCGGGAGGTGCCCTCTATGATGACGCCGAAGCCCTATAGTTTACCGTGCGGGTAAACGGAAATGAGCACATCATGCAGTTGCGAGTGCTGCTTCTCTGTGCCTTACTGATCACGCTTTGCAGCCTGAGTGTTGCCCAGAAACCCGCAATCATCAACATCCCTGTCCGGCATACTTCGGCTAACTCAGGTAAGCAGATGTTTGAAGCTTATTGCGCCGCCTGTCACGGAAAAGAAGGAAAGGGTAATGGACCCGTTGCGGCCGCGCTTAAGGTGCCGCCGACAGATCTCACTGTTCTTGGCCGGCAGAACAACGGAAAGTTTCCCTCCATACAGGTTGCCAAGGCTATCACCGGCGAGGCTGGTATTCCGGCCCACGGCTCCAAGGAAATGCCGATCTGGGGTCCCGTATTCATGTCCATGAGCCACCAGCACGAGTCCGAAGTGCATTTACGGGTAGCTAATCTCACGGAGTACATCAAATCCTTACAGCAGAAGTGAAGACCTGAGGCCGAACGAGGCATCGCCTCAGTTTCCTTACACCGCTGGGCAGTGGATTCTCTCTGCGAACTGCCGACCCGCCGCGGCGGGTTCGTTCGGCCTAGGCCGACGGACTCAGTATGACAGCTTTCTTGGAGGGGCCGACGCGCCCGCGCGGCACGGCCACAACTCCAACTTCTGAATGCGGGTTTATGCGAGCTGCGTCTTGGCCCAGAAATCAGTCGAGGTCAGAACTGGAACGACTTCAAAGTCGATCAGGTCATCCCAGCGGCTAACCCAGGCGTCCAGTAGATCCGGACGCGGTGTTTCCATGAGCTGAAAACAACGAGTGCCCGTCGAATCCACCCAGCTCGCGTGGTAGATAACACCTTCAGGCAACATTCGGCCGCTACTCTTGAACCGTTCGCCCACCGGGCGAGGATCGCCATGTTTGAAGCGTTCAATAACCATGAACAGCATTTGGGGAAGTCTACCTCACTTGGGCCAAACTTCAAACTGCTCTGCTGCCTGGACGAGGGCTATCGCCCTGCACCCACACCTTTCCAGCGGCAGCTTGACCCAGGTGGACCTGCTTCAGCCCAACGTCCAAGGTCATGGTATGGTCGTAATTGCGGCTCACCACTTGGAGCTGTGATCCGGGGCGAAGTCCGAGCCCATCAAAATACTCGAGCAGTGAGCGATCTCGTTCATACATGCCGGCCACCTTCACTCGCGTTCCGGCAGGCACTTCCGCCAGCAGGATCAGGCCCGACTTGCGACGTTCCGCGGCGCCCGTGTTAATCTCGTCCCCACGTGGGCAGGGGCCTTGCTCGCCCAGCTTTTGAATTAACTTCCCCTCGAAGTCATCCGAAACAGCGTGTTCCAACCGTTCCGCCTCGTCATGGACCTTGTACCATTCCATCCCCAGCATCTCCGTCAGCATGCGCTCGATCAAATAGTGACGTTTGCGAAGCCGATCTGAGATTTGGCGGCCGGCGGGGGTAAGAGAGATCCGCCCGTTGCCTCCAACTCTGACTAGTTTATCCCGTTGCAGACGCCTCAAGGCCAGGGCCACGGCGGGCGGGGTTATTTTCAACCAGCGCGCAATGGTTGCGGCGATCACCGGCTCTTCTTCAGACTCCGCTTCGGCAATGGCTTTCAGGTAATCTTCTTTGGAGATGGTCAGTTTCATTCTCCACCTCTTGGATTTTGTTCTCTCCAGCCTTCCAGCATTTCCCATCATGGCAAGAATCGAGGGAAATGGCAACAGGGGCTTATTCCCGGACCTAAGCCGACAATGCAAAATTCTATTGACGTGGGGGCGAAAGGTGGTATTAACTATAGCTTATGCATAAGTGCAAGCTACAGTGAAGATGCAGCGGGCCGCGTTTTCGGCCCTATAGCAGGCTGATGAAAAAGTCTCCAGCATGTCATCCTGAGGAGTCCCGATCTGATCGGGACGACGAAGGATCTCCGTAGTTGCTTGATTCTGAACTGCCGAGATTCTTCGCTGGCGCTCAGAATGACAGAGTAACAGGCCTTTTCATCAGCCTGTTAGAGCGCCGCCGCGCACCACAGCAAGGAAGGTCATGATGGGGTTTGTCCGTCCACATTCCGAGGAGAACAGAGGGCATTGGGGATTGGCCCCGGGGGGCAAGAAGCCGCCATGGTTTGTTGCCCTCTTGCTCCTGGCGGTGGTTTTTTCAGGGGCTCGCGGGATGGTGCGGGCGCAAGGCGAGACCACCGGCGGCTTGGCCGGGCAGGTTACTGATTCAAGCAGCGCCCCAGTGGCCGGGGCGGCGGTGACCGTCGCCAGCTCAACCACCGGCCTCCACCGCACGGTCCAAACCGACGAAAGCGGACACTTCTCATTCCCCGAGCTTAAACCCGGTCCGTACGTTGTGGAGGCGAGGGCGTGGGGCTTCGAAGACCAGACCATCGGCCCTGTATCTGTACCCCTTGGTCAGACGCAAACTGTGAATCTGGTGCTGAAGATTGCCGCCAAGAAGACGGAGGTGGAGGTGCAATCGACGGCGCCACTCATTAACACCGAAAACGCGAACACCACGACGACGCTGGAAGCCGCGGCCATCGCCGATCTTCCCAACCCGGGTTCTGACATGACCTACGTCGCCCAGTTCTCGCCCGGCGCTTTGATCAACACGGCGGGCTCTTCCAATGATTTTGTGGGCGGGCAGAATGGTTACGGGAACGTGGAATTCAATGGACTGCCTGCCCTTTCGAACGCCTTTATCGTGGACGGCCTCGAGACCAACGATCCGATGACCAGCCTGAACAGTGGTCTATCAACCAACCTTGTGCTGGGGCTGAACTCCATTCAGGAGGTCACCGTGAACACGACCTCCTACGCGGTTGACCAGGGCCGTTACGGAGCCTCCCAGATCAACTACGTCACCAAATCCGGCACCAACAAGTTTCACGGCAATCTCTATGAACTGTGGAACGGATCGAGGCTGAACGCAGCCAATTTCTTTACTAACGCCAACCCCGGCGGGCACAAGCCGCGCTCCACGGTAAACCATTTCGGGGGTAGCCTGGGTGGCCCGGTGGTCCGCGACAAACTGTTCTTCTTTGGAGATTTCGAGCAGATGCGGATCGCCCTGCCGATTGTGGATACC
Organism: Acidobacteria bacterium UBA7540; assembly: GCA_002478145.1. The sequence goes on from DLMI01000088.1 coordinate 62,275, forward strand.
ATCACCGTGCCCTCAGCGAGTTTCCAGAGCTATGTTCTCGGGCAGTTGCCGCGCGGAGGCATGGACACGATCACCGGCACCTCCTATCCCGCAGCGCCGGCCGTCGTCCCTTTTTATCAGAAGATGTTTTCGCTTTATCGGAGCAGCGCAGGCTCGCCCCTGCCAGTGCTCGGGTGTCCTCTAGGGGCGGACGGCAGCACGGCAAGCGGCAGTCCTCCGAACGGGAATGGCTGCGCCAACCGGCAAGCCGTCTCGATGTCCAGCGCCGACCACGAACAAGTCATCACCGCGCGCCTGGACCACGATCTCGATGCCCATAACATGGTCTGGTACAGGTTTCAATCCGATACAGGGCTTCAGGCGGCTTACACCGACCCCATTAATCCGTTGTTCAATGCTATCTCTCCCCAGCCGATGTACTCCTTTGCTTCGGGTTATACGCACATCTTCAACCAGAACGTGGTGAACTATTTCAACCCGGCTTTCTCCTGGTACTCGAGTATCTTCCAGCCCACCGACCCCGCCAAGACCTTGGCGGCCTTCCCGATGGTGCTGCAAGGCGTTGGGTCGAACGCGCCGTTCACGCCCCTGGGAGGATTAGACTACAACTGGCCTCAGGGGCGGCGCGTCACACGCTACCAGCTCAATGACACGTTGACCTGGCAGCGCGGCGCGCACCAGATCGAGTTCGGCGTCGGCTCACGCCGTATGCTGGCAAGCGATTTCGACTTCAGCAACTACGTCACCCCGCTGGCGACCTACACCACGCTGCCTCAATACATCTACGGGGTCGCGTCCCTCGCCACCAAGTCGTACCCAGTCTCAGGTGAGCAGCCATTCAACCTGAGCAACTTGGATCTGTTCGCGCAGGACACCTTCCGAGTGACGAAAAACCTCACCTGGACATTCGGTTTGCGCGCCGCGTGGAACTCCGACCCCATCAATCCGCACGCCATGATTGCGCGTCTCGGCTCCTCGTTTGACGCTTCTTCTCACGACGTCAATCAGCCTTTGAACGCCGCCCTCAATACCGGGCTTAAAAAGTTCTTTCCTTCAACGCCCTTGCTGGCTTGGCAGCCCCGCACTGCGGTTGCGTGGCAGTTCACCCCTAAGATGGTGCTGCGTACTGGCTTCGGCGTCTTCACTGACATTCTTCCGGGGAGCATTGCGGACCTGATTGGGTCGAATTCGCCCTACGTCAACATCTTCCAGGGTGGGCTGCTCGGGCAAGCAGGCGGACTCGCGCTCGCTCCCGGGGTGCCGGGGAGCGCCATTGATGCGACCGCGGCTGCCAACCAGGCATTTCTCGCCGGCTTTTCGCAGGGCCAACTTTCCTGTGCTTCCCCCAAGGCAAATCCCCAAGCATGCCTGCCTCCGGCCGCCCTGGTGGCCGTGCCGGACGGAACGCTGAGGATGCCCTATTCCATGCAGTGGAGCTTGGGAGTCGAGCGCCAGTTGGGCAATACAGGAAGTTTGCGCGCGCAATACGTGGGCACTCGAGGAGTTCAGTTGCCTTACCAGGTGCAGGTGAACGGCTACCAGACCGTCTGCCCAGGATGCTTTGCGCCGTTTCCATACAACCAGCCCGAAGACCTGCGCTTTGCCAGCGTCACGCAGTTCACAACCGGCGCGAACAGCCACTACAACGGGCTGCAACTGACGGCGAAGAAGCGGATGGGGCATGGTCTACAGATTGACACCAACTACACGTGGAGCCACTGTCTGGACACGGTATCCAACGGAGGTTTCCTGCCGTTCTCTTCTGGAGCCCTGATCTCGCCGTTGCCCGGTGAACTTCGGCGGCAATATGGCAATTGCGATTACGACATCCGACACAACTTCAACACGTCCTATGTCTACGCACTTCCCGTGCGGGTTCGGAGCAGCCGTTTTCTCGGCGCGCTGGCGAACGGCTGGCAGGTGTCAGGCACCGCTTTCTGGCACAGCGGCGTGCCGTTCAGCGTCCTAAGCGCCCCTTATTCAGCGAGCGGCGAGGGTATCATTCAAGGGGGCGGTCCGCAGTTTGCGAGCGTCCGGCCGGGCGTGCCTCTCTACCACCACTCTCCGGTTCCCGGGGTTACCCAGCCCGGAACCCTCCAGTGGCTGAACCCCGATGCCTTTGTGTCGTCTGTTGATCCCAGCACCGGCGCCTGCAACGGCGGAGACACTCCGGAGAATTGCCAGTTCGGCAACCTTGGACGCAACACGCTGCACGGACCGGGCTTCACCTGGAGCGATCTTTATTTAACCAAGAAGTTTTCCATTCATGAGCGGGTCGCGCTCCGCCTCGAAGGTCAATTCTTCAATTTCCTCAACCACCCGAACTTTGCTTTGCCAACGGCAGTGGCCGGAATTCCTGGACAGCCCGGCACACAGACCGGCTTCGGCGCCCTGGTGGCGACAACCTCTCCACCCACAGGGTTGCTGGGCGTGGGTTTGGGAGGCGATAACTCGCCTCGGATGGTCGCACTTCAGGTCCGATTGGAGTTCTGAACAGAGGGTGAAGGTACGGTTTCTACTTCGCCGCGGGCTTCAGGACAGCCGTGTTGCGTTCATCGCTGGCGATGATGCGATAGAATTTCTTGAGTTCCTCCGCCCTGCTTACGGGCAGACTGAGCTCTTTCACTTCGAACGTGCGGGTGTAGTGAATCACATTTCCGTGTACTTCCGTCTTGGAGTGATAACTCGCGAAGCTGTAATCCACGTCAACGGGCGGGGGCAAGTCGTCCACCTCGTAGCCGGGTGGCAGCGTAATGTCAAAGGCGTCCGTGTCCCGCGCCGGTCCATCGAACTCGACGGGGTATTTTCGCGGCTCTTTTGTTTCCAGCAGTCCTGAGGACTTGCTCCCGATCACCCGTGGGCGCACCAGGAGCAAACCGCCCGCATTCTTCGCGTAATTTACGGCCTCGAAGGAGTAGTTGAAACCGAAAGGCTCCCCGGTCTGCTGAAGGTTGATCAAGGTGGCCTTGGTAATACGAAAAATCGATATCGAATCGGCCAGCAGACTCTCGATAGGCTTGATCCTGTCGGTGTCCTTCGTTACCCTGGTCAACGTCCACCGTTGTAACCAGGCCCGGTCACCGACACGCACCTCTTCGACGCTACCCTTCAATGTGCCCTGCGCGTCAAGAGTCAGCCTGGCGGTGCGCTGGATGCTGTTCATCCTGGATGGCTGCTGGGGCAGTTCCACCAGTTCGCCGCCGTCCGGGGTCACCAGCAAGCCGTAATTGGCCTGCAAATATCCTCCAATCTGGCCAAACGGCGTCAATTCGTTGGTTGGATCGAAGAACAGGAGTCTTCCCAGCCTGGGATGCTGCATCGTGGCGATCAGCGATGGGTCCGTCACGCCCTCCGGCAACTTAATGGCAATAATGGCGTGGTTAAATGAGAGATGCGCCGGCGTGGCGGGCGTAACCGATCCGCGCTCCATATTGATCACCACGTAGTAAGAGTCCACGCCAATTTCACGCAGCATCGAGCTCATCAGCGTGGCCTTGTCCTTGCAGTCCCCGTAGCGGTTAACGAACACATCCGCGGCCGGATGCGGCTGCCACCCACCGATTCCCAATTTGATCGCCACGTAGCGGATGTCGTGCTGAACGAATTGCGCGAGTGCCCTCATCTTGTCGAGGGGCGTGGCCGCCGAAGCGGTCAGCGCGGTCACTTTCTGTTTAATCTCCGCGGAGGCGTCGCGCCTCCGGCTCGTCAGGTTCTGGTACCAATTCCCCATCTCTCGCCAGGTTGCGAATTCATCGGCGGCTGGGCCACCTGGCGGAAAGAAGGTCACGATCATCTGTCCCGCGACTCCCCTCAGCGGCGGCATGTCGTCTTCTCTCCGGATCGCCTTAACATCACTCACGACCCACTGCCACTGACTGCTTCCGGCCTGGGTTGGCATTACTTCCGGATAGTTGACCCAGGAGGCTTTGTACTCCCAGCCGGGTGGGATCTGTAGGGAGTAATGGCTTTCCCGCACCGGGCTCTCCCCCTGGAAGTCCCATACGTCCTGCAAAGCCAGCGGCTGCTCCTGGACCTCGTACTCGTAGCCGACGATGTTCCCAGGATCTGGCGCGGGAATGCGGAGGAGTTTGTCCTTCACATCCGAGATCAATTCGCTCCCCTCGATCTTCGGCAAAGAGACTTCCGTCGCCTCCTTGTCCTTCACTTCGTAGTCTTTACCCTGCGCCGGGATGCACCAACCGTGCAGGCTCGTGATCTTCCTGCGTGGGTTGAAGGGAACTGCGACGATGCCGTAGTCGCGGCCGCTGGGCCGCAGAATCTTGTAAGCCTCTCGGACCAGGGTTTTGATTTTGTGGTCGGGAAGGACGGTGACTGCGGTCTCCGAGTACAGCAGTACGGCGTCCGTCTTCTCATCATGGGCGGGCAGCGGCGCGTTGACCAGCGCGTGCATCCATTGGGGTGCATCACCGCCCCTTGCGGCCCCCAGTGCGCACGCCAAGGCGCCAATCGCGACCGAAAGAAGAACCAGGGGTGTTTGTCGATTACTTGCCTGCGGTCGCCGTACCCGGTTGCAAGACAATCTGTTCCTCATCTGCTGTTTTCACCACCTGGAAAAAGTTCCGAAGCGCGGTGTAGTACTTTGTCTCCAATAGAAGCATATCCACGTTTAACATCCGCGCCAAGTGCAGCCTGCCTTTGTCGTTCTCCACTTTCAAAGTGTACTCGACAATGTGGGCAGGTTGGCTTTGCCCTGGTGGCAGGCTGGTCACTCGCCAGCCCGGCGGGATCTCGATGGTCACGTCATCTACTTTCTGCGACGGAAACTCAAAATAGATCGGATGCACGCGAGTGGCGTGATCGAACAAGTGCTTCTCAGATGCACCAAAGAGCCCGACCGGAACAAGCGCTCGGTGTCCCGCCCCCGACGCCCAGCCGGGAACTTTCAGGTTAAACTCCGCCACCAAGGCCGATGCGGAACCGGTCCACTCTGGTTTATTCACCAACTCGACCTCGCTGGCCGCCGGGATGAACTCCTTCACTTGGCCCTCGAGGAATTGCTTTCGCTCCACTTCATCCACGTTTCGCTCGTCAACCCGGCGCCGCATGGCTTCCAGCCCGGTGAAGGTGACCCTCAGCTTTCCTTCCAGATCCCCTGTGTCTGACAGCTTCAAGCTCGCACTGCGCTCGATCCGTGACGCCGAACTCTCCGGAAGTGCTGTCGTGACCCAAGTTCCGCCGTCCTTATCCAACCGCAACCCCTGGACACCCGTCTCCGCCCAGGGCAACAACCCGAACGGTGTGAATGCCGCTCCTGGATCGGAATAGACATCCTTGCCGTTGAGCTTGACCAGGACTACATTGGCGTCCAACCTGCTGCGATCCAACCGCACGGGGCTGAAAAAGTAATTGCCGCGGTCCGAAGCCCATACGCCGTAGGCTTCGAATCCCGCAGCCCGGACAAGAGCGAGATAAAGCCAAGTAAGCTGAACACCACTACCATAGCCGGATTTCCACACATCTTCGACGCTGCCGGCACCCTTCTCTTTCTCGCGCTTCTCTTCCTGCTCCGTCTTCCGCACTTCGTAAGAAGTGTTGCGCATCTGCTGCACGCGTGCATAGATCTTTCGAAGCTTCACTTCCGGCGAGTCATTCGGCGCAACAATTTCCGCGACGGCCCGCTCCATGGCCTTGCGCTTCCCGACAAAGCTTTCCAATTGGCTGTTCAGCTTTTTCCCTGTCTGGATCCAGAACTTGTCTACTTCCATTACGGGGATCTCTTCGCTGTAGATAAAGTCCACGCGCGATTTCAGCTCGTTCTCCGGCGGCATAAAGTCTTCCGTCTGGAAGGCAGGAATATTGTTTGTCTCCAGCCGGACAATGTGGTCGGGTCCTGCTTTGGGCGCGGGTGTACCGGGTAGCAAGCCCTGCCAGGTCCAGCGGAGGTGAAACGGCGTATGCATAGAGTCGCTTTGGTAAGGTTTCAGCGAAAACTTGGCGCTTTTTGTGAATAGCTCATGGCTAAGGATCCAGTGCGAATCAAATAGGTAATTCTCTCTTAAGTCCTCGGTGTAGTAGTACTCGATGATGCTTCCCACCTGAACGTCAGGGAGCGTGAAGGTTTTCGCCAGATACTTCCATCCCTTCGCCTTGACGATGGTCTTTGTGAAAACCTTTCCGTCGAAATTGACGATCGTGCCGTCGGGCCTTATCGTCCGCGCCCTGATAGGTCCAGTGTTTCCACTTTCCTTGAAATACGGGATCTCTACGTCGGCATATTTGCGTCCCTCTTCCGTCAGGATCTTGATCCGGAAGTAATTGTCTTCGTGGGGCATTCGAAAGTTGTCGTCCCGGTCCACCTGGCGGAATAGTATGATCGCAGGCGCTCCTGGCGCCTGCGGCTCGCTCGTCATCTTCAGTTCTTCGGGCGAGATGGATTGGAATCCTACGCTGGCGCTAACCGTAACCGGGTGGTATGCAGCCACACCCAGAACAATCAACATTGCCAATGAAGAGATTGAAAACAGGCGATCAAGAGACATGGCAGGCCTCGCTTGATGAATTCCTGCGGAAGGCAAGGCCGCGGGCCTTCGGGGGAAGGGGCACGGCCCGCACGACAGACTACCCAAGGAAGCGGAACCGTATTTTGTTACTGACCGGTACCTCTCTTCCGTCCGTGACATTACAGGGAGGTGACCAAGTTGTCAAGAGACACTCGGTCGGACACAGGGTCGCGTCAAAGTCGCGGAAGAAGCGGCTCTGCCGCCTGCTGTGCGGAAAGCCTCTGGCTTTCCGGCGAAGACAGCCCCCTTCTTCCCCTCGGCTCGGCTGGAAGGCTAGCCTTCCAGCCGAGCCGAGGGGGTTAGTCAGGGCGGAAGCCCTCGGAAAGGCGAAGCCTTTCCGCAAAGCAGCCGGCAGACCCGCCTTGGGATGTTACCTTTCAAGGACTTTGACGCGACGCTGGGTCGGACAATCCCTACCTCCGGGCAGTCGCAGCACGCCCGCTTGCGCTCCACTCGCACCCGATGGCGTGGAAGTTAGCCGGAGGAAAAAAGCGCAGCGGCTGGCTAATGGGGAGCACTGGGCGGCGGCGATGGTTTCAAAGTGTAGTTCCAGGCTGAACCCCCAACCCCCGCTCCGATGTGAACGATGGAAACCCAGCGCTCCAGCTTGTGGTGACCGCTGCGGTGAAAGAGATAAGAGACTCCAATCGAGGCTGCCACGCCTGCCACCTCGATACCAGCAAAAAGCGGCTTGTTATCCACGATGTTGTTTGTGAGAAGCCATTCGTTAACTCCGCGGTCGCGAAAGTGCCGCGTTGATATGTAGTCGAGAGCACGCCCGGCTCCCACCCCCGCGAAAAGCAAGATGTTGTCCTTATCCCAGAATGGATGGCTTCCCTTCACTGCCTGGGAAGAAACAGACGACTGCTGGGTGCTCCTTCCAGGCTTGGCGGCTGCGGCATCCTCTTGGGCTTTCGCGGTGGAGGCCAGTAAGAAAACGCCGAGCAGTGCGGCAAGAATTATCCGTTGCGCGAATTGCCTCCAGGAATGTAGGGGAGAAACCATTTTCGGATTTTCCCTTTCCAGTCTCATTGTTCGTTCTCTGCGGCCGCCGTGCACTCCGTGGCAAAACTCTTCGTCGGATACCTACAAATACTTCAACAACTCATCCAGTGTCTTCTGCACACCTACGTAGGGGTCACCGGGCCCTTCATATTCAATCGAATATATCCCCTTGAACCCAGCCTCCTTGGAGATCTCGATGCACTTGGGAAAGTCGAACTTGGTCTCGTTCCCGGCGGAGTCAAAATCCAACCCCTTGGCGTGGCAAACCACATGCGCGTAGGGAAAGAGGAGTGCTAGCCCTCTCTCGCGAGTGTCCTCGTCCGGAAAGTTGCCGAAATCGGGGAGCGCCCCCACCACTTCCGTGCCTGCCCGTTTGAAAAGTCTCACCAACTCCTCCGGATGTTCCGAGCCCACACCGCCGTGGTTCTCAATAATCACATGCACGCCCTTGGGTCTGCCATAGGCGGCCAGGCGCTTGTAGGACTCGAGGGTCGGCGACAGGTCTTCCGGGTTTATCTTGCCGGGATCGCACCGAACGGACTTGGAGCCGACCGCAAGCGCGACATCGATCCATGTTTTTGCGCCATCCACCGCGGCATCGCGCACTTCCTTGTCCGGATCGGAAAGTCCGCCGCCCGTCCATAGCTCTTTAATGTCGACCGGCATGTTCACGACGTGCGAGTAGGCTCTCACCAAGCGGCTCTTGAGTTCCTGGAGGTAAGCCTTTTCGGTGGAAGCGAAGTGGGGGGCGCAAAACTCCAGGTTGTGAACCTTGTAGCGGTCCGCAATCATCTCCGGGAAGTCGAGCAAGGCAAGCATATTCCCCGCCAGGGCGAAATCCTTCTCGCGCGTGGCTTGAAAATAGTTATGCAGACTCCAGGTGGAAATGGAAACGCGATTCCGTTTGTCTGACCTGTCGACACTGGCAGGGTGGCGTTTCGTCTTTCCCCAGAGCTCGCTGCCCAGAGTCAACGCGCCGGCGCCTCCGGCAATACGGGTGAAAAAATCTCGACGAATCATTCTTCCTCCTCTCGGCCCATCGAAGGATAGAGACCGATTATTGATACTTGCAAAAAATGCTGACAAGCACTTAGCGTAGCGCCATGGGTCCCAGGGGCATCCTACAGTGCTGGCAAGACCCAGGGCCAGCAGCCGGGGCAGGTGGCCGCTACGCCAATTGTTACTCCACCTTAACGCCCCGCAAAAAGCTTGCGTTTTCCTCGGGCAAGGACGCATTGATGAACATCCCCGAGCCGAGTTCGAACCCGGCCATCTTGGTCAGCCGAGGGATGATGCTCAGATACCAGTGGTGGTACTTTGCGCCGGTATATTCGTGAGGGGCGGTGCGAATGGTGTAATTGAAGTCGGGGTCTTCCAAGCCATAGTAGAGCTTAGCCAGGGTCACCCGCAGTGTGTGCGCTAGACCTGCCGCCTCCGCATCGTTGATTTCAGCGAAACATGCCATGTGCCTGCGCGGCATGATCAAGATCGAAAAGGGGGTGAGGGCTGCAAACTGCACGAATGAGACGAAGTGTTCGGTCTCCAGGATTACGCGGATTCCCTCTTTCAGTTCCTGCTCCAACACATGGCAGAAGAGGCATTCCCCAAACTCATCGAAGTGCTTGAGTGAATTAATGAGCCGGTCGCGAAGCTGCGCGGTGATGACCGGCGTGGCAATTATCTGGGAGTGGGGGTGCTCGAGGGAAGTTCCTGCCGCTTCTCCGTGGTTCTTGAACAGGGTTACCTGCCCGACGCGCGGGTCGGCCGATGCGAACAGGAAGCGGTTGAGGTAGGTTTGAATGATCGTCTCGACTTCGTGGTCCTTGAGAAGCGCCGTGGTCTTGCTATGGTCCGGCGTCTCGACGATCACCTCATGGATGCCCACGCCCGTGGCCGTCCGGCGAATACCGTGGACCGAGCGGTGCAGTTCGCCTTCGTAAGAAACTGCGGCAAACTTATTGGGCGCCACGCGCACTCGCCAACTGTCTGTGTCGGGGACCACATAAGTCTCGGGTGGTGTCATCTTCTCGTTCCCGGGGCAGAACGGGCATGTGTCAACGTATGAGAGAATTGCCTTCTTGTCTTCCCTTTTCTTTGCGAAGTCCTGGGGCCGCTTGGCGCGCTCCGTGGCGATGATGACCCATTCACGGGTGAGAACGTTATGGCGAAGTTCAGGCATGGGATTCTCCTATGGGAGAGACCAAACCAACAGGGTGCTGAAAAAAGCCATTCGCGCGGGATCCTGAACGTTCATAGCCGAAAATGGCTCTCCGCGATGTCAGAACATCGGCGCAAGACACAAACCGCCGTCTTATTGAAAACACAGGAGTTCCGCTCCGATGTTCGGGAGAGGAGTCGCGAGCGACCTAAGATCAGTGACCCGCTGTGGCGGGACGGCTTCGCTCACAATGACATGCTAACACCCTTTTTCAGCGTCCTGCAAAACTATTAGAGAGTACCGTGGAGAGCTCATCCCTGCACATCCGGGATGGGGACAGCAGCAGTCGGCGCGACAGTTGTAGGCCCTTTGGGATTGGCATGGGCTTGACGGAACTTGGCAGTGTCAGCGGTGCTTATCCCTCCTTCAGCACTTGGAAATGTTGGTACGGATATGATCCAAGCACAGGGGTTGGGGGGGCTTACAGAAGCCCTAATTATTTCATTGACATCGCAGAGAGTTAGATTAGAATATTCTTAGATTTCAAACGTGGGCCTGGTCGTTAGGTAGGGGCGACCGGTCACGGCGTTCATGGATTCCTCTGCGCCCATCGAGTTGGCGCCAGCCGTGGGTTTCTCTTAACGAACTCGCAGAGGGACTGGCGAAGAGAGCTGCGGTGTGCTCTCCATTGGAGAATGGCTGCGATGGGTTCCCTTCCTTTCCACCTCTTCCAAGTCCCGGCGCTCCCGTGCCTGGCAATTATCCTCTTGCTCGTTTTGTTTCTGGAGCACCGTCGGCAGCGTGTTCAGCGCGAGAAGAACGCTGATTTGCAGTGGTTTTCGGAGCTCCATCTTTTCGGCAGAGCTCTGGCCGAAAGTCCTGATCCGAAGCAGATGGCCGACTTGACCATGAAGCGGACCACTGAAATGTTGGGGAGCGCGGACTCCTACATTTTAGTTCAAACCACCGGGTCGGACGCGATTAGCCATGTCTGCGCCCAAGGACTCAACGCGCGAACTGTCGAGCGGCTTTCCAGCGAGCCCTTGCGTACTTACCTGGCCTCGTGCGGAGAAAGGTGGGGGAATCTACTGGTTGTCCCCAACCTGTCTTTTCCTCCTCTGGAAGTTGCCTGGCAACGCGACGCGCTTTTCCAAGAACTTCGAGAGGTTTGCGCAGGGGAGGGGCTGCGGACTCTGCTGCTGGTTGGATTGCAGGTCCGCGATAGCTCATATGGTGTGATGCTGATCGGAAGCCGCAAGCCGAGAATCTTCCGCCCGATCGAACTGCGCTTGCTCCTGGCTATTGGCAGCCAACTTGGCGTGGCAATGGAGAATTGGTCGTTGCACAGGGCGGCAGAACGACACGACCAGGAACTCAGGATACTGCACCGTGTGAGTGATTTGTTGCGCGCCACCTTTGATCTCGAATCACAGGTGGAGATCCTCCGCGAGGAGCTGAAAGGGGTGCTCGGTACAACCAACTTTTCCCTGTCTTTGCAGGAGTCGCCGGAAGGGCCTCTCAAGACCGTCGTGCCCTTCGAAACCGCCGATGGCGAGGACACGCCTGGAGCAGCGGAGGTTGATGGACTGGCGGAGTTCGTCTGCCAGGGACGCAGCCCGCTGCTGCTGAACCAGGAGCTTCCGGCTGCCGCACGCCGCCTGGGGATCAAGCCTGTGGATGGCCGGCTGCGCACCTGGTGCGGAGTGCCCATTCATTTCTCGGACGGCGCTCTGGGTGTGCTGGCAGCCGGGGACTTCGAGCGCGAAAACACCATTAATCAGGAACAGTTTGAGCTGATACAGGTTCTTGCCGACGAGGCCGCGAGTGCGATCGAGAGCGCCCGGCTTTTCCAAAAGGAGCGACGGCGCTCAAGCCATTTGGCGCTCCTGAATGAATTGGCACAGAAAGCAGCTTCGGTCCTCAATCCGAATCAGCTTCTTGACAGTATTTGTGGGGACGTCCGGAGCGCCTTCGATCGCGACTTGGCGCGGATTGAAGTGGTGGACCTTCAAAATAACGAGCTCGTCGTGGAGGCTCAGGCGGGTTACGGTGCGGAACTTCTGGGCCGCCGAGCCCGATGCGGCGAAGGGCTTTCTGGCACGGCCGCCATGAGCCGTGAGCCCGCCCTGGCAAATTCAGTGCTGCGCGACCCTCGATACGTTGCGTTACACCCGGGCGTTCGGTCTGCCCTCAGCCTTCCCTTGTGGTATCGCGATGATCTGCTGGGTGTCTTGAGTTTGGAAAGCTTTCGGGAGAATAGCTTTTCTCAACAGGAAGTGCTGACCTTGCAGTCACTGGCGGACCAGCTTGCCATTGCCCTCCACAATGCTCGTGCCTACCAGTCGGCGCTGGACCAAGCCATCACCGACGGTCTGACAGGTCTCAAGACCCATCGCTACTTCATGGAGGCGCTGGACGGGGAATGGCGCCTGTCAACCCGCACCGGCCGGCCGTTCTCCGTGATCATGATGGACCTCGACGGCTTTAAGCGGGTCAATGACCACGGGGGCCACTTGGAAGGCGATAAAGTGCTGGCGGCTGTGGCCACCCTGCTCGATGCCCGATCAAGGCAATCCAATGTTGTGGCGAGGTATGGGGGGGATGAGTTCGCCTTACTCATGCCTGAGACAAACACGGAACAAGCAGAAATTCTGGCCGAGAGGCTGCGTGCCGCCCTGGAAGCGGACCACTTCCTGCGCGCCCACGGGGTGACTGCCAGTTTTGGGATCGCCACCTTCCCGGACCACGGCCCAACCCAAGGGGAGATTGTCAGCCTTGCAGATTCCGGAATGTATCTTGCCAAAAACTGTAACGGGAACTGCGTGAAGGTGGCATCGCTGAGCATCGCGGCAGGGAATGCAGAACGTGATCAGGAACTGCTGGAAGCGTATCTGGGAGTGGCAGTGAAACGGATGTTTTCCACGGGCAATGAGGCCTTCAGCCACTATCGGCACAAGTTCAAGCAGATGAAGCCGCTTCTTGACACGATCACGGCCCTCGCTTTCGCGGTTGAAGCTAAAGACCCCTTTACGCGGGGCCATTCTGAGGAGGTTTCCAGGTGGGCAGCCAAGATCGCCCTACAGGTGGGATTATCCGAGGCGGAAATCGAAGACATCAAGCTGGCGGGCATCATTCACGATGTCGGTAAGATCCATGTGCCTGACCCCCTGCTCGTCAAGCCCACGCTCCTGACGGCGCAAGAGTACGAGATCGTGAAAAGCCATGCGGCCTGGGGCGCGAAGATAGTGGAACCTTTGAAAGTGACAGCCATCGAGCGCATCGTGCGCCACCACCATGAGGCCTTCGACGGGCAGGGTTATCCGGACAACCTAAAAGGGGACCAAATTCCTCTCGGCGCCCGCATTATGACAGTAGCCGATGCCTTCCAGGCCATGGTTTCCGCCCGTCCCTATAGGAAGGCCCGCCCCGTGGAAGAGGCCCTGGCTGAATTGCAGCGCTGCCGAGGCACGCAATTCGATCCCTTCGTGGTGGATGCTTTCCTCCGGTCAATCCAGTCCCTTGGTGGGCAGCAAAGGTCCGATTCCGTCGGGAGCTTGGCGATTTGAAGCACGGCGTGCTCGGGGCCGGGAAACGGCCCTGCCCCGCCGGGACCACCTTGCTGAAAACATCGGGCGTGGGTAGTGCGCCAGTTGGGTCTTCCAGCCGCGCGGGGCCGAAACTCCCTCGACATCAACCTAGCCTACTACATGAGTGCCCCTTCCCTTGTCGCGTCGCGGGTTTCAGTATCAGCCTCAAAACTGTTCCGGTACACCAGGTCGAGGGTTCCATAATCACGGCAGGGTGTTGAGCTGGTGAGAATACCTCCGAGTAGCATGACGTTGCCTCCGGGGATGGGCCCTTCGTCAACGCTGGAAGAGAGACTGCGCCGGCTGCGAAAAGGTCAGCGTATTTGCCAAAGGAAATGCTAAGGTGTGCCTGGGGGTCCTTGTTGTTCCTTGGGCGCGTGATCCGCAAGAATCCGGCCCAGTCTGGAGCGAAAGGTACTAAGGGCTTCCTCGATAATCTTTTGCTGTTTCTCTACCAGGGGGTCGAGGGCAGGGCGGAGAGGGTCTCTGGATGCCCGGAGAGACTGAAAGGGGGATTTCCTGGACTCCTCGCGGGCCACCCCCTTGGATTGGCTAGCGTCGGCTTGCACACCCTCAAACAGTCGAGCGGCCTGGTGCAGACGACTCTGGAGCAAGCCTTTGAGAGCTTCCGCGTCACTGCGCTGCCGCTCCTGCGCGGCCATGGTCAATCCTTCGAGCTGCTTCTGGAAAACCTCCAGCACGTGGCTCAAATGCGCTTCCAGGTGCGTCTTGGCTTGCTCCTCCCATTCTTTTGCCACGAGGGCGGCCATCCCAACGCCTTTGTAGAGCCGGTCCGGGAGTTCCTGGAGGGCTTGCTCGGCCCTGCTCCTGACCTCGGCCGTCACCCGGGCGGCGGATTCGTCGGCGGTCAAGTGGACTTGTGTGCGCAGGGATTCCAGGAGACCCTGCAAGCTGGTTTGGAGTTCCTTTTCCATCTCCTTGGTTTGCTCCGCCTGCATTTCCAGCAGCGTTGTGTGCAGTCGCTCGCGGAAGGACGCTAAATTCACCCCGGCTTCACTTTCCAGCGAAGTCAAAGTCGATTCGCGGGCCGCCGCCAACTGCCTCTGGGTCTCATCAACGCACTGTTGTTGAGCGGATCGGAGTCCCTCTTTCAGCAGCTCCAGAGCATCTTCGGCTTGCTTGCCAAAGTCTCTGGCCACTAATTCCAGCGCCCCTTCAACGGCACCTTCGAGCTTTTCCGATATGTCCCCGCTGGCTTTCTCCGAAAACTCGCGGGCAGTGGATTCCACTTCGGATTGCAATTGGGCGGCAAGCGCCTGTGTTTCGGCGCGAAACTTCTCAAGCACTGATGCGGATTCGTCGGCTAACCGTGGGAGGCACTCTTCCGCCGCCTTCTTCAAACTGAGTTCAAGAGTCTGGTAGGCTGCCTGCAGTTTCGAGACGGCTTCGTCCCCGGCGCGATTCAATGAATCCACGGCAGAGTCCACGCAAACGGAAATTACCTTGGCTGCCGTCCCGGATTCTTCCTTGTAAATCTTCCTGGCCTGGATTCCGGCGTTAAGAATCTCTGCCTGAGTTTCCTGTCGCATTCTCTCGAGGTTGCGTTGGGTGGAATCCTCGCTGCTCCTGCGGACGGGCTCGATTTGCGCCTTGAATTCTTCGAGCTGCTCGCGGGCAACCTGCTCTGCCGATCGCTCGATTTGGGCGCTCAGGGAGGGTGAAACCTCCTCCATAAGTTTCCGCATGTGCACATCCACCACGTCTGTCGCGGCCTTCACCAATTCATCGAGTTCAGCCTTGGCCTGTTCTGCCGCGCCTTTGCACTGGGCTTGAAACTCCAGGGCCGCCTTGGAGAGGCTCTCCTGAGCCAGCGGTGAAAGACGATCGCCCATTTCCTTGGCGATGTTTTCGACTATGCCGGCGGCCTCAGCCTGCAAACGCTGCTGCGTTTCACCGGCCAAACGCGTGGATGCTGACCCAAGCCTTTGCTCTACTTCCTGGTCCAGCCGGGCGAGCACAGATTGGAGCTGCTTGCCACTCGCCTCTTCGACTTTCTTTGCCACTTGTTCAGCTTCAAATGTCCCGTCGCGCTGCGCCTCGCGGGCTTTCAACTCGATTTGCGCCTTGAATTCTTCGAGCTGCTCGCGGGCAACCTGCTCTGCCGATCGCTCGATTTGGGCGCTCAGGGAGGGTGAAACCTCCTCCATAAGTTTCCGGATGCGCACATCCACCACGGCTGTCGCGTCCTTCACCAATTCATCGAGTTCAGCCCTGGCCTGTTCTGCCGCGCCTTTGCACTGAGCTTGAAACTCCAGGGCCGCCTTGGAGAGGCTCTCCTGAGCCAGCGGTGAAAGACGATCGCCCATTTCCTTGGCGATGTTTTCGACTATGCCGGCGGCCTCAGCCTGCAAACGCTGCTGCGTTTCACCGGCCAAACGCGTGGATGCCGACCCCAGCCTTTGCTCTACTTCCTGGTCCAGCCGGGCGAGCACAGATTGGAGCTGCTTGCCACTCGCCTCTTCGACTTTCTTTGCCACTTGTTCAGCTTCAAATGTCCCGTCGCGCTGCGCCTCGCGGGCTTTCAAGAGGAGATTCTCCACTTCCGCCCGCGCCGACTGCACGCGATCCGTAAGGACGCTCAATTCCTGCCTGAGCGACTGTGCCTCGCCTATCTTTTCTTGCAGGGCCTTGAGGGCAAGCGGGTCCGGGGCTTGCGGATGCCCGGCGGGCGCTTCCGGAACTCCCATGGCGTCCTGTCTATGCGATGCCGGTTGAGGCGGCGGGGCGTTGGCTTCCCCGGCGAAACGAGACAAGGCATTTACAGCCATGTTGAATTGACTGAGTCCTCCGGTGTGCTCTCCCACGTCCGCCGGCGATCCTCGTGGCGCGAAATGCGCCGTTTCGACCACTCTGCCTTTCTCAGCGGTTGGCGCGGGCGTCTTCGGAGCTTGCGGCGCGGCCTGGGGGGTGGGGCTTTTCTGGTCCCCCGGGACGATCTGCCGCTCCTTCTGCCAATCCTCGGGTGGGAGCTTGACTCCCCAGACGTTCTGCGCTTCCAGCAGTTCAACGCAGACTTCGTAGGGGTCCTCAGCAAAGCGCTTCTCACAAACCCTTTTGACCCGGGCCTTGGCGGTCCGGCCCAGCAGTGGATTCTCGATAACAATCTGGTCGTCGTCGGTTAGCTGATGGAAAGTGGCGATCCTGCCACCGTGCTTGTTAACGCAAATCGTCCAGGTGTTCTCTTTGAAGGCCTGCCCGCCCGCGTCTGTTCCGCGCACTGTTACGGGAATTATGATCGAGAGGCGGGCGCTGCGACGCCCAACCACACCGGGAATATCGGATTCGTCAGGACTCGGTTCCATATGCACTTACGGGCAATTTTAGTGGATTAACATGGGCAAGTCAACGGACCTGTGATGGTACGGAAGTACCGCGACCATCGGTGCCCCAGGTGACTCTCAAAGGGTTCGCCGCCACTGCACAAAACTCTTGGGTACTTGGGGACTTCCACGGCGGCATGCGCCAGTGTTGTGACCGATTGGCTTTTTTCCCGCGTCATCCTGGGCGCTGGATCTCCCTGCCATCACGCAAAGCGGGTTGGCCGATAAGCTTCGAGGGAGAGCGAGGTGGAGCGGGCGAGAACCAGCTCGGAGATTTGCTGAGCTGTGACGGGAGCCAAAAGGATGCCGTGGCGGAAGTGACCAGTGGCCAGGATAAGATTTTGCAGCTTGCTGTAGCCCAGAACCGGGAGATGATCTGGCGTGTCGGGCCGCAGCCCCGCCCAGGCGCGGCGGAAAGAGCAGTCCTTCAGGAAAGGCGCGAACCTCATTGCCCCGTTGAGGATGGATTGTAATCCCTCGGCCGTGACCGCTTTTTCGAACCCGGCATATTCCACCGTGGTGCCCACCACGACCCGGCGGGCAGAGCGGGGCACCAGGTAGTGGATTCCGGCACGAACCACATAGGGGAGTTCATGGGGCGATTCGAATTCCATCATTTGGCCGCGACAAGGTTGCATGGGGAGCGCAAGCCCGACCTGGGCGGCAAGTCCTTCCGACCAGCAGCCCGCCGCAAGCACGAAGCACCCCGCTGAAAAGGGTGTTGTTTCGCCGCCGGCATGGCCGGAGTTGGCGTGAATTGCCTCCACACGGTTCTCGCGGACGTTCACTTCCTCCGCCGGGCAGTGGGCGTAGAATCTCACGCCCAGGCGTTGGGCGGCTTCGATCACAGCCCGCGTTAACTTCTCGTTGTCCACCCAGTAGTCCTCAGAAATGCCGAGGGCAAGCCGGATCTCACTCGAAAGCCCCGGCATCTTGTGCTGAAGGCTGGCCGGAGTGAGTCTTTCCAGTGGCAGGCCCGCGCGCGTCTGGGTCCAGAAGAGCTTTTCAAGTTCTGCGACCTGCTTTTCCTCAACCGCGACCAGCAGGCTACCTTCGCGACGAAAGCCTACCTCTTGCCCGCTCAACTCCTCAATTTCCGAAACGAAGTCCGGAAACAGAGCATGGCTTGCGGCGCACAAAGCGAAGAATGCGTCGGGTTCAGAGGTTTCGCCCTGGGGAGCGACCATCCCCGCTGCCGCGCTGCTGGCTTCAGCCCCGGGCTCGCCGCGATCGAAAACCAACACCCGGAGCTTGGCTTGCGCCAAGCGCAGTGCGATTGAAGACCCGATCAAGCCACCACCGATAACGATCACGTCTGCGGTGCGCGAATTGTCCAAGGTGATAGCCATCCCTGCAAGTGTACCAGCGGGAGGGTTGGTTGGCTACCCTTGCGGGACCGGGGCGAGGCGTGTGGCGCCCGTGAGATTGAGGGAGCGCCCAGGCGTAACGTGCTCCCCGGCGAAGAGCCCGCGGGAACTATGGCATAATAGGAGCTTTGGCGCAGCGGCAGTTGCGCAAGCCCCAGGGAGCGCTCATTGACCTGTCCTATTTGTAGTAAGCGCAAGGTGAAGAGGTTTTGCCCCGCAAGAGGAGAAAACATCTGCTCGGTTTGTTGTGGAACCGAACGCGAAGTGAGCATCGACTGTCCCTCGGACTGTCCCCACCTCGTGGCCAGCCGCGAGTACGATGAGGGACGCCGCCAGGTCGATTGGGAGAAGGTTCCCTTCCCTGATGTCAGGATTCCATTTGAGTTTGCCCAAAGTCACAGCAGGCTCCTGGCGGCGTTGATCCTTTCCATCTGGGAATATGCTCGGGACCATCGCCAGGTGGTAGACACGGACGCGATTGCGGCGCTCCAGGCGCTGGCAGAGACTTACCGCACGCTTTCGAGCGGCCTCTATTACGAAAAGCCTCCCGATTATCTCTACCGGCGGGAGCTCTACCAAGAGCTCAAGGCGGCCCTGGTAGAATTCAAGGAAGCCGAAACTCAAAGGCTTGGTTTGGCCACCACACGCGACAGCGAAATCCGGGATGCGCTGACCTTCCTCACCCAACTCGGCGCCACGCGCGAGAACGGCCGTCCAAAGGGCCGCGCCTTCCTGGACCTGATTCGGACCCAGCTCGGTCCCGAAGCATCGGCCCAACCCGCTTCAAATATCGTGCTGCTGCCGTGACGATCAAGGAAGGCGGTTGACTATGGGTGTGGGGCAGGGTTTGCCACGCAACCCTGAGAAGCTCTCGCGAAAATGGATTTACCGTTCCGCCGCTTGCAGCTCTCTGAAAAGACGAGCCTTAAGGCGACTACTGGGCGCAGGATCGCCCCTTTTCATCCCCGTTGCGAGCACCAGCTCATGATCGGCTGTGAAATAAATCCTCGGGGGAGGTTTTGCAAAACATGAGGTATTGGTTAGCTGTTACCGGCATATGACCTTTCTGGATTATTTCACAGCTTCCGAGGCTTTCCAGGAAAGGGCGACCCCCTGGCGCAGGGTTCGCCTTGCAATCCTGCGCAAGTTTCTCCGCCACGATGAATGGCTCTTACTCTCCACGAGGCCGTGGAGCAGGAGGCCCAAATCGCGACCGGGCGTGGAACTGGCCGATGCGCCGTAGGTCCTTAAGCTTCTTCCACTGCTCGACGGTGAGAACTCGACGGATCGCGAGTAGCATCAGTGTGTTCGACTTTTCCAGGTTGGCCCTCGCCTGAGCAACGTTATCGATTTGGGCGACCACCTGCGACTCGTCGGGCTGACCAGCTTCAATCAGGGGCTCCAGGATCGCTTCCTGCTTTTCCAAAGCGGCGTGGAGATCGATGAGTTGTAGGCGGTGGTCCTGGAAGATCTTCTCGATCTTCTCGACCTGCTCATCGCTGACCCCGATCTTCCGCATCAGTTCCGAGTCTTTCCACCATCTTCCAGAACCACGGTGACCCATACCGTGTCCACGACCACCGTATCGGACCATTCCCATTCGAGGGCCCCTTTGGGTGCTTGGCCCTGGCCCCCCGGGCGGCGCAGGGGCGACCTGGGCGATGGCCAGCCCGCAGAACGCGATCACCAGTATCAAGCTTGCTAGGGTTGCTTTCATCTCATTTCTCTCCTTTTCCTAAAGTGGTCTTCGTTTGTTCTTTATTCGTTAGGATTTCATTCCGCTCCTCGGCAATCAGGACTGCGGGGGCCACGGCTTCGGGGACCTCACGTTCAAGGTCTGCTTGAACCTCCTGTAACAGGTCCTTGTCCGGATCCTCCGTGGCGTTATTTTGAGAAGGGTTCGGAGTGGGCGTCAGGGGTATAGCCGTATTTGCGGCCCGGTGCAGGGGAACGCTCGAGTGTGGCGGAACGCGCGCCGTCCGCAAAACCACTATCCACGCTGCGGCTACGGTGGCGGCAAATACCAATCCCCAGCTCAGCCGGCGCCAGAGGCGCTTCGCAGCGAGCCCAAAACGCGGTCCGGCCGCCCGCAAAGTTCCTTCGCGAAAAGCCTGGACCAGTGCTTCTTCCACGCGGGTAGGCGCGCGCTGGAGATCAAGGGTCCTCGCGAACGCTTGCAGGCTTTGCGTCAGCTTGGTCTCTTCGTCGAGGCGCAGGGCGCACCATAGACAACGGCCGGCGTGCTCCAAAGCCTCGAGCTGCTTTGTCTTGTCAGCCGCTCGCCGGCTTACAATCTCGTGAATCATGCTTTCGAAATCTTTGCAGTTCATGCCAGACACCTGCTTGGATCAATGGCCTTATCACCGGCTTCGACCTTCTTCCCACCCGCCAGCTTCTGGATGAGCAAGGCGCGCCCGCGGTGCAAACGCGAGCGCACCGTGCCCACTGAACATCCCAAGACCGACGCAGCATCCTCGTAACTCATCTCATTCAAGTCGCACAGAACCACAGCTTCGCGGTAGTGCTCGGGCAGGCTCAAGATCGCTTGTTGCACCCAATGGATCGATTCCCGGCGGCTCATCTCGGAGTGCGGGTTCTCGGGAGAAAGCGGGGCGAGATCTTCCCTATCCCTCGACCCGTCCCAAGTTTGCGAGATCGAGACATACGTCCGGTCGCGCTTGATGAGGCGCAGCGCGTGATGGCGCGCCATTCCCAGAAGATATGCGCCGAGCGAACCGCGCGAGGGGTCGTAGCCTCGGCTGTCTCGAATCAGCGCCATGAACACTTCCTGTGTGACGTCCTCGGCGAGAGAGGCGGAGCCACTCATCTCCAGCACAAAGCGGTAAATGGCTCCCTGACGGCGCCGATACAACGTTGCAAAGGCGTCTTCGTCCCCACCCTGCATCATCTTCAGCAACTGCTCGTCTCGAATCTCAGTGAGTCCGGCCATCGTTCGTTGCTTTCATCGGGTATTCCGTTTCGAGCTCCCAAAAGTTCCACAAAATGTTCGGAATGTGGACCTGCACCACCCCTTACGAACAGTGTCTGGCTCCGAAATCGGAAGGGCAGGGCTTCACAGGCTGCGGAAAAACCCCTCCAATCTGTCATTCCGAGCGGAGCGAGGAATCTCGCTCTGGGTGTTTTCAACGCACTGCGAGATTCCTCGTCGTCCCGATCAGATCGGGACTCCTCGGAATGACAGGCCAAACGGTTTTTTCCGCAGCCTGTTCAGCCCCGCCGCTAGAATTTGGCCTTTTGGGGTCGCTCTTTCGCTTCGTTTGAGTTTTTTTGCATACTCTTGGCACATTTTTCGGCCCCTTTTGCACGCCTTTTGGGTTCGTTTTTTGGTAACTTTTGTTGATTCTAAAGGACTTCTTCGGTTCGTTCCGTTAGATTTAACATCTTTTATGAACTTCCTGCGCGTCTCTGGAACATTTGCCGCGGCCTTGCTGGAGCACTCTGTCCCCGGAATTGGCATCGCCCTGACCAGCCGAGGATCTTCGCTAATGAAAATCAGTCCTACCTCCCTGGCTTCGCAGGGCCGGTGAGGGCTGTAACCTCGCAAGCTCCGGACGGCCTCTTCGTGAAGGTCCATATTCGTAGCCTACCTTAGGGCCGCGCGTTTGTCAAGACCTCCCCTCTCCCTGGTTGACGAGCACGATGAAGTATCTGGAGGTTGGCTTGTGGTCAGAGCCCCGTGGCTGGCGCAGCGACGCAGGGCTGTTCCACAATCGGTGCACCATCTCTCAGTGTGATGGTTTTACCGGAAATCGCCGGCACGCGCTCGCCGGGTACAATTATTCCGACCAAATTCAATGGGTCGGCGGCGGAGAGGGTGACGGTTTCGCCGGTGGGCGCGACGTGGCGCGCGGCGCGCAGCGATTCCAGCGCCACTGGCAAGGCGAATTGCTCTCCCAGGAAGCCGTCCACAAAGCGGCCACCTCGCACCTCGCCACGATCCTCGAGGCGCCTGAACGTAATCAGCAGTTCGCGCCATTTGAACGGGAACTCCTCCCGCAAGGTCAATTCTCGAAATACCACGCCGTAACGCTCCAGCAGCACGCCGCAAACCGCCTGGAGGGCCTTGGCGCGATCCGTCGCCTCGCCTGAAAAGAGCAGTGACCATCGTCCCGTGCTGTGTCGCGGGCGAGAGCGGCGACCTCTCCCTTGCCCGGCCCGCCGTTTGGGATCGATGAGGGCGCGCAAATTGTCGAAGCCGTCGGCGGTGAAGAGTCCCGCCGCCACCAATTCCCAGAGCGCCGTTTCGACTTCGGATTTGAGTTTGCCGGTTCCGCGTACGATGTCGGCGAAGAACGAAGCGCCGCGCTGCCCGACGAATTCCAGCACCTCCCGCGCGACGTGGCTCAGCGCTTGAGACGCCACCGTGAGCGGGGGGTGGCGCGGAATCATCCAATCGGATTCTTCCCGCACGAAGAATGTGATGGGAGCCACGCTCGAGGGAACGACACGACGTGCGGTAATCGCGTGCGAGAGATCGCGCCGTCCCGCGGAGTCGGCAGAGCCTCGGAGCGCGGGCGTCTCGCCCGCTGTGGCGCAGGCATCTTGATCGGGCCCTCGCGTGCGGGAGCGGGACGCTCCCGCGACAGCGGGCGAGACGCCCGCGCTCCACGATGCGATTGCTTCCAGGGTCGCCGGATGCGGGGACAAGCGTCCCCAGCCCACGGCGCCCGTCAGGCAAAGCTGATCGAGTAGTTGCGGATCATAGCCGCCCACTCGAGGCGCCAGGATGTGCGACTCCCAGGCATTGGCGGGGGCCTCGAATCCCTGCAATTGCCGGATGACTTCGAGCAGGCCTCGTTCAGCAACAACTTGCGTGCCTGGGGCGACGTGTTGCCAGCGCAGCAACCAGCGCATGAACTGAGCTCGAGTGACAGGCTGAATCTCCTTCCGCAGCGTGCCGAGCGTGAGCCGATGAATGCGCGCCAGCAGCCGGCGATCGCACCATTCGATCGGGGCCGCGCCGGTAAATTGTCCTCGCAGCACTCGACCTTCGCCTTCGAGGCGAAGCATGGCAGCCTCGATATCCCCAGCCGGCAATCCCACGATGCAGGCCAGCCAGGGAATCTCGACCGGCCCGGAGTGTCCCATCCAACCTCGAACGAGTTGAAGCAGGGCATCGTCTCTTGCAAAAACCGGCTCACCGATTTCGGAAGCTTCCGTCTCGAACCTTGCCCCAGGGAAGAGAATTGAGAACGTCTTGATTCTCTCCGCCGCAACCCACACGATATCGTCACCCAGCAGCGCACGAGCAGCCCGCCTCTCGGCGACAAGTTGACGAAAGAGATCGCCCCACTGTGTGGCCACAGGCAAGCCTCCGGGCGTCACGAAGTTTTCGGGCAAAGCAACCAATACCTGGAGCACTTCGCTCAATTCGTCTGCGTCGCGAACATCCGGCCAGGCTTCTTCGCGCACTTGCGCGATGGCGGCGGGATCAAGCCGGCCGATTTCCGAGAGCACCGTCTCCGGCAGAACGCGGCGTAGAGATACGGCGCGCGCCCGGCGCTCCTCAAGCGGGGCATCATCGAGATAGGCGTACGGATTGGCGTTCAGAATCTCGTGAGAGAATGGTGAGGGAGCAGGCGTGTCCGCCGCGAGGCAGCGAATACTGCCATCCCTGATTCCGCGTAGCACCCGCTTCAATCCTTCCAGGTCCAACGCTTGCGTGAGCACGTCTTTCATCACCTCGCGGATCAGGGGGTGGTCCGGAACGTGAATGTCGCCCTCCAGGTTGTCCTGGCATGCCGCCGCGTCCGGGAAGACAGCAGCCAGCAGGTCGTCCGCGCGCATGCGCTGAATTTGAAGCGGAATCTTCTTTCCGTTGCGAAAACGCGGCAGGGCCAGAGCACGTGTGGCGTCCCAGCGCCAGCGAGTGGCGAAGATCGGCGAAACGAGCGCGGCCTGCTCGAGGACGGCCGCAGCGGATTCCGGCGCCAGAAAATGGAAGACATCAGCGAGCGGAAAGCTGTGCTGCTCGCCCAGCGAGATGTTCAGGCCTTCCTCAGTGGCAGCAGCTTGCAATTCAAAATTGAATGAACGGCAGAACCTCTTGCGAAGCGCCAGCCCCCACGCTTTGTTGATTCTTCCACCAAACGGCGCGTGGATGATAAGTTGCATGCCGCCGCCCTCGTCAAAAAAGCGCTCGGCAACGATTCTGTTTTGAGTTGGAACCGCGCCGAGCATGGCGCGCCCGGCGAGGATGTATTCAACCGCCTGCTCGGCCCCGGCGTCATCCAGCCCGCATTGCTCCTTTAACCAGGATATAGCGGCGTCATTCCGTGGGTGTAGCGCTGTCCCGCCCGCTTGCGGAAACCCCTTTAACCTGTCATTCCGAGGAGCCGCAGGCGACGAGGAATCTCGCAAGGCCCGCGTTTCCAGAGCGAGATTCCTCGCTTCGCCCTGGACCGTCCGGTCCAGGGCTTCGCTCGGAATGACAGCGTTTAAAAGGGACGCCGGTCCCGCGTGCGGGACCGGCGCTACGGCCAAATCACTAATCTTCTCGCGTATCTCTGAAACTCGGGCGGAGAGTTCCGGCGTCCGGGCCGGCGCCTCGCCAAGCCAGAAGGGAATGTCGGGGGCCGCGCCGTGAGCATCCTCCACCAACACGCGTCCTGAACGACCTTCGATCCTGGTGATGCGCCAGGACGTGTTCCCTAACAGGAAAACGTCGCCGCGCATGCTCTCGGCTGCGAAGTCTTCCGCCACCGTACCGGCCACGGCGCCTTCCGGCTGTGCCACCACCGTGTAGAGCGCGGACTCAGGAATAGCGCCGCCGTTTGTAATGGCTACCAGGCGGCTGCCGCGCCGGCCTCGGAGGCGATGTCGGACGCGGTCGCGATGGAGATAGGCCCCGTAGCGGCCGCGGCGTGCCGTGATTCCCTCGGAAAGGATTTCGAGCACTGCGTCAAAGTCCTGGCGGGCCAAATCGCGGTACGGGTACGCCCGGCGCACGACCTGGAACAGATCGTCCTCGGTCCACTCTTCGCACGCGCACATCGCCACGATTTGCTGAGCCAGGATGTCCAAAGGCGATTCCGGAATCTCGAGCCTGTCGAGTTCACCCTGTCGGAGGGCTCGGATGAGCGCGGCGCATTCGATGAGCCCATCGCGCGTCATGGCGAAGAGCCGGCCCTTGGGCACTGCCCCGCGCCAGTGGCCGGCCCGGCCGATCCGTTGCAGGGCCACCGCGATGGAATGGGGCGATTCGATCTGGCAAACCAGATCCACCGTGCCGATGTCGATGCCAAGCTCGAGGGAAGCGGTGGCGACTAGGACCCGCACGTCCCCCGACTTCAACTTGTTTTCCGCATCTAGCCGCACCTTACGCGAAAGGCTACCGTGATGCGCTGCGACGGCGTCCGCTCCCAGCCGTTGGGCGAGGTGGTGTGATATCCGCTCGGACAGCCGGCGCGTGTTCACAAAGACCAGCGTGGAGCGATGTTGCCGCACGAGTTCCGCCAGCCGGTCGTAAACCTCTTCCCACATCTCGTTGGTAGCGATGGGTCCAAGCTCGCTGCGCGGCACTTCCACCGCCAGGTCGAGCGCGCGCCGGTGCCCAATGTTGACGATGGCGGGCTCAGCCCGGCCATTTCCGACAAGGAACTTGGCCACCAGCTCGATGGGCTTTTGAGTGGCTGAAAGTCCAATTCGCATCGGCGGGCGGTTGGGGCGTGACTGCGCTATCAGAGCTTCTAACCTTTCGAGTGAAAGCGCGAGATGCGCGCCGCGCTTGTCGTCCGCCACGGCGTGTATTTCATCTACAATCACTGTTTCAACGTCACCCAAGATGGCGCGGCTCTTTTCCGCCGTCAGCAGGATGTAAAGAGACTCGGGCGTCGTCACGAGTATGTGCGGTGGCTGCTTGAGCATCGCCCGGCGCTCTGGCACCAATGTGTCGCCGGTGCGAACTGCGGCGCGGATGGGCGGCATCATCAACCCTCGCTGGCCCGCCAGCGCGGTGATTTCACTCAGCGGGACTTCCAAATTCCTGCGAATGTCGTTGCTCAACGCCTTGAGGGGCGAAACGTAAAGGACTTCCGTGCGATTCTGGAGCACGCCGCCCAGCGCCTTCCGAATCAGGTGATCGATGCAGGCAAGAAACGCGGCCAGCGTTTTGCCGCTGCCCGTGGGCGCGCAGATCAGCGTGGATTTTCCGGCGAGAATAGGCGGCCAGCCCTGCTCCTGCGGTTCAGTTGCCGAGCCAAACCTGCCTGCGAACCATTCCTGAACGAGCGGATGGGCCCAAGATAGAGAAGCCACGGAGCTCTGCGGCATGTTGTCGAAGCCCGAAGTTAGCATGTCATTTAAGTTTAGCCGTGCGCCACAAAAATGCAAACTTCAGGCGCACAAGCACGGCAAAGCAACGGCTGACCCCAAAGGGTTGGACGTCAGAACGTGGGTCGGGATTTTCTGATCAATGAAAAGCCGGCGCATCAATCGCGCAGACCGGTGATTCCCGTCGCCTCGACGGATTCTCTTGCGAACTCGATGGCAGCCTTGATGTCATCGTCGGCGAGGCCGGGGAAACCCTCACGAACTGCGTCGAAGGACTCACCCGCGGCAAGCTGGCTGAGAATCGATGTGACAAGGATGCGGGTGCCACGAATGACGGGCTTGCCGCTGCAAACGGTGGGGTCGATCTCGATTCGGTCGTGGTACAAAATACTCCGCTCCTTGTAGCAATCCTATACCATATCGCGTGGAGATACCAAGCCCTTCTGGCGGCTTATTCCAGGAGACCAATGGCGTGAGGCTTGGCCACATGGCGGGGAAACACGGCCTTGGCCGTGATGGGCATGATCGAAGCCGAGCACAACTGCTATTCCATCTGGTGGAAGCAATTTGCTTCTCGGTTATACCAAGGTTATACTACCAGTATGAAAACTGCGATCTCGATTCCTGATCCTCTTTTCCGTGCCGCGGACCGGGCGGCGAAGCGGCAGAAGGTTTCGCGCAGCCGTTTCTACGCGCAGGCGGTCGAGGCGTATCTGAAAGCGCAGCGCGCCCAGGGAGTGAAGGAGGCGCTCGGCGCCGTGTACGCGAACGAAAGTTCCGAACTCGATCCGGGCTTGGTGGCCGCAGCTTACCACATTCTTTCCAAGGAGTAGCAACACCCCTTGAACCAGCTCATCGCGGCCCGGGGCCGCTTGTACACGAAATGAATCTTCAGCCACGCATCGAAGAGCTTTACGCTCGTGACACCAAGGAATTCGGCGACGAATACTTCAGCGCCTTCGACGAATTCAAGCACGCGCTGAATGAAGGTCATGTGCGCGCGGCGGAGCCCGATCCCGCTTCGCCCAGCGGCTGGAAGGTAAATACCTGGGTGAAGAAGGGGATTTTGCTGGGGTTCCGGATTGGGCGCGTGGTGGAGATGCATCTTGAGGTAGGGGAGCGCTCCGCGCTCCCGCTGTCCGGCATCACAGACGAAACCCGCCGGGAGCCCGAAGGGCTCCGCTCGCTTAGGTTGGGCAATCTCCAGCGGGAGCCCTACCAATTCCGTGACAAGCACACTTTCCCCTTAAAGCAACTTCCGCGCGACCAGAACATCCGCATTGTTCCTGGCGGCTCGTCCATTCGCGATGGCTGTTACATCGGCAAGAACGTGACGTGTATGCCGCCCATGTATGTGAACGTAGGAGCCTATGTGGACGATGGCGCCATGATTGATTCCCACGCGCTGGTGGGTTCGTGCGCTCAGGTGGGCAAACGCGTTCACCTCAGCGCGGCGGCGCAGATTGGCGGCGTGCTGGAGCCGATTGGCGCCATGCCCGTGATCGTGGAAGACGAGGTCCTGGTGGGCGGCAACTGCGGAGTTTACGAGGGGACGATCGTCGGTAAGGGAACCGTTTTGGCCGCTGGGACGATTTTGACCGGCTCGACCCCCGTGTACGATTTGGTGCGGGACGCCGTCTATCGGCGCGAGGGCGAACAGCCGCTGATGATTCCTCCGGGTGCGGTGGTCGTCCCCGGCGCCCGCGCCATCACTACCGGACATGGAAAAGAACTGGGCCTTTCCCTTTACACTCCTGTCATCATCAAGTACCGCGACGAGAAGACAGACCAGGCGGTGCGGCTGGAAGAACTGTTGCGTTGAGTGCTGGCTGTGGTCCGTTGTCAGTGGTCAGTCGCCAAACAACATCGCGGCTGATCCCCTGGTGCTGGCGTCATTTGCGAATCATGTGCGTTGCAGAATCACCGAATCAAACCCCGCAGAAAAGTTTAATAGATTAATTTTATGGGAACAATAAGTAAATTCAAATTGCACATGACCAAAAGTTTCGACTATCCTCAGTCGAACGAAGCAGCAGTTGCGGTTTTAGTGGTACCCCCAAGAGACCGTGAGTTCTCGGTCGGAGGGGGGACTAAGACAATGAATGGTTCGCTCTTAACCAGGAACGTAATTCGTCTCATCCTTACGGCGCCGCCAGCCTAATTGCTGAGCGGCGAACCCACAGAATCACCTGACCTCACCACGGCATAGGAATTAGCCGAAATAAAGGTTGACGGCGGCAAGTGGGGATGGTAATCTACCTACCGACTGGTCGGTAGTGAACGCCCCGCCGCTGTCGGAGCGAGAGAGACAATGGGAAAACTTTACTCGGGTTCGGAACTCTTACTGGAAAGCCTCAGCCGTCAGAAGGTGGACGTGTTTTTCGGGCTCCCCGGCGGCGCCGTGTTACCGCTCTACGACGCTTTATATAGCGCCGGCATTCGTCACCTCTTGGTCCGCCACGAGCAGGCTGCGGCCTTTGCTGCGGACGGCTACGCGCGGGTGACCGGCAAGCCCGGCGTCTGTCTCGGGACGTCCGGGCCTGGCGCCACGAATCTGATCACTGGCCTGACATCCGCGATGATGGATTCCATTCCGGTGGTGGCGTTGACTGGCCAGGTGCCGTTGTCGCTGATGGGCAAGGACGCCTTCCAGGAGGCCGATACGATCGGCATCAGCCTTCCCAGCACTAAGCAATCGTTCCTGGTTCGGTCCGCGGCCGAGGTCCCTTCCGTGATTCAGAAAGCCTTCAAAGCCGCTGTATCGGGACGTCCAGGACCGGTGTTGGTTGATCTCCCCAAAAGCGTGCTCATGGAAAATGCCGAGGCCAGCTACCCCCCCATCGCCGGCCCCGAACTTCCAGAGCGCGCGCGCGAGTGGACGGACGATGACGTCGAGCGCGCCGCCGATATGATCCTGGAAAGCAGAAAAGCGGTGCTTTATGTGGGTGGTGGTGTGATCACGGCAAACGCTTCCGATGAATTGCGCGAGCTTGCCGATTTGACACATATTCCAATCACCACCACGCTGATGGGTCTGGGGTGCTTTCCCTCGCGTCACCCACTTTCGCTGGGCATGTTGGGGATGCACGGCGCTTATGCCACCAACATGGCAATCTGCCAGTGCGACTTGCTCATCGCTGTCGGCGCGCGGTTTGACGACCGTGTCACGGGCCGCCTGAACGGTTTTGCGCCCAACGCCAAGAAGATCCACCTGGATGTGGACCCCTCCGAGGTCAACAAGAACGTGCGGGTTGATTTGGCTCTGGTGGGCGACGCCAAGGAGACATTGCGCGCCCTCCTTGCCGCCTTGCAGCGCAGGAACGCAACACCCCCGACTGAAAGGCAGCAGTGGCTGCAGCGAATTGAAACCTGGCGTTCCGAGCACCCGCTGACCTACGATAAATACGCCAACAACGTCAAACCTCAATTCGTGATCGAGACGCTCTCGCAATATGCCAGCGAGGATGCCATCGTCGCGGTGGACGTGGGCCAGCACCAGATGTGGGGCGCCCAATTCTGGAATTTCACGCGCCCGCGCGCTTGGCTCTCTTCCAGCGGGCTCGGTTCGATGGGCTATGGCTTCCCGGCGGCCATGGGCGCGCAAATGGCATTTCCCGATCGACAGGTGATCGCCATTGTGGGCGACGGCGGATTCCAGATGACCCTGAACGACCTCGCCACCGTTGTGCAGTACCGTGTTCCGGTCAAGATCGCCATCATCAATAATCGCGCCCTGGGGATGGTCCGCCAGTGGCAGGAGATCTTTTTTGAGAAGCGTTACTGCGACACTGACTTGGACTTCGCTCCCGACTTCGTGAAGTTGGCCGAAGCTTATGGAATTCGTGGCGCGCGGGTCGAGCACCGCACCGACGTGGCGGATGCGGTGCAGGATTTCTTGAGCGATCGCGAGCCGCGCCTGATCGACTTCTGGGTTGATCCGGCAGAGAACGTTTATCCCATCGTGCCGCCCGGAGCATCCCTGGCGGAAATGGTGGTGGAGCCTCCGCGCGTCCTGGTGGAAGAGGAAGCGCTCGACGATCTGTGGGCGGTTTAACAGGATGCTGAAAAACCGCCTAGCCTGTCATTCCGAGGAGTCCCGATCTGATCGGGACGACGAGGAATCTCGTTGTCCATTGTTTCCAGAGCGAGATTCCTCCCCTTCGCTCCGCTCTGGGTCGGAATGACACGGTTGACGGACGTTTTTCAGCGTCCTATTGAGCTGGAATGGAGCAGGTTATGCAGTGGTTGCTGACTCTTGAAACCAATAACGACATGATATCAATCTGCCGCGTGATGAACATTTTCCGGCGAAAGAGCCTGGAGATCACAACGCTGGTGATGACGGCCCGGCCGGCGGGATTCTCCCTGATGGGCGTGGTTGAATCAGCGGAAGCCGATATAGACTACCTCTTCAATTTCTTGCGGCGGACCGGGGGGGTGCAGCACGTCACCTGCTACCGCCATGAATCCTTTCCGAATGCTTCCTTCGTGTTTATCGATTCGGAAGCGGACAATTCCGGCGTCACTCAAGTACTGAAAGCATTTCCTGAATCGAAGCTGATTTTTGCCAGCCACGGGAAGTATTTGCTGGAGATTCCGGTGGAGAAACGGCGGACCCCTGCTTCGGCAGGCTCTCGAGCCCCGGCGTTTCTTCCCTTCGCTTGCGTCAAGACAACACGCAGCGCCACGCACCCGGAGCTTGCTCGAGTTCAGGCTTGATTTTCCCTTTCGCCACGATCCAGTGTAATACAGCACATGACGACAAAGAGGAGAACTGGTATTCTGCATTGATCCTTGGAGGTCAAGACTTTCTGAGGGTATTTCTTTCTTCAAGAGGAAACGAAATGGCCAAAGTCTATTACGAGAATGATGGAGATTTGAAACACTTGGCGGGCAAGACCGTCGCTGTTATCGGTTACGGGAGCCAGGGGCACGCGCACGCGCTCAATCTGCGCGACAGCGGGATGAAGGTGATCGTGGGTGAGGTCCGCCCCTCTGCTCCCCAGGCCAAGGCGAAGGAGGCAGGCTTCGAGGTCGTTGATGCAGCGGAAGCCTCCCGGCGCGGCGACCTTATCGCCGTGCTCATCCCTGACCATGTGCAGCCCAAAGCTTACAAGGAACAGATCGAGCCCCATCTTGGCAAGGGGAAGGCCTTGTTGTTTGCCCACGGGTTCAATATTCACTTCAAGTTTGTCATTCCACCCCCTACGGTGGACGTGGTCATGATCGCGCCCAAGTGCCCCGGTCACCGCTTGCGCGAGCTTTTCCAGGAAGGCATCGGCGTCCCGGCCTTGCTCGCCGTCCAACAGGACGCCTCCGGCCACGCCGTCGAGAGCGCGCTGGCCTACGCGAAAGGTCTCGGGAGCCTTAAAGCGGGTGTCATCCGCACCACCTTTAAGGAAGAAACCGAAACAGACTTGTTTGGCGAGCAAACCGTATTGTGCGGTGGGGTGTCAGCATTAATCACGGCGGGATTTGAAACCCTGGTCCAGGCAGGCTACCAGCCGGAGATCGCTTATTTCGAGTGCCTGCACGAATTGAAGCTGATCGTGGACCTGATTTATCAGGGCGGGATCAAGTATATGCGCTACTCGGTGAGCGACACGGCTGAATACGGCGACTACACCCGCGGGCCGATGGTGATTGACGCGCACGTCCGCGAAACCATGAAGAAGATTCTCGCCGAGATTCAGAATGGCCGGTTCGCGAATGAATGGATGGAAGAGAACGCTCAGGGCCGGAAGAAGTTCCTCGAAATGCGCGCCCAGGCAGCGGAGCAACTGATTGAAAAGGTCGGGAGTGAATTGCGGAAAATGATGCCCTGGATTCGGGGCTCCAAGGAGGAAGTCACCGCCGCTCAAGCCGAGGCACGACGATAGCTCGGCAGGGAATCTCACTTACCCGGGCTACCCGCAGTTATGAGGAGAAATGCCGCCACTCCGTTCGTGGGCATCCAAGGAGGGACATGAGGCCAGGAACAGACGTTTCGCAGACGAGTGCTCAAGCCGCTAAGGCTTTACAGCCCAGTGTCAGGAAACTCGCGCTCATCGGCGCCGGGAAACTCGGGGAGGGGCTGCTGTCGGGAATTTTGGGCTCGCAGCTTGTTCCCGTTGGGCGCGTGGAGGCTACCGTAGCTCACCAACCGCGCGCCGACTACCTGACAGAAAAATATGGCATCAAGGCGCATACCAACAACGTTCAGGCGGTCTCCGGAGCCGACCTGGTGCTGATCTGCTTGAAACCCCAACAGGTGAAGGGCTTTCTCCACGAAGTCAAGAAGAAGCTGAGAAAAGACGCCGTCATCATTTCCTCTGCGGCCTCGGTGACAACCTCCTTGATCGAGCGTGAAATGGGACGGCCGGTGCGCGTGGTCCGCGCCATGCCCAACACACCGTGCCTCATCCGCCAGGGTATGACGGCCCTTGCGGCAGGGCAGCACGCCACCGAAGATGACATCCGCCTGGCGCGAGAGATCTTCAGTTCCATGGGCCGAACTGTGGTTGTGGATGAAAAACACATGGATGCCATTACGGGTCTTTCGGCCTCCGGCCCTGCCTACGTTTATGTGATTATCGAGTCACTGGCCGAGGCGGGGGTGAAAATGGGGCTGCCGCGCGACCTTTCCACCGAACTCTCCGCCCAAACCTTGCTGGGCGCTTCCGCCATGGTGCTACACACCGGCGAGCATCCCGCCAAGTTGAAGGACATTGTAACCACGCCGGCCGGCTGCACCATCGACGGTCTGCTGGAACTCGAGGAAGGGGGCTTGCGCGTTACTTTGATTAAAGCTGTGGTGCGCGCCGGCGAGCGGGCGCGGCAACTCGTGGAAAGCCAGAATACGTAACGCGCCGGCGCGAATTCTTCAGTTTTGCTGCGACGGCGCCTCGACTAGCGGGCTCCTCAATCCCCCTGTGCAGAGAGAGTAGGCAGTAGGCAGGGTCGATCCAAAATCCAAAATCTAAAATCCAAAATTGGCCCAGACCCTAGTCCCCAGCGCAGGGAGAGTAGGCAGTAAGCAGCAGGCAGGGTCAATCCAAAATCCAAAATCTAAAATCCAAAATTGCCCCAGCCCCTAGTCCCCAGCCCCTTCGACCGTCGACTCTCGACTTGTTCAAGCCGCGTCGCCGAGTGCTTGTTCCAGGGCTTTCCGCAGAGCCTCAAGACTCGGCTCGACGCGAAGTCTCTGGCGGGTTTCCTGAACTTCCGAGCGCTGGCGCATGATGTACTCGGTATCCTTCAGTTGGTTGCCCGTGAGAACGCAGACAATGTCCGCATGCCAGGGAATTTTTCCGGCACGCACGAGCTTTCGAACCCCGGCGATAGTCGCAGCGGAGGCAGGCTCACATCCTACGCCGTCTTCAGCCAGCATGGCCTTTGCCTCAAAGATTTCCTTGTCGGTGACGGACTCTGTGAACCCCCCGCACCACTCCAACACTCGTTGGGCCTTCTTCCAATTGGCGGGATAGCCAATCCGAATAGCGGTGGCCTCAGTGTCGGGTTTATCCACTGGGGTCAGTTCGTTCAAGCCGCCCGCCACCATTTGATGGAACGGACTGGACCCCGCGGCCTGCACCACGACAACCTGCGGCACCTTTTCGATGAATCCAAGCTCTTTCAACTCGCGCAGTCCCTTGCCGATGGCGGAGGCGTTGCCGAGATTCCCACCTGGCACCACTAGGTAGTCGGGCGGTCGCCAGGCCCGTTGTTCCAGCATCTCCGCCACGATGGTTTTCTGTCCCTCGATGCGGAAAGGGTTCACGGAGTTCACCAAGTGAAGACCCAGTTCCGGCGCGATCTCACGGAGCAGCCTGAAAGCCTCATCGAAAGTATCGCCCACCTCCACCACCAGCGAGCCGAAATCTAAAGCCTGGGCAAGCTTCGCAGCGGAGATTTGCCGGTAAGGCACAAAGAGCAACGCTTTCATGCCCGCGCGAGCCGCGTAGGCTGCCATGGAGGAAGATGTATTGCCGGTCGAGGCGCAGGCTACCATGCGGATGCCACGCGAGGCAGCCCGCGTGATGCAGGCGGTCATCCCCAGGTCCTTAAAGGACCCGGTGGGATTGTTGCCCTGATGCTTGATGGTCAAATGGACGGGGCCGGCCCACCATCCTGTGCGGCGGGTTCCCACTAAGGGTGTCGAGCCCTCCGAGAGCGAGATAACCCGGTCGCCCGGTTCAATGAAGGGGATCAACTCGCGAAATCGCCACACCCCGCTGCGGTCGATGGGTTCGCCACTCAAGCGCCGCTGATGCCACGCCCGCCGAAGGGCTTCGGGATCGAAGGCCTCAAACTCGTATCTCACCTCCAGAAGCCCGCCACAGTCAGCACACGCGTGCGCATCCTTCTTCGGGTTTTGCTTGCGCTGGCAAGCTTCCTCAATGCATTGGAGGTAGGCAGATGACATTGGCAGTCGTCAGTTGTCAGTCGTCAGTTGTCCGTTGTCCGTAGTCAGTCGTCCATTGTCAAGGACTGGCACATTGTTGAAGGAGCCCGCGAGGTTGTCATTCCAAGGAGTCCGCCATTGTTATTGACAGACGAGGAAGAACCTTGTATTTGAATGAGTCTGTAAATGCTGAGATTCTCCGCTTCGCTTCGAACGACGATGGGAACGAGAGATTTCGCATCCTGAACACAAGCAGATGACCGCCCGCAACGGACCACTGACAACGGACTACTGACGACTGACAACTACAGTTTAAACTCTTCGTGAATGGCTTTCACGGCTTCCTTCACGTCTGAGGACTTCACGGCAAATGAGATGCTCAATTCGGAAGACCCCTGGGCGATAGCGATAATGTTAATCCCGCGCCGCCCGAGCGCTCCGAAGGCTCGCCCGGCGATGCCTGGGGTGCCTTTCATGTTTTCGCCGATGGCCACCACAATGGCCACGTGAGGCATGACCTCTACCGTGGCTGAGCGGTCGTGAATAATCTCCAGCTCAAATGCTTTCTCGAGCTTGGCTTTCGCCCGTTTCAACTCCGCATCGTGGACGGCCAGGCACAGCACATTTTCTGCGGAGGATTGAGTCACCATGAGGGCGGTAATATCTTCCAGGCTGAGGCAAGTGAAAACCCGGCTTGCCACCTGGGCGAAGCTCAGTCGGTCTCCTCCACTGACCATGATGAGGCTGGCTTTGCTCAGGGAGGTGATGGCCTTCACGCCGGGCGGGCCGTCTGGCGCCGCAGGGACGATCCGGGTTCCCGGGCAGGAAGGGTTAAAGCTGTTCTTGATCCAGACGGGAATCTTCTTTTTCATCACCGGCTGAATGGTCTTGGGGTGGAGCACCTTAGCCCCGAAGAAGGAAAGCTCAATGGCTTCCCGGTAGGAGATGCCGGGAACAATCCGCGCCTCTGGGACCAGGCGAGGGTCCGCCGTCATCACCCCGTCCACATCGGTCCAGATCCACACTTCGTCGGCATCCAGGGCCGCTCCAATAATGGTGCCGCTGAAATCTGATCCCCCCCGGCCAAGCGTCGTGCAAAGGCCCTCGGGTGTGGCTCCCCGGAATCCGGTAATGACGGGAACGGCCCCGCGTTTGCGAAGCGGGGCAAGGCGCTGGCGGGTCTTGGCGGCGGTCTCGTCGAAAAGGGGAGAAGCGTTGCCAAAGTTGTCGTCCGTGACGATGAGTTCGGTGGCGTCCACGGCCTCCGACGCAATGCCCAGGGAGCGGAGGATGGCCGCCAGGAGGTTCGCGGCCATGACTTCGCCGAGGCTGGAAAGTGTATCCATGGCGCGGGGAGTAACTTCCCGAACCAGGGAAAAACCGGAACAAAGGTTCTCAAAGTTACCGACCTGGGCAGCCAAGCGAGGCAACACCAAAGATTGGTCGGCCGCAGAGAGAAGCTGGTCAGCGACTTCGCGGTGACGCCGCGCCAACTCCCGGCGTACGTTCTTCCAGTGTTCGCCATCGCCGGCGCTGGCTTCCGTGGCCGCACGAATCAGCATGTCCGTCACTCCGCCCATGGCCGAAACCACCACCACGAGGTCGGCGTGTTGAGCACGCTCGGCCACTATCTTGCCCACATTTTGCATTCGCTCGGCGTTCCCGACCGAAGTGCCGCCGAACTTCATGACGACGAGTGGCTTCTTGCCTTTTGCAGGAGTCGTCGCTTCTTTAACCATAATTCGTCCCTTGCCTCCGGTGTAAGTCAATCCCTGCCCGCCTGAGCGAACCGGAGGCCCGGGTGCGCTCAGGTCAGCTAGCGAATAGGATTCGTGGTCGTGGATGAGGAGACAGAATTAGGTGTCTTGGTCGATTCGCGGACAACATCGATGAAGACCTTGGCAGGGAGTGACAGGTATCGGTCCCGGCGGTACACCAAACCTAGTTCCCGGTAAATCTTCTCGCCTTCCAGGGGAATCAGCCTCAACACGCCGGCTAGGACCTCGGGTTGCGCATAGGTCCTGCTAATCAGGGAAATCCCCAGGCCCGCACCCACAAACTTCTTGATGGTTTCAACGCTGGCCAACTCCATGGAGATCTGGATGTGGTCACGGTACTGACGCAACAGCCGGTCAATCACCACCCGCGTGTGGCCGGTCTTCGGCAGGATGAGCGGGTGGTGCGAAATCTCCTCCAGGGTCACGCTTTTGTTCTTCCCCAGGGGGTGATTCTTGGGCACCACAAGCTGGACTTCGTCGCGAAAGACCGGAATGACCTCCATGTTATTCGCCGACTGCGGCAGAGTGACGATCCCCAGGTCCAGGACGCCTTCCTGCACTTTCTGCAAAA
Source organism: Acidobacteria bacterium UBA7540 (assembly GCA_002478145.1). The sequence continues at coordinate 99,278 of DLMI01000088.1, forward strand.
TCTTGTGGCTGAAGTTGCGGTAGATACTGATCTGCACCAGCGGGTAAAGCTGTTTGAACTTGAAAAAAGTCTTCGGCAGGACGTAGAGGCAGGTCGCCTCGTTGGCCCCCATGTAGAGTTTTCCGCGTGGCGTCTGGTTCAGCTCGGCGATGGCTTGCAGGGCCTCCTTATGGAGGCCCAGCATCTTGTCCGCGTATCGCTGAAGGATCTCGCCCGCCGGGGTCAGGAGAACCTTCTTGCCGCTTCGGTCGAACAGCTTCTCCCCACACTCCTGTTCCAGAAGCCGCACTTGAGCGCTAATGGCGGGCTGCGTGCGAAAAATTTTCTCGGCCGCGCGGGAGAAACTCTGCAGCTTGGCGACTTCCAGAAAGCTGGCTAGCTGATCATAGTCCATTGTATCTTGTCTACACCTGGTCCTTACTATAGCAGATTGTGCGGGCTTGGCAGAAACAAAAATGACATTCAGTAGTCTGTAGTCAGCGGGCAAGACCAGGGGACGTAAGTCATAATCCCTCAAGAGGGAGTGCTGCCGGCAGGGTGGTCGCGCGCCTTTGAATTCAAGCAGGAATCAGCAGGTTGCTGAAGCATCTTAGCATGGGACCTGGAAGGCAGGCCCGCTCCATGTCAGAGCGGCGGGCGCTCGTAGCCGCCCACAGCCCTCTCGATTTTCGCGGCTACGGCCAGAGCGACGTCCTCGCGCCATGGACGCGCCACAATCTGCACGCCAATCGGCAAGCCTGCCCGGGAACTCCCTGCCCGAACAACGGCTGCGGGCCAGCCTGTCAGGTTATACGTCATGGTGTAGCTGAAAGCCGAGAGGCGGTCGTAGGTCGAGCCGTGGGCCATGCCGGGGAATGAGCAAACCGGGCACACCATAACGTCGAATCCCTCCATGAAGGAAAGGAGGGAGCGGCGAAACGCGTCCCATTGGCCTATCAAGGCCCCGAACGCAGCTACCGACTTAGCATTAGAGCGCTGGAGGTCCAGGACGCGCTGCATGAGGGGATGGACCTTTTTCGTTCCGGCCATTTCGAGCAGTTCTTCGAGCCCCGCACCTCCGTCGGCGGTGAATAGGCCGAGATAGATTTCGTAGGTTTGCTCGATGTCGCGCGGGCGAGCCTCTTCGACGGCTGTCACGCTTGCTTCGAGCGCTCTTGCTGCGTTCGTTACGGTTTCGGTTGTTTCTCTTGTGGCTGTTTCGATTCCGTTGTCGGTGTGAAACGCGACGCGCAGGGCCTTGAGATCAACCTTGGTCGCATCGCCCAAGGGCATCGCGACGATGGCCGGGTCGCGCCAGTCAACCCCGGCGATGATAGGCAGCACCGTGTTGAGGTCTGCTACGGATCGCGCCAGAGGGCCGATCTGCCAGAGCGCATCAAGCGTTCCACCGGGGCCGGGGAAGTGGCCGGTGCGCGGAACGCGGCCGGAAGTCGGCTTGATACCTGAAATGCCCGTGCAATGGGCGGGGAAGCGCACGCTCCCACCTGCATCGCTGCCCAAGCCGAGTGGCGATCCTCCTGCCGCGATGATGGCGGATTCACCGCCGCCGCTGCCCCCCGGCGACAGCGACAGGTCATAAGGGTTATTCGTTCGGCCATAAACGAGGTTGTCGCTTTCCCATGCCCAGCCGAGTTCGGGGCAGTTCGTCTTGCCGAGGAGGACGCCCCCGGCAGCGCGCAGGCGCTTCACGACGGTGGCGTCCTCTTTGGGCACGTAGGAGGCGCGGCCCAGGGTTCCTCCCGTGCTGATCACTCCTTCAGTTTCGATGGCGTCCTTCAAGGTAAACGGAACGCCGTGCAGCGGCCCTCTGATTTCCCCCTTGGCGAGAGCCTTGTCCGCCTCGCGGGCCTGTCGCAGCGCAGTTTCAGCGGGAAGTTGTACGACGGCGTTCAGCTTGGGGTTGACCTCCTCGATTCGCTTGATACACGCTCTCACCAACTCTTCCGAGGAAATTTGCCTGTCGCGGATGGCTTTGGCTTGCTCCGTCGCTGAAGCAAAGATCAGTTCCATGGTGGTCCACCTCGATTCATTGTGAAAAGGTTCTGCCCGCGCCGGCAGTAAGCGCCTTGCCTCGGGTCACCTCGAATTTCATTGTATGTTGTGAAGGGGTAAAAAAATAGGGTGGTGTCCCAATTCGAGTGTAGGCCCGCCTCTCCCGCAAGGCGGGACGGGACGGCCAGGCCGGGGCGAGCCCCGGCCCTACATCCCATGTAAGGACACTACGAAAAACAGCCTGGAGTCTTCGCGAGGTGCTGACACTCGTAGAGCCGGGCTTCCCGATTAAAAGCTTTCCGATCAAACGATTAATCGGGCGTGTTTTCAAGACTTCTTGGCGTAGTTGACCAAGCCGGTGATGTCGATGATGACCACGGGCTCATTTCCGACGACCCACGCGTCGTGTCCTGGAGCAATGACGCCGACATCGCCAGGGCCGAACTCGATTTCGGTGCCGTCATCCATCTTGACGTGCAGGCGGCCCGAGATCATGTATTGGGTGTGTGCGCCTTCGCAACTTTTGGTCTTCGCAATCGGCTTGACATGTTCTGACCATTTCCAGCCCGGGTCGAATGTAGCGCGCCCAAACGTGACGCCGCCCACCGTGGCCGTCGCAACCTTGCCCTTGGGGAAAGTGCGGGTTTCATCGGGTGAATTCAAACTCTTCTTCTCGGTTGGTTTCATTTCATGCCTCCTCGACAGGGATAGTTTAGACGGAGATTTCGATTCCGGAATCCGTCGGTACCTTTGGGTTTATAACCCAGTTGCTTGTAGTGAAAGCCCAGAAATTCGATTCTATCACAAAGAGTTTCTTGGTGGGACGGCTTTTGTGGTCTAGAGAAGGACCCTAGGCCTCGCCCTTTGTGTCAGGAAGCACTTCCATTCAATTCAGTGCCTTCCCCTCAAATCTGGGCTACGCATCTGGACACATTGCCTGTTGACAAGATCCGGTCGTTATGCTAGCCTATCGATGTGAGATCCCGACACATTTGGGAATGGGACCCCATACTTGCCCCTGTTGGGGAAGTGCGGGGCATGATCCCGCGCCAGGAAAGCCCATTCGATCACGCGCTCGACCGAAAGCTAAGGATATTGCTGAGCCGCCGAAACGAACTCCCCGCCGGGAACCTCACGGCCATTGCTTCCCACCCCACGATGACACGGACTTGGAGAACCTCCACAGAATCCTGGGAATCGACATTCCGTCCGGGCACGCTGGGGCTGCGGACGTGTAGTAACTCTAAAAAATGAACGGACCAAGCGGGAATGTTATTGAAAACAAAGGGTCGCTGTGGAAAAACTCAGGGCGAAGCGGGAATGTACTTGAAAACAAATTAGTTGTTCGTTAAAAGCGGGAATGTTATTGAAAAGAAAGGGTGTTACTGGAAAGGCAGAAGTCAGAAATTAGAAGTCAGAAGAAAAGCCTCAGGCGAGCAAGCCAGCGCAGGTCCCGCCCTCTGGACCTGCGGTTCTTCTGAGCAGCCAGGTGACGAGCAGAGAGAAGGTGACAGTAGACAGCGAGCGAAGCCCCCCACCCCTCCCCCGCTGCCCCGTGGGTGTCGGGGCAGCCCCTAAAAGGCAGCAGGCAGTAAGCAGAAAGCAGGAGGCAGAACGCAGTGGGGAGACGCCAATTCAGAATTCATCATTCAGGCTTCATAATTGCTCCGAGCCGCCTTCTTTCACCGGACTGCCGACCTGACCGCTCACAACAGACCCCCCGCCCCAAGAGTCTCCCGCTTTACGAAATCGCGCCTCCGAGGTATCATGTACGCCGCGAAAGAATTTGATTGATTTCGATCACGCTTGTCATATAATCAATCAGAATTGAGCATTGGGTGCGACCGAGACAAACTGCAGAGATGCTTCTCCCGCAGAGCGGGATCAGCATGACAAGAACCGCATTCGTGGTGGCAAAATGAAATCCCGTAAGCCAAGAGAACTCGCCCCGAAACGCATCGAGCGGCTCCGACAGATCCTGAGGATGGACCATGTGGTTAGTGTCGAGGAGCTCTCCCGCCAGCTCAAGGTCTCTTCTGCCACAGTTCGCCGTGACCTGGCCCAACTGGAGAGCCTGGGTGAGGTCCGGCGCGTTCACGGCGGGGCCGTCGGGGTGGAAAGCCGGCTGGAAGAGCCTCTCTTCGACGACAAGACTTCAATTGCAGCCAGAGAAAAGCAACGGATCGCGCAGGCAGCTCTCAAGTTCATCAAGCCGAACGATACGATATTTCTCGACGGTGGCAGTACGGTTTTGGAATTGGCGCGGCTGGTGCGAGACCGCTCGAACCTCACCGTGGTTACCAATTCCCTGCGCGCGGCCATTGAACTGGCGGCTCAAGGACCCAGGGTGATATTGATCGGCGGCGAATTCCGCCGGCTCAGCCAAACCCTGGTCGGTGCTCTCACTCGTCTTACCTTGGATGAAGTACACGTGGATAAGGCCTTCATGGGCACGATGGGGCTGAGTCTCGAGGAAGGGCTTACGACCACCGATCCGAGCGAAGCCTATACCAAGGAACTCGTCATGCAGCATGCCCGGCAGGTCTTTCTCTTGGCTGATCATAGCAAGGTAGGCAAGGTCTCCTTCGCTTGCGCGGGGCAACTGGGAAAAGTTCAAGTGCTGATAACGGACAAACAAATCGACCGTAAGTTTGCCAGCCAACTTCGCAAGAATGGCGTTGAGGTAGTGCGGACGTAAGAGCAGTCAAGAGTCAAGAGTCGACAGTCGAGAGTCGAAGGGAAGTCGCATTTGTACTTTCGACCTTCGACTCTCGACTCTCGACTGCGTAAAAGGGAGCGGCATTGGGGAGCGTGAAAATGAGTGTAGGTTACCTGAGCGATTTAAGACCTGATTTCAGGCCATTCGAAATCGATTGCGGCAAGATCCCCGGTTACCGGTTCAGAGGAAATTTGCGAACCGAACTCGCCGCGGGCCGAATTGAAGCGAGGACAGCCATCGATCTCCTCGAAGACATGCTGATGATCCGCGAGATGGAAGAAATGATTGTGAAGCTGCGGTCCGGCGCGTACGAAGCCATCAAGGATTTCAATTACCGGGGGCCGACGCATGTATCGATCGGCCAGGAAGGCGCTTCCGTGGGAGCGTGCAGCGCCTTGAACCTGAAGGATTACATCACCAGCACCCACCGTGGCCACGGCGACAGCCTGGCGCGGGGCTGTCTCGCCATCCGGGCCATGAATGACGAGCGGCTTCGGAAGCGCGTCCCTGACTCGAAAGCGGCCTCGCACGCAGAACTCCTTGAGGATGCTCTTGAGGAGCACGTCTATCGCACCCTCGCCGAGCTCTTCGGAAAGGAAGGCGGGTACTGCAAAGGGCGCGGCGGCAGCATGCACATCGCCGACTTCAGCGTCGGCCACCTGGGAGCGAACGCCATCGTGGGCGGCAGCGTACCGATCGCGACCGGGGCGGCGGTGGGAAGCCGCTATCTGCGCAACGGAGCCGTGGTCTGCTGTTTTGCGGGCGATGGGGCCTTCGCGAACGGCGTGGTGCTCGAGTCGCTGAATTTCGCCGCGCAAGTTCAGTTCACCAACGAACTCGCCGGGGATTACCGCTTCGGCGTGCCCATCGTCTTTTTCGTGCTCAACAACCACTATGGGATGACGGGCCGCGCCGACAACGAAGTGATGGGCATTGCACACCTGGCGCGGCGCGCGGCGGGCTTTTCCGACTGCAACATGCACGCCGAGGTCGTGAACGGCATGGACGTCCTTGCCGTTCGCGACGCCATGCTGCGTGCCGCTGAGATGTGTCGCAATGGGAAAGGCCCGGTTTTCCTGGATGTGAATACCTACCGCTATTACGGCCACTCGCTGAGTGACCCACGCAACGAGTACCGGACGCGCGAAGAAGAAGCGGCCTGGAAAGCGGTTGATCCCATCACGACCTTTGCCAAGCAGCTCCAGGAGTGTGGCGTCCTGGACGAAGCGGGCGTGGCCGCCGTGGAGGCAAGGGTTCGCGAGCGCAATGCGCGCGCCGCCCAACGCGCCGCGGCGTCCGCTGACCCCGATCCCAAGGATGTCATAAAGTACATGTACACGGACACCTGCGTGGAGGCAGTCCCGCCCGAATATCGAAAAGTGAAGATCATCGAACCGCCCGCCCCGATCAAAAGGGCCAAGGGCGAGATTACTTATCGCGATGCCATCAAGGAAGCCTTGATCGAGGAGATGAAACGAGATTCGCGCGTCATCTTCTATGGCGAAGACGTGGCTGAATATGGAGGAGCGTTTAAGCTCAGCAAGGGGCTGCTCGAGGCTTTTGGCCGCGACCGCGTCTTCAACACCCCGATCTCCGAAGCCGCAATTTGTGGGACGGCGGTGGGCGCAGCCATGATCGGCCTGCGGCCCGTTGCCGAGCTCATGTATATGGACTTCCTGCTGATGGCTGGCGATCAGGTTTGCAACCAGGCTGCCAAGTGGCATTACATGTCGGGTGCGCAGGTCGAAGTCCCACTGGTCATACGCGCTTCGATTGGAGGCGGCAAAGGATACGGCGGCCAGCACTCGCAAACCCTGGAATCGAGCGTGGCGAATATTCCGGGCTTGTATGTGGTGTATCCGGCCACGCCTTACGATGCCAAGGGCATGATGAAATCGGCCATTCGCGACAATAACCCGGTATTGTTCCTTGAATCTCAACTCCTCTATGGCGTTAAAGGCGTGGTGCCGGAAGAAGAGTATCTGGTTCCACTGGGCGTCGCGGACGTGAAGCGCGCGGGCGACGACATCACCCTGGTGGGCTGGGGGCCGGCGGTTCCCGACGCCCTCCAGGCCGCCGAAAGACTGAAGGCGGAATTGGGTGTGAGCGCTGAGGTGGTGGACATCCGCAGCCTTATCCCGCTCGATAAGGAGACGATCCTCGCTTCCGTGCAGAAGACGGGGCGCTGCGTGGTGGCCAGCCAGTCGGTGACCATCGGCAGTTTCATGGGCGAAATCATTGCGACGATTCAGGAAAACGTCTTCGATTATCTCGATGCTCCCATCCTGCGAGTGGGCACCAAGGACGGGATTGCCCCGCAATCGCACGTCCTCGAGGCCGTTTTCCTTCCCAATGCCAATGACATCTTCGAGGCCGCCAAGGCCATTCTGTAGCAGGAGGGTCTTACCACGAATTGGGAAGGGCGGGGTTTTAATCCCGCCGCTACCGCCGCTGCCCTCACCCCCTTGCCCCTCTCCCGCAGGCGGGAGAGGGGGGACCACGAAGTGGTGGGTGAGGGCTTTGCGGCGGGGTTAAAACCCCGCCCTTCCGGGGGGAGAAGGGATCACGATCATGGTTCGACCGATCACCATGCCCAAGCTGGGGCAATCTGAGGAAGTGGGCACGCTTGTTCGTTGGCGGAAGAAGGTGGGAGACACCGTCGCCAAGGGTGACATCCTCTTTGAGATCGAGACGGACAAGGCCGTACTCGAGGCGGAAAGCTTCTTCGAAGGGACGCTGCTAAAGATCGTAGTCCAGGAAGGGACAACCGTCCCCATTAACACCACGGTCGGTTTTGTTGGTGATCCCGGAGAAGCCATTCCGGAAACGGCGTTGCCTGCACCCGAGCCAAGGCGAGCAGAAGCTCCCAGCGTTTCAAAAGAAGCCTTACGACCGCCTGCGCCGCCGCCGGCTCGAGGAATGCCCGAAGCGCGTGTGGAACCTCCGGTTTCGCAGGTTAGACATGTAGGGGCGGTTCGCGAACCGCCCCTCCATCCCGCGCCCAGCGTGATGGCCCCAGAAGTGTTCCGAATCAGTCCGCGCGCCGCCAAGCTCGCCCGGGAGTCTGCCATCAACCCCTCGCCGATCGTCGGGACTGGCCCTTACGGCCGGATTGTCGAACGAGACGTAAAGAATTATCTGGAATCCAAGGGCTACTACCAACTCCGCATCACGCCGGCGGCCAAGAGACTTGCGGCCAAGGAAAACATCGACATCCTTACACTTGAAGGTAAGAACGGCCCCCAACGCATCACCGTGGCGGCGGTTCAGAGAGCCATTGCTGAAAAGCCACAACCGATGAGCAGAATGCGACAAGTGATTGCGTCACGGCTGGTGGAGAGTTTTACCACCACTCCACACTTCTTTGTCACCGTGGCTGTGGATATGACCGGGCTGGTCAATTTCCGCTCGGAACTGAAAGCCCAGGGGGCGTCTTACACGCTCACCGATTTCATTTTGAAAGCCGTGGCGCTCAGTCTGGTCGAGTTCCCGATCGTGAACAGCACCACAGACGGCAAGAGCGTTCGCTGGCACAGCAAGGTGCACCTGGGCTTGGCGGTGAACCTCGAGCAAGGGCTGGTGGTCCCGGTGATCCGCGACGCCGATGAGTTGAGCCTGGCGGAACTGCACGACCGCGCCACCGCGTTGGTTGCCAAGGCGCGCGCCGGCAGACTCACACCCGACGAAATGGCGGGAAGCACCTTCACCATTTCCAACATGGGCATGCTGGATATTGAGAACTTCACCGCCATCATCAATCCCGGTGAAAGTGCCATCCTCGCCGTGTCGAGCACACTCAAGCAACCGGTGGTCAAGGATGGCCAGATCGTTGTGCGGGACATCATGAAGATGACTCTGTCTTCCGATCACCGTATTATCGACGGCGCTACGGCCGCCAAATTTGCGAATGCAATCAAACAAAAACTCGAGGAGATATCACTGTGGAAACGTTTGGCGTAGTGGTAATCGGGGCGGGGCCGGGAGGGTATCCGGCCGCCATTCGTGCCGAACTTACCGCCACTGAACTCGCCCAAACCATCCACTCCCACCCCACCCTCGCTGAAGCATGGATGGAGGCTGCCGACGTGTTGCTTGGCGAACCCATCCACACCATCGCCAAACGACCAAGGTAGCAGGCCACATCTCCGGTGTGACGGCGTCCATTGAGCCGGTGAGTAAACGCGAAACGCCGCCCGCCGCGACGAAGTTCGGAACGAGTCTGTGTCGCAGACTCAGATTAGAGGGGAATGAATACGACCTGATTTTCAAGGTCTATCTCCGTACAGCACTCCACCAGCAATACCAGATCCTCGATTGCCCTGATCAAAGGCAACTCCTTCCTCACGATCACCAACCCGGCAGTTTTCTGCCCAGAACGCATTCTCTAGTACACAGCCTTAAGCATCGTCTTTCGATCGTGGGTTACAAGCGCGCGCTGGTTCCCCGCTGCCCATTGGAGCAGCGCGGCATCCTGTGCTCCCGCCAAAGCGGTTTCCTGGACGAGGGTATACAACAAGTCGGGAACGCGCAGTTGCAGCCGACGCAAAATGCGTTGGTCGAGGTTCTCATCAATGAGGACCTTCAACATGCAGAAAGGGGGCTCACTTGAATATGCGGGCGTGCCGCTCTTCTAGCCGTTTCTGGACGCACGTGGGGCCTTGAGTGCTACGGAGCGTTTGCTCGATCTCTTCGGCCTGTGTCTCTTGGTTCGCGAGATACGTTTCGACTTCTTCGGTGTGCTCAAGATAGTAGAAGATCGCGCCGTAAATGTCGCGGAGAGTGACTGACGGGAAACTGTGCTGGATTTGCTCTGCCGTGGCGCCTTGTTTGAAGTGGTGGACCACCAAATCAAGGAGCACACGCGAAGACCCGACCCGAATCGTCCCGTCTTCCCATGCCTTGAGGGGGGCTGGCAAGGTTGTAACGACTTCTCCCATGCCTCGGATTATAACGCGGTTCACAGATTTTGATGCAGTTATTCCGGGTGGTTCTTTGACACTGGATCTCCGAAGGCAAGGCCGCGTGGCCTCTTACCAGAACTTCGGAATCAGGAAACCGGTGTGCCGGCAGTGCTCTTTATAAGCTTCCCCGAATTGCGCGGCCAGCATGGATTCTTCTTTCCTCGCCTTCATCCAATAGCCCAGGACGATCAAGGCGACTCCCGCGACGCATCGCCATCGGTCAATTGCCAAAGCTCCGCCCAACGCGGCCAGATCGATTCCGGAATAGATGGGATGCCGGAAATGAGCGTAGGGCCCAGTACGGATGAGCTTATGGTCCTCTTTGAGAGTGACACTGGCGCTCCAATACTGTCCCAGGTGCCAGCGAGCCCACAGAGCGATAGCGATGCCGATCCAGGTGAGTGCGACGCCCGTAACGGCAAGAGCGTATGTCTGATGGACAACGTGATGACCAAGAACGCCGATCTCCGCTATGCCGGTGAAGAGCAGGACAAAGCCAAGGATTTCCAGAAAGAGGAAGCCGGAACGCGACGCCAAGGATTCCCGGCTGAGGGTCCTGCGCGTCTTCAGCGCGCCCGCGGCCCAGTATGCGCAAAAGACGATCCACGGACCTTCAATGACATAACGCCAAATCATGCTTCGAGCACCGTCCCGTCTCGCGGACACGTTCAAGTTGCATTGCCCAAGGTGTCATGGTGAACTCGGCAGAGATTATAGCAGGCAAATACTTCCCCAGAAACATTCCATGGTCTTGAGTTGTGCTTTGAAACTGGGTCGTAGGTGCGGCCCCCAGAACCATCTTTGCGATCAGGCTCCGGGACGCCCGTGGCGAGCGTCGCTGCCGCGCTGTGTTACTTGCCGCGCAGGCGGTCGAGCGCCCAGGCGGCGTGTTCACGGACGATGGGGTCAGAATGCTGGGCAGCCTGCTCGAGCCAGGGTACAAACCTCTCATCGCCGGAATTGCCCATGGCCACGCAGAGATTGCGCAGCCAGCCGCGGTACTTCACACGCTTGATGGGCGAGTGGGCGAAGATTCGGCGGAAGTCATCTTCACTGATTAAGGCCAAGACATCCAGCGCCGGGTTGAACAGAGAAAAGCGGGGAGTGTCCGTGGTCCGTTGTCCGTTGTCCGTGGTCAGTCGTCCGTTTTCCGTTGCCAGTTGCTTACGAGCACTTCCCTCCTCCAGCGTGGGGCGGATCGGCGCAAAAGTCATTGGGTGGAACTGCGGGACTTTCGTAGTCGCCGCCTGCTTGCCGCAACGCTCATCTGCGTTTTGCTTTTGAGGGAAAAGTCTCGGCTGATGGCTGATAGCTGACGGCTGACGGCTGCTGTTCCAGGGACACACATCCTGACAAATGTCGCACCCGAAGACATTGGCGCCGATCTTTGGCCGGAACTGCTCCGGGATTGCTCCCTTGATTTCGATAGTGAAGTAAGAAATACACCGCGACGCATCCATCACGTAGGGTTCAACCAACGCCTCCGTGGGGCACGCATCGAGGCACGCCGTGCACGACCCGCAACGGTCGGCAGCGGGCAAGTCTGGTGCAAGCTCAAGGCTGGTCAGGATGACCCCGAGGAAAAACCAGGAGCCCTTCTCCTGATTGATGATGCAGGTATTCTTTCCCATCCAGCCGATTCCCGAAAAGCGGGCGAAGGCTCGTTCGACAACGGGGCCGCTGTCAACAAAGACCCGGGTCTCGACGCCTGGCGCCAGCTCTTCCAAAGCCGCGCGAAGCTGTTCGAGCTTTGCCCGCATTATCTCGTGGTAATCCTGCCCCCAAGCGTAGCGCGAAACCCAGGCGCGAGGCGCGGTGGCTGCAGGATAAGGAAGCGACGTGTTATAGACCAGTCCGACGCAGATAACTGATTTGGCAGAAGGGAGGACCAAGTGCGGATCGAAGCGCTTGGGGTTCTCAAGGTATCGCATCTCCCCGTTGAAGCCCTTCTCCACCCACTGGCGGGAAAACTCAAGGTCTTTCCAGACCCCGATGGGTGCGATCCCGGCTAGGTCAAAGCCGAGGTCGAGAGCGCGCTGTTTTACGGCAAGGCTCGAAAGCATTGGGTTGAATGATAACGCCGCGTGACAGGAGATTCCAGAGAGGCATTGTCTCAGCCGTGGAACTCAACAGCACTGGGCATTCACTCGATGTGAACGCTGAAGATGCTGCCCGCGTGCGTCCGAAGGAGCACGACATCCCCATCACCGCGGCTGAGGAAGAACGTCAACGCAGGAAGACTGCCTGGGAGGCTCAGCAAGCCCGCCAGTACTATGAAGAGATAGTGCTGAAGAAGCCCAAGGGCGAATTAGTCCAGATTGGCGATGCCGCCAAAGAGGTCGAGGAAAAAGTTTCAGTCTGACTCAGGGCTGGATGGTGGGGCATTCCGGGCCGGCCGCGTAGCAGCGCGACCGGCCCTTTCTTTTACATCATGCGCGGGGGTGACAACGAAAGCGGACTTGACGGCCGCCGAGAGAATATGTAAATCTGATTTTATGAAACTACGTATTTCCGCGACCGAAACCGTCCGCAGATTTTCCGAGCTGATGAACCTGGTCCGCTATCGGGGTGAGAGTTTTGTCGTGGAACGCGGGGGCAAGCCCATCTGCGAAATTCTGCCGGCCCAGCCGCCGAAGTTCAGTGGCAGGGAACTGGCGGAGCTGCTCCGTTCACTGCCCAAGCCGGATGAGGAGTATCTCGCCCTGGTGGAGCGCCTGATGGCGAAGCAATCCACGGTAGCAGAGTCGAGATGGCCACGCTGATCGATTCGAGTGTCCTGATCGCCGCGGAGCGGGGAGATCTCGCCCTGGACACTTTCTCGGCTCGTTATGCGGAGGAGGATGTGGCGATCTCGGCGGTGACTGCCTCCGAACTCTTGCACGGCGTTCATCGGGCAAGGACGGCCGGCCAGCGCCATCGGCGTCAAGCCTTCATTGAGGGGTTGCTCGCGCAGCTTCCCGTCATCGCTTTTGATCTCACCGTGGCCAGGGTGCACGCCTCGCTGTGGGCCGACCTCGCCAAGCGCGGCGTTGCGGTCGGTGAGCGTGACCTGATGATCGGCGCTACCGCCATTGCCAGGAATTACACCGTGGCCACCCGCGACGAGCGAAGCTTCTCAAGAATACCAGGGCTCAGCGTGCAATTGCTATAAGCCGGGGTTGTTGGGGTTTCGGATGTTGGGAGTCCAGTGGTCCGATCCCCCTGACACTGGTTGCGCGTGCGTTGGTGCTATCGTAACATTGCTTAAAGTACGCTGGGGTCGGGGAAGGGGGATCTGCGGATGGCAACGACCAACATCAAGGAAGAGGCCCGAAAGCTTATCGAAAAAATGCGGGACAACTCTACCTGGGATGACCTGATGCGTGAGATCTACGTGCGTCAGGCCATCGAATCCGGGCTGGCCGATAGTCAAGCGGGGCGCACCACCACCGTCGAAACGGTCCGCGCGGACTTTGGCCTCGAAAATCATCTGCTACGTCAAGCCTGATCGGATCGACGTGCTTGCTCTTATCCACGGCGCACGGCAAATCCCACCCAGCGAGTAAACAATGGCCGAGGATTTCTGGCCCCCATCCGCGCGTGGCGCCGATCCCGCGCCTGCGGGATCGGCGACCCCTGGCCCGCCCAAAAGCCTCCCCGGTATCCAGGGTGCAGTCCGTCAGTTGACGGAGCAATCGGCCCACACATACAAACCAATGTATGTGCCAGCCGCGAGAACCTTATGTTGCTTCCGGTCATCTAATATCTTAGGATAAAAGTGTTCTCCGAGCCCGGGGTGCTAAAGGCACAACACAAGTCCATGCCCTGCGGGCCGTCAGGGTGACTTGAGAAATCGAGCCGCCTCCCGTGTTTGGAAAGGAGAACAGAACCTACTCCAAACGCGGGTAGGTTTTTTTGTTTGAGGCGTGGCTTTGGAGTGCGGCAGCTTGCTGCCGCTTTATCGCCCGCGAGCTTGCTCGCGGTCGTCTCGGCACAAGGCGGCGATCCGGCCAGCAAGCTGGCCGGTAAGAAAGCGGCAGCAAGCTGCCGCACTCCAAAACCTTCGTTCGCAGCGATGATGTTGAAAGACAAGTTCGGGCGTGACATTCACGACCTTCGCATTTCGGTGACGGACCGGTGCAACTTCAGTTGCGTTTACTGCAAGTCCGCCGATCCGAAGAACTATTTTCCGCACCGGGAACTGCTGGACTGGGAAGAGTTTTTGCGGCTCAGCCGGATTCTGGTGGGGCTCGGGATCCGCGAAGTGCGTGTTACGGGAGGCGAACCCCTGCTGCGCCCGGGGGTTGTGGATTTCATCTCACGATTGCGGCAAATCGACGGCCTTGAGGACGTGGCGATAACCACCAACGGTTACCTTTTACCTGAAATGGCTGGGGATCTCGCCGCGGCTGGCTCTCCCCGCGTCACCGTGAGCCTGGATTCGATGGACCCGGCAAAGTTCACCCGGATGACGCGCACGCCGCGTTCACTCGAGAAAGTGATGGCTGGAATGGATGCCGCGCTGGAGGCGGGCTTGAAGCCTGTCAAGGTGAACATCGTGCTGGTGCGAGGGTTCAACGACGATGAAATTGTGGATTTTGCCCGTCTCGCCCGGAAGCGTGACATTATCCTCCGCTTCATCGAATTCATGCCCCTGGATGCCGATCATTCCTGGAAGCGCGAGTTAGTGGTCACGGCCCGGGAAATCGTCGCGGCAATCAACCCGGTCCTTCCCTTGCTCGAGGCGCCTCGGCACTCTCCCAGCGAGACCGCATTGCGTTATCGCTTCGCGGATGGGCAGGGCGAAATTGGGATTATTGCGCCGGTTTCCATCCCCTTTTGCGGGCAATGCAGCCGGATTCGCCTGACCGCCGACGGAAAGCTGCGCACTTGCTTGTTCTCGATGGAAGAGCACGACGTGCGGCATCTGGTTCGCAATGGCGCCATGGACAGCGACATCGAGCGATTCTTCCTCAACGCGGTTTACCAGAAAGAGCCCGGCCACCGCATTAATGAGCCCGATTTTGTTCAGCCGGATCGCACCATGGTGTACATCGGGGGCTAGCAGGAATTTCTCATTACGGACGGGGAAGGGCGGGGTTTTAACCCCGCCGTCACCGACGCTTCTAATTGTTTCCCCGTCTCGCGCCCCGCACAGTCCG